>JAJFJD010000001.1 GCA_021774335.1 Alphaproteobacteria bacterium
TCTACCGCACTCGCGAACACCGGGTAACCAGTTGTTAACGATGTATTTCTAATTTGGTTAACGCCTAAATCGATAAGCCAAGAAACGGCGCGCTAGGAGAGCCATCCATGGGCGGCGCGCGTAACGAAGAAGGACGAACGACAGTTGGATCAACGGTCTCAACAAACCGCGTCAGCGGACCCTATCGCTGACCATCTCAAATTGTTGTCGCACCGGCTGCCGTCACTTCAGGGCGGCTTTGAACTCGCGCGTACGTTGCATAAGAATCCCGATGTGTTGGCAGCGTCGATCGCGATCAATCTGCTTTCCTTGGCTCTGCCGATATTTTTGCTGCAAATTTACGATCGCATCATTCCCAACCAGGGATTTAGCACCCTCACATTCTTCGCGATGGGATTCTTCTGCGTCTTGATTGTCGACGCTATCCTGACCCTGTCGCGTGCCTACATAACCGGATGGAGTGGCGCGAAGCTGCATCACGCGATTAGCTGCGCCGCCATGGACCGAATGCTGTCGAGCGAGGTCCAAGCATTTGAGGCCAACGCACCAGGCATCCAACTGCAACGGTTTCGCGCGATCGAAACACTGCGGGGATTCTATTCCGGCCAAGCAGCCCTGCTTTGGATCGACTTGCCCTTTGCCGCTCTCTTCCTGTCGCTGATAGCTGTCATCGGCGGCACGCTCGTCGCCCTTCCGATCATCATCATGGCGGCCACTGCGGGCGCCGCAATTTGGTGTGGCCGCAACCTCCATGCCGCACTGGAAGACCGTACGGGGAACGATAATCGTCGTTACAATTTCATTATCGACGTACTGAGCAAGATCCCGACGGTCAAGGCGATCGGGACAGAGAGCCTCATGGTACGGCGATACGAGCGCCTCCAGGGACACTCCGCGGCCGCGACATACCGATCCACTTTCTATAGCTCGTTGGCGCGCAGCGCAGGTGCCATGTCGTCCCAAATAATGATGGCGGCCGTCGCCGCCTACGGCAGCACAATGGTCATCGACGGTTCGTTGTCGATCGGTAGCCTTGCAGCCTGCACTCTGTTGGCAGGTCGCGCCGCCCGCCCTCTTCTCCGGCTGCTTGGAGTCTGGACGCAGTACCAGAACGTGCAGATCGCCCGGCGCCAGATTACGGAAGTATTCGCCCTGCCGCTGGAATACGACCACGCACCCAACAACTCCGTACCGCGATCGGAAACCGACGCCGCTGCAGCGGCCAAACCGATCGGCATCGAAATGAGCGACGTCGACTTTCGTTATGATTCGAACAAGTCGGAGTTGCTCTTCAACGACCTGACCTTGAATGTCAAACCCGGCGAAATCATCGGCATCACCGGTAGCAATGGCGCCGGGAAGTCCGCCTTCCTGCATCTGATTTCCGGTATTTTGAAGCCCGAAAAAGGCGTGATTAAGGTCGACGGCAAAGACATTCGTAATGACGATCCCGCGTTGCTGCGGTCGCAAATCTGCTATCTGCCGCAAAGCGGAACACTGTTCGAAGGTACAATCCTTGAGAATTTGACGATGTTCCAAGTTGAAGATCGTCTGGCGAAAGCATTCGAGATTGCGACCAGGCTCGGTCTCACCGATGTCATCGCCCGGCTGCCGGAAGGATATGACACTAAGGTATCCAATGGCCCTGAGGACGGCCTCCCTGTCAGTATCAAACAACGACTCGCGATCGCACGATCGCTAGCGCTGGTCGATCATCCGCGCATCATCCTGTTCGACGAGGCTAATGCCCTGCTCGATCCGCAAAGTGACTTGCAGCTCGTCGACTTGCTTCGCGAATACCGCGGCTCCGCGACGATGGTTCTCATCAGCCATCGGCCCAAGGTCCTCGACCTCGCCGACAGAGTTTACTCGATCCACGATGGTCAAATGGTCGAAATGAAAATAGGCGGTCAAGACCAGCACCAGTCGCCATCGAAAGGTCCGGCACAATGAGCCGTGAAGCATACTTTACGTCGCGCGCCAAGCTGCCGGACGGCATGAGCGACCGGCTCTTCAACGACGGTGCTCAGGATGGAGACTCGTCGGAGCGCCCATTTGCCTCTTGCCTCATTCCGCTCCTGAATGCCATCGGTTGGCGGGGTGAGCCTCGGCACGTTTCCGAAGCCATTCCTCATTTCGCCGGTGATCTTGATCTCGACGGATTTCGCAATGTCCTTGCGAACCTGAACTATGATTCCGAGGCGCATAGGGTTCAGCAGGATGACATCGATCCGGCGCTCACGCCCTGCTTGTTCGTGCCCGACGAAGGATCCGTTCGCGTCATACTGTCGATTTCGGATACGGGACAGCAGATTTACGATAGCGAAACGGACTCGGTCCGCGAGGATGTCAGCGCAAACCTTCTGGGAACCGCTTATTATGTGGCGCAAAGCACGCTGAAGACGGCGGCGGAGCAAGAAGGCTTCCGCAGTTGGATGGGCCGCATCGCCCGACGGCTCCGTGTCATCGCCCTCCAGGCCTTCGCCATCACACTCATATTCAACCTTCTTAGCGTGGTGACGCCGCTGTTCGTCATGTCCGTTTACGACAGCGTCATTCCATCCGCATCGGTTCAGCAACTCCTGTACTTGCTCGGTGGTATCGCTCTCGCTGTCGGGTTCGAGGCGGGTTTCCGGGTTATCCGGTCCCGGTCGCTCGCCTATGCCGCAGGACGGATAGATCACCTGGTAGGCGTCGCGACCTTCCAGCAGGTGATGTTCCTGCCTGCACTGCAAACCGAAAACGCCCCGCTCGGCACCCAGATTGCCCGGCTCAAGGAGTTTGAAGTTGTCCGGGACTTCTTCACAGGCCCGCTCGCGGAAGCGCTGTTGGATATACCTTTCGCGATCGTCTTCATCGTCATCATTGCCGTTCTTGGTGGTCCGATCGTCATCATCCCCATCGCCGTGGCGGTTCTCTATATCGCTTTGGCGATGGTTGCCGCGCCACTGAACCGGCGGCTTACGTCGAAATCCGGTGCCGCGCGCTCGACGCAACAACGTTTCCTTGTCGAGGCGATGGCCAACCTCCGAAACGTGAAGCTGCTGTCGGCACAGACTTTGTGGCTCGACCGGCATCGCAAACTTTCAGCGGAAACGGCCGAAGCGGATTTCAAAATTTCCATGTTGAACCACACAATCCAGGCGGTCTCGACGATCCTGATGTTATCCGCCGGCGTGGGCCTTATCGCCTTTGGCGCTATCCGCGTGATCGATGGAACAATGTCCAGTGGCGCCTTGATCGCAACGATGATCCTGGGTTGGCGGGCCTTGTCGCCATTGCAAAGCGGACTCACGGCGATCAGCCGAGCGGAGCAAATCCGCATGGCCCTTTCGCAAATCAACCGGCTGATGCGGCTCCCGGTCGAACGGATGCCCGGCGACGTACCGCCCCTGCGATATATCGGCGGCGGCATCACGTTCTCGACGGTCAGCTTCCGCTACACACCGGAAACCGACCCAGCATTGTTCGGCGTTGCGTTCGATGCGAAACCCGGCGAGGTGGTCGCCATATCGGGACATAACGGTTGCGGTGCGTCGACAGTGTTGAAGTTGGCCGCAGGGATTCACAAACCACAAGCGGGCGCGGTCTTGATCGATGGTGTCGATGTCCGGCAGTTGGATGCGATCGACCTCCGGCAGCAAGTTGGGTTTGCACCGCAAACCGCAGAATTCTTCCACGGTACGATCGCGCAAAACCTTCTCCTGGCCATGCCGACGGCGACTAAGACCGACATGGCGGAAGCGTGCAGAGCGGCCCACCTCTATGACGAGATTTTGGAGCTGCCAAACCAATTCGAGACTCGACTGACCGACGCCGTATTGAGCGAACTGCCGTCCGGATTTAAACGCAAGCTGGCGTTGGCGCGCGCCTATATCCGAAAAGCGCCGATCCTGCTTCTGGACGAGCCCGCCCAAGCGCTGGACGCCGATGCGGATGAAGCACTGATGAATGTCATCCGGAACGCGCGCGGTAAGACGACCGTCTTGATGACAACCCACCGGCCGAGCCATATGCGGCTGGCCGATCGACTGATTCTGCTGAACGGCGGACGCGTCGCCTTCGACGGTCCTCCGGGCGAGTTCCTCGACCGTAAACAAAAAAGTGCGGCATAGAGCGATGACGACAACACACGAAAACGAAACCAACGCAACGAAAGCACCGTCGAATCCTGCGGGGGCACCGCAGGAAAATCGGCGCGGAAAATCGCAACGGCCCCGCCGCCGCACGCGCTCGAATATGCGATTCCTGGCGCGTTCAATCGTGCTGGAAGAAACGGGACCGCCGCGCGGTATGCGCATGACCCTGTATATCGCGTTGGCTGGCGTCTTCTGTTTCATCGGATGGGCCATCATCACGCCGTTGACCGAAACGGCGCGCGCACCGGGTCACGTCATCCCGGTGGGAACAGTGCTCGGGATTCAGCATTTCGAAGGCGGTATCGTCTCCCAAGTCCTCGTGAAGGATGGAACTATTGTCGAAAAAGGCGCCGTCATCGTGCGCCTACATCAAACGCACGCTGCCGCGGAGCTAGAAGAGAACCGGTCACGCATTTCTGCCCTTTCGCTGCAGTTGGAGCGCCATCGCGCCTTCGCAGAAGGACGGAATCCGGACTATTCCAAAGTCGATCCCAAATACAAGAGCCTGATCGACGACAACCTAGCAATCCACATGCTCGACACCGAAAGCCAAGTTCTCGAGCGCGACGTGATCATGCATCAGATCGACCAGCGCCGGTCGGAGCTCTCAGTTTTGCAGGAACAGAAGATATCGATCAAGGAGCAGATCGAAATCTCCAAGGAGTTAACCGCCATGCGCGGGAAGCTCATGAAATCCGGACATATTTCGCGGGTCGTCTATCTCCGCACAAAACAGGAACTGAGCGTGGCCCAGGGTGAATTACGCGAAATCCTGGGTAATACTGCCAAGGCCAATCAGGCGATCGCCGAAGCCGAAGGAAAACTCGCCGAGGCGGACGCCAAGCGAATCAATGAAGCCGCTGCGGCAATGGCTCAGATTATCGCCGAGTTGGAGCAGTTGCGGCAGACCGCACAGCGCCTGGAAGACCGGATGGCAAGAACCGACATCCGCGCGCCGGTCCGCGGAATCGTCAAGGGCTTGCAGGTTCATTCCATCGGCGCGGTTGTTTCCCCCGGTGGGGTGATCTCGGAAATCGTGCCTATCGACGAAGAGCTGGTTGTCGAATCGCGCATTTCCCCGATGGATATCGGACACATTAAGGTCGGACAGGAAGCCAAAGTGGTCATGACCACCTATGATTTCGCCCGCTTCGGATCCATCCAGGGTACGGTGAGAGAGATCTCGGCGACAACCTTCCTCGCCGAAGACGGCTCTGTCTATTACAAAGCCATCGTCAAATTGGACAAGAGCTATGTGGGTGATGATCCGAATCGAAACCCAATTCTGCCCGGCATGATTACCGAAGCAGCGATCAACACGGGACAGAAGACGTTGATGAACTACATGCTGCGACCGGTTTACGTCGCCCTGAACCGGGCGTTCGGCGAGCGATAAATAACGGGGAAAATTGCAAATTCAGTGTTTTTTGACCATCCAAATGCGTCGAAATGTGCTTTTTGACGCCCAAAATGACTGTGGCAATTGCATCATCATTCTCGGGAAATATACCCGCCTTTATTTGAAAATCTTATCCGTCGCGACGTGATGCTGATAGTAGTTAATCGTCTCTGGCAGTTGTTGGTGCCAGGAGTGCTAGAAGCCAAGTCTCGAGGGGGAGATGAAGCAAGACGACAATGGACTTCAGATCGCGCGGTTGCTGGTCCAGAAACACGGTGAAGACGCGCCCATAAGAGCATCTGTGCAAGCCCAGAGACGGCTTGCCGCAGAAGACTTCAAAGGCGGCGCGACTTGGATCGGCATCGTTCGAGCGGTTGATGAGATATTGGGTAATATCGAGGGTGATCCCGTTCGTTAACGCGATCAGTTCATTGAACTAAAAAGCATTGCCGCCTCGTACTTTGTACGAGGCGGTTTTTTTTGTGCGCAACGAATTCCGACCGTGCCCCGCATATTTCCTGTCATTTTCCTGTCGTTGAAATGCTGCGATACTGTCTCCAAACCGCTTCATCGCCGACGGAGGTACTTTTGGACGACGGCACGCTCCATATTCACCGGATCGGCGCATCCGCCGGCGCCGAAATTACCGGCGTTGATTTGTCGAACGACCTATCGAACGATCAGTTCGCGGTCATTCATCAAGCATTGCTCGACCATCACGTGTTGTGTTTCCCCGATCAGGAATTGTCACCGGAGGATCAAATCGCATTCGCCCGGCGATGGGGCGATCTCGCCATTCATCCCAACCTGACTGGAATGAATGATTTTCCGGAAATCATTGCCGTTGAACGGAAACCGGGCGACTCAGGGCACCTTGGGTCGGAATGGCACAACGACACCACAAGCCTCGAAAAACCGCCCATGGGTACCATGATGTACTCGAAGATCGTGCCCCAGGTCGGCGGAGATACGTTATTCGCGAATCAATACGACGCCTATGACGCGTTATCGAATGGCATGAAAGACATGTTGGACGGGCTGAGTGCCGTGCATGGGGACGGCCGGGTGGCCGGCCCACGGGCGGCTCTAAACGAACGGCGCACGAATAAGACGGACGAAAGCGACGCTTGGCGCGAAACGATCAACACGCACCCCGTGGTCCGGACCCATCCTGAAACGGGACGGAAGGCGCTCTACGTCAACATCGCCTACACGCTGCGGTTTGAGAACATGACGACGGAGGAAAGCCAACCGTTGCTCAATTTTCTCTACGAACACAGCCATCGGCCCGAATTCACCTACCGTCACCGTTGGTCGGAGAACATGCTCGTCTTATGGGATAATCGGGCGTTGGTTCACTTAGCACTCAACGACTGCCCGACGAGCCATCGCCTGATGGAAAGAATCCAAATCAAAGGCGACCGGCCGTTCTGACGCAACCGCATACAAAAAACCGAAGCGGCCGCGAGGGCCGCTTCGCACGGTCAGCCGTCTCAACAACTTATCCGTCTTGGACGATTTTCCACGATCCGTCAGGCTGCCGGCAGGCTGTTCCGTAACCCTGCTCAGTCTTGCCACCCACGGTAATCGTCTGCTGGAACTCGCGACAATACCGGCCCGAAGACGATGTGCCTTCGCGCACCGGCGTATAGGTTCCGGTGTTTCCGCTCTCGGGGTTCTTCCAGGCAATTGTTTCACCGATCGGCGCAGCTTGTGCGCGCCCCATGGCCTGCTGCGCTTCGAGCTTATCGGCACGGTCCAGGCTTTTGCCGACCTGATTCCCCAGCAATCCGCCAAGAAAGACACCCGCCGCCGTGAAGGCCAGCTTGCCTGTGCCGCCACCGATCTGCGATCCCAAGAGACCGCCGAGTGCGGCGCCGCCCAACGTCCCCACTGACTCTTTCGTTCCGGGTCCCTGCCCTTGAGCACAGCCGGCAAGTGCAATCGCGGCCGACAGGCAGAGTGCCGTAATGGCATTCTTCCTCATAAATAAATCCTCCGATTCAACTGGCCACCCTAGCACCAAAAGTAAGGAAAAGCCGATGTGGAAGCCCCAACAGTCCGTATACACGAAATTTGGTGATTTTATGACGCTTAATCCAGTCCGAAATCCAGCTTTATTAGCGAAAATCACCAAATTGTGGCTGCTTGTGTGCCCAATGTCGAGCGGCCTCGAACGGAGCCGCGGCGCGCAACACCGCTGTGTCGCCAATGACGAATAACGGTTTGAATTACTGGTCGCCATGTGCCCGCCTACGAAAAGGGTCTAAACTGTTTCGGTGTGCCTGACCAAGACAAGGCGACAAGATGCGGAAGGATACGATATGAGCAACAAGATCGAACTGAGAATTGCGAAGCGGGAACCCTTCGCCGACGGACATGAATTCGGATCCACCGGCGCCTATGAACGCATCACCGGCCGGGCCCATTTCGCCGTCGATCCTTTGCATCCTGCGCAATCGGGAATCACCGACTTGGACAAGGCACCGACAAACGCCGACGGCCTGGTCGAGTTCGTTTCCGACGTCATCATCCTGAAGCCTGCCGACCCGTCGCGCGGCAACAAGCGAGTCTTCTTCGATTACGGGAATCGCGGCAACCTGCGCGCGGTGCAATTCTTTAACGACGCGCCGGCAACGAACGACCCCAAAACGCTGAAGGATGCAGGCAACGGATATTTCTTCCGGCGCGGATATACCGTGGTTTGCGCCGCCTGGCAGGGCGACTTGCTGCCGGGCGATGGCCGCATGCTGCTCGACCTGCCGGTTGCGACCGAGAACGGCCAGCCGATAACCGGCCCGGTCCGGGTAGAGTTCATTGCCGACCGACCCGGCATCACGACATACCCTCTAAGCGGCACGGCCTCGACGCGCAGCCATCCGACTATATCGCTCGACACGCGCGAGGCGCGGCTGACCAAGCGGCGCTATACGGACGACGAACGGATCGACGTCCCTGCCGATCGGTGGCAGTTCGCCCGGGTCGAAGGCGGTGTCGGCCTCGACAATCAAGGCGCACAGACGTCGATCATCCCGTCCGATACCAACATCTATATGCCCGGCGGGTTCGATACCGGCTGGATCTATGAGCTTGTCTACACGGGACGCGACCCGTTGGTACTTGGGCTCGGTCATGTGGTCGTACGCGATCTGGTCAGCTTCCTGAAATACGAGGAGGCGGACAGCGCCGGTAACCCGAACCCCATCGGCGACCCGTCGTCTGTCGAGAAAGCCTTTGGCTGGGGACGATCGCAGACCGGACGCTGTCTTCGCGATTTTCTCTATCGCGGCTTCAATGCAGATGCCGGCGGAAGGCAAGTTTTCGACGGCGTGTTACCCCATGTCGCCGGCGCGGGCCGTATGTGGATGAACTACCGCTTCGCCAACGTGGTCGCGCCCGCGGGACAGCAATACGAAGAGCATTTCAACCGGGCCGATCATTTTCCGTTCTCCTATGCGGAATGTACGGACCATCTCACCGGCAGAACCGACGCGATCCTCAAGCGCCCGGATACCGACCCTTTGGTTATCCATACCCAAACAGCGACGGAGTATTGGCAGCGCCGCGGCTCGCTCGTTCACACGGACACCGAAGGCAACGACCTGGAGCAGCCTGCGAACGTGCGCGTCTTCCTATGGTCGAGTTCCCAGCATTTTGCCGATCCGAATCTGAAGAGCCCGAGCAAAGGGGTTTGCCAAAACAACAGCAACGTGGTCGCCACATCGATGCTGTTCCGTGCGATGCTCGATGCGATGGACCGCTGGGCGACCGATGGCGCGACACCGCCGGACAGCCGTATTCCGACCCGTGCCGACGGCACATTGGCGACGATCGAGGAATGGACCGATCAGTTCCCGCATATTCCGAGCGTGTCGACGCCGCGCGAGCCGGCGAGCCTACCGTTGCTCGATTTCGGCCCCGATGCCGACAACGGCATTCTCTCAAAGGAACCGCCGGACGTGGTCGATGCCGACGGCTATCCCATCATGATCCCATCGGTCGACGACGACGGCAACGACATACCGGGAGTGCGGGCACCGATGGTTAGCGCACCGCTCGCCACCTATACGGGATGGAACCTACGGGCGCGGCATTACGGCGAAGGGGCCATGCACGAATTCACCGGCAGTACGATTCCCCTCCCGGCCACGCCGGAAACGCGGCAAGCCACCGGCGACCCGCGACGGTCGATTTCCGAACGCTACGGTGACGCTAATGGCTACGTCGAGGCGATCAAGGCTGCGGCCTTGGCCCTCGTCGCCGACGGATTGATGCTGGAGGAAGACGTGGAACGCGCCGTCACTCTCGCTGCCGATTGGGGAAGGCCGCGCCACGACGCTGACCTCGACTGACGGGCTTCAATCCCGCAGGTTCAGAGACGGAGTCCGGCACGCCTCGAGAACGATTGTGGCGGTGAGCGATGCCGCAGCAGCTAGATCACCGGGATCGACCTTATCGATTCGGTCTTCCGACGTCAGAACATAGCGCAGCGCCGAGTCGGCATCGTCGAAACCTGCGACCAGACGAAACGCAGGGATATTGTGGCGTGCGAAGTTGTAGTGGTCCGAATTGCGCATCAGGGGTCGATAGAAATCGAGATCGGTGCCGGCGCTATCGGCAATCCGTGACAAAAACCCCTCGATCTTCGCAAAGCCGCTGGTCAGCGCCGTCAGCCGCCGGTCCCCCGCGATCGAATCCAAATTAACGTTCAGGACGATGGCGTTCCGCTCTTCCGGCGACAACCCGTCCACATACCGCGCCGATCCCGTGAGCGCCCATTCCTCCAGATTGAACAGGCAAAGTCGAAGGCCGCGCTCCATCGTCGCCATGTGCGGCGCCATCGCTTGTCCCACAGCGAGCACGGCTGCGAGCCCCGTCGCATTGTCGATCGCACTTTCCCCCAACGGATGCCCATCAATATGTGCACTCAGAACGACCCGTTCATCGGATTGACCAGGAAGATCGACGATCAGCGATTCCGCCACGTCATCGGGCGTCGACGTTTCGATGGCTAGTCGGACCCGAGGATACTCATCTCCCTCCGTCCGTAACGCTTCGGCCGCTTCCATCGTAATGGCCGCAGCCGGTATATCCGCAGCGCCATTACGGCCGGAAGATCCGGTCGCGAGCAGGCTACCGGGCAAATGATATCCGATCAGGAACCCGACCGCGCCATGTTCCCGCGCCGCATCGTATTTGGCCCGCCGATGGACGGTGTCCGGCGAGAACATGTATTCGTGCCGGACCAACACGATGCGGCCACGCACGGTCTCCGCTGCCCGGTGAATGTCGTCCGGTGTCCCGCGCCCAAGGTCGACGACCTCCGCCTCCAGCCCGCCCGAAGGCGTCACCGGCGACCATACCAGGGCGTGACACTCTAGCTGCTTAGCCTCCGTCCCCAATCGCTCCAGAGTCTGGCTGGTCCGGCGCCATCCATCGAACGGCATGGCGAGCGACGCCCATTGTCCGGGAAACGCCGTTTCGAGTTGTTCCTTCAAAAAGGAAACGGCTTTCTTCTCGGAGTCCGAACCGCAGAACCGCCCGCCGCAGCGACACAGAGCATCGAAAGTCCGCCACAACGAATCCGTTTGCGCCATTGCCTGTTGGATTTCCGTCTCGACCGCCATTACACCCCTCCGCCTATTCGCCCATCAGCCTGTCATGCAAGTTTGCGCGAGATCAATGCGTAATCATCGGATGGTCTACTGGATGAATGGGCACGCAATTGGTATTTTCAGGAGAAATCCAAAATAAGAATCCTACCGGACAGCCCTTAACGACGGAGTGAAACGCAATGGGATATGACTTGAATCGACTTTCCACGGAATTCCGGGACATCCTGAGCAAGGACCCCGGACCCAGCGGCCGGGAGCAGATGCGACAGGTTCTGGAAAAGGCGCTCGTCGACGACGATTTCGTGAACACCTATCTCGGACCGGACAACACCGAACCGCGTAATATTCTGTATGAAGATCCCGATATGGGATTCTGCATCGTCGCGCATGTCCACGAAGGCGCCAAGAATTCCAAACCGCATGACCACGGTTCCTCCTGGGCGATTTACGGTCAGGCGGCGGGAACGACCACAATGACAGATTGGAAAGTCACGAAGCCCCGTAGCGATGATGAGCCCGCCGCAGTGGAGGCCGAATCGGTCTATGAAATGACCCCGGGCATGGCGAAACTCTACGACATCGGAGACGTGCATTCGCCCAGCCGGGCCGGGCCGACACGGTTGATCCGCATCGAAGGCGAAAATCTGGACAACGTGAAGCGCGATCCTTTCGTCAAGGCGTAGTCGGCCGACGGCGGCATGATAAGACCGGGCCGGTTTTCAATTTGGGGACCGGCCCGGCACCGCTCCCGATGTGGTTTTCTCTCATATCATTGGGGTTACAGTCGGCGCAGGTGTTTTGAAAAGCTGGACTTATCCACAAAAATTTATCTAAAATACTGATATAAATAGGTAATTTTTCGGGTATACATCCGAACTCCACGCTAGCCAAGAGCGGTATTGTGTCCCAAGCACCGCTCCGTCAGCGTCTACCTCAACACGATGTTCACGCGGATGCGTAAACGCATCTCGGGCTAACGAAACATCGACCGGGGAACGTGACGGAAGAGCGCAAAACAATCGTTATGGCGAATTCTCATCATCAAATTCGATCCCATGGCCTCACCGCACCGAATGCGGGCGGCCAGATGGCGCCGCCGGGTGCATCCCGTCTTGCGATCGACGCAGGGCAGTCTATCGTCGGCGATGTTAGCTTCAGTGGGACGGTACAGGTCGACGGCAGGATCGAAGGTGACGTGTCGGCAAACCGGGTGGTCATCAGCGCCGGCGCTGTTGTGGACGGCGCAGTCAAGGGCCGGTCGGTTTATGTCGATGGCACGGTGAACGGCCCGATCGACAGCGGGGCAATTTCACTGGCGTCAACCGCCTGCGTCAAAGGCAACATCACCTACGAGACGATGACCATCGCTTCAGGCGCGTCGATCGTCGGCCTCTGCAGTGACCGCAATCGGGTGGATCAGACAGAATCGAAACGCGAGACGCAGAGCGCATCGCAGCCCCTGCCATTCAACAAGATCAAGAAGGTCAGGCCCGCCGTTAGGGCACGGGCTATCGAAGTCGCGCGCCCGGCCAAGCCCGCGCCGCGTGCAACGCCGCAGTCACCCATGACGATGCGGGCCGTTTGGGACGCAATCCAAAAGACTGACGAAACGCCGCTTTCCTAGCTTTCAGCAGACGCATCTTTGCCTATTATGATCGGTGTCGGCCGCATGTTGGCTGACGCGGCGGCTCCACTCATCCTCATCTGCGACACGGCGCGCACAATTCCGCCATTCCGCTGCCAAACGTTCCCAGTTCGTGCGCCCGCCGCACCCCGAAATCACAAAACGGGACATCGTCATGGACTCCACCGACCTTGCCTTTCTTCCCGCCACCGACGCAGCAGCACTTATCCGCGACAAGAAATTGTCGCCGGTCGAACTGATGCAAGCGGTACTGTCCCGCATCGAAGCACAAGAGCCCGCCGTAAACGCTTTCGCGACACTGACCGCGGATCAGGCGATGGAAGGGGCAAAGGCCGCGGAAGCCGACCTGTCCAGCGACAAGCCACTCGGCCCGCTGCACGGCATCCCCGTCACGATCAAGGACCTTGCGGCGTTGAAGGACGTGCCCATGGAATCGGGGTCCTTGATGCAAAAGGGCAATATCGCCGACTTTGACACGCCGTTCGCGGCGCGCCTGAAGGAAGCCGGGGCGATCCCTCTCGGCAAGACGACCACGTCCGAATTCGGCTGGAAGGGCGTCAGCCAGAGTCCATTGACCGGCATCACCCATAACCCATGGAAGCAGGGGTACAACGCCGGGGCGTCGTCGGCGGGTGCCGGCGCAGGCGCGGCGGCGGGATACGGCCCCTTGCACCAGGGATCGGACGGCGCGGGATCGATCCGCATGCCAGCCCATTTCTGCGGCGTCTACGGCATCAAACCATCCTACGGCCGCGTCCCAAATTGGCCCGTCAAAAATAACGACCAGACCTCGCATAACGGCCCGTTGACCCGCACCGTCGGCGACAGCGCGCTCATGCTGCAGGTGATGTCGGGGCCCGATCCGCTGGACCATTACAGCCTTGAAGCACCGCCGGCGGATTATCCGGCCCTGCTCACCAGCGATATGAAGGGGTTGCGCATCGCCTACAGCCCGGACCTGGGGCATGCGCGGGTCGACTCCGACATTGCCGCGATGGTGAAGGATGCCGTCGGCGTGTTCGAATCGCTCGGTGCCCATGTCGAAGAGGTAACGCCCGATTGGGGACCGGACGGCCCCGAGCTGATCCGCTTCTTCTGGGCCGCGCATGAACTCAGCTATGCCGCCTATCTCGACGAATGGGAAGACAAGATGGATCCGGGTCTGGTTGCCTGCATCCGCTCGGCGCAAAACCACCCGACCGAAACCTACATGCAGATGCGTGAACGAAAGCTCGCCTATGTCGGTGCAATCCATCGCTTCTTTACAGAGTGGGATTTGTTGCTGACACCGGCGGTCTCAGTGGCCGCTTTTCCGGCCGAACGGCTGCAGCCTGACCATTGGCCAGAACACCCATGGGACTGGGTCATGTGGGCGGAGTTTTCCTACCCGTTCAACATGAGCCACAACCCGGCCGCCAGCATCCCCTGTGGCTTTACCGCCGACGGCCTGCCGGTCGGCTTGCAGATCGCCGGACCGCGCCTGAACGACCTCGGCGTATTGCAAGCATCCGCCGCCTTCGAGACCGCCCGTCCCTGGGCGGACAAACGTCCGCCGCTCTAGGTCTAGAGTGCGTGCGGTGCGGTCGCCTGCTCAACAATCGGCTCGTCGTCCCGGTCGGCACCCTCGATCGTTGCGTAGCTGGCTAGACGGTCGATGTAGTCCGAGACGGCCCGACGCCAGCTCCGTTCCTGCAGGTAATCGGCGATACGACCCTTGACCGCTTCGAATGGCAGGTCGCGGCCCGGCACTTTCTTGTCGAGACGCAAGACATGCGCGCCGTAACGGCTTTTCACCGGAACGGAGCAAAGCTGCCCTTCTTCCAGCGCGGCAAGAAAGGTCTCGAACTCGGGCACCGTGTCGCCCCGCGCGACCTGGCCCAGCCGCCCATCCGATTTTCCGGAAGTGCAGTCGGACCGCGCGCGCGCAATCGAGCCAAAGGCGGCAGGATCCTGCTCAAGCATCGCAATCGTCTCCGTCGCCGCCGCGACCGCTTTTTCATAACCTGCGGAATCTTTAGGATCGCAGGCAAACAGGATGTGCGCCGCTTCGTAGAGTTCGGTGGACCGGAACCGCTTGCGATTATTCTCGAAATACCGTCGGCAGGCGTCTTCGTCGGCGACCGGCACGGTTATCTCAACTTCCAAGAGTTGACGGATCAACGCATCCTCATCGGTCTCCCGCCGCCCGGACGCATCAGTCTCCGGCATCGGCTCCAACGCCAGATCCCGGGCTTCCTGCAGCAGTAGTTCGCGGACGATCAACGCTTCCGTCGCCGCGGAAATGGCCCGGTCCGGCTCCCCGGCCGGATGGTTCTGAACCTCGGCAATAATCGCTGCTTCCGGGATAACGCTTCCGTTTACATGAATATCAGGCATGTTTTTCACTCCGCCGCCGGGCTGATCGGCGCCCGGCGCTGCATGGGTCGATTGGTCCGAACGACCTGATAGCCCGGCCGCCACAGATACCGCACAGGCGCGCTGAGCATGTGCACCAGGCGCGTGAACGGGAAGAAGAGGAATATCGTCAATCCCAGGAAGAGGTGAAATTTGAACACCGGATGGGCCTCAGCCACATAAGCCGCCGCGCCCGGATCGAAGGTGAAGATGCCCTGCGCCCAGGTCATGAATTTCACCATCTCGCCACCGTCCAGATGGCCAAGCGACAACGGGATCGTCGCCAAGCCAAGCGCCAACTGGAACCACAGGATGACGATGACGGCAGTGTCGCTAAAGGTCGATGTCGCCCTGACACGGGCGTCAAATAAACGCCGATGCACCAGCATGGTTGCGCCCAGGAGCGCCAACAGTCCGGCAATGCCACCAACCACGATCGCCATGATCTGTTTGAAACCGTGCGAAATGCCCATCGCGTCGAAGATTTCGATCGGCGTCAACAGGCCAACCAGATGCCCGAAAAATACGATCAGCACACCCAGATGGAACAGTACGGAGCCCCAGATAAGTTGCTTTCGACGCAGCAATTGGCTTGAGCCAGACCGCCATGTATACGGCTCGCGGTCGTACCGGATCACCGATCCCACGACCAGGACGGCAAGTGCAATATACGGGTAGTACCCGAAGACGAGGGTGTTGAGATAATCAGCCATCATCCGGCCTCCTCAAGATTTGGGAGTGTGGGTCGGCGCATCCATGCGGTTCAGAATTTCGCGCGTCGCAGGACAGGAGCCGTCCGGAGAAATCATACCGCCCGCCTCGGGACCAAAGGTCACAACCTCGTCCTCCCAAATACGGTCGAGTTCTTCCAGGTCATTTGGGTCATCCTCGGGATCTTCCAGCAAGGCCGCAACCGCATCCGGATCGGCCTTTCCCGCCGCAAGATCGACAAGGACACGGAAGACAACTGCATATGCACTCTTCCGTTTTCGATGCCGTTCCGCCAACGCTTCCAGGATATGCATCGGTTCGGCCAGCAACGCGCCTGCCTGATCGATCGGCATGGTCGATAGGAATTCCAGGAACATCGGCAGAAAGTCCGGTAGTTCCTTGGCGCCGATCGACAGGCCGTTCTGCTCGTACAACGCCATCAGGTCGACCATTGCCTGACCGCGGTCGCGGCTCTCGCCATGGATATGTTCGAAGAAGTAGAGCGATAGCGATCGCGTCCGGTCGAACAGCAGGACATAGCGTTCTTGTACATCGAACAGGTCGCGCGCCGCCAAATCGTCGATCAACTTGAACAGACCTGGACGCAGACGCGACGGCACAAGCCCTTCGTCCTCGATGATGCGGCGAAGATCGGGTGCCGCGTCCTGAACTTCTCGCGTCGGATAGTCCAACAAGATGGAAAGAACTTTGAATGTATGTGCCATCAGAGCACCTCCGTCGGCGTTTGGACCGACTTTTTACGTTTCGGGTTGCCGAACAGGTTGGTCTCGCTCGAGCCATCCGAACAGCCGTTGCCGAAGGAGAATCCGCAAGAGCCGCGCAAATCGTAGGCATCCTCGCCCACCTCGCGGTGCGATGTCGGGATAACGAAGCGGTCCTCGTAGTTGGCGATCGCCATCACGTGATACATGTCCTCGATCTGACCCGGCGTCAGCCCGACCCGACCGGCGATGGCCTCGTCGATCACGCCGTCGATCGTTTTCGAACGCATATAACCGCGCATCGCGAGCATGCGTTCCAACCCCAGGACGACCGGCTCTTCCTTTCCGGCGGTCAGCAGGTTGGCCAGGTATCGCACCGGGATACGCAGCGAGCGAACGTCCGGTATATCGTGTTCGACGCCGATCTTGCCGGCCTCCGCCGCCGACTGGATCGGAGACAACGGCGGTACATACCAGACCATCGGCAGCGTGCGGTATTCCGGATGCAGCGGGAAAGCCACCTTCCAATCCATCGCCATCTTGTAGACCGGCGACTTCTGCGCCGCGTCCAGCCAGGCGTCCGGCACCCCGTCCGCCTTCGCCTGCTCGATCACCGCCGGATCGTTGGGATCCAGGAAGATGCCAAGCTGCGAATCGTAGAGGTTCTGCGGATCCGGTTCGGAGGCCGCCTCTTCGATACGGTCGGCGTCATACAGCATGACTCCGAGATAACGGATGCGTCCGACGCAGGTCTCCGAGCACACTGTCGGTTGCCCCGCCTCGATGCGCGGATAGCAGAATATGCATTTCTCGGACTTTCCGCTCGACCAATTGTAGTAGATCTTCTTGTACGGACAGCCGGATACGCACATCCGCCAACCGCGGCATTTCTCCTGATCGATCAGGACGATGCCATCTTCCTCACGCTTGTAGATCGCGCCGGATGGACAGGCCGCGACGCATGTCGGATTCAAGCAGTGCTCACACAGCCGCGGCAGGTACATCATGAAGGTATTTTCAAACTCGCCGTAGATTTCCTTCTCGATGCCCTCGAAATTGTAATCCTTCGACCGTTTGGAAAATTCCCCACCGAGAATCTCCTCCCAGTTCGGACCCCACTCGATCTTCTCCATGCGCTCGCCGGTAATCAGCGACCGCGGACGCGCCGTCGGCGGCGCTTCCATCTCCGGTGCATTCTGGAGATGTTCGTAATCGAAGGTGAACGGTTCGTAGTAGTCGTCGATCTCAGGCAAGTCCGGGTTGGCGAAAATCTTCGCCAGGATGCGCCATTTGGGTCCCATCTTGGGCCGGATGCGTCCGTTTCCAGTTCGCTCCCACCCACCGTTCCAACGTGTCTGGTTCTCCCACTCCTTGGGATAGCCGACGCCGGGCTTGGTTTCGACATTGTTGAACCAGGCGTATTCCATGCCTTCGCGATTGGTCCAGACATTTTTGCAGGTTACGGAACAGGTGTGACAACCGATGCATTTGTCGAGGTTCAGCACCATGCCGATTTGCGCACGTATTTTCATTCCGCCATCTCCTTATCCTGAGGCAAGGGCCGATCGAGCCAGTCGACCTTCTCCATCTTCCGGACGATGACGAATTCATCGCGGTTGGAGCCAACCGTTCCGTAATAGTTGAAGCCGTACGACAACTGGGCATAACCGCCGATCATATGCGTCGGCTTGACGATCGCCCGTGTGACGGAGTTATGAATGCCGCCACGATTTCCAGTCGTCTCCGCGCCCGGCGTGTTAACGATCTTCTCCTGTGCGTGATACATGAAGATCGTGCCTTCCTTCATGCGCTGGGAGACCACCGCGCGCGCCGTCAGGGCGCCATTCACGTTATAGGCTTCGACCCAGTCGTTATCCACGATCTCCGCCTTGGCAGCATCGACCTCGGAAATCCAAACGACCGGCCCGCCGCGGCTAAGCGTGAGCATCATCAGATTATCGGTGTAGGTGGAGTGAATGCCCCACTTCTGATGCGGCGTGATGAAATTTAGAACCACCTGCGGCTGGCCGTTCGGCCGTGCATCGATGATCGGCTTCACGGTCTTGAGGTCGACCGGCGGGCGATAGACGCAGAACCCTTCGCCGAAGGCGCGCATCCACAGATGATCCTGGTAGAGCTGCTGCCGCCCCGTCAGCGTGCGCCAGGGTATGCGCTCGTGCACGTTCGTGTAGCAGGCGTTGTAACAAACCTTCTCGGATTCCAGTCCGGACCAGGTCGGCGATGAGATGATCTTGCGCGGTTGCGCGACCACGTCGCGGAACCGGATTTTCTCGTCCTCTTTCGGCCGCGCCAGATGAGTGTGATCGCGGCCGGTGTTTTTCGACAGCGCCTCCCATGCCTTGACCGCAACCTCGCCGTTGGTTTCCGGGGCCAACATCAGGATGACTTCGGTCGCGTCGATGTCGGTCTCGATCCGCGGCATCCCCTTGGTCGGACCGTCCTCCGTCACCACGCCGTTCAGGGCGCCAAGGTTTTCGACCTCATGCTCGGTATTCCAGCTGATCCCCTTGCCGCCATTGCCCAGCTCGGACAACAACGGTCCAAGCGCGGTGAATCGTTTGTACAGGTTCGGATAGTCGCGCTCGACGACGGTGATCTGTGGCATCGTCTGCCCCGGGATCGGGTCGATCTCGCCGCGTTTCCAATCCTTCACGTCCGTCGCCTGGGCGATTTCCGCCGGCGTGTCGTGCAGGATCGGTACCAAGACCACATCCTTTTCGACTCCCAATACCTCGGGCGCCACTTCGGAAAACGTCTTGGCGATTCCCTTGTAGATGTCCCAGTCCGACCGGCATTCCCAAACCGGGTCCACCGCGCTGGAAAGCGGATGGATGAAGGGATGCATATCGGACGTGTTGAGGTCGTTCTTCTCGTACCAGGTCGCGGTGGGCAGCACGATGTCCGAATAGACACAAGTCGTCGACATGCGGAAGTCGAGCGTGACCAACAGGTCCAGCTTCCCTTCCGGCGCGTCGTCGTGCCAATCAACTTCCTGCGGCTTCGCCCTACCCTGCTCGCCAAGGTCGGTGCCCATCACGCCGTGCGACGTGCCGAGCAGATGCTTCAGGAAATACTCATGCCCCTTGCCTGAACTGCCGAGCAGGTTGGACCGCCAGACGAACAGATTCCGCGGCCAGTTCGCCGGGTTGTCCGGGTCCTCGCAGGACATGCGAAGATCGCCGGACTTCAGCCCATCGATCACATAATCCTTCGGTTCCTTGCCCGCCTTGCCTGCGCGCGCGGAAATCTCCAGCGGATTCGTCTCGAGCTGCGGTGCGGAGGGCAACCACCCCATGCGCTCGGCGCGAATATTGTAATCGATCAACGACCCGTCCCACGGCCCTTCCGGGGCTGTCGGCGACAGGATTTCGTCGATACCGAGCGTCTCGTAGCGCCATTGATCCGTATGGGCGTACCAGAAGGATGTGGAGTTCATATGCCGAGGCGGCCGGTTCCAATCCAGCCCAAAGGCAAGCGGCAGCCAACCGGTTTGCGGACGCAGCTTTTCCTGCCCAACGTAATGCGACCAACCCCCGCCAGACTGGCCGACACAGCCGCACATCACCAGGAGATTGATGATCCCCCGGTAGTTCATGTCCATGTGATACCAGTGGTTCAGGCCCGCGCCGAGGATGACCATCGACTTGCCGTTGGTCTTTTCCGCATTGTCGGCGAATTCCCGGGCGACGGTGACGATCTGTTTCGCCGGCACGCCCGTGATTGCTTCCGCCCAAGCGGGCGTATACGGCGCGTTGTCGTCGTAGCTCTTCGCGACATGTTCGCCGCCAAGTCCCCGGTCGAGACCGTAATTGGCGACGAACAGGTCGAACACCGTCGCAACCAATGCCTCGCCGTCCTTCAGTTCGACCGATTTGACCGGTACGTTGCGGAGCAGGACGTCCGGATGATCGGTTCCCTTGAAGTGGTCATGCTCGCGATTGCCGAAATAGGGAAATCCAACCTCGACCACATCGTCGCGATCCTCTTCCATGATCAGCGTAAGCTGGAGGTTGGTATCCTTTCCGTCCGCGGTTTTTTCCTCGAGGTTCCACTTGCCCTGCTCACCCCACCGGAACCCGACCGAACCCGCCGGCACGACGATCTCGCCGCTATCCGCATCGACCGCGACGGTCTTCCAATCCGGGTTGTTGGACTGTCCCAAACCACCGGCGAAGTCCGAGGCGCGGACCTGGCGTTCCGGCACATAACGGCCGTCCTTCTTCACCAAGCGGACCAGCATCGGCATGTCGGTATACTGGCGTACATAATCCTCGAAGTACGCCGTCTGCCGATCGATATGGAATTCGCGCAGGATGACATGCCCCATCGCCATGGCAAGCGCCGAGTCCGTTCCCTGTTTCGGGTGGAGCCAGAGATCGCTGAACTTCGCCGCCTCCGAATAGTCCGGGCTAACGACAACGGACTTGGTGCCCTTGTAGCGGGCCTCGGTATAGAAATGCGCGTCGGGCGTGCGCGTCTGCGGCACGTTCGAGCCCCAAAGCATCAGGAATCCCGAGTTGTACCAATCGGCGCTTTCCGGAACGTCGGTCTGTTCGCCCCATGTCTGCGGCGACGCCGGCGGCAGATCGCAATACCAGTCGTAGAAGGACATGCAGACGCCGCCCATGAGCGACAGATACCGTGAGCCGGCGGCGTAGGAGACCATCGACATCGCCGGGATCGGGGAAAATCCGATGACCCGGTCGGGACCGTAGGTCTTTGCGGTATAGGCATTCGCCGACGCGATGATCTCGTTCACCTCGTCCCAGTTCGACCGGACAAAACCGCCATGCCCGCGCACCTTGATATAGGAAGAGCGTTTCGCTGGGTCCTCGACGATCGACGCCCAGGCCGCGACGGGGGATAACGTGGCCCGCGCGGCGCGCCACAGTTTCACCAGCCGGGACCGCACTAAAGGATATTTCACCCGGTTGCCGGAATAGAGGTACCAGCTATAGCTGGCGCCCCTGGAACACCCGCGCGGCTCGTGGTTCGGAAGGTCCGGACGGGTCCGGGGGTAATCGGTCTGCTGGGTTTCCCAGGTGACGATGCCGCCCTTCACATAGATTTTCCATGAACAGGACCCGGTGCAGTTCGCGCCATGGGTGGACCGCACGATCTTATCGTGCTGCCACCGCTGGCGGTAACCGTCCTCCCATTTCCGGTCCTCACGCGTCGTGACGCCATGGCCGTCCGCGAATTTGCCGACGTTCTTCTCCGAGAAGAAGTTCAGCCTGTCGAGTAAGTGGCTCATCTCAAATCTCCTCTGATCGCCGGATTAGCAGGGAACCGGGGCATTGCGGCGCGTGTAGTAGACCCACGTCACAGCAACGCACAGGGCGTAAAAAGTCATGAAGGTGTATAGGGCGAGTTCGGGACCGCCGGTCAGCGTGATCGACGTGCCATACGCCTTGGGAATGAAGAACGCGCCATAGGCCGCGATGGCGGACGTGAAGGCGATGATCGCCGCCGACTCCCGCTCCGCCTGCCGCAGGAACTGCGTCTCGTCGAGGCCAGGCATCAGGCGCGTCACTTCCTTGCGCATGATCGTCGGGATCATCTGGAAGGTGGATGCGTTGCCGACGCCCGTGGCGAAGAACAGCACCATAAACATCGCGAAGAAGCCCCAGAATGACCCCGGCGTTTCCTTGATGCCGAGGAAGAACAGCACACCCGCGACCGCCCCGATCATCACGAGGAAGGTCCAGAAGGTGACGCGGCCGCCGCCGTACTTGTCAGAGACCCACCCGGTCGCAGCCCGACTGAGCGCGCCAACCAACGGCCCCAGGAACACGTATTGCAGTGAGTTCACGTCCGGGAACTGGGTCTTGGCCAGCAGCGGAAAACCGGCGGAATACCCGATGAAGGATCCGAAAGTGCCGGTGTAGAGCACGCACATGATCCAATTGTGTTTACGCTGAAAGATGATGGATTGTTCTTTGAAAGACGCACGGGCGCTTTCGATGTTGTCCATGCCGAACCAGGCCGCCACCGAGGTGATCACCAGGAACGGAACCCAGACGAAGCCGGCATTCTGCAACCATAGCTTGGCGCCCGTGGACGTAACCTGCGGCTCGCCGCCGATTGCCCCGAAGACGCCCGCGGTAATGACCAGCGGTACGGTGAACTGCATGACGCTGACGCCGGCATTGCCGAGACCGGCGTTCAACGCGAGCGCGTTGCCCTTCTCCGTCTTGGGATAGAAGAAGCTGATATTAGCCATCGATGATGCGAAATTACCGCCGCCGAGCCCACAGAGCAGCGCGAGCCCGAGGAACATGACATAGGGTGTTTCCGGATCCTGCACGGCGAACCCGATGCCGATCGCCGGGATCAACAACGACGCGGTCGACAGCGCCGTCCAAAGGCGGCCGCCGAAGATCGGCACCATGAAGGAATAGAAAATCCGCAATGTGGCGCCCGAAAGTCCGGGCAATGCCGCGAGCCAGAAGAGCTGATCCGTGGTGTAGGCGAACCCGATCGCCGGCAGCTTGGCAACGACCACGCTCCACACCAGCCAAACGGAAAACGCCAGCAGCAAACACGGGATCGAAATCCAGAGGTTCTTCGACGCGATCTTCTTGCCGTCCGATTGCCAGAAATCCGGTTCGTCCGGCCGCCAATCGACGAGCGTGTGCCCCTTTCGGGGGGACGTTTGTTGGACTGTCATAGCTCAACTCCTCAATTGGCAGCTTGCGTGGAGGACCCGGTGGGCGGGGGCGTGCGCCGATTGCGCGCACTCCCCTCGGCCGCCGTGTGGTGGGGTTCGTGGATATCGACCATCTCCGGGAATTCCGGCAGACCGACGAGTTGCTCAGCCGTCGCCTTGCGTTCCATGCGCTGGATCGCGAAATGCATCCACAGCAGTGCGATGGTGACGAGAAGGAACAAGAGCATGAAGCAGCTTGTCCATACGCCGATAAGGTCGTTCATGATTCCGAAGCTGATCGGCAGGACGAATCCGCCCAATCCACCGATCATGCCGACGAGGCCGCCGACCGATCCGACATGACCCGGATAGTAGACGGGGATGTGTTTGTAGACGGCCGCCTTGCCGAGCGACATGAAGAAACCAAGCGCCACCGTCAGCGCCACGAAGATCGGTAGACCGATGGTCAGATTGAACGTGATTGGTCCTTCGATGCCCTGGATGGTGTAGTCGGTCGCCGGATAGCTTAGGAAGAAGCAGATCACGGCCGAGGCGAAGAAGGTCCAGTACATCACTGCCCGCGCGCCATAACGATCCGACATATATCCGCCCATCGCGCGGAAGATACTGCCGGGCAGCGCGTAGGCCGCCGCCAACATGCCGGCGGTCGTGATGTCCAACCCGTAGACGCCGACATAGTAGCGCGGCAGCCACAGAGCCAACGCGACGAACGCGCCGAACACGAAGAAGTAATAGAGTGAGAAGCGCCAGACCTGCAGTTTCTTAAGCGGCGTCAACTGCATGAAGGCGGAGACGGGTTTCTCACCCTTCGCCTTGCGTTCGGCCGTCGCCGGATCCTCTTTCGTAGTCACGAAAAACAGCACGGCGGTAATCAACAGAACCACCGCATAGACCTGCGCGGTAGCTTCCCAACCCAGCGCGACCAGAAGGAAAGGCGCGCCAAAGTTCGTCACGGCGGCACCGACATTGCCCATCCCGAAAATACCGAGGGCGGTGCCCTGTCGCTCTTTTTCATACCAGCGCGACACATAGGCGATGCCGACCGCAAACGAACCGCCAGCAAGTCCAACGCCGAGCGCCGCGACGAGAAACATCTCGTAGGTCGTTACCGTCGACAGCATCCACACGGCAACGGAGGTCAATGCCATTACCGCGGTAAAGACCATGCGCCCGCCGTATTGGTCGGTCCAGATGCCGAGGAAGATTCGGCTCAGCGACCCTGTCAGAATCGGCGTCGCGACCAGAATTCCGAACTGCGTATCGTTCAGTCCCAAATCCTGCTTAATCTTGATGCCGATGATCGAGAAAATCGTCCAAACGGCGAAGCACACGGTGAAAGCAAGCGTGCTTGTGCCGAGCATCCGTTTCTGTTGCGACGGTGTTACCGCATCGAGTTCGTTCATCGTTCATTTCCCCTCTGCCCCGCACGCGATCGCGCGGAACACCGCTATTGGTCAGTGTGGTGAGGAAATGGTCGGTGGATTCGGCCGCGAACTGCTTGATTCAGATCAAATGTCCGCGATGCCGGTAGAGATACAAGAAACCATGCATCAAATGTCGCATTGTCAAATAACAGTGTTATCGTAGCGGCCTTACACATTTGCGCTGAGAATTGACAATAATCAAATAAGACGCAGAAAATGGCGCAAACGAGGGAGGGTACGCAGTGCGTTCGGAGGATCTACCCGCTGTCCGCGAGCTGGGCTTGTTCGCGGACATGGAGTCGGCCCATTTCGAGGAATTGATGCAGGTCGCCTACCTGCAGCGCTTCCCGCCGCAGGTTCAGCTCATCACCGAGGGCGACCCCGCCGACTTCCTGCATGTCGTGGTGGACGGGACGGTGGAACTGTTCGCCGCCTCGAATAATCGCGAAACGACGATGGCCATCATCAACCCGGTGGAAACCTTCATCCTGGCGGCGGTGCTGAAGGATGCCGTCTACCTGATGTCCGCACGGACCATGACCGCGTCCCGAATCTTATTAATCCCGGCGGAGAATATCCGGGACATTTTCGAGCGAGACGCCGCCTTCGCCCGATCAATCGTCCAGGAACTGTCGGTCCGCTACCGCGATATGGTCAAACTGCTCAAGAACCAGAAACTCCGCACGTCCGTCGAGCGGCTGGCGAATTACCTGCTTCATGAACATAAGTGCCAGGGCGCGAACGGCGCACTCACCCTGCCGACCGACAAGCGCACGCTGGCGACACTCCTCGGCATGACGCCGGAAAATCTCTCGCGCGCCTTCGGCACGCTCGGCCCCTACGGCGTATCGGTGGAGGGCGCCCGGATCGGACTCTCGAAACTCGACGATCTGGAAACGCTGGCGAAACCGAACCCTCTGACTGACGATCCCGTCACGTAAGACTCCGCCCTAGCCCGGCTCATTGATCAGATCGAGCGGATAGATCGGCCGCCGCACCTTCTCGAAGGTGAGTTGGTCGTAATCCGAGGTGCAAACACCCGTGCCGGCGCATTCGATCACCTCTTTGGCGATGTCGCTGTATCCCGCGCGATAGTGGATGCGGCTCTTCAACATCAGGAACTTCTTGCGGGCCGGATCGATGCCAAGGCTGAGGAAACAGTTCTTGTCGTTCGGCTCCTGCTGGGTCGAGATCACGACGATCTCCAGCGTGCCGGTGTCGAACACGACGGTTGGCCCCATATCCATCAACAGCCCCGGCGAGGCAGGACCCAGATTGCGGTATAGCCCGTCGGAGATCAGCTTGACCTTGCCGGTCACGGTAACCGGCTCGCCTTTCAGGCCGATCGACGGCATGTCCATCTTGCCCCCAAGCGGCAGCGTTACCTCCGCGCCGACGCCCGCCTCGATCAATTGCTGCACCGCTTCGGGATCGCAGATCGCAAAGACGGCGACATCTTCGAGGCCGGCCGCGATGATCGCCGCGAGGACGGTCGTCGTATCTTCGGTACCGCCCGACGACGCATTGTCATAATGGTCAAGCAGCACGACCGGCCCTTCTGTCACCGCCTTGGCCCGCGCTATCGACTCTTCCAGCGGTTCGATCTGATAGACCCAGGCCTCGCGGTCCTTCCAAGCCGAGTCCAGCAATTCGTCGCACAGGACCTGCGCCTTCGCAGGGTCCCCATCGGTCACGACACAAGCGCTCAGCCCGGCGTTCCGGATATCCGCATGCGGGAACCCAGTGAATAGCGTCGCCACCATGGCCTCACCGCTCTCCTCCATCGCAGCGACGCGTTCCTGCAACTGCTTGTTCGGGAAATCCCCCGTGCCTTGCCGCATGACGTGCGGCAGCATGGGCCGGTTGCCCCAGGCGAGCACCGGCTTCGCCTCGCCCTTGATCATTCGGATCAGCGCTTCGCCGGCCCGCGTGCCGGTGCCGTAGTTGTCGATATGCGGATAGGTCGTGTAACCCGCGAGCGTCGTCGCGTTATCGACGATCTCCGCGTAAAGGTTGGTGTGCATGTCGAGGGCGACGGCGATCGGCACATCCGGCGCAATCTCTCGCAACCGGGTCAGCAGCCCGCCCTCGCCGTCCTCGCGACTTTCAGTGACCATGGCGCCGTGCAGGTCGAGCATGACTGCGTCGCAGCCGTCGGCCACTGCCACGCAGATCGCGTCGGTCATCTCTGCATAGGCCGCGTCCTGTACCGGCGCGCTCGGCGCCGCCTGCGCGGCGATGGGCGTCACGATCTCCCAGCCTTCGCGCTCGGCCAGGTCGATATACGCCGCCATCGCCGTCCCGGTGCCCTTGAACGCGGTATACGCGTCCTGCCCGCGCGGCGGCAACGGAAACCCGCGCGCAAACCGCTCGATCGGCGTCGACACCGGTGAAAAGGTGTTGGTCTCGTGCTTCATCATCGCGATAACAACGCGCATGGAAAATCCTCCCGCTGGAGCCGCCGGTTCTGGGCGACCAATGGGAAGGATAGAACATGGCCGGAGTTGGGGAAAACCGATTCCGGCGAACGGCCGCAATTACGGGCTACCGGAGCGGATACCTCAACCGCCGTTGCGCAGGCGGTCGATTTCCGTTTCACCCAGCGGCCGCTTCTGCTTCACCCGGAGGCTTTCGGACCATTCGCGGCCGAAGTCGCGTTGCATGCTCTTGTTGACCGCGGCCGTTATCGCCATGGCGATGACGCCCCCGATGCTGGCCAGCAGCATATCCTTGTGCGCGTCCCACACATCACCCTGGGTGCCGAGATAGGCCGCGCCCAACTCACCGCCGAATCCCTCTGCCGCTCCCCATTCGATCAGCTCATAGATCATCGACGTCGACATGGTGAAGTCGAGCGGCAGGAAATATCCCCAAAACCCACGTACATTCGCGATCCGCAGGAACACTTCCCGCAGCGGATAGGCGATGAACAGCCCATAGGTGAAATGGATCAGCCGGTCGAAATGATTGCGCTCCCACCCCATCACATCATTCAACGAACGGCCGAACATCGCCTCCGTCCAGGCGTTATAGGGCACTTCCGAATAGGTGTAGTGCGACCCCACCTCGTGCAGGCACAAAAATAAAAAGATCAACGTGTAGGAAATGCGGGAGAACGGAAAACGGCGGTAGGAGATCAATAAGAGAACCACCGCCAGGACAACCAATACATTTTCCAGCGCCCAATCGTCACGATGGTGCGGCGCGATGGCGAGAGCAACAAAGACGCCGGCAAACAGGATCGCCAGCGTCAGGGCATAGCGTTGATGGGATTTTTCCAATACGGCTACCGATTCAAATGCGCGGTGGGCGAGATTGGCGCGCCCGGCAAACCGCTGTCAACGGGGGCGTGGCGGCAAGGTATGCCGAACCGTTACAACCGGCATTCCGCTGGCGACGGCACTCATTTGACTTTGATGCCTTTGGGATCGAAATCCGGCTCCGGATATTTCGGGTCCATATCTTCCAGCGTGAGACGCACGAGACGTGCTACGACGGCGTTGCGGTACCAATTCCTGTCAGCCGGAATAACATACCAAGGCGCCCATGCCGTTGAGCAACGTTCAAGCGCAATCTCAAAGGCCTGCATATACTGATCCCAGAGTTTGCGTTCCTCCAGATCGCCTTGATTGAACTTCCAGCGTTTCGCTGGGATATCCACGCGCTCTTGAAGTCTTTCGCGTTGTTCCTCCTTGGAAACCTGGAGAAAGACTTTGATGATCCGAGTGTCATTGGAGCTGAGCAACTGCTCGAAGCTGTTAATCTGATCGTACCGCGCCTCAATTACATCGTCGTCGACAAGACCATGAACGCGGACGACAAGAACGTCTTCGTAATGTGACCGATTAAAGATGGCGATTTCACCCTTGGCCGGAACCTTTTTATGCACACGCCATAGGAAGTCGTGGGACAGTTCCTCCGGCGTCGGTTTCTTGAAGCTGTGTGCGCGAAGCCCCAATGGATCGACCGGGCCGAAAACCTTGCGAATCGTGCCGTCTTTGCCGGCGGCGTCCGTTGCTTGAAGCACGAGGAGGAGTGACTGCTTGCCTTCTGCAAAAAGCCGGTCTTGAAGCTCATCTATCGCTTCGGCGTCCTCGCGAAGTGACCTTTCCGCCTCATCCCGACTTTCAAAATAGCTTGTGTCCCTTAGATCGTTCTTGGACAGGTCAAGCTTCGTTCCCGGCTCAACCGAGAACATCTTGGCGAATTTTTTAAGGCTCATTACCGCTCACAACAGTTGACCGCGCGTTTCAGTATACCGTCAATGATTGGCTGGCATAGCCGGCATACGAAACACGATGTCCGCGATACTTGCGGGAGTCCGCAGGCGGCTTCTTGCGGACAAGGCCCGGTCGGGAAATCGCGCCGGTTATTGATAGGCGATGCAGGTCTCGCAGGCGGTGCCGGTGACGTCCTTGCATAGATTGGCGCGGCGGAGCGCCTGGAATGCCGCGCCCTGCCAGGCCTCCATGAAGGACATCTCCTTGAGGTCGCCCATATTGAACCGGCCGTCATGGTCGAAACAGCAGGCCGCGAGCTTGCCGTCATAGGTTATGTGTCCTTCGGTGAACACGGCCCAGCACGGCAAAGGGTCGCGCAACGCGCCGATCCGGCCGACATTGCCGGCGACCGGTTTCGTGCCGCGGGCACCGGCGGTCAGCCCGGCCTGCCCGTAAAGCGGCAGCCAATAATGTTCGTCTAAATAAGGCGTAACGGTCGCGACCGCTTCCTTCATTCGGTCCTGCTGCTCACCGTCATACCGGATTGAGGATGCATAGAGCCCGCAGTGGTGCCCCGTCTCGGCCTCCACCGCATCGCGCACGCCGCGCGCGGCCTGGATGTTCGAGACGACGGTATCGAAGGCATTGACTTGCGTAATTTCCTTGCACTGTTCCGGGCTGGCCCAGTTAAAGGAGAATTTCAGACTGTCGAGACCCGCCCGAATGCAGTCGCCAACGCGCTTTGGCGTCGCTAGGCGGCCATTCGTCGTGAGAAAGATATACGGGAAGCCAAGTTCTTTTGCATAGGCGATGGCGTCCGGCAGTTTCCGGTACAGAAAGGATTCGCCGAGGTAGAACAAGCCGATCTCCTCCACCCCGGCCTCGCGCATCTCCCGCAGCAGACGGCACAGCAGGTCCCACTCCATATCCGCCTTCTCGCGCAACTTGAAGCCGGTGGCGCAGAAGAAGCATTTGAAATCGCAGCGCGCCGTAAGCTCGATCTTCACGCTCTTCGGGCACGGCGGTATCGCCGCCCGGTACTCCGGCGGAATGCGGGTAATGTCATCAATACGATCGGTGATCACGCGTCGCCCTCCCCATCCAGTTCGGACGCCCGCCACCACGTGCGACCGTATCGGTTCGGCCGCGAAGTTTACGCGTGCCCCGGAGATGCGTATTTGACGCAGGTCAAGTTTGGAAAGATTGGTGGGCGCTACAGAATCTGAACCTGTGACCCGCGGGAATCACAGATTGATCATACATCCGCTCGGCACCACTTAAATTGCAGGGATTGCGCGCAAAATAACGAATCGTAATCGACCTAAAGTGAGCAAAAGGGCAGGCCGTCCGCCGTAGCGGCCGGCCTGCTATATTCCTGCGGAAAGGCTAGAATCTTAGGGAGCGCTACTAACATTGGGTCCGTGATTTGCCAGGAGGTAGAGACAGCGTTTCTTTAAAAACGACGCTAGAGGTGAAACCGGTTTCAGCCAAACCTCCTCAAAAAAGCTAGGCCCGCACTGCAACCGCAGCCACCCCTTCCGTTCGAGGCTCGGGCGGCCGACGGTTCATGATTGGTTTTTCAATCCAATTGTACATAATATCTGCCACAATAAACGCCACACCGATGGCAACCGCCACCTTCATTGTCGCCGGAACGGACAGCGCGACACTCCCGGCGATCGTAAAGAATGAATGGTGGAAGAGGTACAGCGCGTACGAACGCGATGCAAAATAGAAAGATATAACGCGTACCGGTCGGTTCGCGCGCTCAATTGGGATTGCAAAAGGAAAGCAGAGGCAGAGGCACACCGGCAATAATGTCAAAAGCCCCGCAGCGGCAAAGCTGTGCGTCGTCCCAAGTTCTAAGAAGACTTTCAAACAAATTGCCTGACCTAGAAGCGATAAAACGAACAACAGCCGACGCGCGGCATGAAGCGACTCACGATACCGCGTCCAAAAGACGCGGAGCAAGCCGCCGTAGGCGAGCGCATCGAGACGCGGAACAAGGGCGCGGCGAATATCCGTGTCGTACGAAACACCGATCTCGCCAAGCGAAAGTCGATACGCGGTAAACACAGATATTGCTAATAGGAAGATCAACGCAAAACGGGCGTCAAGACTGCGAACGAACCAAAGAGCTACTCCGATACACGGATAAAGGATGTACGACCACTCCTCAATGCTCAGACTCCAAGAGACGCTGAACCAACCGTACTCTCCCGTCGGTATGGTCTGAATAAAGAGAAGGTACCGTTCAACATCGACAATTGGTCTTCCGAGAAGGCTGCCTTCTAGCGCGATTATCAACACAATCGCAACGTAGTAGAGCGGCAGCGTCCGCATCCAGCGCCGAATAAAAAAGGTTCGAAATTTCGTGAGGGAGTACTCATCGAAAACCCGGTAAAGCAGCCCGGTAATCAGGAAGCCACTCAGAACAAAGAAAAGCTCAACACCCCACATACCGAAGGCGAACCAAATCAGCGAATCTTTGCCCTCTAAAGGGATATGCGCGAGCAGAACAAGCCCGATCGCAACTGCTCGCAATATGTCGAGCCCGACCGAACGATGCGAACCGGAACGTGTCGCTTTCGCTGTCATCAAAATACCTTCAGTTAAAGAAATGCTGAGGCGTCTCAACAATACGTTGAACAGCCTTTAGCTTTCGTTAACTGGTCTGACGCAGTCTATGAGTTCCGGTATGCATTGCCCGCAACCTGGGATCATGTATAGCCATCCCACCTACCAACAGCCCCATCCATGGTCGAAAAAATATGGTTAGCCAAGATTAAGAAAAAGCGAAAACGCCCAGGCCGACCAAGGGTGAGGACGGTTTTTGCAGGCTTCTCAACTCGACATCAGAAGCAATGGATGTGCGTTTGTTGTCGCATCAGAAAAATTGGTGGGCGCTACAGGATTCGAACCTGTGACCCGCTGATTAAGAGTCAGCTGCTCTACCAACTGAGCTAAGCGCCCGCCCGACCGGCTGAGCCGGTCCGTGGTTTCTGGGGGTGCGGCTGGGCCGTCCCGCCCGGAAAAACCAAAGCAGGGCCGCGATATAGCAAAGGGGCTGCGGTTTGTCGATAGTCCCTGTGCAGGACCTGTGCCTCGCCGGATGTATCGAGGCAGATCCGGGGGCGGAAATCCGCCAATTCAGGCGAATTAGGCGTCGCTGGCGTGCCGGGCGATGCGGATGTCGCGGTGGATATAGGCGTTCATCAGGAATCCGCAGCCGGTCAACACCGTCAGCAGCGCCGTGCCGCCGTAGGACAGCATCGGCAGCGGCACGCCGACCACCGGGATCAGCCCCATCACCATCGCCGTGTTGACGAAGACATAGAGCAGGATCGTCACGGTCACGCCCATGGCGAGCAGACGGCCGAAATGATTGCGGCTGCGCACCGCCACGGCCAGACCATAGACCATCAGGATGGCGTAGAGCAGCAACAGCAGAAGCCCACCGACGAGGCCGAATTCCTCCGCCAGCATGGTGAAGATGAAGTCGGTATGCCGCTCCGGCAGGAAGTTCAGATGGCTCTGCGTGCCCTGCAGATAACCCTTGCCGAAAACACCGCCAGAGCCGAAAGCGATCTGCGACTGCAGGATATGGTAGCCCGAGCCGAGCGGGTCGGTCTCCGGGTTGAGGAAGGTCAGGATGCGCTGTCGCTGATACTCGTGCAGGAAGTTCCAGCCGATTGGGATCGACGCGATCCCGGCGACCAACACGACGCCGAACTTCCACAACCGCACCCCGGCGAGGAAGAACATCGCCCCGCCGCCCAGCAGCAGCATGACCGCGGTACCGAGATCGGGCTGCTTGAGCACCAGCGCCACCGGCGCGCCGATCAGCAGCAATGGCACCAGCAGGTAAGTTGGACGGCCGATATCCTCAATATTCATGCGATGGAAATACCGGGCAATCGCCAACACCAACGCGATCTTCATGAATTCCGACGGCTGGAACTGAAACGCGCCAAACCGCAACCAGCGCTGCGCGCCCATGCCGACCGAGCCGAAGATCTCGACCGCGCCCAGCGCCAACAGGACAAGGCCGTATATGACATAGGCGTAGCGTAGCCAGATCCGGATATCCACCAGCGCAATCGCGAACACGCCGAGCAATCCGACCATCAGCCGGATTCCCTGCCGCGACGCCCAGGGCTGCATGTTGCCGCCACCGGCCGAGTACAGCATGGCGATGCCGACGCCGCCCATCACGGCAATCAGGAAGATCAACGACCAGTTTACCTGCCACAAACGCTGGCGGAAGGTCATCTCCGCACCGTAGTTGGGGGACAGCCTCATTGCGGCTGCCCGCCCGGCGACTTGGCGGACTGCCCTGGTACAGCCTGCTTTGGCGCGGCCGCGACCCGCCCTCCCCGGTTCGCGGAAGGATCGCGTTTCTGCGTTTCAAGCAGGACGTCCTTCGCGATCGGCGCCGCCGCCTTGGACCCGCCGCCGCCGTGTTCGACAATCACCGCCACGACATAGCGCGGCGCATCCATCGGAGCGTAGCCGACGAACAGGGCGTGATCGCGTTCGCGCCATGGCCGGTCCTTGTTCTTGCGAACGCCGCGGTCGCGCTCCGCCAGCGAAATCCGGCGAACTTGCGACGTGCCGGTCTTGCCGCCCATGGCCATCTTCTTTTCCTTGATGCGGGACCGGAAGGCGGTGCCGCCCTGTGGGTTGTTCACGACCTCGTTCATGCCCTGCATGACGATTTGCCGCGCCCGGTCCGACAGGCCGATGGACTTGAACTTGCGCGGCGGCTCGTCGGCCGGGTCAACACCCGGCGGCGCCAACGTCAATCTCGGCTTCACCGCGAACCCGCCGTTGGCCAGCCGCGCCGTCATCACCGCCAGCTGCAGCGGTGTCGTCAGCACGTAACCCTGCCCGATCCCGGTGACCAGCGTCTCGCCAAGTTGCCAGGGAATCCCGATTGTCGCCCGCTTCCAATCCTTGGTCGGAATCAGACCCGCGCGCTCACCGGGTATATCCAAGTCGAGCGTCGACCCAAGGCCCAGCCTGCGGGACATGGCGGCGATCCGGTCGACCCCGACCTTCTTCGACAGCTCGTAGAAATAGACGTCGCACGACCCCTTGATGGCCTCGATCATGTCGACGCTGCCGTGCCCGCCCTTTTTCCAGCAATGGAATTTCTGATTACCGAGTTGGATATGCCCATAACAGCTCGACCGCACCGCCGGTGAAATATTCAGTTCAAGCGCGGCAAGCGCGACGGCGATCTTGAAAGTGGACCCCGGCGCGTATTGCCCGGCGATCGCCTTGTTGGTCAGCGGTGTATCCGGATTACTGATCAGGCGATGCCACGCCTTGCCGCTCAAACCTTCGTTGAAGGCGTTTGGGTCGAAGGACGGGGTCGACACCATCGCCAGCAGGTCACCGGTATGCGCGTCCATCACGACAACGGCGGCGCGGCGCTCCTTTTCGATCCGGCGCGCGACGAATTCCTGCAACCCGACATCGATGGTGAGGTGGACTTCCTGTCCCGGCTGGCCGTCCTGCCGGCGCAGTTCGCGGATGACCCGGCCGAGCGCATTCACCTCGACCTCGGCATTGCCGGCGGTACCTCGCAATTGCAGATCATACTGGCGCTCAACGCCGTTCTTGCCGATTCGGAATCCCGGCAGCTCCAGCAAAGGATCACCGGTCAACTCCCGTTCGGAAACCGCTGCGACATAGCCAAGCGAGTGCGCGGCGGCTTTGCTATAAGGATAGAACCGCGTCTGGCCGACATCGATGTTGATGCCCGGCAGGTCCGGCGCGTTGACCTCGATCCGGCTAACCTCTTCCCAGGTCAGATTCTCACGCACCGTGATCGGCACGAAGGCCCGCCGGCGGCGTACCTCGCGCAAGATGCGGCGGCGGTCACGCTCATCGACCTCGACCAAGCGACCAAGCCGGGTGAGCATGCGGTCGACATTATCCGCTTCTTCGGGAACGACGACGATCCGGTAATTCTGGACGTTGACCGCAAGCGGCACACCGTAGCGGTCTACGATCCGGCCCCGCGGCGGCGGCAACAGGCGCAAGCTGATCCGGTTCTCATCGGCCAGAACCGCATACCGGTCCGACTCGAGAACCTGCAGATAGTACATGCGGGCCGCAAGCCCGGTGAACAAAACCGCCTGACCACCAGCGAGGAACAATGCGCGCCGCGTGAACAACCTGCCGCGATCTTGTTCCGGCTTCACGGCTACGCCTCTTGCAGGATGTTCCGGTGCGTTAGCACCAGGACATAGGCGACGAGCGGGTACAGCGCAGCGGTCGCAAGGTATTCAACAAACAGCGGTCCGACTGAAAGCAGTTGCCCCATCAACATGGACATCGCCAGCCATTGCAACGCGCCGATGACAAGCGACAGAGTCGCGAAGCCCCACCACAGGACCGCAAACGACTTGCCGAAAAAGAATCGGCGTTGCGACACGACGATGCCGTAAACAATCAACAGAATAAAAGCGTTCAAGCCAAACGGAACCCCGGTCAGAATGTCCTGCAGCAATCCGGTCAGAAACACGACCGGCGCCGGTATCAGGTCCGGTTGATGCAAGGCCCAGAAATATACCGCAATCAGCGCCAGCGCCGGTGCGATGGAAACTGCCGCAGGAAGATGCATCGGTATCTGCGCAACAATGACGAGCGTAACCGTAATCAGAAACGGCGTCAGCCGGCGTGCCAGGAGATCAAGCCGTGTCCATCCGCCTTCGTCCTTCATCGGGACCGCCTCGCGCGTCCCTGCGCCTTGCCAGATTCCTGATCGGCTTCGTCGAGGATGCCGTCGAGGCCGAAATCCATGAGTCGGACATATTCGAGCTGCGCCACATTCACATAAGGTGCTATACGCACGCCGTCTTCGCCGACCGAATTGACCAGCCCGACCGGCAGGCCGGGCGGAAAGACGCCGCCATAACCCGAGGTCACCACCCGGTCACCGGGTTTGACCGATGTCGTGATGGGCAGATACAGCAGCCGCGGCGTCGGCGAGTTGTCACCCGCCAGCACCGCCCGCTCCCGCGAGGATTCGATGACAACCGGGATGCGGCTGTTCAAGTCGTTGATCAACAGGACGCGCGCCGACCGGTTGCCGACTTCCGCCACACGGCCCAGCAAGCCATGTCCGACCATGGCGGCTTGTCCTTTTTTCACACCGTCGCGCTTGCCGGAATTGACCAGCAAGCTGCGGACGAAGGCGCCGCCTGAATCGCCGATGACCCGCGCCGTGACCGAATTCGCTTCCGTATCGGGAACAAACCCCAACAAATCGCGCAGCTGTTTGTTCTCAGACATCAGCGTCCGGGCAGCCGTCTGCCATTGCAGCAAGCGCTCGTTTTGGGCGCGTAGGACCTGGTTCTCGTCGCGGAGGACGGCCAGATCGCGCATTTCGCCGATGACGTGGGAAACCGTAATGGCCGGGCGGGACAGGGCATCCAGGACCGGCGCCGTGACATCGGTCACGGTCATGCGTGCACGCTCGAAGACGAGCGGGTCAGCCCGCCCCAACAACAGGATCCCGAGCGCTGCCGCCAATAGAAAAACATAGGCGAAGCGATGCGCCAATCCTCGGAGCGGCGCCGTGATCCTTAGGATATGTTCAGGGCGTTGCCTCACTCCGATTCCAACCCGACGGTCCTGCAACGGTCAAAGATGCGGGACCGCCCCTCTTAATACATGCTGATGAGCACGTTCTTGAGCGTCTTCATTTCCTCGAGACAACGCCCGGTTCCCAGCGCAACGCAGGAAAGGGGGTCGTCCGCGATCGACACGGGCAGTCCGGTCGAATGACGCAGAACGTAATCTAGGTTGCCGAGCAGCGCGCCGCCCCCGGTCAGGACGATGCCTTTGTCGACGATATCCGCCGCCAGTTCCGGCGCGGTATGTTCCAGGGCCACCTTGACCGCCTCGACGATAGCGCCGACCGGTTCGGCCAAACTTTCGGAAATCTGGCGTTCGGTGATGATCAATTCCTTAGGCACGCCGTTCATCAGGTCGCGGCCCTTTATTTCGATGACGCGGCCCTCGCCGTCGTCAGGCGCACAGGCGGAACCGATTTCCTTTTTGATGCGTTCTGCACTGCTTTCGCCGACAAGCAGGTTATGGTTGCGGCGGATATACGCGATGATCGCCTCGTCCATCTTGTCGCCACCGACCCGCACCGACCGCGAGTAAACAATACCGCCAAGCGACAGCACGGCGACTTCGGTGGTGCCGCCACCGATATCGACGACCATCGAGCCCGTCGGCTCGGTCACCGGCAATCCAGCGCCGATCGCGGCTGCCATGGGTTCCTCGATCAGGAAGACGCGGCGGGCACCGGCCGCTTCAGCCGATTCCTGAATGGCGCGCCGCTCGACCGCCGTCGATCCCGACGGGACGCAGACGATGACCTGCGGCGACGCGAAACTGCGCCGGTTATGAACCTTGCGGATGAAGTGTTTGATCATTTCTTCGGCGACGTCGAAGTCGGCGATCACGCCGTCCCGCAACGGCCGAATGGCCAAAATGTTGCCGGGCGTCCGGCCCAACATCATTTTTGCTTCGTCACCGACAGCCAGCACTTGCTTCTTGCCTTTGACTTCGGCAATGGCAACGACCGACGGTTCGTTTAGGACGATGCCGCGCCCTTTGACATAGACCAGCGTATTCGCCGTGCCCAAGTCGATCGCCATATCGGCGGATAGCATTCCAAGTAGACGACCGAACATCTCTACAGCCCCATTCCGGTTACGCTCTTTTCGACGCTGATCACCGCTCTGCTACTCCCGACCAATTGATGATACGACCCAATTCATCATCCTGGTCTTAACGCGGCGATAGCAGTAGGCGGTCCCGGATTCGCAACGACGGTCCGGTCTCGCCTTCATCGGCCCCTACCGATGTGCGCTGTCCATGCTCGACGGAGGACGAAATTTCATACGAAATTTCAGAGAAATTCGTGCCAGCCCCAACCGGCAGCCGACCGCCCTACCAGGGACCGATCAACCTCGAATAAACCGTCACACCCCTCAAACATGGCCTCGCGCAGAATATCATGCGCCAAGTCCAAAATAGATCAACGACTATATGCCAGAAGTGCGAGTAATGAAAAGTCTCTAACCACTTCGCGGCAAGTCTTATTCGCCGTTAAACAATAACCTTCTCTTACACGATTTATCGTTAATTATTAACTAATAGGGCGAACACCCGTTATGGATGCTCGCCCGATCAATTGACGACTCGAAGAGGGAAAAATTCCCCGATCCGGTCTAGTTCTTGGACTTATCGACCAACGCGTTTTCCGAGATCCACGGCATCATGCCGCGCAGGCGCGCGCCGACCTCTTCGACGGAATGCTCAGCACCACGGCGGCGCAGGGCCTTAAAGCTCGATTGACCGGCACTACACTCGAGCATCCATTCCTTCGTGAATTTTCCGGTTTGGATTTCGTCGAGGATTTCCTTCATCCGTTCCTTCACGCTGGAATCGATGACCCGCGGGCCGCGCGTCAGGTCGCCGTATTCCGCCGTATTCGAGACGGAGTACCGCATGTTGGCGATACCACCTTCGTAGATCAGGTCGACGATCAACTTGACCTCGTGCAGGCACTCAAAATACGCCATTTCCGGCGCATATCCGGCTTCCACCAGGGTTTCGTATGCCGCCATGATCAACGCGGAAAGGCCGCCGCACAGCACTGTCTGCTCACCGAACAAATCCGTCTCGCATTCCTCACGGAACGTGGTCTCCAGAATGCCGGCACGGCCACCGCCGATGGCGCTGGCATAGGACAGCGCGAGATCGTGACAGTTGCCGGAGGCGTCCTGATCGATAGCCAGCAGGCACGGCACGCCGGCGCCGCGCTCATACTCGGACCGTACGGTGTGTCCTGGGCCCTTCGGCGCGATCATGAAGACGTCGAGGTCGTCCCGCGCTTCGATCAGGTTAAAATGAACATTCAGGCCATGTGCGAATGCCAACGCGGTGCCTTCGCGCATGTTCTGCGCAAGATGCTCGGCATACAGGTCGCGCTGATGCTCGTCCGGCGTCAATACCATAACCACATCGGCCCATGCCGCCGCCGCACTCGAGTCGAGGACTTCGAACCCAGCGCCTTCGGCTTTCGCCGCGCTATCCGACCCCGGCCGCAGGGCAATCTTTACCTCAGCAACGCCCGAGTCGCGCAAGTTCATGGCATGCGCGTGCCCCTGACTGCCATAGCCGACGACAGCCACTTTCTTCGATTTCACCAAATTTACGTCGGCATCACGATCATAGTAGACCCGCATGGCCGCACTCCCTTTTATTCTCGATTGCTCCAAACTTCTGAAAACGTCGGCGCAGTGCTATAGCGCCTTCGCACCTCGGGAAACCGCAACCACGCCGCTTCGAACGACTTCGGTCTTGCCCAAGGCACGCATTAGATCGATGAAGGCTTTCACCTTGCTTGGTGAACCCGCCATCGCGAAAGTGAAGGAATCGGTCGTGGTATCGACGACGGTCGCACCGAACACTTCGGCCATCCGCAGCGATTCCCGCCTATCATGCGACCGCGATTTTGCCACGACTTTCACCATGGCAAGTTCGCGCTCCACGAATTCCCCTTCTTCCGTCAGATCATGTACGTCATTAACCGGCACCAGCCGGTTCAATTGATTCTTGATCTGCTCGATGATCATCGGTGTCCCGGATGTCACGATGGTGATCCGCGACATTGTCTCATCCTCGTTTACCGGTGCGACGGTCAGGCTTTCGATGTTATATCCGCGCCCCGAAAACAGGCCGATGACCCGTGCCAGAACGCCGGGCTCGTTGGACACGATCACCGCCAGCGTATGCCGTTCCTCAGTGGAGTCCGGTTTCTGAATGATATAGGCGGAGCCCGGTTGGGCATCCTTGCGTTTTCGTGCCATCAGCCGTTCCTTAAACCAGGACCATGCCGTCTTCGGAAACGGTCTGCTCCGACTTGGGGCTCTTGCCCTCGCCAAGAATCATCTCGTTGTGAGCCGAACCGGACGGGATCATCGGGAAGCAGTTCTCCGTCGGATCAACCGAAATGTCGGCGATGACCGTCTTGTCGACGCTGATCATCTCCTTGATCAAATCGTCGACCTCAGACGGTTTCGACGCCCGCAGCCCAACCGCACCGAAGCTTTCCGCAAGCTTGACGAAATCCGGCAAGGCTTCCGAGTAACTTTCGGAATAACGGCCGCCGTGCAGCAGTTCCTGCCACTGGCGCACCATGCCCATGTATTGATTGTTCAGGATAAAGATCTTCACCGGCAAGCGATGCTGCGCGGCAGTCGACATCTCCTGGATGTTCATCAGGATCGAGGCTTCGCCTGCGATATCGACGACCAATTTACCGGGATGTGCGAGTTGCGCACCGATCGCGGCCGGCAGGCCGTATCCCATCGTGCCCAGCCCGCCGGACGTCATCCAGCGGTTTGGCTTCTCGAACTTGTAGAACTGCGCCGCCCACATCTGATGCTGGCCGACCTCGGTCGTGATGAACACGTCCTGATCCTTGGTCAGTTCGTAAAGCCGCTCGATCGCATACTGCGGTTTAATGATCTTGTCGTCCGTACCGTAGGCGAGACAATCGCGGCCGCGCCACTTTTCGATCTGCTGCCACCAGGCATCGATCGCCTTGCCGTTGCGGCGGCGTTTCACCTTGGCGGACCAAACTTTCTGCATCTGCCCTAGGATCGTTCCGACGTCGCCGACGATCGGCAGATCGACTTGGACGTTCTTGTTGATCGACGACGGGTCGATATCGATATGGATGATCTTCGCGTCCGGCGCAAAGGCGTCCAACCGCCCGGTGATCCGGTCGTCGAACCGCGACCCGACAGCGACCATCACGTCGCAGCCGTGCATCGCCATGTTCGCTTCATACGTCCCGTGCATGCCCAGCATGCCGAGGAACAGCTTGTCGGACGCAGGATACGCGCCTAGTCCCATCAGAGTCAGGGTGCACGGATAGCCCGACTGCTGGACGAATTTGGTGAACCGCTTGCAGGCGGTGGTTCCCGAATTGATGATCCCGCCGCCGCCATAGAAAATCGGCCGCTCGGCACGGGCAATCATATCGACCGCCTCTTCGATGCGCGCCGCGTCGCCCTTCGTCTGCGGGCGGTAGCTGCGCGGCTTCACCGATTCCGGCCCCACATAAGGTGCCGGGGCGAATTGAATATCTTTCGGCAGATCGACCACGACCGGGCCCGGACGGCCATTGCGGGCGACGTAAAAGGCCTCGTGCAGCATCGTCGCCAGCGAATCCGAATCCTTCACCAGGTAATTATGCTTGGTGCAGGGACGAGTAATTCCCGTCGTGTCGCATTCCTGGAACGCGTCGTTGCCGATCAAGTGCGTCGGCACCTGGCCGGTTAGGCAGACGACCGGGATCGAATCCATCAAGGCATCGGTCAAGCCGGTTACCGCGTTGGTCGCCCCCGGCCCCGATGTCACGAGCACGACGCCGACCTTGCCGGTCGAGCGGGCATAGCCTTCAGCGGCATGAACCGCGCCCTGTTCGTGCCGGACAAGGATATGACGGATGTGGTTCTGCTTGAAAATTTCGTCGTAGATCGGCAGCACGGCGCCGCCGGGATAACCAAAAATGACCTCGACGCCCTGATCGATCAGCGCCTTGATAATCACTTGTGCTCCGGTCCGCTCGCCAGCCGCCGACATGATACCCACTCCGTGATTGCGCCGCGGCCTTCGCGGGCCGGCGGCATTTTAGTGTAACGACACTCGTGTTTGCCGTTTTGGGCTTATCCTGTGCTTATCGCCGATTCTCGCACCGCGAAAGCCATTCCCACCCGAATTGCCGCGTTGCACACAGAAAAAGGGCCATTTCGGCCCGAAAGACGCCGGACATTAGGCATTCACGTTTGGTAGGTCAACCCTTTTTTGAGAATAAACGAAAAGATTCTATCCTCTAATTTTTTCGAATATTTCTCTTTAACCTCTAATTCCGCAATGATCTGGCGCGTAAACCAGGTGAACTGGCGTTTTACATAGCGGCGGGTCGCTTGCTGCGCTGCGGCAACCGCCGTGTCCAAATCCAGCAGGCCGTCGAGATGCCGCATCATCGCATCGACGCCGAGCGCTTTCATCGCCGGCAGGTCGGGGTCGAGCTCCAGCGCCTTGAGCGCCCGCACCTCATCGAGCGCCCCTGCCGCGATCATTCCCTGCAGCCGGTCGTCGCAGGCATCATAGAGCGGCTGACGCGGCGGCAAGAGCAGGATGGTCTGGAAGTCCGCATGCGGCAGCACGGGTTCGGGCGGCAGGGCCTGCCAATCTTGCAACGAACGACCGGTCGCCTCCCACACTTCGAGCGCACGCAGCATTCGTTGCCGGTCCGTCGGTGGGATCGACGCCGCGCTCTGCGGATCCGCCGTTGCCAACGCTTGATGCAAGTCCGCACCATCCACATCGGAATACCGGCGGCGCAGATCGGACCGCGTGGTTTCGGGAATGGCGGGCATCGGTGACAAACCTTCGGTCAACGCCTTGAGATAAAGCCCGGTGCCGCCGCAGAGGATCGGCAAACGGCCCGCCGCGCACGCCTCTTCAACCGCGTCAACCGCCATCCCGCACCACCGGGCCGCGGAACAATGCTCCGCCGCACCAAGTACACCGTAGAGCCGATGCGGCGCCCGCGCCTCGTCCTCGTCGCTCGGGCGGGCGGTGAGGATACGCAGGTCGCGATAGACTTGCATGCTGTCCGCGTTGATGACGGTACCGCTGAATTTTTCCGCAAGCGCCAGCGCCAGGGCGGACTTGCCGCTGCCGGTCGGCCCGGCAACGATCACGACAGGAAATTGCGCGTTGTCACTCATGCCGCCGCAGGATACAGAATGCCGGACAATGGACAACGTTCTCACATTGATCGCGGGAAGCGGCCGGCTCGACGAGTCCGCCGCATCGCATGTGCAAGCGACCCTGTTGGGCGCCGGCGGCGACGTGGCCGCACCGGATTGGCTCTCCTATGGAAAGGCCGTCGACCTGCACTTCGGCGGGCTAGACTGCCGCGACGCCTTGGATCTCGCCTACGAATCGATCGAAGACGGGCCGATCGACGCCGTGGCACAGCCGGATACCGGCCGCCGCAAACGCATGCTGATCGCCGACATGGAATCGACGATCATCGAGAACGAGATGCTCGACGAACTGGCCGACGAGGTTGACCTGCGTGAACACATCTCCGAGATAACTGCCCGCGCCATGAATGGCGAACTCGACTTTTTCGAAGCGATGCGGGAACGGGTGGGGCTGTTAGCCGGTTTGGACGCCGCAGTGCTGGAGCAATCTAAGAAAAAGATCCGTTTCATGCCGGGCGCCAACACGCTGGTCGCAACCATGCGCGCCAACGGGGCTTATTGCGCCCTCGTCTCCGGCGGCTTCACTTGCTACACCGCGTTCGTGCGCGAGACCGTGGGCTTCGATATAGATCAGGCAAACCGACTTGAAGTGGAAGACGGCAAGCTGACCGGTGCGGTTATTGAGCCCATTCTGGGCGCCGATGCAAAACGGCAACGGCTGCTGGCCCTATGCGCCGAACGCACAATTCCGGTGGAAGCGACGATCGCGGTCGGCGACGGTGCGAATGACTTGGATATGTTGGCGGAAGCCGGCATTGGCGTCGCATATCATGCAAAACCGGTCGTTGCGCGAAGCGCCGATGCCCGTATCGATCACGGCGACCTGACAGCACTGCTGTATCTTCAAGGATATCGCGACGAGGAGATCGTCGGCTAACGCAGTCCTATTGCTTTGCGCGCGGCACGAACAGGACCAGGATGTTGGCGAAGAACATGATCCCGGCCAGCATGTAGAACACCGCAACCAATCCATACTGGTCAGCAATGATGCCACCGAGGATCGGCGACAGCGCACCAAGGATCGACTGCACCCCGAACATCAGGCTGGTGGCCGATCCGGCAAATTCGCCGGGGACCATGTCCATCATCCAACTCTGCACGACGGGGCGAATGGCGAACAGGAAGAAGCCGAGCAACGAGATGCAGGCAACGTAAACCGTCGGGTCCTTGATGAAGGTCAACGCGACCAGGACGATCGTCGTGATACCAAGCGCCCCGAACACGATTGGCCGGCGTCCGATACGATCCGACCAGACACCCGCCAACGGCGCCGCTATGAATCCGCCGATCTGCATCGTCATCAAGGCCGCGCCCATGAAGACCGTCCCTGCCTTCATCACGTCCGAGATGTAGAGCGGCAGGAAGGCAAATAGACCGACCTGCGCCATGGTCCGGAAGGCCGCAGTCATCGTCAGGACCATAACCGCGCGATCCTTCAGCAACGCCCAATACCCGGCGAAGTACCGTTTGACGCTCATCGGATCGCCGCCGCGCGCCGCCGGTCGATCTTTCGGCAGCAGCGTAATGGCGAGAATGCCCGCCGTCACCAGCGCCGGCACCGCGCTTATCATTGCCGTGGTGTTCCAGGTCAGCCACGTCAGCAACAACCCGGCGACCATTGGCGCGATGGCGTCACCCGCGTTTGCGCCCATCGCATGGATCGACAGCACATAGCCACGGCGCGTCGCATAATGTTCCGCCAGGTAGGAGATCGCGCCCGGATGCCACGCTTGGACCGCTGCCCCCATGAAGCCGACCATCAGGACCAGCACCACATACAGGCTGGTGAAACCGAAGACGAACGTCGCCACCCCACCCATGATCAGGGCGACGATCTGGACCAGCACGCGCCGACCGCTCATGTCGACCGCGATGCCGCTGGCGAAATTCGCGAAGAATGAACTGAGATGGAATACCGACAGGAACACGCCGGCTTCGGCATAGCTCAGGTCGAGCGTGTCCTTGATCATCGGCAGCAGGATATAGACCGTCGCCGCGGTCCAATGCGTTGCCGCATGGCCGAGCGCCAATAGAAACACGGGCCCTTGGTCTCGAAATCGCAAGGGCGTTGCGACGTCGTGAGTACTCACCACAAAATGCGCTGATGTTGTTCTAAGGAATTAGAGATGTAGCCGCGGCTCATCGGCTTGCCAAGTCCAAAGCTCAATCCGCCGCCTCGGCCGCCGTTGGCTCCTTCGGCAGGAGGAAGGCGACTAAGTTCGCCAGCAACAACAATCCGCCGAGGAAGTAGAAGACCGCGGCAAGACCATATTGATCCGCAATCAATCCACCGATAATCGGCATGATCGCCGATTTGAAACTCTGCACGGAGAACATCAAACTAGTTGCGGACCCGGCCATTTGCCGCGGCACGATATCCATCATCCACCCCTGCAGCACCGGGCGCACCGCGAACATGGCGAATCCGAGCAGCGATATGCCGAAGACATAGGCAGTTCCATTGCCGACGAACGTCAGCCCGATAATGATTACGGTGGACGCGCTCAACGCTATCATGATGACCTTTCGCCGGCCGATCCGATCGGAATACGCGCCGGCGATGGGCGAGGCAATCATGCCGCCGATCAACAACGCCGAGAGCGCGATGCCGGCGTAGGCATAGGGCAGCTTCAGCACGTCGACGATGTAGAACGGCAGAAAGAGCTTCAACCCGCTTTGCGCCATGTTCCGGAACCCGGCCATGATCGACAGGCCGAGCACCGACTTGTTCTGCACCATTTGCCACAGGTCGGTGGAATAGGCTCTCAAACTAACCGACCTGCTGGCGCTCCCCTCGACCTGACGTTCCTTAGGCAACAGGGCGAAAATGAAGACGACACCCATGACCAGGGCCGGGATCGCGTTGAGCAGTGCTGCCTCCCGCCATGAAAACAGGAACCAGGTCAGCATGGCGCCGGCCGCCACCGGCCCGACAGCCTCGCCGATATTCGATCCGATCCCGTGCAGGGACAGGACGAAGGCGCGGTTGTTGGGATATTCCGACGATAGGTAAGACATGGATGCCGGATGCCAAAGATTGTTGGCCGCGGCGATCAGCACACCCATGACACCGATCAGAACCAAACTACTCGCAAATCCAAACCCGACCATTGCGAGACCGACTGCCAACAAGGCGACGACCTGAAACACGACGCGCCGCCCCGAGACGTCCACCGCCGGGCCGCTCGCCACGTTCGACGCCAATGATCCTATGTAATAGATCGAACCGATGAGGCTGATCTCGGCATAGGAGAAGCTGAATTCTTCGCGGATTTTCGGGAGTAGAAGAAAAAAGGTGCCGGTTATCCAATGCGATGCACCATGGCCGGCGGCGATCAAATAGGCCGGGCCAAAGTCACGCAGACCGAACCGGGACGGCGGTGCTGAACTGGACAAATTCGGGAATCCAAAGGTTATGCCGAGGCAGGCCGCCAGCTTATTCGCTTGTTAGTCCGAAAGCAAAACGGCGGTGCTCAACGGAACGACCCGTCCAGGCATCGAGAAACCTGTCGTTCAGCCTTTCTTCTTGGACAGCCGAAGCGGCACGAACCGAAGCGGATCCTCGCCTTGACGGAATTTGACGAGCAGCAGTACCGACCTGCGGCCGGCCTTCTCCGCCTTCTCGACCTGTCCCACGACATCCTTGATGGATTTCACTTTTTCCTGGTTGATTTCCACGATGATGTCGCCGGGCTTCAGGCCTTTCTCCGACGCATTGCTTTCTGCGCCGACATTCGTAACGACCAAGCCTTCGACCCCTTCTTCAAGATCGAACCGAGTCGCCAGTTCCTTCGTCAGCGGCGAAAGGCTAAGCCCGAGTTCCTTGAACTCCCGGCCGGTCTTGTCTGTCGCCGGCGGGCTGCCGGACGAGGAGAGTGATGCCTGATCGACTTTTTCAAGCTCGCCGAGTTTCACGGATAGCTTCGTTTTCTTTCCGTTGCGCCAGACCACGACGCTCACCGCCTTGCCGACATCGGTCTCGGCAACCATGCGCGGCAGACGCCGCGACTCCGGAACGCGGCGGCCGTCGAAAGACAGAATGACGTCACCGGTCTTAAAACCGGAGGCTTCCGCGGGGCTTTTCTTCACGACCCCCGCGACAAGGGCGCCATATGGCTTGTCGAGAGCCAGGCTTTCGGCAATCTCTTCGGTGACCGCCTGAATTTGGACGCCGAGCCATCCACGGCGCGTCGAGCCGTATTTGCGAAGCTGATCGATGACGCCAACCGCAAGCTGGGACGGGATCGAGAAGCCAATGCCGATGCTGCCGCCCGACGGGGACAGGATCGCCGTGTTGATGCCGACGACTTCGCCCTTCGTATTGAACAAGGGGCCGCCCGAATTGCCGCGGTTGATCGGCGCATCGGTCTGAATGTAATCGTCATACGGCCCGGATCGGATGTCCCGGCCCCGCGCCGAAATGATGCCGGCCGTCACCGTACCGCCGAGCCCAAGCGGATTGCCGATGGCCAAGACCCAATCGCCAACGCGGGCGGTATCGGATGCCCCGAAGGGCACATAGGGAAGATCCTTGCTCGACTTGACCTTGAGCAGCGCGAGATCGGTTTTCGGATCGCGGCCGATCAGCTTGGCTTCGAATTTGCGCTCGTCCTGCAATACGGCGGTGATTTGGTCCGCACCTTCGATCACATGGTTGTTCGTTACGATATAGCCGGTCTTGTCGATGATGAAGCCGGAGCCCAGCGACGTACCGCGGCGCTGTGGCGACTCGCGCCGCTTACGTTGGAACTGATCAAAGAATTCCCGGAACGGCGAGCCCGGTGGGAAGTCGAATTGCGGCAAATCCTCGCTACTGCGCCCGGCGACTTTCTGCGTCGTCGAAATGTTGACGACGGCCGGCAACAGCTTCTCCACCAGGTCCGCGAAACTGTCCGGCGCGGCGCGGGCATCCGCGGGCGTCGGCGTCCAGACGGCGACCAAGGCCAAAGCAATCAAAACCAGCCAGTGTCGGCTCAACGGCATAGTGCGATGGATTGAATTCATGTTGGCATCACGCATCGACTTGTTGATAAAAAAATTCGTGTCTGCACGATCCTGACCAAGTACCAATTCAGGTCGACCGGTCGCTCTATCGACCGATTTGGCATCGTGCACAACCAAATTCAACGGTCGCCCATGAATATATCTCAGGACGACCACTTCTTGGTTAACAAATTAGCGACGAATTGGTGATCGACACAGTGTTCGTCGCTCGCAAAAAAGCTTCAACCCCGTATCATCCAAACAATGGCGAACCCAACGAAGGCCGCAAGCAATCCGCCCTTTCGAAGCATGCTGGGCGACATTTGCAGCGCCTGCTCCATCATCCGCTGCATCCCCTCGGGGAATAGGGCGTAGAGTACCCCCTCCAGCACGAGGACGAGACCGACGGCCGTCAGAAAATCCAGCATAGGGCGCCCACGCGCGGCTTAGGCTTACTTTTTAGGCCTGGCCCCCCCGCCACTTCCGAAGAAGCGGAAGAACTCGCTGTCCGGGCTCAATACCATTGTCGTATCGCTATCGACGAGATTCTTCTGATACTCCGCCAGCGATTTGTAGAAATCGAAGAACTCCGGATCCTGGCCATAGGCCTTGCCGAGAACCAAATTTCGGCCGCCTTCCCCTTCACCGCGCATGATCTGTGCCTGCCGTTCGGCATCCGCGATCAGGACGGTTCGCTCCAGGTCGGATTGCGCACGAATCTTCTGCGCCTCTTCGCCGCCTTCCGCGCGCAGCTCACGCGCTTCACGCTCACGTTCCGTGCGCATTCTGCTGAACACCGACTGCCGTGTCTGCGTCGGCAGTTCCGTGCGCCCGATGCGGACGTCTACGATCTTGATCCCGAACGATTCTGCCGGCCCTGCGACCACCTGCTGAATCTCGTTCATGATACCGAGGCGTTTCTCCGACAGAACGTCGCGCAGCGGAACCGTCGCGATGACCCGGCGAAGGCTGGAGTTGATGATCTTGCCGAAGCGATCGCGAAGAGTCGCTTCAGTGCGAACCCGTCGAAAGAATTGCAGCGGATCGATAATCTGATAGCGCGCATACGCATCGATAATGATGCGTTTCTTGTCGGTCAGCAGCACTTCGAAGGATGGCGGATCAAGGTCGAGAACCCGGTTGTCGTAGAACACCGTCTCCTGAATGACGGGAATCTTCCACGCAAGACCCGGCTCTTTGATGACCCGCTTGGCCTCACCGAACTGAAGAACGATGGCCTGTTTGGTTTGATGCACGGTGAACAGCGCGTTGGCCCCGGCAATTACCAGCACTACAACCACGATGCCAAGTACTAATAGTTTGTTTTTCATGATCTATCCCCGGTCTATCGCTGAGCCGGTTGAGCAGGCGCGGGCGATTCCGCAGGTTCAGATGATGCATCGGATCCCGACCGCACCCGTTTCTGAATTTCGGGCAACGGAAGATAGGGCACTACGCCTTGGCCCGATCCACCTTTTTGATCGACGATGACTTTCTGTGCCGATCCAAACACATTGCCCATAGTTTCCAGGTACATGCGCCGCCGCGTCACTTCCGGGGCGGTTTTATACGCCTCGTACACGGAGATGAACCGTTTGGCCTCACCTTCCGCTTCCTTGAGCAGTCGCTCACGATAGGCTTCCGCATCCCGGACCATCTGCTCCGCCTGACCTCGCGCTTCCGGAACGATCGAATTGGCATAGGCCTCGGCTTGGTTCTTCAAACGAGATTTGTCCTGCCGGGCGCGCTGCACGTCGTTGAAGGCATCGATGACGTCCGATGGCGGGTCGGATTTTTGAAGCTGCACTGCTTCAATCAAAATGCCCGCGCCGTACTGGTCGAGAATGACCTGCAGCAACTCGTTGCCGCGGCTTTCGATTTCCTGCCGGCCAACGGTGACCACCTTATCGAAGTTCGTTTGCCCGACGACCTCGCGCATGACGCTTTCGGCAGCGATCTTCACCGTTCCTTCCGGATTACGGATATTGAACAGGAACTCGCCGGCATTCTTGATTTTCCAGAGAACGGTGAACTGCAGATCGACGATATTCTCGTCACTCGTCAGCATGACGCTTTCTTCGGCCACGTCCCGCTCAGAGGCACCACGCCGCGCGCCTTCGCTGCCTGCACGATACCCGACCTGAACGCGATTGGACCGTGTGACCTTCGGCGTAAAGACCTCGCCGACCGGCCCTGGCCAATTCCAATGCAGTCCTTCGGTGGTCGTATTGCCACTCCAATGGCCGAACACGAGCTCGACGCCCTGTTCGTCCGGCTGCACGCGATAGAAACCCGTCGCGAACCAAAGTCCGACGACCACGATAATGATCAACGGCAATAGTTTTCCGGCGGAACCGCCGCCGGGAAAGATTGACTTGAGCCGGTCCTGACTGCGGCGAAGCATCTCTTCGAGGTCTGGTGGAGGCTTACCGCCGCCACCGCCGCCACTTCCACCCCACGGCCCTTGACCGCCGCCACCACCGCTGCCGCCGCCGCCGCCCCATGGGCCACCGCCGCCGCCTTGATTCTGCCATGGCATGGATATTTTCTCCCGCCTTGTAATTTCCGCTATTTACGTGCGTCTTACGATACGCCCCGTCCGGTACTTTCCAACCGGGGTCGGGATCATATATGACAGCCTAGCCGGGCACGCAAATTCGAAAAATTGAATGTCCAAGGCATATTGGGGATGTTTGGGAGTTTTCAAGCATGGCGCAGATAACCGAAGCCGATGTTATGAGCCGGCTAAAGAGTGTTGTTGAACCGGATTCCGGTAAGGACATCGTGGCCTTGGGAATGGTTTCCGGTCTTGTGGTGAAGGACGGCAACGTCGGTTTTTCGATCGAAGTCGACCCAGAAAAGGGCCCGGCCCTGGAACCACTGCGGAAAACCGCCGAACAAGCCATCCACGAAATGCCGGGCGTCGTGTCCGCGACCGTCGTGCTGACGGCACATCGCGCACAGAGCCAAAGTGCGCCGCCCCCGCATGCCCATCCACAGCAGCAGCAGCAGCAGCAGCAGCAGGAAACGAAACCGCTGGCGCCCGGCGTCAAGCATATCGTGGCGGTCGCCAGCGGAAAGGGCGGCGTCGGGAAATCCACCACCGCGGTCAATTTGGCGATGGGCCTTGCCGCGGCCGGCCACAAGGTTGGGCTGCTCGACGCCGATATCTACGGGCCGTCGCAGCCACGCATGATGGGCATTTCGGGCAAACCGTCATCGGCTGACGGAAAAATCCTGCAACCGATGGAAAATTACGGCATCAAGGTTATGTCCATGGGCTTCCTCGTCGATGAGGAAACGCCGATGATCTGGCGCGGTCCCATGGTGATGAGTGCCCTGCAGCAGATGCTGCGCGACGTGAACTGGGGTGAGCTCGACGTGATGATCGTCGATATGCCGCCAGGAACCGGCGACGCGCAACTGACCATGGCGCAACAAGTGCCGCTTGCCGGTGCGGTGATCGTCTCGACGCCGCAGGACATCGCGCTGCTCGATGCCCGCAAAGGTTTGAACATGTTCCGCAAGGTCGACGTGCCGGTGCTCGGCATCATCGAGAACATGAGCTATTTCCTCTGTCCGAGTTGTGGCCATCAATCGGACATCTTCGGCCATGGCGGTGCCCGCGACGAGGCGGAACGGCTCGGCGTCGAATTCCTGGGTGAAATCCCGCTGCATCTCGACATTCGCGAAACATCGGACGGCGGACAACCCATCGTCGTCAGCCGTCCCGACTCAGACCATGCGGCGGCTTTCCGCGCCATCGCCAACCGGCTTTGGGAGCAACTGGATACCACCGGCGGCAGCGAGGCACGCACAGCGCCGAAAATCGTCATACAATAGAGTCGATTTGGGTGGCCGCCTCACAACGTGATCGACATGCGCCGACGGACCTTTGTTTCACGAACCGCCTTCATGCTGACGGGCTTGTGCCTGCCTTCGGGGATTGTGTTTGCCGATAGCCTGGACAGACTCATCGAAGGCGATGCGTGGCGGCTGGACATGCTGCGGCGCCTGAATGCGATCCGTGAGAGCAAAGGTCTTCGCCTCCTGCAGATGGACGACCGCCTGAACCGCGCGGCCCAGCTTCATTCCGACGACATGGCAGCGCGCGATTTCTTCGATCACAAGACGCCGGACGGTGCCCGCATGACCGACCGCGCCGACGCGTTCGGATACAACTGGCGACGCCTGTTGGAGAATATCGCCGCCGGGCAGCATGACGTAAAGCAGGCGATCACCGGCTGGATGAATTCACCCGACCATCGCGCAGCCATCCTGGACGACGCCGTCAAGGACGCCGGTATGGGGTATACCTTCCGCGATCGGGACGGCGGCACCGTCACCATGTCGCATTATTGGACGCTGCTGGTCGGCGCCGAGTAATCCGGTATTATCATTTTCGTCGCAACCCGGTCCCGGCCCGCCGGCAGCGCTTGAAATCAACTGAACGCTCTGACAGGCTCGCGGCACGGGACGAAACATAATTCGGGCAAATCCGGATCACGCAAGGAGATGGGCAATGCAAACGCGCGCCGCGGTCGCACATAAGGCGGGAGAACCGCTGACAATCGAAACCGTCGAACTGGACGGCCCCCGGGAAGGCGAATGCCTCGTAGAGATCAGGGCGACCGGGATATGCCACACCGACGAATTCACTCGGTCGGGCGCCGATCCCGAAGGCGTATTCCCCGCAATCCTCGGCCATGAAGGCGCTGGCGTGGTGGTCGATGTCGGTCCCGGCGTGACCAGCCTGAAGAAAGGCGACCATGTCATTCCGCTCTACACCCCGGAATGCCGGCAATGCGAATACTGCACGAGCGGGAAAACCAATCTCTGCCAAGCGATTCGCGAAACACAAGGCCGCGGCGTCATGCCCGACGGTTCCAGCCGGTTCCGGCTCGGCAAGGAAATGATCTACCACTACATGGGCACCTCGACCTTCTCCAATCACACGGTCGTCCCGGAGATCGCGCTCGCCAAGGTTCGCGAAGACGCGCCGTTCGACAAGATCTGCTACATCGGCTGCGGCGTCACCACCGGCATCGGCGCGGTGATCAATACGGCCAAGGTCGAGGCCGGCGCGAATGTCGTGGTGTTCGGGCTCGGCGGCATCGGCCTCAACGTAATTCAAGGCGCGAAAATGGTGGGCGCCAACATGATCGTCGGCGTCGACTTGAATCCCAAAAGGAAGGCACTCGGCGAGAAATTCGGCATGACGCATTTCGTCAATCCGACTGAGGTTGGCGACGATCTGGTCAATTACCTTGTCGACCTGACGAAGGGCGGCGCCGACTACAGTTTCGAATGTATCGGCAATACCGACGTGATGCGCCAAGCGCTGGAATGCTGCCACAAGGGCTGGGGCGAAAGCACGATCATCGGTGTCGCCGGCGCGGGTAAGGAAATCAACACCCGCCCGTTCCAGTTGGTTACGGGACGCGTTTGGCGCGGCACCGCCTTCGGCGGCGCCAAGGGCCGGACCGACGTACCGAAGATCGTGGACTGGTACATGGAGGGCAAGATCAACATCGACGATCTCATCACCCACACCATGCCGCTTGAAAACATCAACGACGCATTTCATTTAATGCATGAAGGCGAATCGATCCGAAGCGTCGTAACCTATTAACCCCGGAGCAGCGATGGCGCGCGCGGCAGGCAGCAAAGGAAGCGCGAAAAGCCGCGCGCAAGATCCGGCGCTCAACATTCTTGAGACCGCGTTGGACATCGCGGAAGCCGACGGCTGGTCCAAGATACGGCTACGCGTGGTCGCCGACCGGCTCGGCATCCCGATGACCGACGTCCTGACGCATTACACGGACCTAGACGCGGTTGCGAACGCCTGGTTCCGCCGCGGCTGGGACGCCATGCTGCAGCCGCCGCACGACGGATTCAACGACCTGCCGGCGCGTGACCGCCTCGAACTGGTAATCATGCGGTGGTTCGATGCGCTGGCGCCGCACCGGCGGGTTACCGGCCAGATGCTGTCGGCCAAACTCTGGTACGCACATCCCCATCACTGGGTTCCCGCCATCTTCGATCTGTCCCGGACGATTCAATGGATTCGCGAGGCCGCCAAGCTCGACGCCACAGGCGTGCAGCGCCAGATGGAAGAAGTTGGACTTACGGGATTGTTCCTGGCCACCCTCCGCGTTTGGCTTCGCGACGGTTCCGAAAACCAGGAAAAAACCCGCGCGTTCTTAAGACGCCGTCTCGCTCTCGCCGACCGCACGATGGCGACCGTGCTGGCGCGACGCAGCCGCCGCCGCAACGGCCCGGCCAAACCCGAGGAGTCGACCCCAACGACATGACCGATACTCCCATCGCAAAACAGCATACCCTCGTCACCGAACGGCATGGCGACCGGCTCGAAGACCCCTACGCGTGGATAAAGGACCCGCAGTGGCAGGAGGTCATGCGCACGCCGGACATCCTCGATCCGGAAATCCGCGCCTATCTCGAAGCGGAGAACGACTTCGCGAAGAGCAGCCTGCAGGCGACCGAGACGCTGCAGGAAAACCTGTTCGAGGAGTTCAAGGGCCGGATCAAGGAAGACGATTCGAGCGTGCCCGACCCGGACGGCGATTTCGCGTATTACCGGCGATATGAGACCGGCGGGCAGCATCCGATCTTTTGCCGACGTCCAATCGAAAAGAAGAACCTGCCCGAGGAAATCCTCCTGCATGGTGACAAGGAGGCGGAGGGGCAAGCGTATTTCAGCGTGGCCGCCTGCCATCACAACAACGACCATGCGCTGCTGGCCTATGCGGTCGATCTCAACGGATCGGAAATTTATACGATCAAGGTCAAAGACCTGACCACCGGCGCGATGCTGCCGGATGAAATCCCGAACGCCTACGGCGCCCTGGTCTGGGCGAACGACAACCGGACGCTTCTGTACACGGTACTCGACGACAATCATCGGCCAGCACGCGTGTACCGACATCAGATCGGCACCGACGTCGCCGAGGACGTGCTCGTTTACGAAGAGCCGGACGCGGGCTTCTTCGTCTCGATCGGTGAGACGGAAAGCGGCCGCTTCCTGGTGATCGACAGTCACGACCACGAAACGTCCGAGGTCCGGCTGATCGACGCCGACAAACCGAACAGCGACCCGGTCGTCGTCGAACCGCGAAGCCCCGAAATGGAATACACGGTCACGCATCACGGCGACCGCCTGATCATCCTGACCAACGCCGACGGCGCGGAGGATTTCAAGCTCGTCACCGCGCCGGTCGACAAACCCGGGCGGGCGCACTGGACCGACTTGGTGCCGCACGCGGCCGGACGGCTGATCGTATCGGTCGAGATGTTCGCGGATTATCTGGTGCGACTCGAGCGGGAGAATGGCCTGCCGCGCATCGTCATCCGGGCGATGGCCGACGGCGCCGAACATGAAATCGCTTTCGAGGAGGAAGCCTATAGCCTCGGCCTGCTCGGACGGCTCGAATACGAGACCACGTCCTTGCGCTTTATCTATTCCTCGATGACGACGCCAGAGCAAACCTTCGACTACGACATGGCGACCGGCGCGCGCACCCTGCGCAAGGAGCAGGAAGTGCCGAGCGGGCATGATCCATCCGATTACGTTACCCGCCGCACCTTCGCCACGAGCCACGACGGCGAACGCATTCCGGTTTCACTACTCTACCGCAAGGACACGCCGATCGACGGCTCAGCCCCGGTCTTGCTTTACGGCTACGGGTCCTACGGCCATGCGATCCCCGCCTCGTTCGGCACGACGCGGTTCAGCCTGGTCGACCGAGGATTCATCTACGCCATCGCCCACATCCGCGGCGGCATGGAAGGCGGCTATCGCTGGTATCGGACCGGTAAGCGCCTTCAGAAGAAGAACACCTTTCTCGACTTCATCGCTGCCGGCGAGCAATTGATCGACGAAGGCTATACGACACGCGGCGAGATCGCCTGTCACGGCGGCAGTGCCGGCGGCATGCTGATGGGTGCGGTGGTCAACATGCGGCCCGACCTGTTCAAGGCCAGCGTCGCCGAGGTGCCCTTTGTCGATGTGCTTAACACCATGTGCGACGACAACCTGCCGCTGACCCCACCGGAATGGCCGGAATGGGGCAATCCGATCGAGGACGAGGAAGCCTACCACTACATCAAATCCTACTCGCCCTATGACAATGTCGAAGCCAAGGATTATCCCAACATCCTGGTCACCGCCGGATTGACCGACCCGCGCGTGACCTATTGGGAGCCCGCGAAATGGGTGGCCAAGCTGCGCGCCACCAAGACCAACGACAATCTTCTGTTGTTGCGGACGAACATGGACGCGGGGCATGGCGGGGCCGCCGGGCGGTTCGACCGGCTCAAGGAAACCGCCATGGTCTATGCCTTCCTGCTGCTGGTGTTCGGCAAAACGGAAAAGGACGAATAACGCAATGTGCCGCTGGCTCGCCTATACCGGCTCGTCGATCTACCCGGATGCCTTTCTTTTCCAAGCAGAAAATTCTTTGATCGACCAGAGCATGAACGCGCGGATGGGCGCGACGCCGACCAACGGTGACGGCTTCGGATTGGGCTGGTATTCGGACGACAAACGGCCGGGTGTGTTCCGCGACATCCTGCCGGCCTGGAACGACGACAATTTGCGCAACATCGCGTCGCATATCAGCAGCCCGCTCTTCTTTGCCCATGTGCGCGCGGCGACCAACGGCAGCATCTCGCGGACCAACTGCCACCCGTTCCAATACAAGAACTGGCTGTTCATGCATAATGGCCAGATCGGTAACTTCGACCTGGTCCACCGCGAGTTGGATTTGCTGATTTCCCACGAGTACTACCATCACCGGCAAGGCACGACGGACAGCGAAACCTTCTTCTATCTGCTGCTGACCAACGGCCTGCAGAACGATCCGGCGACGGCGTTCAAACGGTCGATCGACCAAGTCCTCGGCGTGATGAAGCAGCAAGGCGCGGACCGGGCGTTCCGGATGACCGCGGCCGTGTCCGACGGCGTCACGCTCTACGCGCTGCGGTATTCCAGCGACGACCATGCGCCGAGCTTGTATGTCGGCGTGACGTTACCCAACGGCGCAACCGGCAACGCCTTGATGGTGGTATCGGAGCCGCTGGATTCACACGGCGAACATTGGCAGGAGGTCGGACCGTCGCAGCTTCTGACGGTTTGCGCTGGCGCGTACAGCGTTCAGGATTTCACCGCTGCCGGCTAGGCTATCAGCGGCTGTCTCCGACATGATCAAGAATTCTGAAGGATACGGGCACGCGGTAGATATCGTCGCGAAGGTCGCAGGAGTCCTCACGCCATTCCGTCGGATCGAGGTCCGGGAACACGGTGTCGCCCTCGACCGCCTCATGCACGCGCGTCAGATAAATCCGCTGCGCCAGCGGCAGCGCGGCCCGATACAGATCGCCGCCGCCGATAATCATGATTTCATCCGCGCCATGCGCCGCCGCCCTCTCCAACGCATCCGGCAGCGACTGCACAACCTCCACCCCGTCCCATCGCCGCGACGGATCGCGGGTGACGACGATATTCAGCCGGCCGGGCAGCGGTCGGCCGATCGACTCGTAGGTCCGCCGACCCATGACGATCGGTTTGCCCATCGTTACTGCCTTGAAATGCTTGAGGTCGGCCGGGATATGCCACGGCAGACCGCCATCCTTGCCGATGACATTGTTCTCGGCCATCGCCACCACAAGCGATACGCGGGGCGGCATCCGATCTAGACCGCAACGGCCGCGGGAATATGCGGATGGAAGCGATAGTTCTCGAGCGAAAAATCCTCGAACCGGAAGGCGAAGATATCGGTCACATCCAGGTTCAGCGTCATCGTCGGCAACGGATACGGCTCCCGCTCGAGCTGCAGATTGGCCTGCTCCAGGTGGTTCAGATAAAGGTGCGCGTCGCCGAAGGTATGGATGAACTCGCCCGCCTCCAGCCCTGTTGCCTGCGCCATCATCATGGTCAGCAATGCATAAGACGCGATGTTGAACGGCACGCCGAGAAACACGTCGGCGCTGCGCTGATAGAGCTGGCAGGACAGCCGTCCCTCCGCCACGTAGAACTGGAACAGGCAATGACAGGGTGGCAGGGCCATGCTGTCCACATCGGCGACGTTCCAGGCGCTGACGATATGCCGCCGCGAGTCCGGACTCTGTTTGATCTGGTGCACCAGCGCGGTGATCTGATCGACCGACCGGCCGTCCGGCGTCGGCCAGGAGCGCCATTGATGACCGTAGACCGGACCTAGGTCGCCGGTCTCGTCGGCCCACTCATCCCAGATCGAAACACCGTTCTCCTGCAGATAGCGGACATTCGTGTCGCCCCGCAGGAACCACAGCAATTCGTATACGATCGACTTCAAATGCAGCCGCTTGGTCGTAATCATCGGAAAACCGTCACGCAGATCGTACCGGTTCTGATAGCCGAAGACGCTTACCGTCCCGGTGCCGGTGCGGTCCGTCTTCTGTGCGCCGCTATCGCGGATGTGCCGCATGAGGTCGAGATACTGTTGCATATCGCCAAGTCTACCCGCCGCCGGGAACCGGTTGAAGTGTGAAGTGCGCAAAGCGGCAAACCGCTCCGTGCGGTCCATGCCGCCGTGAGAGTGCAAAGCACCACCCCCGCGACGAAGCCGGCGAAATGCGCCTCGGTAACCGACGGCAGACTCGATAGCGGCAACACCGCACCAGCAGACCCGCTTTCTATCGCAATCTTGCCGAGCCCGCCTATTGCCAACGCGCGATACAGCCAATCTCCGGTATTGCGCCATTGCTCGTATACCGCGGCGATAAACAAGGTGTTGAGAAGACCGGAGAATCCGCAATACCGAACGAGCCCCGGCAATTCCAACCAGAGGACTGCATCAATCACGACGATCCCGAAGGACACCAGCAGAATTATTGTATTGATGCCGAGTCGCTGCAGCGATTCCTGGACACCGCCGAGGATGACCAGCGCCAACACATTGGCGGCAAGATGCGCCACGTCGGCATGCACCAGATGTCCGGTTACGAGACGCCACCATTCTCCGTCAGCAATGCCCGCGCGGTCATACATCAAAAGGTCCGGCTGCGGCCCCAACGCGACATACAGCGCGAGCATGACCGACGCCAGACCGGCGGTGAACCAGGGCGGTCGAACGCCGCCCTGGTTCCGACCGGAAGGAACGAACCCGGTCATTCCTGATCCTCCTCCCGCCGGCGGCTGAAATAGACCGCCGCCGAAAAGGCGAACAGCAACGCCAATCCAAGCAGGCCGGTCGACCCGCCGCCACCGCCGCCCGAACCATGGCTGTAACTGGGCCGCGGTTTCCTGAACATCGGCGCTTTCTTGTCGACCCGCGTTACACGGACCGGCGTCTTGGCTCGTTCGGCGACGGCTTTGGTTTCCGTCGCGCGGCGGGCTTGATTGCGCCGTTCGATGCCGCGCTTGGCGAAAACCTCGTTGCGCACCACGACCATCGAGGTGTAGGGCGTGACCAACCCATATTCGACACCGAGTTCTGTCACTACCTGCTTGCGGTCGCTGTTCTCACCGAAGTCGTCGATGTCCTGCAATTGCGCCTCGATCGCCGAGAATGCCCACAGGCGTTCGACCTCGGGATTGAGCCCCGCCGTCTTCGGAAAATCGAAGCGGGTGGTATAGGTCGTCGGCTTGCCGGAGATCAGACCATTCAAGGTCACCGTCGCCTCCCCATCGCCACGATACTTGCCGAACACCACAAGCTGCTCGCCACGATACAGGCTGCCCAACCGCTCGGGCGTGAGATCGCTGGTGCGGACGCCGCTGATCTTGATCCCGACCTTGTGCAGCGCCTCGTGGGTTACCTTGGAGGTCGCGGACATCACCGCCCCCACGATGTCGTCGCTGTTCGAGATGCTGATCGAGGTGCCGCCCGACGCTCGTGTCATGCCGGTCAGCAAGGGCCGATTTGCGCTGTTGCCCATGACGAAGGTGAACAACCGCACGTCCGCCTTGCGGACCAAGTTGAGGAACACCTTCTTGCGGGTCTCACCCACATTGGCGACACCGTCGGTCACCAGCAGGATCGCCGTGGTGCGGTCGGCCTCGACGAAGTTGAGGCCGAGTTTGAGACCGTCGAACAGGTTGGTGCCCTTGTTCGGCTGGACATTCTCCAACAGCGTGACGGCCTTCTTCACATTGTCCGGCGTGGCGGGCAGGAAGCCGGAGGTGAGCTCCGATGCCGTCTGGTCGAACAGCACGATCCGGAACCGGTCGACCGGACGCAGTTTCGCGACGCCGCGGGCCACGCCCTCGGTCAGGGTATGGAATTTCCGTTTCATCGACCCCGACTTGTCGAGCACGAACACCCAATCACGGCCCTCGACGATCGGCTTCAAATCATCGCCGGGCGTCAGCACCATCATGAAGGTGCCGGGCTTACCCGGGTCCGGGCGGTGCGCCACCAGGTCGACGCTGCCCGGCAGGTTTTCGGCCTGACGCCAATAGACGACGATATCCGTATCGAGGCGGAAGGACGGCGATGCGGCCCGCGGCGCCACCCGGACCGGAGTCACCGCCTCGCCTTCGTCGATCGAATGGTTGGGCCGCGCCGGCACGGCGATGACCTTATCGTCGCGATCCTGCCCGGCGGCGTCACTAGCCGCTGGCGACGGCGCACTGGATTTGCCGCCGCGATTGTCCATATGGACGCGCCATTCCTGATCGGACACCTGCGTGACCACTGCCTGCGGATGTTTCGGCAACCGCAGCGCCGCAACCGGATAGGACGACCGGAGATGCAGGTCGAAGCTGAACTGTCCCGCGACCTCCTCGCTCGCCGTCCAGAAGGCGAGCTTGGCATCATCGACGCCGCCCTCTTCCAGCGGATAGACATAGCGGCCGATGCTCGTGTCGATATGCGCCGGCTGGATGTAGGTCAGGCGGATCCGAACATCCTTACCCGCACGCACCGGCGTTACCGAAATGTCGAAGGTTTTGTGCGAATCCTGTTCGGTCAGGGCCGCTTCCCGCCCCGCCTTTTTTTCTTCCTCATAAACCTCCCGCGCCTTTTTCTTGGCCAACACCTCACCGGTCACCGGCTTCCCGTCAATCCAATAGGTGAATCCCGACACCGCCGCCTTCTTCGGCACCGGGAAGGAATAGATCGCCTCAAAATCCTTGCCATGCGGATTCCGGAAGACCTGTTCGACTGCGGTGATCGCATAACCGTCCTCGACCGTCACCCGCACGGCCTGGTCTTGGATCACCAACGGCGGCGTGGTGCCGTCCGACGGGCTCAACAACCCGGCAGCGGACGACTCCTCCGCCAGAATGACTGCGCCCGCGAGGATCCCGGCGGAGAGCAGCGCATATCGCCAAATTCGAGAAATCATCATCGGAATACTCCTTTCCCATTAAATGAACATTGTTCATTTAAAATGCCGACGATCCCACACACTGGCCGGCGACATCACCGAACCGCGATTTGAAGCCCAGTTATGGCTTCTGCCGAACGATTAAATGAACGTTGTTCAGATAAACATGCCGCAACACGGTCAAGCGAGTCAAGATAAATAAACATCGTTCAATTAATGCTTTTGGATGAGATAGCAGTTTCGAGAGGCAAAAAGCGGCGAGATCGACCGAAAAGTGCGCAATTGCAGCCTTTCCCGACAGACAGGCCTTTATATAAGGGCCGGAAAACCCTATATTTCTCCTGTCGGGAAACCGACTATGGTGCTAAATGACCTTGTGAAATAAGCGCTGCGGACCCGGGGGCGGTACCCGGCGCCTCCACCATAATTCGGACCCGGTTGGGTTCAGGCATGGGGGCGAAATAGGATCGACGCGCGTGGTAAAGACTTGGTTTGTGCCCGGCATGGTACCACCGTTATCGGGCTATTTCGCTAATTGCGAATGATAACTCAGCGGGCGAAGCCCGCCTCGCTGCTTAATCTAATTAAGTAAGCGCGGTCCGGGGGGCACCGGGCAACAGAAGCCCCCCAACTTTCCGGCGCGTGACTTTCCGCACTTGAAGGGACGTACGACTGTGGTAGAACCGGTCCCTACACCATGACGGAAGATTTGCTTCAATATGATCGGCTGGTCGAGCGGGCGTTGAAAAACGTCGTTCGCGAGGCGCTGACTTTTGTGTCCGAGCACGGTTTGCCCGGCGCACACCATCTGTATGTCACGTTCCGCACCGACCACCCGGACGTCACGTTGTCCGACGAGCTTCGCGAGAAGTATCCGTTGGAGATGACGATCGTCCTGCAATACCAGTTCTGGGACCTCATCATTGGCGACGAACAGTTCGAAGTGACGCTCAGTTTCAACGACCGCCATCAACGGCTCGTCGTGCCCTTCTCCGCGGTCAACGCATTCGCCGATCCATCGGTCAACTTCGCGCTGCAGTTCCAGCCCGCCGAAGCGGCCGCGCAGAATGACGATACGGCCGGCCAACCGGCCGAGGCGGTCGGCGACGGCGCAAATACCGACGGCGAGCCCGCCGAAAACCCCACCGACAACATCATCCCCCTGGATACCTTCCGCAAGGACTAGCGCCGGCAGGTCCAGGGCTCCTCCCACATACCCTCCCGGGAGAGGACCTAGGCGATGGTTCAAGACGATTTGAAGTCAAAAGCCGAAGCGTTCCATAAACTCCATACCGACCCAAAAGTGCTGGTCCTGCCCAATGCCTGGGATGTAGCGTCTGCCCTCATCCTGGCCGAAGCCGGCTTTCCGGCCATCGCCTCGACCAGCGCCGGCGTCGCCTTCTCGCGCGGGTTCCCGGACGGCGAAGCGATTAGCCGGGACGAGATGCTCGACGAGGTCGCCAAGATGACGGCACGGGTAGATATCCCGGTCACCGCCGACTTGGAAGCTGGTTACGGCGCCAACCCGGAAGATGTCGCCGAGACAGTGCGCCGCGCTATCGACGCAGGGGCTGTCGGTGCGAATATCGAAGACGGAACGACGGACGGGGATGAGCCGCTGTTTGACTTCACCCTCGGCGTCGAACGAATTCAGGCGGGACGCGAAGCCGCCGATGAGGCGGGCATTCCATTCGTCATCAATGCCCGCACGGACGGCTTCATCCGGATCGGCCGCGACGCCGCGGTGCTGGACGATGCGATCAAACGCGCGAATGCCTATTACAAGGCCGGCGCCCGCAGCTTGTTTATCCCAGGCGTTGCCGACGGCCAGACAATCGGCCGCCTCGCCGCCGACATCGGCGGACCGATCAATATCCTCGCCGGCCCCAAGACGCCGCCGGTGGCCGAGCTAGAAGCCCTCGGCGTGGCCCGGCTCAGCGTCGGCGGCAGCATCGCCCGTGCCGCCTATACGCTGGCGCGGCAAGCCGCCGAAGAGTTGCGGGATTTGGGCACCTATCAATACACCGAAGACACCTACAGCAATCGCGACCTGAACAAGCTGCTCGGCCCGGACGACTGAACGGCGGCACCCAACCAGCATTTATGAAAGACACGAAAAGGAACGCCCGATTATGAGCAACGTGACCATCGTTACCGGCGGCAGCCGGGGTATCGGTGCAGCGACCGCACGGCTCTGCGGTGAGCATGGACATGCCGTCTGCGTCGCCTATCGGTCGGAAGCCGAGCTTGCGAACACCGTTGTCGCCGACATTGAAAAAACCGGCGGCAAGGCCATCGCGGTCCAAGCCGATACGGCGGTCGAAGCCGACATCATGCGGATGTTCGACACCGCGGCCGAATCGCTCGGCCCGATCACCGGTCTGGTCAACAACGCCGGAATCCACGGCCCGCGCGGACGGCTCGAGGCCCTCGGTGCGGGTGACATTGCCGAGGTACTGCAGGTCAATGTCGCAGGATATTTTCTCTGCGCCCGCGAGGCGGTGCGCCGCATGTCGACGAAACACGGCGGCACGGGTGGTGCGATCGTGAACATCTCCTCCGGATCGGCCAACATCGGGTCGGCCGGCGAAGGAATCCTCTATGCCGCGTCCAAGGGCGCGGTCAATTCGCTGACCATCGGCCTGGCTCAAGAAGTCGCGGCTGAGGGCATTCGCGTGAATACGGTCAGCCCCGGCCTGACCTTCCCCGGCATGCCGCCGCAGGACAAGGTCGACGAGATTGCGCCGAAGCTGCCGATGGGCCGCGCCGGCCGGCCGGAAGAAATCGCCGAGGCGATCTGCTGGCTGCTGTCGGACAAGGCGTCCTACACGTCGGCGGCCAATGTTCGGGTCGGCGGCGGGCGCCCTTGACGCGACCGGCTTTTTGTCGACTCTTACGCCCGCGCATAACCGGTTTCGTGGAAAGAGAATAATGAGCGAGCAAAAATTCGAATACCATCCGATGTTTCCCCTCGGCGCAGATAAGACCGAGTACCGGAAACTATCGGGCGACCATGTCGGCACCGCCACCTTCAACGGTTCGGAGGTCCTGACCGTCGATCCGCAGGCGTTGACCGAATTGGCGACGGAAGCCTTCAAGGACATCAATCATCTTCTGCGCCCGGGCCATCTGAAACAGCTCGCGAGCATCCTCGACGATCCGGAAGCGTCGGACAACGACCGCTTCGTCGCCTACGACCTGCTGAAGAACGCCAACATCGCCGCCGGCGGAATCCTGCCCATGTGCCAGGACACCGGCACCGCGATCATCATGGGCAAGAAGGGACAGAATGTCTGGACCGGCGGCGGCGACGAAGAAGCCCTCTCGAAAGGCGTATTCGACAGCTACACCCAACTGAACCTGCGCTACAGCCAGGTCTCGCCGGTCACGATGTATGAGGAAACCAACACGCGTAACAATTTGCCGGCGCAGGTCGATCTATACGCCGACGAAGGCGATGCGTATAAATTTCTGTTCATCGCCAAGGGCGGCGGCTCCGCGAACAAGAGCTTTCTGTTTCAGTCGACGCCGTCGACGCTGACGCCGGAACGGCTGGTCGCCTTTCTCGACGAAAAGATCCGCACCCTCGGCACCGCCGCCTGCCCGCCCTATCACCTGGGCATCGTCATCGGCGGCACATCGGCGGAGCAGAACCTCAAGACAGTGAAGCTGGCGAGCTGCCGCTACTACGACAACCTGCCGACCGAAGGTGGCGATAAGGGCCAAGCCTTCCGCGATGTCGAATTCGAACAAGAGATCCACAAGCTGACGCAGCAGATGGGAATCGGCGCGCAGTTTGGCGGGAAATACTTCTGCCACGACGTCCGCGTAATCCGGTTGCCGCGCCATGGGGCGAGCCTGCCGATCGGCCTTGGCGTGTCCTGCTCGGCGGATCGCCAGATCCTGGGCAAGATCACCCGCGACGGCGTGTTCATCGAGAAGCTGGAAACCGATCCGGCCAAATACATGCCGGACGTCACGGACGACGACCTGAAGGGCGACGTTGTCGACATCGATCTGCAGCGGCCCATGTCCGACATTCTCGGCACCTTGACGCAGCAGCCGGTCAAGACGCAACTCTCGCTTACCGGCACGATCATCGTGGCGCGGGACGCTGCGCATGCGCGGTTGGAGGCGATGCTGGATAAGGGCGAGGACCTGCCGAAATACTTCAAGGACCACCCGATCTACTACGCCGGACCGGCCAAGACGCCGAAAGGCTATGCCTCCGGATCGTTCGGACCGACCACGGCGGGGCGCATGGATGCCTTTGTTGAACGCTTCCAGGCCGCCGGCGGGTCGATGATCATGCTGGCCAAAGGCAATCGCTCCGATGTCGTGCGGCAATCCTGCCAGGCCCATGGCGGCTTCTATCTCGGGTCGATCGGCGGCCCCGCCGCCCGCCTCGCCCTCGATTGCATCAAGAAAGTAGAATGCATCGAGTTCGAAGATCTCGGCATGGAAGCAATCTGGCGCATCGAGGTGGAGAACTTCCCCGCCTTCGTCGTGACCGACGACAAAGGGAACGACTTCTTCCGCGACCTTTAGTCGAAACGGCGACGGTTGCAATACGCGCTTCGGTGCGCTGATATCGCTGCATGAGCGTAAACGCCGAGTTCTCCGCCTTCCTGCACGATCAGCTTGAGCCGTTCGGCCCAGTGACGATCCGCTCGATGTTCGGCGGCGCCGGACTGTTTCACGACGGCGTCATGTTCGGCCTGATCGCGTATGACACGCTCTATTTCAAAACCGGCGACGCCAACCGGGCCGATTACGAGGACGCCGGCATGGGCCCTTTCACCTATGAAGGAAAATCGAAACCGGTGGCCATGTCATATCACCAGGTGCCGGCGGACCTGCTCGAAGACCCTGACAGTTTAAGCGAATGGGCGCGCCGGGCCTTCGACATCGCGCTGACGTCAAAAAAGGCGAAGAAACCGAAATCTCCCCGGTCCCGGAAACGGAGCAAGACGACATGACCGATACGCCGAAGACCCGGACCGAACGGGACAGCATGGGCGAAATCGCGGTGCCGGCTAACCGGCTGTGGGGCGCGCAGACACAGCGCAGCAAAGAACTGTTCGCGATCGGCACTGAACGCATGCCGCAACAGTTGATCCGCGCCTTCGGCTTTCAGAAGAAGGCTGCCGCATTAGCCAATATGGCGTCAGGCGATATCGACGAGCGGATTGGGACTGCTATCACGACCGCTTGCGACGCGGTCATCGGCGACGACCTCGACGATCATTTCCCACTGGTGGTCTGGCAGACGGGTTCCGGCACTCAAACCAACATGAACCTGAACGAGGTCATCGCGAACCACGCGATCGCGGCGCTCGGCGGCGAGGCTGGGTCCAAAGACCCGGTTCATCCGAATGACCACGTCAATCGCGCGCAGTCCTCGAACGATAGTTTTCCGACCGCCATGCATATCGCCGCCGCGCTCGAGACGCGCGATTGCCTGCTGCCCGGCCTCGACCGGCTGCGGTCCGCACTGGAAAAGAAAGCCGGCGATTTCCGATCCATCGTCAAGATCGGGCGGACACACCTGCAGGATGCGACGCCCCTAACCCTGGGACAGGAGTTTTCCGGGTATGCGGCGCAACTGTCGAACGGCATCGACCGCGTCAACGCGGCGCTGCCCCGCCTTCACCGAATCGCGCAAGGCGGCACCGCCGTAGGGTCCGGCCTCAATGCGCCCGACGGTTTCGACCAATCCTTTGCCGACCAGCTGTCCGGCCTGACTGGTATCACCTTCACACCAGCGGGCAACAAGTTCGAGGCCATGGCGGCACATGACGCTTTGGTCGAGTTGTCCGGGGTCGCAAATACGATCGCAGCGTCGCTGATGAAGATCGCAAATGACATCCGCTTGCTCGGGTCCGGCCCGCGCTGCGGTCTCGGCGAGTTGCTGTTGCCGGAAAACGAACCCGGCTCGTCGATCATGCCGGGCAAGGTCAACCCGACACAATGCGAGGCCATAACTCAGGTGTGCGCCCAGGTCATGGGCAATCACGTGGCGGTCACGATCGCCGGATCGAACGGCCATCTTGAACTCAACACTTTCAAGCCGGTGATCATATACAATTTGCTGCAGTCACTGCGGCTGCTCGGTGACGCGAGCATCAGCTTCGCAAAAAACTGTGTCGAGGGGATCGCCGCGAACCAGGACCGGATCGACACGCTGTTACAGCAATCCCTGATGCTCGTAACGGCGCTTAACCCGCATATCGGCTACGACAACGCGGCATCTATTGCAAAACGCGCGCATGCCGACGGCACCACCTTAAAGGAAGCCGCCGTAGCGTCCGGTTTGGTTACGGAAGAACAATTCGATGCTTGGGTCGATCCGGCATCGATGACCGGCGAGAAAACCTAGGTCGGGGGAAAATGTTCCCCCCCGACAGTCGTCATTAGTCGACGATGCTTTCCCGCTTTAATTCGACCGCGGCCAAAACCCGGAAGATCACGCCTTCAGGCACGTTTTTGGCCTGCAGGGTCGCCTCCATGAGAGACTGGCAGGTATTGAAGTTGTCGTCGTCCATGCCTTTCTTCGGCACCAGCCACGAATGACCGGACGGAACGGCCCCATCTTTCGGCCCGCCAAGCGCCGCCTGCAGATACACCTGCAACGCGTCCATCTGGGCATCCATATCGGCGCCGTCGTAGAAGTCGGCGAGGCTCTTGTCGGCGAGGACGCGTTCATAGAAACTTTCGACGATACCTGTCAGAACGCCAGCGCCGCCGAGGTCCTCGAAGACGGTCGTATTCGGAGCGGGCGCACTTGAAGCGGCCGGCGCCGGGCTCGGCTCGGGCGCTGCGGGTGCATCGGCCGGAGCAGCAGCTGACGGCATTTCTACCGCCTCGTCGGCGTCTTCTTTAGCGTCGTCCTCGGTCTTTTTTAGCGCAACGACTTTCGGCGCGGCGTCATCAGCTTTGCCATCATCTGTCGCGGCATTACTGTCCTCAGCCGGCTTAGCGGCCGCCTTCTTGGCAGTATTCTTTTTAAACGGGCTATTCGATTTGCGCGGCGCGGCTTTCTTCGGCGCGGCGGTTTCCTCTGCAGAGGCGTCGTCCGTTGCCGAAGCGTTGTCGTTCTCTTCCGCGGCCTCGTCGGCAAGCTTTTTGCTGGCTGCGATCCGCTTCTGCGATTCCGGCACATCCTTCGGGCGGGCAATAAACCGAATTTGCGGGGTCTGCGCAATCGTCTCAGGATCGAGAATTTGGTCGACATCGAGAACCGCGAGCAGTTCTTCATCCATACGGTAGATGCCGGTGCAAAGTTGCTTGAGGATCGGATCCAATGTCGTCGGCACGGCCTCGAAATCGCCCTGATCGAGCAACCGGACTTCGCCGATCTGGTCGACCAAAATCGTATAGAGATCGCCCTTGTATTCGACCGTCACGCCCATCCGGCTCTCGGAATCATCCGTCTTGCCCAGGATGCGGCGCAGATTGATGACCGTTACGATACGGCCGCGCAGGTTCATTACCCCCGAAATCGCGGAGGGCGCCAGCGGAACCTGGGTAATGGCATGCGTCTCGACAATATCTTGCACGCTGAGGATCGACAGTCCGAAGTGCTGGCCGTCCACGGTCATGGTCACCAGTTGCTCTTCGGCCCGGTCCGAAACGAGACTTTCCTCGATAATCGCTAGTTCACTCATCACTAATCCCCGCGAGACATCACTATTCTCATGAAACAATGTCGTTTTTTTAAGCGAATATCTTTAACGTCTCCTTTACGCCGCGAATATTCGGGCGCCGACAATCGTTACGCAGCATTAACCATAACCGAGAGATAGACGGCCCGATCATGTCTCCTGACTTGATTTTCGACGGTCCACATGACGCGGCAGCAACGGTTATCCTGACCCACGGGGCCGGTGCCGGCATGGACACGCCCTTCATGGAAACCTTTGCACAAGGTCTCGCGGCCCAGAACCTACGCGTCGGCCGGTTCGAATTCCCCTACATGAAAACGGTCCGGGAAACCGGCCGGCGCCGTCCGCCCGATCGAGAGCCAATCCTCCTGCGGGCGTGGGAAGAGGTCATCGACAGCCTGGATGCGAAACCTCTTTTGATCGGTGGAAAATCGCTCGGCGGCAGAATTGCCAGTATGGTGGCCGACAAGAAGCAAGTTACCGGGTTGATTTGTCTAGGATATCCCTTTCATCCCCCCGGCAAGCCCGACCGCTTGCGCACCGAGCACCTTCGCTCATTGGAAACGCCTGCTCTGATCTGTCAGGGAAGCCGAGACCCTTTCGGCACGGCCGAGGAAGTGGCGCGATACGATTTACCGGCCGGCATACGCCTTCACTGGCTCGGCGACGGCGATCACAGTTTCAACCCTCGGAAGCGGTCCGGCCGAAGTATCGAGCAAAACTGGCAGGAAGCCATCGAAGCCGTCGTTGATTTTATCAATGATATTAATGATCTTGATCGTTAAGACCGTGCCAGGCTTCAAGATTCCGTGAGTCCGTATTGCCAAACAGCGCAGGTTAGGGCCACCCTGATGCTCCTGAAACATGCGCTGCGAGCTAGTGAAGGTAGATGGAACTGCCGACAGAACGGAGAAATACGCGCGAAGCATCTGGGCCGCAACATCCGGCCGAGATGGACCTGGCTCTTCCAGGCGCGATGAAGAAGCGGTCGGTGGTAATTGCCGGCCACCGCACATCCGTTTCATTGGAAAATGCGTTCTGGGGCGCCCTGAAGGTGCTTGCGGCGCAACGCGCCCTTACCGTGAATCAGCTGGTTACCGAGATCGACCGGCAACGGGACGGTAATCTCTCGAGCGCCATCAGGGTTTACGTACTGCTTTCCATGCGAGTGGCAGACGATGACCTGGCAATCGATACGTCGTTAACGGCTAAGCCCCTGCAATAGTCCTTTCAGGACATCTTCCGGCTTAACTTTCTTCTGACCGGATGGTGCTGGCTGGCCCGCTGGAGCGGGTTCGGACTTCGGATCTAGCAATCCCGGTAACAACGACTTCAGCGGATCCTTGGGTTGGCTGACTGGTTGCTGGTTCGTCGTCGCCGGCGCCTGTTGCGCGGGTGTTTGACGCGTCCGCAGGATACGGCCGCTGACCTTCTTGACGTATGGATCGTCGAGCGCGCCCGTCATCTCGGCAACGAGATACGGATCGGCATCCTGTCCGAGCGTCACGTCGGTCACGCTGTCGAGCGTCCATTTCGGAAGTTGGACCTTCCCCGATGTCAGGGCCCGTCCACCCCGTCCCACCAAGACGAGGTTTTCCGTCGACGCCACACCGTTGGCAATTACGATGTCGCCGTTCAAGGTGGAAGCGCCTTCGAACGCCGACAACAACTGGTCTGTGCCCTGCGCGACATTCGTCACGCCGCGCAATTCCTTCACCTTTTTGCCGAGTAAAGCGCCCGCCAACCCAGCGACCGCGCTCGCCCCCCGCGTTTCGCCCGAGAATGAAGTCTGCAACTGGCCGGTGATGCGCCCCTTACCGTTCAGCGCGTTAACCAAATCATGCTCATTGCCGCCGACCGTCGCCATGCTTGCGGTAATCGCGACCGGGCCCTTTACCGTCGTTCCGAACCGGATCGGACCGAGCCGGACCTGATAATTGCGCAACGCGTTTACCACGTCCGACGCATCCACATCTTTCGCCGCCACGTTCAGCGCAGCCGTTATCGTATCGGTCTGTGCGTCCGCTTCGCCGGTCACTGTTATCGTCCCGGTGGAAAATCCGGTTTCGAAGGACCGCAGCTTTAGTTTGCCATTCTCCAGGAGGATATCGGCCTTGGGGTTGCTGAGACGATAGGGGTCCTTGGTGAGTGCCGACATGGTCAGGGAGATTTCCGCGTCGACAGACCGAAGTGCGGCGACATCCAGACGGTCCTTCGACCAACGCTGAGCATTATTCGGAATCGTGATGTTTTTCGCGGCCGCCTTGATAATGCGATGGCGGGCCGGCAATGCGGATCGCCGATTCGATTCCAGCGGCAAGAACAGATCGAGCAAAACTTCGCTGGTGCTCAAACTAGCGCGCAATTTCGGCCGATCGCCGTCAAACGTCGCGTCGGCATTGCCCCTCAGACTGACCGGTCCCGCATGCCCTGCGATGTTGCTGAGCTTGACGTAACCGAGCGCCCCTTCCGCCTGCACGGACAGATCGACCGGTCCCAGTTTCCCGGCCGCGGGCGCATAATCCGCTGCTACGAGTTGCACGACTTTTACCAGTTCCGGCGCTCTTAACGTCGCTGCGACGTTGAATTGAGGGGCCATCAACGGTTGCGCGACCGATCCGTTCAGGACGAGCGTGCTGCCCATTGCCTCAAGTTTCGTGTTGAGCTTCAGAGACTCCAGCGATCCGCTGCCCTTGCCTGACGCGGCGACGCGCCCGAATTTTCGATTTCTAAGCTCCGAGGGATTGCCGAGGAAGCGCACAAAGCGCGGCGTGTCGGTCACGTCGATCCGATACTCGACCTCGAAACTCGGCTGACCAGTCGCGATGTTGAGCTTTCCCTTGGCGTCGGCGCGAACGCCGGCGAAATCGTCGAATTTGAGACGCCGGACGTCCAATCCACCGTTCACCACGGTGAGATCAAGAGCCAAACCGGAAACTGCCGTGCGGGAGACGGTTATCGAGTTGATCGTCGCATCGATATTCGCGTCGAAGCGGTTCAGCATCTGGATCGCGTCGATATATCCCGGCGTTTCGTCGGCGGGTTCCGATTTTTTGGTAGTCTCGCCGGGTTTGACATTGATCGGCCGCTCTTTAGGCGGCAGGTAGCCATCCAAATTCAGCCGATCGACCGCAATCCGCAAACCGAATGCGGGCTTGTCCCGGAGAACCAGCGCCAAGCCGCCGGATATCCGGCTGGAATCCAGTTTCATCGCAATATTGCGCGCCGTCAGGTTCTGCGGTGTACCCGCCACGTCGGTCGACATCGTAAACCGGCGCAAACGATCCGCCGGAACCGCGGCGACGTCGATATCAAGCCACTCGAGGGCTTCACGCAAATTGTCTGACCGACCGGTCACGCTAAGGTCAACCTGCGGCTCGCCGTTCGCCGCAACGACCGAGCCCTTCACGCCAACGGTCGAATTTCCCGGGAGCACCGCACTGATATCCTCGACACCGATGCGACCGTCCTTAAGGGTCGATTTGACGGTTAATCCGCGGATGACCGAGCCTTGAAACTGAACGACATCCGCGACGACATCCAATGTCGCCTCGATATCCGTCGGCAACTCGAAACCAGCCGTCGCGACCGTCTTCATCTGCGGCGATGCCGTCTTACCATCCGCCGGTTTGGCTTCCGGGCCTGCATCCGTCGGGGTTTTGGGCGCCGAATCGGAACCACCATCGAGAAATGCATCGAGATTGAGATTGCCGGCCCGCAGGACCATAGACACTTTCTGCGTCTCACTGAGATCCGCTTTGATATCGCCCGTGAAACGCGCGTCGCCAAACTCGACTTCGATCGCGTTGAGCATAACGGACTTGGCCGACGCATCGAGGCCGGCCTGAACCGAAACATTCTGCGCCATCACGGCAGGCGCCGAACCGCCAACCGTTGCACGCAGCAATGCCGCCGGGTCGTCGACCGTTGCGGTCACCTCGGCCTTTATCGATGGATCGCCCGTCGGATCGGACACGCTGCCCCGCAACCGCAGCTCCGTGTTGCCGCCAGGCGTTTTGACCTCGACCAGAAACGGCAACGGCGCATCCGGCTTCAGCTTGCCCGTTGACGATTGCACCGCAAACGGAACGCCGCGGATGGCCGCCTTGCCCTCCAAGCGGAACGGCCCTTTCAACGAGTCGAATGAGATATCCGAGTTCAATTTCTCGATCCGTTCGAATGCACCATTCTCGGAATCGAGATAGCTGATCGTACCGTCGACGATCTGGAAACTGTCCAGCTTCACATTCAGCCGGTCATCGTCGCCGGCGCCTTGTTCATCGGTCGCAGCACTTTCCGCCGTCGTCGACGCCGCCTCGAATTGCCAGTTCGCGCGGCCGGACGCCAATTTCTCCAAATTGATGATCGGGCGGACAAGCGTCACCACGATCGCAAGCTGTCCCTCGAAAAGCGGGCCGAAGGCAACGCTAACCCGCGCCTCCGGCAGTCGAACCATATCCGGCGCACTCGCACCGTCGGCATTCGACAGCCGGACATCCTCCACACGCAGCGCCGGCCGCGGCAGGATCGTAACGTCGATATCGCCGTTGATCGTCAGATCACGGCCGGTCGCCTCCTTGACCAGCTCGGCGATCTGCTGCTTCCGCGCGTTCCAATCAACGAAACTCGGCGCGACCAGCACGCCCGCGATCAGGATAACGATGACGGCGACGATGCCGATGACCAGCTTCTTCACAAATGAGTCCCCGCGTTCATTAAACCGTTAGGCCTAGCCGGCGCGTGATCGGGCACAGGCTACGGAAACACCACAAAAGGATCAATCCATTCCTCGATAGATGGGGTTAGCCATCGCCGCCGTGTAGGGCCTTTAGGATAATTCCATGAAATTGCGCCATTTTGGCAAGCGATGGGCCCTGCGGGATCGCGCCGCGCCGAAGACCCGCTTTCTCGAGCCGCTCAAAAACCCCGGCGGTCCGGGTGAAAACATGCACCGGCACCTTCCAGTCAGCCTTGGGGCCGCTCACCATCGCCGGCGGTTGATGATCGCCGATCACCACCACGAACGCGTTCCGGGGGCTGCGGTGCCGCATGAACCCTTCGACCATATCGAGATTATAGGCCAGCGCACGGCCATACGCCTGGCGTAAGCGTTTCCAATCCTGTTTGCCGTCCGCCGTATCGGGTCCATTCTCCCGATATACCCCGGTATCCGAAAGCCGTTCCCAATCCTCGATATAGGGCGGAAGCGGCCCGAAAGGCATGTGGCTCATGATGGTCGGAAAGACGACGAAAAGCGGAGACCGGTCCTCCGGTGCAACCTCATTGCGGTACAGACGCTCCAATGCGAGCTGGTCGGGAATCGACCACCATCCGAATTCCGGCCCGGCATAGTTCAGCGACGATGCATCGTAGATACGGTCGTAGCCGTAATACGCCCCTTCGGGCCAGGTCCGCTTAAGGCCAGGCATAAGGGCAACTGACCGGTACCCGGCCTTCCGAAACACATCCACCATGGTCGGCCGGCGCGTACTCAGCAGCAATTGGTAATCCTGGTTCTGCGATATCGTCAGTCCCGATAGGAAACTGGAATGCGCCAACCACGAGGCGCCGCCGAATGTGGGCGACGTCAGGAAGGCCGACGCCATATGCCAGCCCTCCGCGCCGAGTTTTTCCTCCAACCGCTGTAACCTTGGGATGACCGTGCTGGATAGGCCCGCTTCCTTGTGCGCTACCGCGCCGTATGACTCCAGGAAGAAGACGAACATGTCGCCCTTCTCCAAGCGTGCCAAATCGGACGACACGACGTCGTCCTTCATGAAATCCATCGCAGGAACGGTCCCGGCGACGGCGCGGGCCGCGAACCCGGCCTGCTTTGCATAGACCGGCGTAATCGGCAGCGCAAACCGCTTCTGGACGACGGCAATGTCGCCACCCTGGCCGACCGCGAAGATTGCCAGCAAACCACCGGCGACCGCGATAGTGCACCGTCGCAACACTGTGATTTGCATGGCGTCGGTCACCGTCCGCACGGCCAGCCAAACACATAGGGCGACGACCGTAACGACAACACAGACCGCAACGGCGAAGAGAACCAGATCGCCGGTGGACCGGGCTTCCGCCGTCATCGCCATCACATTCGGAAGATGGGCAAGGTCGAAATAGAGATTCATCGGCCGGCCGAACAATGCGTGCGCGGTCACGTCCGCATACCGGCCGAGGATCAGAAGACAGATGCCGGCAATTGCCGACCGGCGCAGCCATCGCGGCACCGCACCGAGCCATTCACCCCACACGGCGAGAAGCAGCAGAACCACCACAAGTTCTAGCGAAATCTCGACGGTCGGCCGGGCCCACAAAGTCGGCCAGACATTTTGAAACGCAAGCGCCAGGTTAAGGCCTGCGATGGACAGAAGCAGCAGCGCCGGCGCGACGAACCGCTGCCAGTCAATCTTCCCCGGGCGCAAGGTCAATGCGGCCCCCAACCGCGTGTCAGGTTCCCGTGAACTGCGGCTTGCGTTTTGCCATGAACGCCTCCCGCCCTTCCTGGTAGTCCTTGCTGTCAAAACACGCCTTCTTAAGGCCATCGAGCAAACCGTAGTCGCGGTCTTCTTTGTCCTTCAGAATTTCCGCCACCGTAAGCTTCGATGCCCGCATCGACAACGGCGCGTTCTCCGTGATCGCGTCGGTGAATTCCTGCACCGTAGCGGCCAGCGAGTCGACCGGCACCACACGATTGATCAAACCGATTTGATGCGCCTCGGCCGCCGTCATCCGCCGCCCGGTGATCAAGATTTCCTTCGCATAAGACGGGCCGACCAGCGACGCCAGCCGCTGAACATTCTCGAATGTGTAGGCGATGCCCAAACGAGCCGCCGGGATGCCGAATTGGGAATCCTCGGAGGCGATCCGGAAATCCGCGCTCATCGCAACGCCCAGGCCACCGCCCAGGCAATACCCCCGGATCATCGCGATCAGCGGCTTTTCGAATTCGCCGAGCTTGCGCCGCGAATCGTTGGATATCCGGTCATATTCGGCAGCGGCCTCGGCGTCATTCCGCTTTTCCTTGAATTGGGAAATGTCTGCGCCAGACACGAATGCCTTGTCGCCGGCCCCCGTCATGACGCAGCAGCGAACGTCCGGATCCTGCGAATAGTCGTCCATGACAGTGCCGATGGCTTCCCACATTTCCAGAGATACGGCGTTGCGCCGGGCCGGGCTGTTGAAGGTCAACCACCCCACCCCATCCTTCTTTTCGGCGATCATCTTGTCGGTCTTGAGTTTCATGGCGTCCTCTTCGGTGTTGATGCGTATCGCGCGGTTCGTGTCGTTAGCACCGGTGCGCTAAACGACCTGCTTGCCGCGCATTGCTTCGATCTGTTGTTCGGTATACCCGAGCTCGGCGAGAATCTCGTCCGTCTGTTCGCCCAGTTCGGGCGTCGGACGGCGAATCCTGTCCGGTTGGGATGTTCGGCTCATCATCAGCGGCTGCCCGACGATTGGAAACGTCCCAACGGCCGGACTGTCCATCGGCGTCGCTATTCCCAGATGCTGCACCTGCGGGTCGGCGAAGACCTGCTGCATGTCATAGATCGGGCCGCACGGCACGCCCGCCTCGTTCAAGGCATCGACCCAATGCTGGCTGGGCTTCGTGCTGGTCACATCGCCGATGATGCCGTTGAGTTCGTCCCGGTTTTGCCGCCGGCCCTCGAAACTGTTGTACCGGTCGTCGTCTAACAGCCGCTCCAGACCCAAAGTCTTGCAAAACCGTTCGAACAAGACCTCGCCCGAGGCGGCGATGTTGATGTGCCCGTCCGCCGTGGGAAACACCCCAGTGGGGATGCCGGTCGGGTGATTGTTCCCGGCCTGCTTGGGCACGTCGCCATCCTTGAGGTACCGCGCCGCCTGGAAGTCCATCATCGAAATGATCGCTTGAAGCAGAGACGTGTGAACCCACTGTCCTTCGCCGGACACCTCGCGCTCCAACAACGCGATCAGAATTCCCTGCGCCAGGAACATGCCGGAGGTCAGGTCGCAGATTGGAATACCGACACGCACCGGCCCTTGCCCCGGCAAGCCCGTGACCGACATGAGACCGCCCATGCCTTGCGCGATCTGATCGACACCGGGCCGTTTACCGTAGGGGCCGTCCTGTCCGAAACCCGAAATGCTGCCATAGACGATCCGCGGATTGACCTTGCGGCAGGCCTCGTAGTCGATGCCGAGGCGGTGCTTCACGGCGGAGCGGTAATTCTCGACCACGACATCCGCGTCCTTGACCAGCTTGAAGAACACCTCCTTGCCCTCATCCGACTTCAGGTTGAGGGTCAGGCTTCGCTTGTTGCGGTGCAGGTTCTGTAAATCGAACCCATGACGCGCGCCAAGGGTGCCGGTCTTTTCCTTATTGATGGCGGACGGCGCTTCGATCTTGATCGTTTCCGCCCCCCAATCGGCCAACTGCCGGACTGCGGTTGGGCCCGCGCGGTGGGCGGTTAAATCGACAACCTTAAAGCGTGACAAGGGTAAAGAGCGCTCGGACACCGTTAAATCCCCGCTGAGTTTGTGTGGCGTAGCGGCTCCTGCCAATGTTCGACAACGAGCCGTCACAGAATTTCCGTGTATGCTTGCTATCTTCTTAGCTCAATCATACCGGCAAGGGAAAGTCGGCCTCAGCCGCCGAATCCTAATAATCGCCGACCATCCAACTGAATCCTCCGCTCGCGACAGGGAAGCCGCACAATGACAAATAAGAATAAACGTACCGACGACACTCGCCCGATAGGCCCCTTCGACCCGCATCAGTCCCCGCCGCCCTCATTCGCTGAGCGTGTGCCCGCATTTCTGGACGGCAGCGAAACGCCACGCGAATTGTTGGAGGGATGTCTGGAACGGATCGACGCGCTGGAGCCGTCGATCGCCGCCTTCGTCCATCTCGATGTAAATGCCGCGCGCGCCGAAGCGGATGCATCGACCGCGCGATATGCAGCGAACCGTCCGCTATCGCCCATCGATGGCTGCCCCGTCGCGGTCAAGGACATCATCGAGACGGCCGACATGCCCACCCAGATGAACAGTCCGATCTTTGATCAATGGCAATCGGGCCGGGACGCCGCCTCCGTTTTTGCGTTGCGGCACGGCGGTGCGGTCATACCGGGCAAGACCGTCACGACGGAATTCGCTACCGGCGTTTCGGGTCCCACGCATAATCCATACGACTTGTCCCGGACCCCTGGCGGGTCGTCGAGCGGGTCCGCCGCGGCCACCGCCGCAGCCATGGTCCCGGTGGCGCTGGGCACCCAAACCGCCGGATCGATCGTGCGGCCAGCAGCCTATTGCGGCGTCTACGGCTATAAGCCAACCCATGCCGCCCTGAATATCGGCGGCATCCATCCGCTTTCGTTGAGCCATGACACGCTCGGAACGCTTGCCGGCAACATGGCCGATGCATGGATTACCGCGCATTACATCGCATCCATCGTCGGCGGCACGCCGCCGCATCCGGGGCTGGACGGCCCATCGTCGCTGCCCGACGCCCGCAAACCGGAAACGCTGGTGCGGCTGTGCACCGAAGGGTGGCGGGAAGTCGACGGCTCGGTGCGGCAGGAATTCGAAACCACGCTCGATCGCATCGCCGCCAGCGGCGTCCGGATTCTCGACCGCGGCAACACGCCGGCGGTTGCCGATTTGGAAAGCCTGCTGGAGGATGTAGACAACATCGCGCGAACGGTCTCGGTCTACGAGCGCCGCTGGCCCTTTGCAGACTATGCAAAACGACATCCGGGAAAATTGGGCGAGACAGCCCAGGAACGCTTGGATACCGCCATGGCCATGACCCGCGACGAATTTCTCGATGCGCTCGCCCGGCAAACCGAAATCCGGGCACAGGTCGACGCCATCGCCGATATTGCCGACGGGTTCGTGACACTGACGGCCGCGGGGCCGGCACCGGTCGGATTGGAGAGCACCGGCAATCGGTCTTTCCAGATATTTTGGACACTGACGGCAGCCCCTTGCATTACACTGCCCCGTCTCGCGGTCGACGGTATGCCGGTGGGCCTACAGGTACTCGGGTTCCGGGATCGTGATGCGGATATGATGGCGGTCGCGCGCTGGATAGACGCGCTTTGCATCGCCTAGGCAGCGTCTCGCCACAGCCGCACACCGTCAGACGCTGATGATCTTCCCAGGGTTCATGATGTTGTCGGGATCGAGCGATTGCTTCAGAACCCGCATGACGCTGACCGCATCGCCGTGTTCCGCGGTCAAAAAGTGCATCTTGCCCTGACCGATACCGTGCTCACCGGTACAAGTGCCGCCGAAGGCAAGCGTGCGCTGGATCAGCCGGTCGTTGAGTTCGTATGCCCGCCGCATCTCGTCCGCATCATCCGGGTCGACCAAAATGATGAGATGAAAGTTCCCGTCGCCGACATGGCCGACAATCGGTGCGACGAACCCGGACGCGTCGATATCCTTCCGCGTCTCCAGAATGCATTCCGCGAGCCGCGAAATCGGCACGCAGGCGTCCGTGGCGATGCCCTTCTTGCCCGGTTCCAGCGCCAGGCCGGCGTAAAATGCGTCGTGCCGCGCCTGCCACAAAGCCGTTCGCTCTTCCGCCTTGGCGGTCCATTGGAAGGCGCTGCCGCCGAAATCGTCGGAAATCGCCCGCACCAGTTCGGCCTGTTCGGCCGCCGACGCCTCGGTGCCATGGAACTCAAAGAACAGGGTCGGTTTTTCGTCGTATCCCTGCAGGTCCGAATAGGCGATGCAGGCGCGCATCTGCATCTCGTCCAATAATTCGATCCGGGCCACTGGAATTCCGGACTGGATGGTCAGGATGACCGTGTTCACCGCGTCTTCCAGCGAAGGATATTGGCAGACCGCCGACGTAATTGATTCCGGGATGCCGTAAAGCCGGAGGTGGACCTCGGTGATCACGCCGAGCGTACCCTCGGACCCTACGTAGAGCCGGGTCAGGTCGTACCCCGCGGCCGATTTGCGGGCCCGGCCGCCGGTCCGCACGATCCGCCCATCGGGCAGGACCACCGTCAGGCCGAGAACGTTTTCGCGCATCGTGCCATAGCGCACCGCATTGGTGCCGCTCGCCCGCGTGGCGGCCATGCCGCCCAGCGATGCGTCGGCGCCGGGATCGATCGGGAAGAACAGCCCGGTATCGCGGAGATATGTATTCAACTGCTTACGCGTGACACCCGCCTGCACGCGGCAATCCAGGTCTTCGCCGTTGACCTCCAGCACCGCATCCATCTGGCTCAAATCGATGCTGATGCCGCCATGGATGGCCTGGATATGTCCTTCCAGCGAGGTGCCGGTGCCGTAGGGGACGACCGGTATCCGATCACGCGCGCAGAGCGACACGATCTGCGCGACTTCCTCGGTCGATTGGACGAAACAGACGGCGTCCGGCGGCTGGATCGGGAAATAGTCCTCGCCACTGCCGTGATGATCGCGAACGGCTTTCGCCGTCGAGACCCGGTCGCCAAGAATGGCCTGCAATTCCTCGATAAATGCGTCGGTTACGATGGCATGGGCTGCATTCGCCGTCACGCCTTCCTCCCGGCCAAACGGCCATCAAATTGATCGAGAAGGAGAGTAAACCCGAGCCGGAAGCGGTTCAACCGAGCCGCGCCGCGCGTCAGTTAGAGCGAACGTATTCGACTTCGGAGCCGTCGCTCGCCGTGAACCGTACGCGAACCAATGTCCCATCCGTCCGGTCGTACCAAAGCTCGCGCTGGTAGTCGCCGGTCACACGGTAATGATCCGTCGCAATCGATTGGCCGCCGACCTTGACCACATCATCGCCGAGCCGGGTCACCTGCGTTTCCATGATCGACCCGTCGACCGTGCCAACCATCTGGTTACGGTTGACCAATACAGAATTCCACAGGCTGGCCGGAACCGCCCGGGGGTCCACTTTCTCGATGGTCTTCTTGCCATTGACCGCCAAGGATTTGTCGATAGAGCGGACCTCCAGCTTGACCGGTTCGCCGTTATCGTTGGTGCTCGACTTCAGCGACGCCAGTTTGTCGCCATCCCAGACTTCCTGTGAAACGTGGCGGAAGCGGTAAAGCGGCACGAACAGCAGCTTGAAGTCGATTTCAGTCTGGATATCGACCTTCACACGGTCGCCCTTGCGGGTAAACCGGTAGCGATGGGTGCCGATGGCCTCGCCATTGCGGGTGACCACGAAATCCAATCGGTCGCTGCTCGGCAGACTGGACGGCAGCGCAGCCGCCATGCCCGCCGTCAGGCCGAGAGCGGCCACAACGAGCAACATCCTAGTCGCGCTTCTGATCAATCGGGTCACGGTAGGTCCTGTGTCGAATTGTTTCTTTGACTAATCAAATAGGCTCGAATCCTTAATCAGCCAAGAAGCTGCATCACACCTCACGCCGATTTGAGCGTGAATCCTCCCAGGGTGGTGTGAAAATGCAACAGTCAGGTCCATGCATTCGCGGCAAATGAGGCTCAAATGCCCATCTGACCCTGCGTCGGTGTGACGCAATCGTGACCCGCCTTCATTTGAGACGGTCCGGCAGGATGGGCATGTAGAGGCAGAGCCACGAAGGATTTCGCATGAAAAAACGCCTCTCCGCGCTTGCCGCCTCGATCGCCCTCATCGCCAGCACGGCGGTCTGGGCCGATTCCGCCCCCAAGCCTGCCGGCGCGCCGGAAACGCCGCCGGCCGCCGCGAAATCCGAGAAGAAGCCCGACCAGAAAACAATGAACAAGGAAGAGCGCGAAGCTGTGCTCGTCCTCGCTGCGGCCCATCATCTCATTCATCGCGACCCGGGCCACCGGCATGCGGCGATCCACGCCCTGCGGGACCGGGGAAAAAAGGATGCAATCCCCGCGCTGATCCTGGCGCTGCGCTATTTCGACGACGACATCGACAAAGTCAACGAGGCCTTGCGCGACCTGAGCGGCATCGACGACCAGAAACAGCGCGAATGGGCGGATTGGATGCTGTGGTTGGAGGCGCATCCGGAAATCAAACCCTTCCCCGGGTTCGACGCCTTCAAAGCGCGCGCGCTGATCGCCATCGACCCTAATTTTGTCAGTTTCGTGTATCCGAAAGTGAAACACGAAATCCGGCTGGAGGAGATCGTCTGGGGCGGCGTGCTGAAGGACGGCATCCCGTCGCTCGACAATCCCGAGCTGATCGCGCCAGAGAAGGCGACCTACCTCACCAAGGACGAGCTCGTCTTCGGCGTCGAAATCAACGGGGACGCGCGAGCCTACCCGCTGCGCATCCTCAACTGGCACGAGATGTTCAATGACGTGATCGGCGGCGTGCCGGTCGCGCTGGCCTACTGCACGCTCTGCGGATCGGGCATCCTGTTCGAGACTCGGGTCGACGGCCGTGAGAAGCCATTCGTGTTCGGCTCGTCAGGACTGCTCTACCGCTCCAACAAGCTGATGTTCGACCGCGAAACCAACTCATTGTGGAACCAATTCACCGGCCGCCCCGTCGTCGGGGAACTGACCGGCTCCGACATCGAGCTGAAAATTCGGCCCGTTACGATCACGAGCTGGCAGCAGTGGCAAAAACGACATCCCAAGACCAAGGTCCTGTCGCTCAACACCGGCCACCACCGGCCGTATGAGCCCGGCTTGCCGTATGGCGAGTATTTCGCCAGCCCCGATCTGATGTTCCCGGCACGGACCCTGGACAAACGCCTGAAGCCGAAAGACTTCGTCTTCGCCCTGCGCGACGGCGCCCATGAGAAAGCCTGGCCGATCGCCTTCTTCAAGGACCGGCGCGTGATAAACGACCGCATCGGCGACCTTCCGGTCGTGCTGATCGGCGATGCGGCGACCCGCACGGTCCGCGCCTATGCGTCCGAAGGAAAACAGTTCGCGTCAAAGAACGGCAAGCTGGTCACCGGCGGTCGGGCCTGGACTGAGACCGAAACCGCCCTCACCGGCCCGGACGGCAAATCGCTACGCCGTTTGGGCGGCCATATCGCCTATTGGTTTGCGTGGAGCGGCTACAAACCGAAAGCCGAGTTGGCGTCGACAGGGCCGTAAAGCCGCTGCGGTACGGTTAGTCTGCGGCGTCTCGCTGCACCGCGGGTTCGCCGTAGCCACCGCCCGCCGGCGTCTCCAACACGAAGACATCGCCGGGATGCATCATTACGGCATCGGTGCCGCTCATTTCCGTCCGGCTGCCGTCTGCTCGTTCGACCCAGTTCCGGCCGCACGCGCCCGGCTCGCCGCCAGCCATGCCGTAGGGCGCGATTACGCGATGGCCTGACAGGATCGCCAGTTCCATTTCCTCGAGAAAGCGCATCCGCCGCACCGTGCCGTCACCGCCGGAATGGCGGCCGCGCCCGCCCGATCCGTTCCGAATTTCGAACCGCTCGAGGATGACCGGGAAGCGCCACTCCAGCACCTCTGGATCGGTCAGGCGGGAATTGGTCATATGCGTATGCACCGCCGACGTGCCATCGAAATCCGGGCCGGCCCCCGACCCACCGCAGACCGTTTCATAATACTGATGCCGGTCGTTGCCAAAGGTGACGTTGTTCATCGTCCCCTGTGCCGCCGCCATCACACCGAGCGCGCCATAGAGCGTATCGGTGATGCATTGCGACGTCTCGACATTGCCCGCGACCACGGCGGCCGGATAGGCCGGACGCAGCATGCAGCCTTCTGGCAGTACGATGTCGATGGGTTTCAGGCAGCCCTCGTTCATCGGGATGTCGTCATCGACCAACGTCCGGAAGACATAGAGGACCGCCGCCCGGCACACCGCCGACGGCGCGTTGAAGTTGGTCGGTCGTTGCGGGCTGGTGCCGGTGAAGTCGACCCGCGCGCTGCGCTTTTCCCGGTCGATCGAAATGGTAGCCTTGATGACACTGCCGTCATCCATCTCATAGGCGAAACTGCCGTCCTTCAACACGTCGATAACGCGGCGCACCGATTCCTCGGCATTCGCCTGCACATGCTCCATGTAGGCGACGACCGTGGGCAGGGTGAAATGATCGACCATACGGTGCAGCTCGCGCACGCCTTTCTCGTTGGCGGCGATCTGCGCCTTCAGGTCGGCGACGTTCTGATCCGCATTGCGAACGGGATAGTCGCCCGACGCGAGCAGGCCTCGCATTGCCGCTTCCCGGAAATCGCCGCGGTCGACCAGTTTGAAATTGTCGATCAACACGCCTTCTTCCTCGACGGTCTTGGTGTCGGGCGGCATCGACCCCGGCATGGTTCCGCCGATGTCCGCGTGATGGCCCCGGCTGCCCACGTAGAACAGGATCGACCGGCCGTCGTCGTCAAAGACCGGCGTGATCACCGTGACATCCGGCAGATGCGTTCCGCCGTTATAGGGCGCGTTCAAGACATAGACGTCGCCCGGCTGGATCGTCCCTACATTGTTGTCGATTACCGCGCGCACGCTCTCGCCCATCGATCCCAGATGCACGGGCATATGCGGTGCGTTGGCGATGAGCTGCCCTTTCGCGTCGAACACCGCGCAGGAGAAATCGAGCCGCTCCTTGATGTTCACCGAATAGGCCGTGTTCTGCAGCGTCAGGCCCATCTGCTCCGCGACCGACATGAAGAGATTGTTGAAGACCTCGAGCATGACCGGGTCGCAATGCGTGCCGATCGCCACGACGCGGTCGAGCGGGACCACGCGGCGCAGCACCAGATCACCCGCGCCGGTCATTTCAGCTTCCCAGCCGGGTTCGAGAACCGTCGTCGCGACTGGCTCGGCAATGACCGCCGGACCCATGATGCGCTGCCCGGATCTTAAATCGGTGACGTCGAAGACCGGTGCCTCGTGATCCGCTCCGGCCATTCGCGCCTGCACGCTCGCACGTGGTTCAGGCGCGGCCCCAGTCGCCGCTGCCGTTTTCGTCCTTTCGCCAACATCGGAGGCAAGGCCGACCGCTTCGGCGGCGACGCTTTCCACGATCAACGGTTTTTCCTGCATGACAAAGCCATAGCGCTGGCGATGCGACTCCTCGAATGCCGCGACCATCGCTTCGACGGAATCGAGATCGATCACATGTGCCGTATCGGTACCTTGGTATTTAAGATGGAGCCGTCGGTGCACGCGAATGCGGTCGGGCTCCACACCCTGATCCAGAACTTCCTGCTCGGCGTCCACCGCCAATCCATCCAGCGCGGCGTTGACCGACGGCATTACGGAATTGTCCAGGACCTCCTCCACCGTGCGTTCGCGGATCGCCCGGATATCAGCCAGCCCCATACCATAGGCCGACAGCACACCGGCGAAGGGATGGATCAGCACCTGCGTCATGCCGAGCGCGTCGGCAACCAAACAGGCATGCTGCCCACCCGCACCGCCGAAACAACACAGCGTGTATTCGGTCACGTCGTAGCCGCGCTCGATCGAGATCTTCTTGATCGCGTTCGCCATATTCTCGACCGCGATCTTGAGGAACCCGTCGGCGACTTCCGCCGGGCTGCGCGCGTCGCCCGTCGCTTTGCGAATCGCCTCGGCGAGCGCGCTGAACTTTTCCCTCACCACCGCATCGTCGAGCGGCGCGTCCTGATTCGGCCCGAAGACATGCGGAAAGAAATCCGACTGCAGTTTGCCGAGCATGACGTTGCAGTCGGTCACCGTGAGCGGACCGCCGCGACGATAGCAAGCCGGTCCCGGATTGGCCCCGGCGGACTCCGGCCCGACCCGGTAACGCGCGCCGTCGAACTGGCAGATCGATCCCCCGCCCGCCGCGACCGTATGGATCTGCATCATCGGTGCGCGCATGCGGACACCGGCGACCAGCGTTTCGAAGGCGCGCTCGTACTCGCCGTCGTAATGCGCGACATCGGTCGACGTTCCGCCCATGTCGAAGCTGATGATCTTCTTAAACCCGGCCTGTGCCGCCGTCTGCACCGCGCCGACGATACCTCCGGCCGGGCCAGACAGGATCGCGTCCTTGCCCTGGAACAGCCGCGCATCGGTCAGCCCGCCGCTGGACTGCATGAACATCAACCGCGTGTCGCCCATCTGGTCCGCGACCTGATCCACGTAGCGGCGCAGGATCGGCGACAGATAGGCGTCGACAACCGTGGTATCGCCGCGGCCGACCAGCTTCATCAACGGACTGACCGCGTAACTTGCCGAGACCTGCGTGAACCCGATCTCGCGCGCGATCGCGGCAACCTGTGCCTCGTGATCCGGGAAGCGATAGCCATGCATGAACAGGATCGCAACCGATCGGATACCGTCGTCGAAGGCGACTTGCAGCAACTGTTGTGCCCCTTCACTGTCGAGCGGCGTCAGAACATCGCCGGTGGCATTCACCCGCTCATCGACCTCCACGACCCGCTCGTACAACAGTTCCGGTAATTCAATTCGCCGGTCGAACAAGCGCGGCCGTGCCTGGTATCCGATCCTCAGCGCGTCCCGAAATCCGGTCGTCGTGACCAGAAGCGTTCGGTCACCGCTTCGTTCGAGCAGCGCATTGGTCGCCACCGTCGTGCCCATCTTGACTGCATCTACGGCATCGGACGGGATCAGCTGATCGGGCGTGAGCTGCAACAGATCGCGAATGCCCTGCACCGCGGCATCCTGGTAATGCTCCGGATTCTCGGACAACAGCTTATGCGTCACCAACGCGCCATCCGGCTGCCGGGCCACGATATCGGTGAACGTGCCGCCGCGATCGATCCAAAACTGCCAGCGGGCATCTGCTTGCTCGGTCATTCCGGTATTCCTGCCTTCAACAATCCGTGATCAAGCCAAGGAATTGGCGCTTTCCCGGCATAATTGGCCGCCTACGATGAATGTGCAACGCCGCAGCGATGGCTTAATCCTATATTCACCCCCACGGGACATTGTCGACACATACACCCGTCCTATTTAGATTGCTTCATGAACACACTCATTAAGTGGCTCGCCCGAGTTTCCGCCGTTATTCTCATTCTCTTGGCAGGTCCGATAACCACCCTGATGGCCGGAAAATCCAACACCGATTGGTGGAACGCCTCGCGCGAACCCGCCGGCATCGCGCCCGATCCGTCGGCGCATCCCGCGGCGATCGTGCAAGTCTATGCCGCCCGCGCCTTCAGTTGGCGCGGCGCGTTCGGTGTCCACACCTGGATTTCGGCGAAGAAAACGAACGAACTCGAATACACGGTCTATGAGGTCATCGGCTGGCGCGTCCGCGGCGGGCTGCCGGCGGTGGTCATCCATCAGGAAGCACCGGACCGTTACTGGTTCGGCAACAAGCCGAAGATCATCGCGGAATTGCGTGGCGACAGCGTCGACGATGTGATCGACCGGATCGACACGGCGGCGCGCGCCTATCCGTACAAGAACTCCTATACGGTCTGGCCCGGTCCCAACAGCAACACCTTCATCGCGTGGCTCGGCCGGGCCGCGCCAGAATTGAAACTGGACCTGCCGCCCACCGCAATCGGCAAAGATTGGCTGGATGCGCGCGAAGGCCACATTGTCGCGGCGACGCCCAGCGGCACCGGCTACCAATTCTCGCTGTTCGGATTAGTCGGCGTGCTCGCCGGCGTCGAGGAAGGATTGGAAGTCAATCTGATCGGACTTACCGTCGGCGTCGATCCTTTGGATCTTGCCATCAAGCTACCCGGGATCGGCCGCCTCGGCGGCAGCAACGGCACGGAACCGAAACCTTCGGATACCGCGACCGCACAGCAGCGGCCATGATGCGAGCGCAATCGATGGCCGATTGCCCGCGCCGGCAAGCGGGATTAAGTTAGCCCTGCATGAGCATATGGGGAAAAATCCTGGGCGGCGTCGGCGGCTTTGCCATCGGCGGGCCCTTGGGCGCGATCATCGGTGCGGTCGCCGGACATGCGGTGGACAAAATGCGCGCCGCCAAACCGCAGCCGGAAGACGCCACCAAGTCGATCGCGTTCACGATCGCCGTCGTGGTCCTGGGCGCGAAGATGGCCAAGGCCGACGGCACGGTCACGCAGGACGAAATTCGCGCCTTCAAAAAAGTCTTCAAGGTACCGCAGCACGAAGTGAAGAATGTCGCGCGAGTCTTCGATCAGGCCCGCAAGGACAGTCACGGTTTCGAACCCTACGCAAAACAGATCGCCGACATGTTCCAGGACAACGCCGCGATCCTCGAAGAACTTCTCTTCTGCCTTACGTCTATCGCGCGGGCCGACGGCGAATTGCGCGAGTCAGAGACAACTTTTCTGCGTGCCGTGTCCGATATCTTCGGTCTCGACCGGTCGGCGTTCGAGCGGGTCACGGCCATCCGGCACGGTCCGGACAACGCCAACCCGTATCAAATCCTCGGTGTCTCGCGGACGATTTCCAACGACGACCTGAAATCCGCCTATCGCCAACTGGTGCGCGACAACCATCCCGACCGGCTTGTCGCCCAGGGGATGCCGGAAGAATTCATCGCCGTTGCGAACCAGAAGCTCGCCGCGATCAACGTTGCCTATGACATGGTTGCCGCGGAACGGGGGATGTCCTGACCGGTCCCGCCATCGCGGAGCGGCCGTCGCCCAATTTCAACGATCGGGCGCCGGACACTCCGGTCGATATGCTGGTGCTGCACTATACGGGCATGGAAGACGCTGGCGCCGCATTGGCGCGCCTGTGCGATCGTGCATCACAGGTCAGCGCCCATTACCTGATCGACGAGGACGGCGGTGTTCACCGACTCATCGATGAATCCAAACGCGCTTGGCATGCGGGACTCGGTTTTTGGCGCGGCGAACGTGACATTAACGGCCGGTCCATTGGCATCGAACTCGCCAATCCCGGCCATGAGTTCGGCTATCGCGAATTCCCCGAGCTGCAAATGCAGGCACTGATCGACCTGTCACAAGACATCGTGGACCGCCACACCATTCCGGCCCGCAACGTGGTCGGACATTCCGATATCGCGCCGGACCGTAAGCTCGATCCGGGCGAATTCATGGACTGGCCGCGGCTGGCCGAGGCAAGGATCGGCCTATGGCCCGAGGAAGCCGCCAAGCCAAGCGCAAACCCGCTGCAGGACTTGGCAAAATACGGATACGACATCTCCAGCCGCCATGTGATTTCAGCATTCCAACGGCGATTTCGCCCGGCCTGCATTGATGGTCTCGCCGATCCGCACACCTGTCGGATAACTGCCGGACTGGTCGCCAGCCTCGCCTGACTGCATATGTCGGCATGGCCGCAAAAAGACTGAAATCTCCGCAGATTAGCGCTATACATCAGGGGCCAGACGGTCGGATGGCCGCCTTCCAGCACGGGAAACCAGCCGGGGGGAGGAAAGTCCGGGCTCCACGGAAACACGGTGCCGGGTAACGCCCGGCGGGGGCAACCCTAGGGAAAGTGCCACAGAAAGCAAACCGCCCCGCCATCGGTTCGCCGGTCGCAGGGTAAGGGTGAAAGGGTGCGGTAAGAGCGCACCGCGTCCTCGGCAACGCGGACGGCATGGTAAACCCCACCGGGAGCAAGACCGAATAGGGACGGTATTCGCGCGTTTTCGTGCCGCCGTCCGGGTAGGTCGCACGAGGCGTCCGGCGACGGACGTCCCAGATGAATGGCCATCCCATTCTCTTCGCGAGAATGGACAGAACCCGGCTTACAGACCGTCTGGCATTTTCAAATTTAGACATCGACCGCACCGCCTGGAACATCGAAACCGGAGGAGAACGTCCGGAGTAAAGGTGAGTCGATTAGTTCAAGATGTGGTCGTCAAAAGAACATATTTAGAACATTAAAAGAACATCACTAGGCATTACTATACAAAAACATTCAGGGAACACTACACCTAGTGGATTCGTTTTTCGTACCGACCATTTGTAGTGACTCAATTTCGACTGATGAGAACATGAAATATTAGTTCTTTTACCGTCCGTTTTACTTTAATCCATTGACCGCCTACAAAATCCCATGATATCCCAAATCATCCTAAAGGTTGCCTCGTTCGGCTTTGGAGTACCGGGCGGATGGTGACGGGATGAAGATGGCGCAAAGCGTCGCACAGGTAGCAACGATTTCGGGGGATGGCTGCCGCCATGGCACTGTTTGCCGGCACATACAAAGACAACAAAGTCGACCGGAAGGGGCGCGTCTCACTTCCGGCGAAATTGCGTGCCGAATTGCCGCCGGAGAACAACCGCGAAATCTTCATTTATCCCTCCCCTACCCAGGAAGGTCTTGAAGCCTGCGACCGCGCTTTCATGGAGCAAATGCGCGACGCCACCGGGATCAACCCCTTCGAAGACGAAGATGCGGATATGGGCTGGCTGATCGAAGAAGCGCAGCCGGTGACGATTGATACCGGCGGCCGGATCATGATCCCGACCGACTTCACGGAGTTTACCGACTTGGGCGACGAACTGGTCTTCGTCGGCCGCGGCCACCGGTTCCTGATCATGTCGACGGCAGTGCATACGGAATACCGCAAGCGGACGCGCGACCTGATGAAAGCCCGGGCGAAACAACGTGCCGGAGACGGCACATGATCGCGCCAAAGCATGGCTCCGTGATGCTCAAGGAAGTCCTGGCGGATCTCAACGCGCAGCCCGATGGAATCTACGCCGACGCCACCTACGGCCGCGGCGGATACACCCGCGCACTCCTGGACGCCGTCAAATGTACGGTCTACGCGATCGACCGGGATCAGGAAGCCGTGGACAGCGCAAAGGCCTTGCTCGCCGCCTATCGCGGCCGCCTCACGGTTCTGCATGGCCGCTTCGGCGACATGCTGGGTTTGCTGCGCGACTGCGGCATTCAGCACGTCAACGGGATCATGCTCGATCTCGGCGTCTCATCGCCGCAGATCGACCAGCCCGAGCGCGGATTCAGTTTCCGCGCCGACGGGCCGCTGGACATGCGGATGGGGTTATCCGGATTGTCCGCTGCCGACGTGGTCAACACGGCGGACGAAGCCGAGCTGATAGATATCATCCGGAACCTCGGCGAAGAGCGCTTCGCGCGCCGGATTGCCAGGGCCATCGTGGCCGCGCGCAGCGACTCCCCGATCACCCGCACGAACGCGCTGGCGAAGATCGTTCGGGGTGCGGTGCCGCGCGCGAAGGATGGCCTGGACCCGGCGACGCGCACCTTCATGGCGCTGCGCCTGCATGTGAACGACGAACTCGGCGAGTTGGACCGGGCGCTTGAAGCGGCGGAACAGCTCCTCACGACGGGCGGACGACTTGTAGTCGTGTCTTTCCATTCCCTGGAAGACCGCCGCGTAAAACGATTTCTGCAGCAACGAAGCGACGACAGTGCCGGGACGTCACGGCACGTGCCCCTGCCGGAAACTCGGCCTGCACCGAGTTTCCGGCTTCTTCGCCGCCGCAGCCTGACGCCGACACCGGAAGAAATCGACCGTAACCCCCGCGCGCGCTCCGCGCGCCTGCGGGCCGCCGAACGTACTGGCAATCCAGCCTGGCCGCCGAACTCGGAGAGGATCGCAGCATGAGAACCTATGCAATCGCAGGATGGCTGTTGCTCATCATGGTTGCCGGCTATGCGATGTTCCGCGTCAGTTTCGAGGTGGAATTGCTGGAGGACCGCGTCAGCGAGTTGAACCAGCAGGCACTGCAGGAGCAGGAAGCGATTCATGTCCTGCGTGCCGAATGGAGCTATTTGAACCGCCCGGAACGCCTGTCGCGCTTGGCCAACGACCTGCTGCCGAAGCTGCGACCGCCCGCGCTTAATCAGATCACGACGGTCGACAGAATTCCCACCGGTGATGAGACGGACAATGTCCTTCCCGCCGCCGTGAAACTGACACAGTCACAATAATAAATAACGCGTTTGGCAACGCCGAAGGATCAGAACGATGATCGGCAAGATAAGACAACAATTGACCTTTGGGACCCGTAAACCGCTCCGCGCGCCGGGGCGGCGGCTGCCCTGCGTGCCGTCCAAGAAGCTCATCGCCGACGGACCAGTGCGCGAAGCCATCGAAACCGGCCGCACGCGCCTTTTCATCACCGGCTCGGTGCTGATGCTCGCCTTCGGGTGCATCGGGTTGCGGCTGGTCGATCTTACCGTTGTCCGCTCGGCCCAGGAACCGCGCGTCGGGCGCATTGCCCAATCCGAAAAAATCGAGACCGAGCGGGCCAACGTCATCGACCGCAACGGCACAATCCTTGCCACCGGCCTGCCGACCGCCTCGCTGATCGCGGATCCCAAGCTGGTGATCGACCCCGACGAAGCCGCACAACTCGTTGCGTCGGTGCTGCCGAATACAAATGCGTCAGAGATTGCCAAGAAGCTCCGCATGGACCGCAGGTTTGTAAAGCTACGGCGGAAACTAACGCCGGGCCAGCAATGGAGCATCCATCGCCTCGGTATTCCCGGGCTAACCTTCCAACGCGAAGAAACCCGTAGTTTTCCGCACGGCCGCCTGTTCTCGCATGTCCTCGGCTTCACCGATGTCGACAATCATGGTCTGACCGGCTTGGAGAAAACCTTCGACAACCGCTTGCGCACCGAACGGGAAGCGCTGCAGTTGACCCTGGACGTGCGGCTTCAGCACATCATGCACACCGCCCTGTCCAGCGCGATCAACGAATACAAGGCGATCGGCGGCGCGGGCGTTATTCTGGATATCCGTACCGGCGAAGTGCTATCGCTTGTGTCGCTGCCCGATTTCGAGCCGTACCAGGCCGGCGAAGCCAGCGAAGACCAGCGCCGGAACCGCGCGAGCCTTGGCGTCTACGAATTGGGTTCGGCCTTCAAGATCTTCACCACCGCCATGGCGCTGGACGCTGGCGTGGTGACCATGAAGGGTGGCTACGACGCGACCAAGCCGATCAAGATTTCGCGCTTCACTATCCGCGACTTCCATGCCAAGAAACGCTGGCTGTCCGTGCCTGAAATCTTCATGTATTCGTCCAACATCGGCGCTGCGAAAATGGCGATCGACGTCGGCACCGAAACACAACGGGACTATCTCGGCAAACTCGGCCTGCTGAAACCGTCGCCCATCGAACTGCCCGAAGTCGGCAGCCCGCTGCTTCCCGCTCGGTGGCAGACGATCAGCACGATGACGGTCGCCTTCGGCCACGGCATCGCGGTCAGCCCGCTACAGCTCGCCTCTGCCGTGTCGGCAGTCCTGAATGAGGGTGTGTACTATCCGCCGACCCTGGTGAAGCGGGCAGCCGGCGCACCGAAACCGATGGGACAACGTGTTGTTTCCAAACGGACATCGCACGAGATGCGCCGCCTGCTGCGGCTCGTCGTCGAGCGTGGAACCGGCCGGCGCGCCGCTGCGAAGGGCTTTCTTGTCGGTGGCAAGACCGGCAGCGCCGAGAAACAAGTCAACGGCCGCTACAAGCGGAAGTCGCTGATTTCATCCTTCGTCGGTGCATTCCCGATGAATGACCCGAAGTACCTCGTGCTCGCCGTCCTGGACGAACCGAAGGGCACGAAGGCCACCTTCGGCAACGCGACCGGCGGCTGGGTTGCCGCACCGGTCGTGCGTCAGGTGGTGGAACGAATGGGCCCGATCGTCGGCCTGGCGCCGGTCGATGAATCGTCGCCGGAATTGCAGGAATTGCTCACCGTCAACTTGCCAAACGAGGGTCCCAAGCTTGCGTCTTTTTAGCCTTCTTGGAAACAACGGCAAACCTGGCCGCCTCCCCGACTCCGATGTCGAAATCACGGGGTTGAGCGCGGACAGCCGGAAGATTCGGCCCGGATTCTTGTTTGCCGCGATTCCAGGAACGCAACAGGACGGACGGGACTATATCGACGACGCCATCGACGCCGGTGCGAAAGCCGTCCTTGGCCCGCCTAACCTGCGGCAGGACACGCGCGCGACCGACGTGGCGGTCATCACCGATTCCAACCCCCGCCGCCAGCTTGCACATATGGCCGCGCGCTTTTACAGCGCACAGCCCCGCACAATTGCGGCGATAACGGGCACGAATGGCAAGACCTCGGTCGCGAATTTCACCCAACAATTCTGGACCCGGCTCGGCCATCCGGCCGCGAGTCTCGGCACGCTCGGCGTGCGCGGCCCCAATCTGAAGGGCGGCCCGAGCCTGACCACGCCTGACCCGGTCGAACTGCACCGCACGCTCTCCAGCCTCCGGCAACAGGGCGTCAACCATCTCGCCCTCGAAGCGTCGAGCCATGGCCTCGAGCAATACCGTCTCGACGGCGTCCAGGTGACCGCTGCGGCCTTCACCAATCTGACACGCGACCACCTCGACTATCACGGCACGATGGACAAATACCGGGCCGCGAAACGCCGGCTGTTTATCGAACTGCTGCGCGATGACGGCGTCGCCGTCCTGAACGCGGAAAGCCCGGAATACGAAGGCTTGCGCGGAATCGCCGAAGACCGTCGGCAGCGCATCATCAGTTATGGCCTGCACACCGGAAATCTGTGCTGCCTCGACGCAAAACCATCCGCCGAAGGATGGGACCTGCAAATCCGCGCCTTCGACAACACGCTATCGACCAAGTTTCCGCTGCCCGGCGATTTTCAGGTCAGCAACATGCTTTGCGCCGCCGCGCTGATCGCAGCCTGCGGCGACGACGTCAACGCAGCTCTCCAGCATGTCGCGACGCTCGATGGCGTGCCAGGCCGGCTGGAATTGGCCGCGCAGTTGGACAACGGCGTATCGGTCTATGTGGATTACGCGCACACGCCCGATGCCTTGGATGTCGTTCTGAAAACGCTGCGCCCCCACGTGCAGAACAAACTCGCCGTGGTGTTTGGCTGCGGCGGCGACCGCGATGCCGGCAAACGGCCGGAGATGGCGCGCATCGCTGCGCAACGTGCGGACACCGTCTTTGTGACCGACGACAACCCGCGGACCGAAGACGCGCAACACATTCGCCGCGAGGTCCTCGCCGGATGCCCCGACGCGACGGAGATCGGCGACCGGCACGCCGCCATCGCGGCCGCGATGTCGGACCTGTCGTCCGGCGACGTCTTGTTGGTCGCCGGCAAGGGCCACGAAGAAGGTCAGATCGTCGGCGACGAAGTCCTCCCCTTCCATGACGCTACGGTTATCCGCGAACTCGCCGGGAAAACCGCATGACCGCGCTTTGGACCCATACGGAAGCTGCGGCGGCGACCGGCGGCGTCGCACCGACGCCTTGGACCGCCAACGGTGTTTCCATCGACAGCCGGAGCTTGCGGCACGGCGATCTGTTCATTGCCATCCGGGGCGACAACAGCGACGGCCATGCCCATGTCGCCGATGCCCTGAGCAAGGGCGCCGCCGCCGCAATGGTGAACGAATCCTGGGCGACGCAATCAGAGGCCAGTCCCGTGCTGGCGGTCGAAGATACGGACCGCGGCATGCGCGACCTGGCGCGCGCCGCCCGCGACCGCGCACCGGCCCGCATCATCGGCGTCACCGGCAGCGTCGGCAAAACCGGCACCAAAGAGATGTTGGCGTTGGCGCTCGGCGAACAAGGCGAGACCGCGGCGACCCAAGGTAACCTGAATAATCACTGGGGCTTACCGCTCAGTCTCGCGCGGATGGCGCGAACCACTGAATTTGGCATCTACGAACTCGGCATGAACCATGCCGGCGAGATCGCACCGTTGTCGGAAATTCTCCGCCCGGACGTCGCGCTGATCACGACCGTGGAATCGGTTCATCTGGAATTCTTCGACTCCGAAGAAGGCATCGCGGACGCCAAGGCAGAAATCTTTACCGGTTTGCGCGATGGCGGCGGCGCCGTCCTGAATCGCGACAACCGTCACTTCGACCGCTTGCGCCGCAGCGCGGAAGCCGCCGGCGTCACGCGCCTTTGCTCCTTCGGCGGGCATCCGGATGCAACACTGCGCCTGACGAAGGCCGAGCCAGGCCCGCACGGCAGCAACGTAACCGCCGAATTCGGCGGTCGGACGCTGAACTATGTCGTCGGCGCGCCCGGCCATCATTGGGTAATGAACAGCCTTGCCGTCCTCGGCGCCGTACACATGATCGGCGCGGACATGGACCGCGCGGCGGTATCCCTCGCCGGCATCAGGCCGATGAAGGGACGCGGCGAACAACGCTCCATCACCCTGACGGACGGCAGTTTCGTCCTGATCGACGAGAGCTACAACGCCAGCCCAGCCTCGATGCGGGCTGCCTTCGATGTATTGGGGGCTACCAGTCCGTCCGGCGATGGACGTCGGATCGCGGTGCTCGGTGACATGCTTGAAATAGGTGAGTCGGCGCCTGACGCGCATGCAGCGCTCGCGCCCGACGTGCTGCGCAACCGTGTCGATATCGTCATCGCCGCCGGGGACAACATGGCGCATCTCGTCGCCGCACTATCGGGTCGCGCCGTCACGGCACACGGCCCCGACAGCGCCGCTATCCATGACCGGGTGCTGGATACGGTCCGCGCCGGGGATGTCGTCATGATTAAAGGATCGCTGGGCAGCCGGATGATTCCAATCGCGGACGCTTTGCGTGCGCTCGACCGCGAAGACGGTCACAGCGCCGCCGGGGAGGCTTGATATCCGCCATGCTCTATAATCTTCTTTCGCCTTTCGCCGATCAGTTCCTCGCTTTCAACCTGTTTCGGTACATCACGTTCCGGACCGGCGGCGCGATCATTACGGCGTTGATTCTCAGTTTCCTGCTGGGCCCGATGGTCATTAAGTGGCTGCGCGCAACGCAGAACGGCGCCTCCAATATCCGTGAGGACGTTCCGGAAGGTCATCTCGCCAAAGCCGGCACCCCGACCATGGGCGGATTTTTGATCCTACTGGCGATCGTACTCAGCACCATCCTGTGGGCCGACATCAGCAACGGTTACGTTTGGATCGTCATGATGGTCACCGTGGGTTTCGGCGCGGTCGGTTTCGCAGACGACTATCTGAAGCTTTCGAAACGCGATTCGAAGGGCCTGCCCGGCAGAATCAAACTTGTGTTGCAGGTTGGTATCGCCGTCGGCGCGACCGTCTGGGTCCTGATGCTGACGCGCGAACCCCTGGCGGCGAGCATGTCGGTGCCGTTCTTCAAAAATATCCTGATCGATCTCGGTTGGTTCTTCATTCCATTCGCGGCCTTCGTCATGGTAGGCGCCTCGAACGCGGTCAACCTGACCGATGGCTTGGACGGGCTAGCCATCGTGCCGGTCATGATCGCCGCCGCCTGCTTTGGGTTCATTGCCTATCTCGTCGGCAATTCGATCTATTCCGAGTATTTGCAGCTCCACTATGTGGCCGGAACGGGCGAGTTGGCCGTGTTCTGTGGCGCGATGGTCGGCGCGAGCCTCGGCTTCCTGTGGTTCAACGCACCACCTGCCATGGTCTTCATGGGCGACACCGGGTCGCTGTCGGTCGGCGGCGCGCTCGGCGCGATCAGCGTCGTCACCAAACATGAGCTGGTGCTCGCGATCATCGGCGGCTTATTCGTATTGGAAACCGTTTCGGTGATCGTCCAGGTCGCCTCCTTCAAATTGACGGGCAAGCGCGTTTTCGCGATGGCCCCGCTGCACCATCACTTCGAAAAGAAGGGATGGGCCGAATCCACGATCGTCATCCGGTTCTGGATCATCGCCTCGATTTTGGCGCTGGTCGGACTAGCAACCCTGAAACTGCGGTAGAGCGAGACAATCTCTAGTGATCGACCTGTCGACATATCGTGGTCAGACCTTCGCCGTAATGGGCCTCGGGGCATCCGGCCTGGTTGCCGCCCGTGCGCTTCAGCGCGGCGGTGCAATCGTGCGCGCCTGGGACGACCAAAAGTCGAGCCGCGCCGCCGCGGCGGATGACGGGATTCCGATCGCCGATCTTGCCAGGGACCCATGGGATGGCGTCGACGCGCTTGTTCTGAGCCCGGGTATTCCGCACACCTACCCCGCCCCACATCCGGTCGCCGCGCGCGCCAAAGAGCATGGCTGCGCAATCATCGGCGACATCGAACTGCTCGCGAAGGCACAGCCGGACGCACGCTACGTCGGCATTACCGGAACAAATGGAAAATCTACGACCACCGCGCTTATTGGCCACATCCTGAATCACGCCGGCCGGACCATTGATATCGGCGGCAATCTCGGCATGCCGGCGCTCGACCTCACGCCCATGGACGAGGACGGCATCTACGTTCTCGAGATGTCGTCCTACCAACTCGAGCTGACATCCCCGATCCCCTTCGACATCGCGGTAATGTTGAACGTCACCGCGGACCATCTGGACCGGCATGGCGGCATGAACGGTTACGTCGCCGCGAAGAAACGAATTTTCGATGGCCAGAACACAGGCCATGCGGCGGTCGTCGGGATCGATGACGAGATATGCCAATCCATCGCAGACGCCCTGCGCGGAGACGAAACGCGGCGCGTCATTCCCATCTCCGGCGATCATCGCGTCTCCGGCGGCGTCTATGCGATCGACCGTTTTCTGTACGACGACATGGACGGTGACAATGTCCCGGTGTTGAGCCTGGACGACGTTCCCACGATGCCCGGCACCCACAACGCGCAGAATGCCAGCGCGGCCTATGCCGTGGCCCGCGTGCTGGATGTCGACCCGTCCGTTATCGTGGAGGCCATTCGCAGTTATCCGGGCTTGGCCCACCGCCAACAACTCGCCGCGGAAATCGACGGCATTCGCTACGTCAACGACAGCAAGGCGACGAATGCCGAGGCCGCAGCCCGGGCGCTCTCCTCTTATGAGCATATTTATTGGATCGCCGGTGGCTTGGCGAAGGAAGGCGGCCTCGACGCCGCCGCATCGTATTTCCCGCGCATTCGCCATGCCTTCCTGATCGGCGAAGCGGCGGATGATTTCGGCCGCTCGCTCGAGGGACAGGTCGCAACGACACAGTGCGGCGACTTGGACTCGGCCGTCCGAGCCGCGCATGCGATGGCGCAACGGGACGGCAATCCCGATGCGGTAGTGCTGCTGTCTCCCGCCTGTGCGTCTTTCGATCAATTCCCGAATTTCGAGGAACGGGGCCGCAGCTTCTGCCGCGCCGTCGCCGCGCTGCCCGGTGGCGCCCGCACCATCCGCTATGACGGAGGTGCCGCATGATGGTCCCTCTGACACGGACCGATACGTCCGTCCTCGGGCGTTGGTGGTGGACCGTCGACCGGTGGTCCCTCTTCCTGCTCTGCGCCCTGACCGGCATCGGGTTGGTTCTAACGGGTGCCGCAAGTCCGGCCGTCGCCGAACGCCTCAACCTGCCGCCGACGCATTTCCTGCTGCGGCAAGCGCTCTTCGTGGTTCCGGCGATGGGCGTTCTGTTCCTGGTTTCGATGCTCAACGCCCGTCAGGTACGGCGGTTGGCGGTCATGGTCTTTCTGGCCTCGATCTGCCTGTTGTTGCTGACGCTGGCGGTCGGCACCGAAATCAAGGGCGCGCGCCGGTGGATCACCTTGGGTGGCCTGTCGCTGCAGGTTTCCGAATTCGTCAAGCCCGCCTTCGCCGTCACAGCGGCCTGGATGTTCGCGGCCCGGCGGCTCGGCGAGGACATTCCCGGCAACGCAATCTCCGCGGGTTTGCTGTTCGTGGTCGTTGGCTTGTTGTTGGCCCAACCGGATGTGGGCCAGACGGTCGTCGTAACCATCGTCTGGTTCAGTCAGTTTTTTCTGGCGGGCCTGCCCATGGTCTTGGTCGCCCTCTTGCTGATCCTCGGACTCGGCGGGTTGGTGACAGCCTATTTTGTGTTTCCGCATGTCGCCAGCCGCGTCGACCGCTTCTTCAATCCGCAGGCCGGCGACAGCTACCAGATCGACCGCGCGCTCGAAGCCTTCAAGAATGGCGGTCTGTTCGGCACCGGGCCAGGTTTGGGTACGGCCAAGTCGAGCCTGCCGGACGCCCACGCGGACTTTGTCTTTGCCGTCGCCGGCGAAGAGTTTGGACTCATCGCTTGTCTGCTGCTCGTGTTGCTGTTCGCCGCCATCGTGTTGCGCGGATTCAGTCGTGTGCTGCAAGACAACGATTTGTTCATCGTCCTGGCGACGACAGGTCTGCTGGTGCAGTTCTCGCTGCAGGCCCTGATCAATATGGCATCCTCGGTCAATCTGATGCCGCCCAAGGGTATGACCTTGCCGTTCATTTCCTATGGCGGATCATCGATCCTCGCGATCGCTTTCGGTATGGGGATGATGCTCGCGTTGACGCGCCGACGGCCGGGGGATTCCCGATGAACGCGCCCAACCAACCCATTGTACTCGCCGCCGGCGGCACCGGCGGCCATGTCTTTCCGGCCCAGTCATTGGCGGGTGCGCTCGCCGACCGCGGCATTCGGATCGCCTTGATCACCGACCGGCGGGCAAACGCGCTGGACGGCGCACTGGCGACGGCGGACACCTATCGTATCCGGGCCGGTGGTCTGAGCGGCCGCGGGCCGTTGCAACGACTGGTCGCTTTGGCCGATCTCGGCATTGGCTTCCTGCAGGCGCGCCGAATTCTGAAATCCATCGACCCCATGGCCGTCGTCGGATTCGGCAGTTACGCCTCCGCACCGACCATGGCCGCCGCCGTGGGCCTCGGTTGCCGTACAGTCATTCACGAACAGAACGCAATCCTCGGACGCGCCAACCGCCTGTTCGCATCGCGGGTCACGAATATTGCAACCGCCTTCCGCTCCGTCGCAAACCTCCGGGACGAAGATCGACCCAAGACCGTCTGGACCGGCAACCCGGTACGATCCGAAGTCATCGGCATCGCCGGAGAACCGTACCCGGCTATTGAAGACGATGGGCCGATCAATCTACTGGTCTTCGGCGGCAGCCTGGGCGCGACGGTTTTCAGCAAGGTCGTACCGGAGGCGTTGACCAGCCTTTCCGATACCGTTCAAAAACGCCTTCGGCTGACGCAACAATGCCGAGCCGAAGACCTGGATGCTGTGCGCAAAATCTACGACGACGCCGGCCTGCAGGCGGAACTGGCGCCTTTCTTCTCCGACATGCCGAACAAATTGGCGACGGCGCATCTCGTGATTTGCCGCGCCGGCGCGTCCACGATCGCTGAACTTGCCGCAGCAGGCCGACCCGCCATCCTAGTGCCCTATCCGCATGCGACGGACGACCACCAGACCCGGAACGCAGAATGCCTGTGCGACGCCGGCGGCGGTTGGATGATTCCGCAGGAAGCCTTTACCGCCGACAGCCTGGCCGCACGGCTTACCACGCTGCTGTCCAACACCAAGAGCCTTCGGACGACCGCGCTCTGCGCCGGACAGATCGGCATGCGAAACGCAACGGACAACCTGACGGATCTGGTCCTGTCCGCCGCGGGATATTCAGACAACGGCGACACGATCACCGGAACGCATTCAAGGGAGGCCGCGGAATGAGAAGCATGCCTCTGTCCATCGGCACGATCCATTTCGTCGGAATCGGCGGAATCGGCATGTCCGGCATCGCCGAGGTGATGCACAACCTGGGCTACAAAGTGCAGGGCAGCGACCTGGCCGAAAGCGCCAATGTCGTACGCCTGCGGGAATTGGGCATCACCGTGCATATCGGCCACAACGCCTCGAACCTGGGCGACGCGCAGGTCGTCGTCATCTCGACCGCGGTGCAGGCCGACAACCCCGAAGTGGTGGTGGCCCGGGAAACACTGATCCCCGTGGTCCGCCGCGCCGAAATGCTTGGCGAGTTGATGCGCCTGAAATGGGCGATCGCGGTCGGCGGCACGCATGGCAAGACCACTACGACGTCGATGGTCGCGTCCATCCTGGACGGGGCCGATCTCGACCCGACGGTGATCAACGGCGGCATCATCAACGCCTATGGCACCAATGCCCGGCTCGGCGAAGGCGAGTGGATGGTCGTGGAAGCGGACGAATCCGACGGCACCTTCGTCAAACTGCCCGCGACAATCGCCATCGTCACGAACATGGACCCCGAGCACCTGGATTTCTATGGCACCTTCGACGAGGAGCGCGCCGCCTTCCGCAGCTTCGTCCAGAACCTGCCCTTCTATGGTTTCGCGGCGTTGTGCATCGACCATCACGAAGTCCAGGCGATGATCGGCAGCATTTCGGATCGTCGCCTCATCACCTACGGACTCAATCCGCAGGCGGAAGTACGCGGAGAAAATCTCCGCCCTGGACTGGACGGAGTCACCTTCGATGTCCATATCGGCGGCCGTAGTGGCGACGACAGACTGCTTCGCGACGTTCATCTGCCTATGCTCGGCGACCACAACGTCCAGAATGCCCTGGCCGCGATCGCCGTCGCCAATGAAATGTCCATCGACGAAACGACGATCGTCAGCGCGTTGGGCGGGTTCGAAGGCGTCAAACGGCGTTTCACCAACACCGGCGAAGCGGGCGGCATCACCGTCATCGACGACTACGGCCACCATCCCGTCGAAATTACGGCGGTCTTGAAGGCGGCACGCTCGGCGACGGAAGGAAACATCATCGCCGTCGTACAGCCGCACCGGTACTCCCGGTTGGAAAGCCTTTTCGAGGAATTCTGCGCCTGCTTCAACGATGCCGACACGGTCATCGTCTCCAATGTCTACGAGGCGGGCGAGAAGCCGATCCCCGGCGCCGACCGGGACGCGTTGATCGAAGGGCTCCGCACCCGGGGACATCGCCATGTCCTGGCGCTTGGCGACCCGGACGACCTGCCCCAGATCGTCGCGGCCATCGCGGGCGACGGCGACATGGTGGTCTGTCTCGGCGCCGGCACGAGCACGGTTTGGGCAAACGAACTGCCCGAGAAGCTCAAAGCGCTCCAAGACGCGGCGGGAGCTGGGTGATGGCCATGGCGGCACTTAAACACCCCGATCGCTTAATCGACCGGCTTCCCGCAGTCCGCGGGGAGTATCGGGAAGACGTCGCCTTGGCACGCTACACGTGGTTCCGCGTCGGCGGACCAGCGGAAGTGTTGTTCCTGCCGGCCGACAAGGACGATCTGCAACAATTCCTCGCCGGCACAACGCCGGACGTTCCGGTGACCGTGCTCGGTGTCGCCTCGAACCTGTTGATCCGCGACGGCGGCATTCCCGGCGTGGTCATCCGCCTGCGCGGCACGTTCAACGAGACTGCCTTGACCAAATCCGGCGTCGTGGCCGGCGCTGGCGCGCTCGACATCAACGTGGCGCGGTTCGCGGCGGAGAACGGTATCGGCGGACTAGAATTCCTCTCCGGCATACCCGGAACGGTCGGCGGTGCACTGCGCATGAATGCCGGCGCCTACGGACGCGAGGTAAAGGACGTACTGATCAACGCCGATTCCCTCGATCGGAATGGCGGCGCACATCAATTCGACGCCGAAGCGATGGGATTCAGCTATCGCCATTCCAGCGTGCCCGACGATCACATCTTTGTATCGGCGACGCTTGCCGCCGAGTTGGACGACCCGGCAAAAATTTCCGCGCGCCTGGACGAAATCGGCGCTGCCCGCAACGAGACGCAGCCGATCCGAAGCCGGACCGGCGGGTCGACGTTCAAGAATCCCGACGGCCAGCACGCCTGGGAACTGATCGACGCCGCGGGTTGCCGCGGACTGCGCGTCGGTGGCGCGACCGTATCGGAAAAACACTGCAACTTCCTGATCAATACCGGGTCGGCCACGGCGCATGACTTGGAAGCCCTAGGCGAAGAAGTCCGTCGCCGGGTCGTTGATACATGCGGCGTGGAACTGCAATGGGAAATTCGGCGGGTTGGCGTCGCCGAGAACGGAGGCCGGGAATGAGCAAGCGTGTCGCGGTGCTTCTAGGCGGGTGGTCGGCGGAGCGTGATGTATCGCTCAGCAGCGGCACGGAATGTGCAGCGGCCCTGCGCGAGAGTGGGTACGACGTTGAGGAGATCGACGTAACGCGCGACATCGAGGCTTTGTTGAAAAGACTCGAGCCCCGCCCCGATGCGGTATTCAACGCGTTGCACGGACGTTTTGGAGAGGACGGCCATATTCAGGCAATGCTCAATATTCTTGAGATTCCCTACACGCATTCCGGTCTGCTCGCCTCGGCGACGGCGATGGACAAGGCGCGTTCGAAAGAGATTTTCAAGTCGGCCGGAATCCAATGTCCGGAGGGCCAAGTTCTGCATGTCGGCGATTTGCGGGGCGGAATCGTGATCGATCCTCCCTATGTGATCAAACCGAATAATGAAGGATCAAGCGTCGGCGTGCACATCATCCTTCCCGGCGACAACTACCTGCCGGTCGACGATTGGCAATACGGATCCGACGCGCTCGTCGAGCCGTACATTCCCGGCCGCGAATTGACCGTTGCCGTTATGGGCGACCGGGCGCTCGGCGTGACCGAACTGCGCCCGAACGACGGTTTTTACGACTACGAAGCGAAATATACCGACGGCAAAACCGTGCATCTCTGTCCCGCACCGATCCCGGATTCAATTGCGCAGCTTTGCGTTGAAAACGCGGTAACTGCGCACCGCGCGCTGGGATGCCGCGGCGTTACCCGGGCGGACTTTCGATACGACGACACGATGCGCAATCCCGGAGACTTGTATCTTCTGGAAATCAACACGCAGCCGGGCATGACGCCCCTGTCGCTGGTGCCCGAGCAGGCACAGCATGTCGGCATGTCCTTCCCCGAGCTGGTCAGTTGGATGGTGGAGAACGCAGCATGCGACGCGTAGGGAAAGCACGACGCGCCACCGCGACACGGCGGCACTCGCGGCGCCAGACCACCCTATGGGGACGGATTACCGAGCGATTCCAATTCGAACTGACTCCGAGCCGGCGGTGGCTGCTGTATGGCAGCGGCGCACTCACGGCGATCGGCATGGTGATCGGCGGCTTGCTCTGGGCGTCGGGCGTCGATCTGCCGGGCCGGATCGTGAATGCGACGCGCACTGCCATCGCCGATGCCACGCTTTGGGCCGGTTTCTCCGTCCGCGAAGTTTATGTGGCCGGCCGCAAGGAAGCGACACGGGCACAACTGCTGGACGCGCTGCAGACGCGCGTCGGCGAACCTATCTTGTTCTTCGATCCTGACGGCGCGCGACAACGGCTGGAAGATTTGGGTTGGGTCGCCGAAGCCCGCATCGAACGGCGCCTGCCCAACACCATCTTGGTCTATCTGACGGAACGCGAACCCGTCGCGATCTGGCAGAAGAACAAGAAGTTCCTGCTCGTCGACCAAAGCGGCGCGATCATCGGTTCGCAAGGGCTCAACCGATACCGCAAGCTCAAGATTATCATCGGCGACGACGCGCCGAAGCACGCAGCCGCCCTGCTAACGATGCTCGCGGGCGAACCCGAGATGATGAGCCGGGTCACGCACGCGGTATGGGTCAGCGGCCGCCGCTGGAATATTCGAATCGAAAACACAATCGATATTCGCCTGCCGGCCGAAAACCCGGAAGCCGCGTGGCGAAAATTGAGCGAGTTGGAAAAGGAGCATGGCCTCCTGAAACGCGATATCTCCGCCGTGGACCTTCGCGTCCCGGACAAGATGACCGTCCGGATGAACCGGAAACCGACCGCGGCGGCACACCGCGGCGATCAGACATAGACGGCGTGTCGAACAGGGATCGAATGCAAGGAAGGATGATCAATCTTGGCGAATAACGGCATCATATCGGCACTCGATATCGGGTCGACGAAGATATGCTGCTTTATCGGTGAAGCGGACGAGAATGACGTAATCCGTGTCACCGGTATCGGCCATCAAGCCAGCCAGGGCGTCCGCGCCGGGCTGATCGTCGACATGGAATCGGCCGAGCAGTCCGTTCTGTCGGCCGTCCACGCCGCCGAACAAATGGCCGGCGTGACCATCCGCTCGAGCATCGTCAACCTGACCGGCGGTCACCCCTGCAGCCATTCTCATTCCTTTGAACATCCGCTGCGCGGCGGCGCGATTGACGACATGGATATTCGCCGCCTGCTTCATGAATGCGGCACCGACACCGACGTCAACGAACGGACGTTGATCCACGCCATCCCGGTCGGATATGTGGTCGACGGCGCCAACGGCATCCGCGATCCGCGCGGCCTGCACGGCAGTTCGTTCGGCGTCCGCATGCACAAGGTCAGCGCCAAAGCCGGCGCGGTTCACAATATGGCCACTTGCGTCTCACGCTGTCTGCTGGACGTCAGCGACATCGTCGTCGGCGCCTATGCTGCCGGGCTCGGTTGCCTCGTCGAAGACGAAATCGATCTCGGCGTGACGGTCATCGATATGGGCGGCGGCACCACATCACTCGCAGTGTTCTATGACGGTGCACTGGTTCATGTGGATTCGATCCAGATCGGCGGCGGGCATGTGACAAACGATATCGCCCGCGGCCTGTCGACTCCGGTCCCACAAGCGGAACGCCTGAAAACCTTGCACGGCAATTGCCTGTCGTCGCACGCCGACGACCGCGAGATGGTAACGGTTCCGCAGGTCGCCCCTGACGAAGACGGTCAGCCGGTGCAAATACCGAAATCCTTCCTAGTTGGAATCGTCGCGCCGCGCATCGAAGAGACGATCGAGTTGGTGCGGTCCCGGTTGGAGGCAAGCGGCCTCGACAAGATCGCCGGCCGCCGCGTGGTCTTGACCGGCGGCGCCAGCCAGCTTCCCGGCGTTGCCGAATTGGCGCGCCAAATATTGAACAAACAGGTTCGGCTCGGCAAACCCCGTGGTTTGACCGGCCTGGCGGAGGCCACGTCAGGACCCGCATTTTCGGCTTGCGCCGGTCTTCTTTCCTTCGCGGTGGACGACCGGGGCGATGCGCGCGGGTTGACGACACCTCAACGAGCGACGGCAGGCGGCCTTTTTGGCCGCCTTGGAGGGTGGTTACGTGAGAATTTCTAGCGTTAACCCTCTTTATTTCAGCCCATGGGGCCACCATGGGGGCGACGAATGCCGTTAAATACGGCATATTTGGCATTGTAAGAGCGGAGAGAGAATAGAATGACAATCAAATTGTCGATGCCCGATATCGAGGGCGAGCTCAAACCACGGATCACCGTGGTCGGAGTCGGCGGCGCCGGAGGGAATGCCGTCAATAATATGATCGATTCCAACCTCGCCGGCGTTGAATTCCTGGTGTGCAATACGGACGCGCAGGCGCTTGGCCAGTCGAAATCCGAACGGCGCATTCAATTGGGCACAAACCTTACCCAGGGTCTGGGTGCGGGCGCACGCCCCGATGTTGGCCGCGCTGCGGCGGAAGAAGCGCAGGAAGAGACGCTCGACCACCTCGCCGGCAGCCATATGGTGTTTATCACCGCCGGCATGGGCGGCGGCACCGGCACCGGCGCTGCCCCGGTCATTGCCCGCACCACTCGCGAGCAGGGCATTTTGACCGTCGGCGTGGTGACCAAGCCGTTCCACTTCGAAGGCCAGCAGCGCATGCGCCTTGCCGAAGCGGGTATCGAGGAACTGACTCAGCAGGTCGATACGCTGATCATCATCCCGAACCAAAACCTGTTCCGCGTCGCCAACGAGAAGACGACCTTCGCGGACGCCTTCAACATGGCGGACAATGTCCTGTATTCGGGCGTGCGCGGCGTGACCGACCTGATGGTCATGCCGGGCTTGATCAACCTTGATTTTGCCGACGTCCGAACGGTTATGAGCGAGATGGGCAAGGCGATGATGGGAACGGGCGAGTCCGAGGGCGAGCGCCGATCCATCGATGCTGCGGAGGCCGCGATCTCCAATCCGCTGCTGGAAGATATTACGATGGAAGGCGCCCGCGGCGTCCTGATCAACATCACCGGCGGCCCGGACATGACCCTGTTCGAAGTCGACGAAGCAGCCAACCGCATTCGCGAAGAAGTCGACCCTGAAGCCAATATCCTCTTCGGCTCCACCTTCGACGAAACGATGGAAGGCAGGCTCCGCGTTTCGGTCGTTGCGACCGGCATCGATGCTGCGGAAATGTCGTCGCATCAGCCGCAACCGATCCGCACGGTGCGGGCGACTGGACAGCCGGCACCGATCGAAAGAGAAACACCACCGGAAGCCGATGACGTTGTGGATGCCGAACCGACCGAACCGACGGCCGAAGCCAACGACGCCGACGCCGACGCACCTTTGGCCATCGAGCCGGTGACGCCTGCCGCGGAAGAGGAAGCGCCGCAGCCAGAATCGCCCATCGTCGAACCGGAGAAACCGGCGATGAGCGCCGTGCCGCAACCAGCCAAACCAGCACCGGCGGCGCGGATCGAACCGTCGTTGACGATGCAGCGCCCATCGACGCCGCAACCGGTCGCAGCAGCGCCGGCCCCGGCCGAAGCGACGAACCCTGCACCGGCACCCGAACCGGAACCGGAACGGCGTCCAGAGCCGCAAACGCGTCCCGAGTCTCTGTCCCGACCGGAACCCGGCGGGCGCCGCGTGCCGTTCATTCCTCCCCGTCCATCGTCACCCGCCACCGGCGACGACGGCGGAAGCGGACAGGCACACCGTTCAGCGGGCGAGCAGTTGGACGACGCATTGAGCCAGCCGTCGCGACGACGCAGCCTGTTCGAACGAATGACGGGCGTCAGCCGTACCGCAGACATGAACCTGCGGTCGACGACGGCATCGCAGCCAAGAGTACAGACGGAACCGCAACTACAGACGCGGCCAACCCCGACGGCACCGCCGCTGACGGAACCCGCGGCACCGTCCGTAACGCCCGAAAACCCGCCGGCCCAGGTCCAAAAGGACGAAGCTAGCGGCGAGCCGGAGAAAGCATCTTCCACCGAGGAAGAAGTGCTTGATATTCCAGCCTTTCTGCGGCGGCAGGCCAACTAACGCCGCAACAGTCTCTTACAATGCCAAACCTGTGCACGGCCGCATCCTCACGATGCGGCCGTGCCTCTTTCCGCAATCCACCGTGTAACAATTGGTAACAAAGAGTGATTTGTTCTCATTCGGCAGGATTGGTACATCATTGTAATAGAAACTAATTTCCCGGTGTTCCAATGCCGGGTACGCGCTCGGCGATAACGATCACAGCAGCAACTGCAGCAACGATCACCAGAGCGTCAGACGTGGGGGACTTAAGTGTGGGAAAGCCGACCAACGTTGGTCTGAACGGTTCTGGTTCGACGACCTCTCCAAGACAAAAGACGCTTAAGAGCAGCATTCACTGCAGCGGCATCGGCCTGCACAGCGGTGAGAAAATTTCCATGTCGCTGCACCCCGCCGACATCGATACCGGTATCATTTTCCGCCGCGCCGACCTGCGTGGCCAGCAAGCCGAGATCGCCGCACATTTCAGCAACGTTTCCGACACGCGACTTTGCACCTCCTTGTCCAACGATGCAGGCACGACCATCGCAACCGTCGAGCATCTCATGGCGGCCCTGGCCGGCTGCGAGATCGACAATGCGGTCATCGAGGTTGCGGGGCCTGAAGTGCCGATCATGGATGGCAGTTCCGAGCCGTTCGTATTCCTCATCGAATGCGCCGGTGTCGAAGAACAGGCAGCCAGCCGTCGGGCGATTCAAATTCTCAAGCCGAAGGTGGCCCACATCGGCGAAGCGATCACGAAGCTAGAGCCAGCCGACGTCTTCTCGATCGAACTGTCGATCGAGTATGACAACCCGGTGATCGGCCAGCAGACGAAGACGGTGGCCATGTGCGCCGATACCTTTAAGTCCGAAATCTGCCGCGCGCGGACCTTCGGTTTTCTTGAAGACGTGGAAGCCATGCGGAAAGCCGGCCTCGCCCACGGCGGTTCCCTGGACAATGCCGTGGTGGTGAGCGGAGACAAAGTGCTGAACGACGGTGGCCTGCGCTATGACGACGAATTCGTCCGGCATAAGATTTTGGATAGCCTCGGCGACCTTTACCTGGCAGGCGGCCCGATCATCGGCCGTTTTTCCGGACATCGCACCGGGCACCAGATCAACAATAAGCTTTTGCGCGCTTTGTTCGCCGACACGTCGGCTTGGACCTATGTCACGGGCGTTGACGTCCCGCTGCCCGAGTCGTCACTCTGGGCCGAAGCCCCGGCCGTCGCGGTCGCCTAGTCCCTCCCGATCACGTATCATTCAGTTGCGATTTACAGTGCGACCGCCATATAGGAATGGGCGGGCGTTGGTGTTATATAGGCGTCGTGATTGCAGCATTTGGCTGTGTCATATCGACCATAGCGCTCCGGCACTGTTGAAGGTTTTGTAACGACAATGATCGATCGGACTCCCCTTTCCCGTCGCAATCGCCTCTCCGGGCCCGCACCCGTCCTCCTGGCGGTCTGTATGTTGCTGCTTTCCGGCTGCGACACGTTGACCACGATCTTCGGTTCACCCGAGGAAGAGGCCCAAGCCCAGAAAGAACGCAGCGCGGAAGAACTCTACAACGGTGCCTTGGACTACTTGGAAAGCGGCTGGAACGAGACCGCGGCCAAGGAATTCGACGAGGTCGAGCGGCAACATCCCTATTCGCGCTGGGCAACCAAGGCGCAGCTGATGTCGGGCTACGCCTTCTACCTCGAAGAGAAATACGATGACGGCATCATTGCGCTCGACCGGTTCATCGAGTTGCACCCAGGCCATCCCGACATCGCCTATGCCTATTACCTCAAGGCTTTGTCTTATTACGAACAGATTTCCGACGTCGGCCGCGATCAAAAGATGACAACGCTGGCGCTCGCCTCCGTGCGGGATGTGATCAAACGATTCCCCAACACGACCTATGCGCGGGACGCCCGCCTAAAGCTCGACCTGACCCGCGACCATCTCGCCGGCAAAGACATGAGCATCGGCCGGTATTATCAGCGCAAAGGCGACAATCTCGCGGCGATCAATCGCTATCGCTCGGTTATCGAGACCTATCAGACAACCACCCATGTACCCGAAGCACTGCATCGGCTGACCGAGGCATATCTCGCCTTGGGCATCACCGACGAGGCACAGATGTCGGCCGCCGTCCTGGGCCATAACTTCCCAGGCAGCAGTTGGTATGAAGACAGCTATGCCATGCTTGAGCGGCGCAACCTGAAACCCCAACGCAAAGAGGGTTCCTGGTTGAGTTGGCTTTGGGATTGGACGTCTTGACGGACCGATGCTGACCGCACTCAGCATTCGAAACATCGTCCTCATCGACCGGCTGGATGTGGCGTTCGCGGAAGGCCTGAGTGTCTTGACCGGCGAAACCGGCGCCGGCAAATCCATACTGCTAGACGCACTCGGCATGGCGTTGGGCGCAAGATCCGAGGGCCGGATGCTGCGCGCCGGCGTCGATCGCGGCAGCGTCACGGCCACGTTCCAGGTCCCCGAAGGCCATCCGCTTGTAGACCTATTGCGCAACCAGGACCTGCCGGCGGACTCCACCATCATGTTGCGGCGTGTGCTCAGCGACGACGGCCGAACGCGGGCTTACGTCAACGACGAAGCCATCAGCATCGGCCTGCTCCGGCAACTGGGCGATTCACTGATCGAGATCCAAGGGCAGTTCGACGAGCGCGGCCTGCTCGACCGAGGAACGCACCGCGCCCTCCTCGACATTCATGGAAAACACGCGAAGAAGAAATCGGACCTGGCAACGGCATTCAAAAAATGGCGCGAGGCAGAGGAATGTCGGCGCCAGGCCGAGTCCGACGCCGCACAAAGCCGCGAAGACGAGGATTATCTCCGACATTCTTTGTCGGAACTGGAAAAGATAGATCCGACCCCCGGCGAGGAACAGCAGCTCGCCGATAATCGGACCATGCTGCAGAATGCCGAGGCCGTTCTCGCGGGTCTCGACGCCGCTTATGCGGAACTCGCCGGCGATGCCGGGGCCGAATCGCGCCTGCAATCGGCAGTCGGTCAACTGAGCCGTACTGCCGAGAAAGCGGCGGGACGGCTCGATTCGGTCACTGCCGTACTGGATCGGACAATCGCGGAAATTCAGGACGCCATGCAATCTCTCCGCGAGGTGGCCAACGACTTGAACCTGGATCGCGGCGACCTCGAATCGATAGAGGAACGTCTCTTTGCGCTCAGGGACGCCGCGCGCAAACATGGTATCCGAGTCGATGATTTGCCCTTGCTGCAGGAACGGCTCGCCGAACGCCTGTCGATGCTGGATGATCAGACAGGCACCATCGCTACCTTGAAAAAGGAAGAGACGCAGGCGCGTGACCGCTACGTCGCCGGCGCAAAGGCCCTCTCCGCGGCACGGCAGAAGGCGGCGAAGAAATTGGATGCGACGGTCAACACGGAGCTGCCGCCGCTCAAACTCGATAAGGCGAAGTTCTCCACCCTGATCGAACCGCTGGATGAAGGATCCTGGACCGCCGACGGCGCAGATCGTGTTTCGTTTCAGATATCGACCAACCCCGGCGCCGCGATGGGACCGCTATCGCAGATCGCGTCCGGTGGCGAACTCTCCCGCTTCCTTCTTGCCGTGAAGGTCGCGCTGGCGGAAACCGGCCCGACGCCGACCCTGGTCTTTGACGAGGTCGACAGTGGTGTCGGCGGCGCCACGGCGGATGCCGTCGGCGAACGGCTGTTACGCCTATCGCAAAACCTCCAGGTATTGGTGGTGACGCATTCGCCGCAGGTTGCCGCCCGCGGCGACACCCATCTTCGGGTCGAAAAACTCGAAACGGGAAATGTCGCAGTCACGCGGGTTGATCAGCTCGAAATGGAGGACCGCCGCGAAGAAGTCGCCCGCATGCTGTCCGGGCGGGAAATCACCGATGAAGCGCGCGCCGCGGCGACCCGCCTCCTCGAAGGGGAACGGGTATGAGCAAGCCCCCAAAACCCATCGGGAAGCTGACCGAGAAACAAGCGAAAGCCGAACTCACCCGGCTCGCCTTGGAGATCGAGCGCCATGACCGGCTGTACCATCAGCAGGATGCGCCCGAGATCAGCGATGCGGACTATGACGCCCTGCGCCGCCGCAACGAGGCCATCGAAGAGCGCTTTCCAGCGCTGAAACACACCGGCGGCCCAAGCGATCAGGTAGGCGCCCCAGTTGCCTCGGGCTTCGGCAAGGTCACGCATGCACGACCGATGCTGTCGCTCTCGAATGTTTTCAACGACGAGGGGGTGCACGATTTCATCGAAAGCGTCCGAAAATTTCTGGGGTTGGAGGCCGACGATCCGATCGAGATCGTCGCCGAACCCAAGATCGACGGTCTTTCCGCCTCGTTACGCTATGAAAACGGCGCTCTGATGCTCGGGGCCACGCGCGGCGATGGCGCGGTCGGCGAGAACATAACCGTCAACCTGAAGACCATCGGTGAAATTCCCGAACAATTGGGCAATGATGCGCCGGATATCCTGGAAGTCCGCGGCGAGGTCTACATGTCACGCGATGATTTCTTCGCCTTGAACGAACGGCAGGAAGCCGACGGCGAGAAGGTCTTCGCAAACCCGCGCAACGCCGCGGCCGGCAGCCTTCGGCAGCTCGACCCGTCCATTACGGCGCGACGGCCGCTCCGAATATTCATTTACAGCGCCGGGGAATTGAGCAGCGAGACCGCGGAAACGCACTGGGGTTTTCTGCAACAACTGCGCGACTGGGGATTTCCGACCAACCCGTTATCTCGGCTTTGCACCTCCGCGGAAGAGGTTCTCGAAGCATATGCCGACGTTCAAGCCAAACGCAGTGAGCTTCCATACGATATCGACGGCGTCGTCTATAAGGTGAACCGTCTGGATTGGCAGCGCCGGCTTGGTGTGCGCAGCCGGGCACCGCGCTGGGCAACCGCCCATAAGTTCCCCGCCGAACAGGCCGAGACGATCCTGCGCGCCATCACCATCCAGGTCGGCCGCACCGGCGCATTGACGCCGGTCGCCGAGCTTGAGCCAATCACCGTGGGCGGCGTGGTGGTGAGCCGCGCCACCTTGCACAACGAAGATGAAATCCAGCGCAAGGATATCCGCGAGGGTGATGCGGTCGTCGTGCAACGGGCCGGCGATGTGATCCCACAGGTCGTCCGCGTCATCGAGGAGAAACGGCCTGCCGGATCGAAGACCTTTGAATTCCCGGGGCAATGTCCGTGCGACCTGAAAACGCCGACCATGCGTGAAGAAGGGGAAGTGGTCCGGCGCTGCACCGGCGATCTTGCCTGCCCCTATCAACAGGTCGAGCGGTTGAAGCATTTCGTCTCCCGCGACGCCTTCGACATCGAAGGGCTCGGCGCGAAAAACATCGAAACCTTCTGGCAGGACGAGATCGTGACGAAGGCCGGAGACATCTTTCGCCTGCGTGATCAGCGGGACGTCATCGCCGAGCGCGAGGGTTGGGGCGAGCAGTCGATCACCAAACTGCTCGACGCGATCGAAGCCAAACGCGAAATTCCCCTCGACCGGTTCGTCTATGCTCTGGGTATCCGTCAGGTGGGGCAGGCGAACGCGCGCCTGCTGGCCAAAAATTACGGCTCGTTCGGGGCGTTGCGGGCGGCTATGCAGGCGGCACAGGATGAAACCTGCACCGAGTATCAAGACTTGATCAATATTGACGGTATTGGGCCGTCGGTGGCGACCGACCTCGTCACCTTCTTCCAGGAGCCTCACAACGCCGCCGCCTTGGAGGATCTGGAGTCCGAGCTCGCTATTCAGGACTTCGAAGCGCCGGACGATTCGGACTCCGTTGTCGCGGGCAAGACCGTTGTTTTCACCGGCTCGTTGGAGAAGATGACGCGAAGCGAGGCCAAGGCCCGCGCCGAATCGATGGGCGCCAAGGTCGCGGGCTCGGTCTCAAAGAAGACCGATTATGTCGTCGTGGGCGCAGATGCGGGATCGAAGGCCAAGAAAGCCGAAGACCTCGGTGTCGAAATACTGACGGAAGAAGCCTGGCTGGACCTGATCGGCGGGACCTAACCGGTAATCGGACGGGTTGCCGCGTCCAACCATTCTTGGGCCGCCGTATCCAGCGATGGGCCAACCGTTTCGCGGACCCGGATGTGATACGCATCCAGCCACGCCATCTCGTCATCCGTCAGCAACGATACCTCGACAAGCGCCCGGTCGATCGGTGCAAGCGTCATCGTTTCCAACTGCAGCAGGGTCCGTTCGCTATCCGCGACATCGTCACACGGGACGACAGTGACGAGATTTTCGATACGGATGCCATAGGCGCCGGTCTTGTAGTAGCCCGGCTCGTTCGAGACGATCATGCCCGGCTTGAGCGCGACGGTATCCCCTGCCTTGGAAATCCGCTGCGGCCCTTCGTGCACGCTCAGGTAACTGCCGACCCCATGACCGGTCCCATGATCGAAGTCCAGTCCAGCCTGCCATAAGGCGTGCCGGGCCAGGGTATCGAGCTGCGCGCCGGTCGTGCCTTGCGGGAAGCGTGCGGTCGCGATGGCGATATGCCCTTTCAGCACGCGGGTAAAGCGATCGCGCATTTCAGGCGACGGCTCCCCGACGGCGATGGTGCGGGTGATGTCCGTGGTGCCGTCGAGATACTGCGCGCCGGAATCCACGAGATAAAGTTCGCCCAAGCCAATTTTCCGATTGGTCTCTTCGCTGACGCTGTAATGGACGATGGCGCCGTTGGGCCCCGATCCCGATATCGTCCGGAAACTGAGGTCCCGGATGAGATCGTCCTCGAACCGGAAGGCACGCAATTGCTCGGCGGCCTCGATCTCGGTGAGCCCCCCGGCTGGCGCGCGCTCCGCAAACCAAGCCAGAAAACGCGTCACTGCCACGCCATCCCGGCGATGCGCCGCACGGGCGCCGTCCACCTCTACGTCGTTCTTGCAGGACTTCGGCATCGCGCAGGGATCCGTCCCGTTCACGATTTCCGCACCACCGGCCCGCAACCGGTCGAACACGAAGCTCGCTGCGCTTGTGGGGTCGGCCAGCACCCGGCGTCCGCCCTTGCCCAACGCTTCGAGCGCCTGGCCGAAATCTTTCGGCGGCTGAATCGCGACGCCATTCCCCAGATGTTCCGTGACGCCCGGCGAAAGTTTCCGCTGGTCGATGAACAAATCGACCGAGCCATCGTCGCGCAGGATCGCAAAAGATAGCGGCAGCGGCGTATGCGGTACATCGCCACCGCGAATATTCAAGAGCCAGGCGATCGAATCCGGCATGGTCAGAACCGCCGCCGCGACGTTTTCCTCGACCAGCGCGGCGCCAAGCGTCGCACGCTTGTCCACCGCGGAATCACCGGCATAGATCTCGTCATGCACCACGACGGGCGCCAATGGCGCGGCCGGTTGATCCGGCCAAACCGCATCAACCGGATTATCGTCAACGGCAACCAAGCTGCCGCCTGCCTTTTCCGCCGCTTTACGGTACCGCGAGACCGAAGACTCGGTCAGTAACAACGGGTCGTAACCGAGCGTGGCACCCTTCGCGAGTGTCTCGGCGACCCAATCCCAGGGCGATTTATCCGCCAATGGCACCGGTTCGACATGATCGGTATCCACTTCATCAAGCACCTGAAGCGTATAGCGGCCATCGATAAAAACCACCGCCCGCTCGGTCAGAACGATCGCCACCCCAGCCGACCCGGAAAACCCGGTGACCCAGCGCAGTCGCTCGGCACGCGTTGGTACGTACTCGCCTTGGTGCTCATCGGTGCGCGGCACGATAAAACCATCCAACGCGCGCCGGGTCAGCTCCGCCTGTAACGCCGAGAGCCGTTCCGCCGGGGCCGGACCGTACGGAAACATCCCGTCCGTAGCGACTACGATCTCCGCGCGAAGCGCGTTGAGTTGACTTCGCAGCGCCGCATCCGCCTTCGGCGCCACCAGCACCGTCCAGTCTTCATACCCATCGGGCGCCGCCGCGACACCGGCAACCAGCTCGCGGACGGCATCAACCGGCGTTGTCACGCCCGCTGCACGAAGCGCCTCTTCCAATTGCGTGTCGCCCGCGTAGGACGTTTCGGCCTTGACCATGCCAACACTCTTTCTCTGTCTTCGACCTAAACTATGCAGTCGCCCCGGGCAAACAAGGGCCGTTGCCCTCGCAACAAGGCCCGGTCACCGGGAGAGTACGAGGGTTGCCCACCCCTCAACGACAAGCCGGTTGCGCAGCACGAAGCCGCATTGCCGATACGCACCCAGGACCTGCTGCGCCTGCTCCACCAGCAATCCGGACAGAACCACAAATCCGCCTGGTGCGCTGTACTGTCGTAGCGCCGGGGCAAGCCCGATCAAGGGCCGCGCCAGGATATTTGCAAGAATAAGGTCGTAAGGAGCGGACTCCAAGAGAAGCCGGTGCATGCGGCCATTGCTCTCGATTGCCGCCGTCTGACGCGCGACGCCATTTTCGACGAAATTCTCATGGCTGACGCGCACCGCTTCGGGATCGATATCTGCCGCCACCACCGGGGCGCGCCACCGTTTCGCCACCGCGATCGACAAAATGCCCGAGCCGCAGCCCAGATCCAACGTCCGGCGAGGCCTGAAGGAACCACCAATGGCATCAATGACCCGCAAACAACCACTCGTGCTGCCATGTTCGCCCGATCCGAAGGCCGTCGCCGCATCGATCCGGATTGCAATGGAACCGGCCGGTATCGCCTCGGCATAATGCGACGGATAGACAAAGAACCGCCCGACCTGGACCGGCTGAAAAGTATCGAGGCTGTCCTTGAGCCAGTCCGTCGGCGCCAGCGGCAAACACGCGATATGCGGTTCAGCGACATCCGCAGCCGACGCGGCGAGCGCCACCGCCGCTGCCATTGGTCCGGGGTCCGGCGGCGTCTCCAAGTAGGCTTCTACGGTCCACTCCGCATCCATCGCCTCGCCACCGAAAGCGGCAACGGATAAGGCGAACGGGCGCAACGCGTCGGTGAACAGATCGACCGCATCACCGGGCACCAACAGCATGACCTTCCACGCGGCGGTCACGGCCGACGTATCCGGCGGCTGCATTTGCTCGGCAAGCGCAACGTCAGGTTTTCTCGACGAAGGCAGCGACGACTTTCTTGGTACCGGCCTTGTCGAAATCGATGGTCAGATGATCGCCTTCCACCACCCGCACCCACCCCATGCCGAATTTCTGGTGGAAACACCGGTCGCCGAGCGCAAACGCTACGCCGGACCCGTGTAATGCCTCGGGTTCGGCTTCGATCAGCCGGCTGCCGGGGCCGTTCCGCTGCAGACGTTTCCAACCGGGTCCGCCGCGATGCGATCCGCCGACGTCCGAGAACGCCGACTCTTGGCTTAGACCACCGCCGCCGTACAGGCCGCTGTCACTCTCCAACACGACCTGATCCTGCGGCAGCTCCTCGACGAACCGCGACGGGATCGCGCTTTGCCAAAGGTTATGGATGCGGCGGTTGGCGGCAAAACTGATATGCACCCGGCGCCGCGCCCGGGTGATGCCGACATAGGCGAGACGCCGTTCTTCTTCCAGTCCGGCACCACCGTTTTCGTCGAGCGAGCGCTGATGCGGGAAAAGCCCTTCTTCCCAGCCCGGCAGGAAAACCGTATCGAACTCCAGCCCCTTCGCGCTATGCAGCGTCATCAAGCTGACCATGTCCTGATCGGCCGCTTCGATATTGTCCATGACCAGGCTGACATGCTCCAGGAAGCCGGCGAGATTCTCGAAATCTTCCAGCGCGACAATGAGTTCCTTGAGGTTTTCCAGTTTGCCCGGCGCTTCGGGCTTCTTACTTTCCTGCCACATGGTGGTGTAGCCGGATTCGTCGAGCACGATCTGCGCCAAATCGACGTGCGAGTTGATCGTCGACTCCACGCGCCAGCGTTCGAAATCTTCGATGATCTTACCGAGCGCGCGGCGCGATGCCGGCCGCAGTTCGTCCGACTCGACGATCTTGATCGCCGCAATATACAGCGGCACACCTTGGGCCCGGGCCAGAGCGTGCAGCGCCTGTAGCGTGGTTTTGCCGACACCGCGCGTGGGCTTGTTGATGATCCGTTCCAGCGCCATGTCGTCGTCCTGCTGGTGGATCACACGCAGATACGCGATGGCGTCGCGAATCTCCTCCCGCTCGTAGAAACGCGGCCCGCCGATCACGCGATACGGCAAGCCCAACGTCATGAACCGTTCTTCGAACTCACGGGTCTGGAAGCCTGCGCGCACGAGGATAGCGATCTCGTTGAGCGTATGGCCCTTGCGTTGCAGATTTTCGATCTCGTCACCGACGACCCGCGCTTCCTCTTCGCCGTCCCAGACACCGCGCACGCTCAGCGGTTCCCCTGCCGTCGCATCGGTCCACAGCGTTTTACCGAGACGGCCTTCGTTCTGCTCGATCAAGCCCGACGCGGCGGCCAGGATATGCGGCGTCGAGCGGTAGTTCTGCTCCAGCCGGATCACCTTGGCGCCCGGAAAATCCTTTTCGAATTTCAGGATATTGCCGACCTCGGCGCCGCGCCATCCATAGATCGATTGATCGTCGTCACCAACGCAACAGATGTTGTTCCGTCCCTGCGTCAACAGGCGCAACCAGAGATACTGCGCAACGTTCGTATCCTGATACTCGTCGACCAGGATGTAGTGAAAGAGCCGCTGATAGTCGGCCAACACGTCCGGGTTTTCCTTGAACAGGCGCAGGCACAACAGCAGCAGGTCGCCGAAATCGGCCGCATTCTGAACGGTCAACCGTTCCTGATACTGGCGATAGATTTCCACGAGACGCCCGTTGGCATAGTCGCCCGCCTCGCCGCCGGAAACCTGGTCCGGCATCAAGCCTTTGTCCTTCCAGCGCTGGATGACGGATATCAGCAACCGCGCAGGCCATCGCTTTTCATCGATCTGCTCGGCCTGCAGGATCTGTCGCAGAAGCCGCATTTGGTCGTCCGCATCGAGGATCGTGAAATTGGATTTCAAACCAACCAGTTCCGCATGCCGTCGCAGGAATCGCGCGCCCAGCGCGTGAAACGTCCCGAGCCACAGGCCGTCGGCGACCCCGCCGACGAGATTCTCCACGCGGGTCTTCATCTCGCGCGCAGCCTTGTTGGTAAATGTAACGGCCAGAATCTGATACGGCCGGGCCCGGCGCGCAAACAGCAGGTGTGCAAGACGGGTTGTCAGGACCCGGGTCTTGCCGGTTCCCGCACCCGCAAGCACGAGGACCGGTCCGTCCAACGCCTCAACCGCCTGTTTCTGATCCGGATTCAGACCGTCCAGATGCGGTCCCGACGCAACGCCGGGCATCGCGCCCGGAACGGCCGGGTTCGGAGGCGTCTGCAGATTATCTAAGGGATCGTCCATCGGCATGATTATATCACGGGACCGCCCGCCGTAGAGAGCCATCACGCTTGGTTGAGCGAATCAAGGAACCACTGGACCGCGACGGCAATCGCGCTACCCTTTGTCTCTCTGACCTTTGGGATGGACCCGCTATGCGCATCGGCACCAGACTCATAACATTGCGATTAGCCATGGCGGTCATTCTGATCGCCGGCGCCGTTTATCCGCCCGAAGCGGCCGCGGCACAAGTCGAACCCTCGATCGAGGACGTTTTCAAGGCAATAGTCCGAATCGACACCACGGTTCCGGACGGCGCGCGGACCCGGGACACCCTCGGTGCGACCCGAACAGGCCATGGCGCGGTCATCGACGCAAACGGGCTGATCGTTACCATCGGCTATCTCGTCCTCGAAGCGAATTCGGTGACCGTGACAAGCCATGACGGGACGACGACCCCGGCAACGGTACTGGCGTACGACCACGATACCGGGTTTGGATTGGTGCGGGCCGCGCGGCCGATCCCTGTCAAACCCTTGCCGATTGGCAAATCAGAAAGTGTGAAGCAGAAGGCTGCCGCCGTGATCGCCGGTTTTGGCGGGTCCGAGGCGGCGTTGCCGGTCCGCATCGTCGCGCGCCGGGAATTCACCGGATACTGGGAGTACTTGCTGGAGCGCGCCATCTTCACCGCCCCGCCCTACGCGAATTTCGGTGGCGCGGCCTTGATCGATTCCACAGGCGCCCTAGTCGGCATCGGCTCACTTCTGGTGCCCAACACCACGGGTGACACGGAATTCACGCCCGGCAACATGTTCGTCCCAATCGACCGGCTAAAACCGTTGATCAAAGAAGCCAGCACCCTGAGCCAGCCGACGCGGTCGGCAAAGCCTTGGATCGGCCTCTACACCGAGGAAGTCCGTGGCCGCCTTTTCGTGAAACGTGTCGCAAAGGACGGCCCCGCTCAGAAGGCCGGACTGGCCCATGGCGATATCCTGGTCAAGATCGGTGATACGCCGGTCACGACCCAGGCTGCCTTCTATCGCAAACTCTGGTCCCTGGGCAGCCCCGGCACGCAGGTGCCGGTCACGGTGCTGACCACCGCTTCAGAGATCAAGCGAGTGGAGATCGCGTCCAAAGACCGGTATCGCTGGTACCGCTTTTCCAAAGGAAACTAAAGAAGAGCGGAGTCGGCCGCGCCGTTAGCAGTCGCTGCCCGACATTTCACGGGCGCCCATGATGGCGCGGCTGTGCGCATTCATCACATCGCGCTGATGCACCACACCGACCAGACGCATCGATTCATGGTCGCGCACGACCGGTACGTGATCCTCGCCGCCGCTTTCCATGAGCCGGAAGGCTTTCCCGAGGTCGTCGTCCAGATCCAGCGCCAACGGGTGCAGATGCGTGACATCCTGCGCGTTGAGCAGCATGTCGAGCGACGTATCGAACGCAGTGTCGGACAAGTCGCCGAGCGTAATGGTGCCGTGCAGAACGCGGCTGCTATCCACCACAAACAGCGTTCCAAAATGGGACCGCATGAGCCGTTCGCGAACCGATGCCAAATCCGCGGCCGGATCGACGGTCACGAAGTCGTCACGCATGATCTCGCCGACCGAGATCGACTGCAGCAGCCGCTGCTCGCGGGCGCCTTCTAGGCTGATACCGCGAGATTCGAGTTGCCAGGTAAAGAACGACCCGCCATGCAGGTATCGTGTCAGCAGCGATGCCAAAGCCGTCGCGATCATTACCGCCACGGTCAGCGCGTAATTGCCGCTCAGCTCGAACACCATCAGGATGGTCGAAATCGGTGCCCCCAAAACCGCCCCGGCGACGGCACCCATGCCAACCAGGGTGTAGGCGGTATGGCCCGACGACATCTCCGGGAACACCGATGTCGCAATCATACCGAAGGCGCCGCCGGTCATCGCGCCAAGGAAGAGTGACGGAGAGAAGACACCACCGCCGAAACCGCAGCCCAGTGCGACCGACGTCGCAACGATTTTTGCGAAGATCAGAATGATCAGGATATGGAGCGCAAGCATCCCGTTCAGGGCCATATCCGTTGCTTCATAGCCGACGCCCAGGACTTGCGGGAAGTAGAGCGCAATCAAGCCGATCAGAAGCCCACCGAACGCCGGCCGCAACCAAGCCGGAATCGGCAATTTCTGGGCGAGGGTCGTCGTCAAGGCGGTGGCCCGCAGGAATATGATGGCCACAACGGCGCTGACGATGCCAAGCAAGGCGAAGGCGGGAAATTCGAAGAACGACGTAATGTCACCCACCGGCAGGATGAACGCCGGGAAATCCCCGAAATAGACACGGCTCAGCACCGTGCCGGTTACCGAAGCAATAACGACGGGCGCGAAAGCGCTGAGCGCGTAATGGCCTAACACCACTTCCAATGCAAAGAAGACACCCGCAATCGGGGCGTTAAAGGACGCGGCAACCGCCGTCGCCACACCGCAGGCCAACAGTGTTCGGGATAAGGAGCGTCCGAGATGCAGCTTATCGGCGACGAAGGAACTCAACGTCGCCCCAAGATGCACGACCGGCCCTTCCCGGCCCGTGGACGCCCCGGCGCCGATCGACACGGCGCTGACCAGCGCGCTGGCCAGCCCATTCCGCAGCGGCATGCGGCCCTCACGAAGAGCGCCCGCCGCAATGACGTCCGCAACGCCCTCGGCCCGCCCGCCGGGCATTACGTATTTCAGCAGCAAGCCGACAACCAAACCACCACCGGTCGTCACCGACAACAAGTGCCACCAGGGCAAATCTGACGCCAGCGAATGCAATCGCTCGGAAATGAAGCCGAAGCCCACCCATTGAACCATGGCAATCGCTTCGCGAAACACAATCGCGCAGCCGCCGACGATCAAGCCGGTCACCACCGCAAGAATGGAGAGGATAACCTGCTCGTGCCGTGCTAGGCGGCCGACACGCCGCAGGATTTTGATTAAGCCGAGATCTGTCACGTCAGCTTTGGTTGCCATAGCTGAGACGACCGCACGCTATACGGATTCGGCAGTCACGCCAAGAAGCGTTGTAGAGGACACGACGAAAGGTCTCGAAGTGTCCGGCATGACGGGATCAGTCTGCGACGGCGCTGAGTTCGGTCTCGGCAACCACCTGATTCCGGCCAAGGCCCTTCGCTTGATAAAGGCCGTCGTCCGCACGCTTGATAAGGGCGCTCAATGACTCACCCGGCCGATACTGCGAAACGCCCAGCGACATCGTGATATTGCCGATATCATCGCCCGTCTGCTTCTTGCGGAGCCGCTTTCCCGCGACCGCAACGCGAATGGACTCCGCCAGCGCCACCGCCGAACTTAAATCCGTATTCGGCAGGACAAGAGCAAACTCCTCGCCGCCGTACCGCGCCGGCAGATCACTCGCTTTCACCGCCTTTTTGAGCATCGCCCCCACGAATTTCAGGACGTGATCGCCGGTTTGATGGCCATGCGTATCGTTGAAATTCTTGAAGTGGTCGATATCGATCATGACGAGCGCCAACGGCGTACCCTTCTGCGCTGCCGCCTCGCTTTCACTTTGCAGCACCGTATCGAAATGTTTCCGATTGGCGATCTCAGTCAAGCCGTCGGTCAGTGCTTCTTTCTGCACATCTTCGAGATGCGTCTTCAAGCTCTGGATTTCCTCCGACGAATTCTCAAGCTTACCCTGCAGTTGGCGGTTCTGCGACAGCATCTTCTGGGTGTTGTCGGCGAGTAATTTGACGACATGCCCCAATGCCGATGGATCGGATAAATTCGTCAGCGATCCGACGCTGTCCTCCAAGGCCGCGCCAAAGACTTCGGCGTCGTCGGTTGCTTGATTGACCAGAGACATGACATCGCCGACCAAATCCGACATCTGCGAGCCGGTCTTCTGGATATCCTTGCCTTGAGTGAACTGGCTGAAATAGCGATCGAAGATTTCCGCGCTGTCTTCCTGTGAGACGGCGTCGGCATCGGAGACCAATTCATCCAGGGTGTTCTTGAGGTCCGGATTGCTGCCACTGGCATAGGCATACCAGATCATAAAATTCTGCGGCGTGGACGGCACATTGTGCTGGTCCATCAGCTGCATGGCCGCTTCCGCATATTGCGCTGCGGTTCCTAAGTCGTCGGAGAAATCCAACTTCGCACCCCAAAACTTTGTATACACTCGACGGTTTAAGTTTTGTAAAGCTCGCTACTTAACAAAGGCTTAACTCTGGTCCGTGGACGTGAAAAATTTAGCAATCGCAATGGTCCCGACGTACCGTCGCACCGCAACCATTACTTGCGGCGCATGCCAAGAACCCGCCCGGCGCCATCTGGAATGGCAATGTTTGAATGCGATTCCTCTATCGCGCGCAACCGATCGATCACCTCGGGTGCCATTGCGCCGACCCGCCGCGTTTCTAGGTCTATATGGAGCGATAGCAATTCATTGGTCGCCGCCAAAAAGCCCTCTTCCGCATGGTACATGCTATGAAAATAACGGAATTTCTTCGCATCATATTCCAGGAGCTGCGTGGTAAACCGCAGCGGCGCGCCTTCGACCACCTCGCTGATATAGGTGACGTTCATGTCCCCGACGAAAGTCGTGACATTCGCCCTGGCTTTGTGGCCGTGGTCGAGACCGATGTAGTTGAGGAATGCGTCGGTCGCAAAATCGAACGCCAACACGTAATACGCGACATTCATATGGCCGTTGTAATCGATCCACTCAGACCGCACTGTCTCGGTATGGAGGGATAACGGGGCAGGTATTGTCATGGCGGCGACCCTAGCGATTTGGACCGGGTCTTGGCAAGTTTGCAGATTGCAGATGGCATAAAATACCGTGGTGACCGCTGCGCTTCGCCTCTTGGCCCGCTTTGCAATGCCAATTTCCAGCGCCGGCATCCTCGCCGGGCTGATCATGCCGGATCTCGCCGCCATCCTGCGGCCGGTCATGGAGGTTTTCGTCGTCCTCCTGATGACGTTAGCCTACAGCCGTCTCGATTGGTCCGGCATCCGGACAATCAGCGGAAAGCCCCTGCTTACCACAATGATCCTGCTCTGGGTGTTAGCGGCGGTGCCAGGCCTCTCGGCTGTCGCCGGATGGGCGCTCGCGCTGCCATCGGTTCTGCTTACCGCGATCATCCTCAATGCGATCGCACCACCGATCACCTCATCGGTGCCGTTTTGCCAACTCTTGGGCCTCGATGCTGCGCTCGCCCTACGCGTGACACTGATCGCGACACTTCTGATGCCGATCACGGTGCCAGCATCGATCCTCTTGTTGCTGGGCGTGACAATCGACCTGGATCCGGTTGAATTCGCACTGCGTGCAGCCGTCTTTGTTGGCCTTCCGCTGGCGCTGTCCTGGCTGATCCGCCGCAGCCCAAGGCTAACCACATGGCTCAGTCGCAGTACCGAGGTCGACGGTATCACGGCGTTTATCCTCATGATCATCGCCATTGCCATCATGGACGGCGTAACCGACCGAATCTTGGCGGAACCTGCCGAAGCGCTCACGATCCTCGCGGCCGCGTTCGGCGTCAGCATCCTCTTTCACGGTCTTAGTGGGCTTGTCTTCTGGCGGCTGGGCGAACGGACCGCCATCAGCATCGCGCTGACAAGCGGCAGCCGAAACCTGGTTCTCATGCTGGTGATTATCGGCGACGCGATGGGGCCCGCCTTCGGCCTCTATGTCGCGCTCGGACAAGTGCCGATCTACCTAATGCCGGCCATCATACAGACGATCTGGCGGGGCCGGGTCGGGCGAACGGTTCCGCGCGCCTAGGCGAGGTTTGACGCCAACCACCGTTCAGCATGCTCGACGGAAACACCCTTTCGCGCGGCGTAGTCTTTGAGTTGATCCCGGCCGATCTTGCCGATGCCGAAATAACGCGAATCCGGATGCCAAAAGTAAAAGCCTGAAACCGACGATGCCGGCATCATCGCGAAGCTGTCGGTCAGCGAGATCGACGCATTTTTCTCGGCGTCCAGCAGATCGAACAAGAGGCGCTTTTCGGTATGGTCCGGGCAGGCCGGATACCCAGGTGCCGGACGAATCCCTTGATAGCGCTCCTTTATGAGTGCCTCGTTGTCCAATGCCTCGTCCGGCACATATCCCCAGAATTCCTTGCGCACGCGTTCGTGCATGCGCTCCGCAAAAGCTTCGGCGAACCGGTCCGCGATTGCCTTCAACAGAATGTCGTTGTAGTCGTCGTGATTGCTCTGGAAATCCTTCAACCGGTCTTCGATCCGCAACCCGGCCGTCACAGCAAATCCGCCGATATAGTCGGCAACGCCGCTGTCCTTCGGCGCAACGAAATCGGCAAGAGAGTAATTGAACCGGCCGTCCCGCTTGGCCATCTGCTGACGCAGGAAATGGAATTCGGTACGAAGGGCCGAACGCTCATCGTCCTCGTAGACTTCCACGTCATCGCCAACGGCATTTGCCGGAAAGAAGCCGATGACCGCCCGCGCCTCGAGCCATTTTTCCGATATGACGCGGTCGATCATGGCGCGCGCGTCATCGTACAAGCTCCGCGCGGCCTCGCCGACGACCTCATCCTGCAAGATCTTCGGGTAATTCCCCGTCAGTTCCCAGGTGCGGAAGAACGGGGTCCAGTCGATGCAGTCGACCAATTCGCCGAAATCGTAATCCACGAAGGATTTAACACCAAGAAAGGACGGTTTTGGCGGCTCAACTGACGCCCAGTCGATCTTGCATCGCGCCGACCGCGCCTGGGCCAGCGTGCTTTGTTTTGCGCCCCGGCGCTGTCCGGCATGGGTCTCGCGAATAGTGTCGTACTCGGACCGGATTCCGGAAACGAAATCGTCTTTAAGCGTATCGCTGACCAGATTGCTCGTCACGCCGACCGCGCGCGAGGCGTCGACGACATGGACGGTCGCGCCACTGTAGTTCGGGGCAATCTTAACCGCGGTATGGACCTTCGACGTGGTCGCACCGCCGATCAGCAGCGGTTGCGTAAAGCCCTGGCGGGTCATCTCCTTGGCGACCATGGCCATCTCTTCGAGCGACGGGGTGATGAGGCCGCTCAGACCGATCGCATCGACGTCTTCGCTCTTCGCCGTCTCTAGGATCGTCGTGTACGGCACCATGACGCCGAGGTCGATGACCTCGAAGTTGTTACATTGCAGCACGACGCCGACGATATTCTTGCCGATGTCGTGCACGTCGCCCTTTACGGTGGCGAGAAGGACCTTGCCCTTGGCCCTGCTGCCATCTTCCTTCTCATCCTCGATATACGGAAGAAGATGGGCAACCGACTGCTTCATGACGCGCGCGCTTTTCACGACTTGCGGCAGGAACATCTGCCCCGAGCCGAACAGGTCACCGACCACGTTCATGCCGTCCATCAACGGTCCTTCGATAACCTCGATCGGGCGATCGTAGGCCAGCCGCGCTTCTTCGGTGTCTTCGACGATGTATTGGTTCAGCCCTTTCACCAGGGCATGGGAAAGCCGCTCCTGAACCGTGCCCTCCCGCCAGGACAAGTCTTCCACGGCCGACTTCTTCTGACCTTTGACGGTATCCGCCACCTCCAACATCCGTTCGGTACCATCAGCGCGGCGGTTGAGGACGACGTCTTCGACGCGCTCGCGCAAATCTTCGGGAATCTCCGAATAGACCGCGAGCTGGCCAGCGTTGACGATCCCCATATCCATTCCGGCGCGGGTCGCGTGATACAGAAACACCGCGTGCATCGCCTCGCGCACCGGGTCGTTGCCACGGAACGAAAAGGACATGTTGCTGACACCGCCGCTGACCATCGCGTGCGGCAGTTCACGTTTGATGGCGCGCGTGGCCTCGATGAAATCGACGGAGTAGTTGTCGTGCTCTTCGATGCCAGTCGCGACGGCAAAGATATTCGGGTCGAAGATGATGTCCTGCGGCGGAAATCCAACGGTCTCGGTAAGAATCCGATACGATCGTTTGCAAATCTCGACCTTGCGCTCCTGCGTGTCCGCCTGTCCCTGCTGGTCGAAGGCCATCACGACAACTGCCGCGCCGTAGCGTAGGATTTCCCGCGCCTGTTCGATGAATGGCTCTTCGCCCTCCTTCAGGCTGATCGAATTGACCACGCCTTTGCCCTGCATGCATTTCAGCCCGATCTGGATCACGTTCCATTTCGATGAATCGATCATGATCGGCACGCGCGAGATGTCCGGCTCCGACGCAATCAGCTTGAGGAACCGTTCGACCGCCATCTCCGCATCGAGCATGGCGTCGTCCATGTTGATATCGATGATCTGCGCGCCGTTCGTGACCTGCTGCTTGGCGACATCCAGCGCCGTCTCGTAGTCATCCTCCATGATGAGCTTTTTGAACCGCGCCGAGCCGGCCACGTTGGTGCGTTCACCGATATTGACGAATCCGGTGACCGAGTCGATCGTGAGCGGTTCCAGTCCGCTCAACCGGCACCATGGCTCGACGTCTGGGCGTTGCCGCGGCGGCAGGGGATCGACGGCTTCCGCGATGGCGGCAATATGCTCCGGCTCGGTGCCGCAGCATCCGCCGACAATGTTCAGGAATCCGCTTTCAGCAAACTCCTTCAGCGCTTCGGCCATGTACTCCGGCGTATCATCATATTCCCCAAACTCATTCGGCAATCCCGCGTTCGGATGAATGCTGACATAGGTATCCGCCAGAGCGGAGATTTCCTGTATATGGGGCCGAAGATCGGCCGCGCCGAGCGCGCAGTTCAATCCAATCGCCAGCGGTTTCGCATGCGCGACGGAATTCCAGAAAGCGGCGGCGGTCTGTCCCGATAGGGTGCGGCCCGATGCGTCGGTGATCGTTCCGGAAATCATCAACGGCAGATCGAGACCATTGTCGTCCAGATAACTGCGAATCGCGTAGATCGCAGCTTTGCAGTTCAACGTGTCGAACACCGTCTCGATCATGAGGATGTCCGCACCGCCCTCGACCAGACCACGGGTGGCCTCGGTATAAGCGTCGACCAACTCGTCGAAACTGACGTTACGGAACCCGGGATCGTTCACATCGGGCGACAGCGACGCGGTGCGGTTGGTCGGACCCAAAACGCCCGCGACGAAACGCGGCCGGTCGGGCGTCAGCGCGTTCATTTCATCGGCGGCGGCGCGCGCCAACCGCGCGCCCTCGAGATTCAGTTCATGGACCAGCGATTCCATGCCGTAGTCCGCCTGTGCGATCGACGTGGAATTAAAGGTATTGGTTTCGACGATATCCGCGCCGGCCTTCAGATACGCGAGATGAATGTCGCGGATGGCGTCCGGCTGGGTCAGCGTCAGCAGATCGTTGTTGCCTTTGACCGACTGATTCCAGTCCGCGAAGCGTGCACCGCGATAGTCTTCTTCCTCGAATCGGTGACGCTGGATCATTGTGCCCATGGCGCCGTCGAGAATCAGGATGCGCTGCTGCAGCAACGCATTGAGGAGTTCGGTGACCGTTTGGCCCGATACAGGAGATGATCCGTCCATAAGGAGTTTCGGCTACGCCGCCTCTTCCGCTACAGACCGCACGCCAAGACGCCAACAAATGGCCTTGGTCAATTCCGCGCGGTTGAGCGTGTAAAAGTGAAAATGCCCGACCCCTTCCCGCTGCAAGCCCTCACATTGTTCGACCGCGACGGTGGCCGCGATGAGCTTTCGGGTTTCGGGGTCGGTGTCGATGCCGTCGAACATGTCGGCCATTTGGCTTGGCACCTTGGCGCCGCACCGCGCGCTGAATTCCACGACGCGGCTGAAATTCGTGACCGGCAAAATGCCAGGAATCAGCGGCACGCGGATGCCCGCCGCCGCGACACGGTCCCGGAACCGGAGGAAGTCGTCATTGTCGAAGAAATATTGCGTAATGGCCCGGTTTCCGCCGTTATCGACCTTGCGTTTGAGGTTGTCGATATCCGCATTGACTGAAATCGAGTCCGGATGACATTCCGGATAAGCCGCTACGGAGATATCGAAATCGGCGATCTTGCGGAGGCCCTCGACCAATGCGGCGGCGTTTTCGTATCCGTCCGGATGTGGCACATACTGCGATTCACCTTTCGGTGGATCACCGCGGAGCGCAACGATTTGACGGATGCCGTCAGCCCACCACGACGTCGCAAGCCGATCGATTTCACCCTTTGTCGCACCCACGCAGGTCAGATGCGCCGCCGGCGAAACCGATGTTTCCGCATGAATGCGGCGGACGATACGGTCGGTCCGTTCCTGCGTGGTACCGCCGGCGCCATAGGTCACCGAAAAGAAATCCGGCCGCAGCGGGGTCAATGTCTCGATGACCTTCCACAATCGGGATTCGGACGCCACATCATGCGGCGGAAAGAATTCGAAACTCACTGTCGGCAATTGTGCCATTGGTCTAAACCCGCACTTCAGTCATGGATTGAACGTTGCCCGAAGCGGCAACCGCAACGTCGTTGCGGACCGCAGGCCAAATACAAACGGTCAGTGGATCACCCGGCAGCCGAATCGGCCGTTCGGCTTCCAACCCCGCGTGGGCAAACCAAGAGAAAATCGCATCATCGTCGAAGCCAAGCCACCGGTGCGCGTGTTCGTCGCGCAGACCTTCTTCCTCATGCGGCGCGAAATCGACGACAACGAGCCGCCCGCCCGGATTGAGGAATCGCCCCGCTTCCTTGATCGCCGCCGACGGATCCTCTGCATAGTGCAGGGCCAGATGAAAGGTAACCGCATCGAAACTTTCCTGGTCGAGCGGCAGGTCATTCATATCCCCATACCGCACATGGCAGTTCCGCAAACCCTGCTGCTCTAGATTCACCCGCGCGACGGACAGCATCTCATGAGATAGATCGACACCGATGCCGCGCTCGATCGATTCGCCGAAAATCTCGAGAATGCGGCCGGTACCGGTTCCGATATCGAGCAGACCGCGCGTTACGGTCTTCGATAATGTTTTGATTAGCGCCGATTCGACCGACTGATCATCAATGTAGAGATTTCGAATCTTGTCCCAATGCGCAGCATTTTCCCGGAAGAAAGCCGCCGCCTGATCGGCGCGCTCCTGCTTGACGAATTGAAGACGTTCAAGATCTCGTGAATGGACGCCATCGGAAACGGGCACAAAATCAACCAGATTGCGCGACAATTCCGCCGTTTCGCTGGATTCTGCAAGCCGATAGTAAGCCCAGGCCCCTTCCCGGAACCGTTCCAGCAGTCCCGCATCGACAAGCAGTTTGAGATGGCGGGAAACGCGCGGCTGACTTTGGTTGAGGATATTCGTCAGATCGCTGACGGTCAGCTCGCCATGCGAACACAGCGCCATAATGCGGAGCCGAGTCGGCTCGGCGGCGGCGCGTAAACCTTGCAGCAATCTATCCATGTCTACACTCACGGATCAGGACCTTTAATCGTTCTCATGATGCGTTAGTGGAATATACATATAAAGATATCTTTATATTGTAAACATAGAATTAACATTTTGGTCTACCACCATCGCGTTAGGACGCGAGAAGGCCACGTCGCTAATTCCGAAAATCGGTGATCGGCGAAGCACTTCTGCAACACTAGGCAATAGATATTCATGCCACGTAGTGGGTCGAATATGGTTTTTTTAGAATCGCTGTGTTACGACAGAATGGGTTGGGGCCTTTTCGTGTTGGGGAGCGCGGTCTATATCAGCGTTTACGATACGAACCTGTCATTGAACGGGGAAGGCTCCGCGACGATCTGTTCTCTTCAGATCGTTCCTGTTTAACTTTTCTGGTGCCGATTCATTCGGTTTGCCAGTGGGGTGGGATTTAAGTGCAAAGCAACACGATGCGCGGACATATTCGGAAATTCTTTTGTGTCGCAGTGATTTCGGTCGCGCTGGCGGCGTGCGCCGGCACGCCCAAGAGCGCAACGGACGAAGTGTATGATCCTTTTGAACCGGTGAACCGCGTATTCTTTGACTTCAATATTTTCCTCGATAAGACGGTCCTGCGCCCCGTGACGCGGTTCTACGTCAACGTGGTTCCCGAAGGATTCCGCATTACTTTGCACAGTATTCTTGAAATCCTAAACACGCCGATCGTTGCGACGAATCACCTGTTGCAGGGCAACGTCGATGGATTCATGCATACCCTGGGACGCGCAACGTTCAACTTAGCCGGTGGCGCCGGGCTAATGGACGTTGCCGGCGACAAAGCCCCGTTTAAGGACGAAGACTTCGGACAGACAATGGCGGTCTGGGGCGCACCGGGCGGTCCCTATCTTGTCCTGCCGTTTTTCGGTCCGTCCAACGTGCGTGACGCGATCGGCACCGGCGTCGATTCCGCTGCCGAGCCTGTCGGAATCCTGGTGGGTGAGTTCGGCAGCGACCTTACGTCATACCTATTCAGCGGATCGAAGCTGACCGCTACGGTGTTGGACAAGCGGTCGCGCATCCTCGGCCAACTCGAAGAGCTCGAGAAGACGTCGCTGGATTTCTACGCGACGATTCGCAGCCTGTATCAACAGAAGCGGCGCGACGATATCCGCAACGGCGACACTACGGATCCGCTACCAATTCCGGAAATCACCTTCGAGCGTGACGACTCGACGCCACAGCGGACGCCGGCACCAACACCGACCAAGGCAAGTTTCACGCCTAAGTAACGTCACGGTCCAGATTCAACGCAAGAACGCCCGCTCTTCGAGCGGGCGTTCTTGCGTTGATCCATGATCGTGAATTCGGTGACCTCAGGTCAGCGGTTTAGCGGGTCAGCGGCCTGTATTTGATGCGGTGCGGCTGGTCGGCTTCCGCGCCGAGGCGACGGCGGCGATCCGCTTCGTAATCCTCGTAGTTTCCTTCGAACCAGACCACACTGCTGTCCCCTTCGAAGGCAAGCATATGCGTCGCAATCCGATCCAGGAACCAGCGGTCATGGCTTGTGACAAGGATGCATCCGGCGAAGTCGAGCAAAGCTTCCTCAAGCGCACGCAACGTTTCGACATCGAGATCGTTGGTCGGCTCGTCGAGCATCAGCACGTTAGCGCCAGAGCGCAGCAACTTGGCCAAATGAACGCGGTTCCGCTCACCACCGGAGAGCTGGCCGACCTTTTTCTGCTGGTCCCGGCCGCGAAAATTGAAGGCGCCGACATAGGCACGGCTTTGCATCTTGTGCTTACCGAGATCGATCTCCGCTTCGCCTTGGCTGATTTCCTCCCAAACGGATTTGTCCGCGGCGAGGGAATCGCGCGACTGATCGACAAAGCCGAGCTGCACCGTATCGCCGACGCGCAAGGTACCGTCATCCACCGCCTCGTCTCCGGAGATCATCCGCATCAGCGTGGTCTTACCTGCGCCATTCGGCCCGATGATGCCGACGATACCGCCCGGCGGCAGTTTGAAGGTCAGGTCGTCGATCAGCAGGGTGTTGCCGAACGCCTTTCTGGCATGATCGGCTTCGATCACCAGATCGCCCAAGCGTTGCCCCGGTGGAATGATGATCTGTGCGGTATCCGGCGCGCGATTTTCGCTTTCCGCCAGGAGTTTTTCATACGCCGTGATGCGCGCCTGCGACTTGGCTTGCCGTGCGCGGGCGCTCGCCCCGATCCACTCGCGTTCCCGCGCGATGGTGCGGACGCGGGCAACGTTCTCGCGCTGCTCCTGCGCCAGGCGCTTTTCCTTCTGTTCGAGCCAGGACGAATAGTTCCCTTCGTAGGGAATGCCTTGGCCACGATCCAATTCGAGAATCCATCCCGTCACATTGTCGAGGAAGTAGCGGTCATGGGTGATCATGACCACGGTGCCTTCGTATTCCTGCAAATGCCGTTCGAGCCATGCGACGGATTCCGCATCCAGATGGTTCGTCGGTTCGTCCAGCAGCAACAGATCGGGCTTGCTCAACAGCAGCCGGCACAGCGCGACCCGGCGCCGTTCACCACCGGAAAGGCTCTCCACCGCGCTATCGCCGGGCGGACAGCGCAGCGCATCCATCGCAATCTCGACGGTGCGGCTGAGGTCCCAGGCATCCGCGGCATCGATCTTTTCCTGCAGCGCCGCCTGTTCTTCGATCAAGGCGGTCATCTCGTCCGGGTCGGTCACTTCGCCCAGTTTCATGCTGACCGCTTCGAATTCATCGACGAGCGCCTTCTGCTCCCCGAGGCCTTCCAGGACGTTCTCTTCAACGGTCTTGTCCGGATCGAGCTGCGGTTCCTGCTCGAGCATGCCGACCGTGGCACCATCGGCGGCCCAAGCCTCGCCGTTGAACTCGGTATCGCGGCCGGCCATGATTCGCAGCAAGGTCGACTTGCCGGCGCCGTTATAGCCGATCACCCCGATCTTCACGCCGGGAAGGAACGACAAAGTCACGTTTTTCAGCACTTCGCGGCTGCCGGGATACACCTTTGTCATGTCCCGCATCACATACACGTACTGATAGGAAGCCATCGTCCTGCTACTCCTCCACCCTGTCTGGAAAGCCGCCACGCCGCGCGGGCCGGCAAGCGACGTCTACATAGACCGAGCGGCGCGGACAATCAACGGGACTGGCCAGTCCACCAGCCGGATTTTTCTTGTTCGCGCAGGATGTCCTTGCGCCGCCGCGACAATGCAACCGCCTCCCCCAAAGTAGCGATGCCGCTGTCCGCCAGCCGCGGCAGGAGCCGGGCGAAGACTTCCGCCGTGACCAATGCGTCACCGAGGGCGGTGTGGCGGCCGCGAACATGAACGCCAAGGGATTCGGCCACGCTGTCGAGCTGCAGCGATGGAAGCCCCAGATCCAGGGCCGCCGCCAGGAGATACGTGCAGAGATAGGGTGGTGGCGACCAGTCGATTCCGGCAGCCTGGGCGGCGTTCCGGAGATGGGCGATATCGAAGCCGACATTGTGGCCGACCAACACGGTTCCCTCGCTCAACGCCCTGAAGTCCGGCCAGACCTGGGAGAAATCCGGTGCACCCTCCACCATGTCGTTGGTAATCCCGTGGATCGCCGTGGATCGTGGCGGGATCGGTCGGCCGGGATGGACCAAACAGTCGATCGTGACCGCACGATAGATCGTGCTGCCTTGCAATCGTACGCCGCCGACGGAGACGATCGTGTCCGCCGCGACATCCAGCCCGGTGGTTTCAAGATCGAATACAACAATGGGAAGCGCGTCGAGCGGCGTTTCCTCGGTCACCGCCGCCACCGGCGGCGGCATTTCGAGCAGCTGCAGGTCATGGTCGAGCGTCCGCGCCGCTTCGCCGTCCGGCGGATCGAAGGTCAACACCGCGCCCCGGCCGCCATCGACCGCGGCGACCCGTACCGGAAGGGACCGGCCATCGACGGTTTCAACCTCGGTGTGGGCCGGCGCCGACTGTCCTTCGGCAACGGCGAGGGCCCGCTCAACCCCCGCGGCATCCAATGCGTCGTAAACGCTCGTACCGGGCTTCGCGACATCCGTCCCCAACAACGTCTTCGCCGCCGCATTGATCAGGCTGACGAGTCCGGCATGGTTGATGACGACGATGGCGTCCGGCAATGCCGACAGAACGGTTTCCAACTGTCGGGCTGGAATCGACTGTTGCGCCAAGCGTCCATCGATCAGCGAATCGACCGCATCGAGCAAGGCCTGCACTTCCTTGGGAAAGTCGCCCGGCAGCGGCTGCGGCATGGCGTCCGCGGTATCGGTCTGCATCAGGACAATGAACCCACGCAGCCGCTCGATCGCCCACCCGACGCGATCGGCGTGGACAACGCCGTAGGCCAACAACGGTGCGGCGACCGCTAACACTCCAACTGCGAGGCCATACGTCACGACCTGCGGGATCACTCCGTGCCAATCAGCACTGCTGTCCGCGATCACCAGGCCGGCGAGCAGGACCGCCAACAAAATGGCTCCGCAAAGTGCCAGATGCCGTATCCGCCGCCACATCACGCTTGGTCCGGTTTCGCAACAGGTGCGCGCCTAGAAAACATCCCCGGTCACCTCCCCGCGGACACGGTCGAGTAAACGTTTGATCGCCTTGAAGGCGTCGACCAGTTCATCGCGTTCCCGCTCGTTGAGAGTATCAGGATGAACATAATTACCGACGTTCCGGCCCGCGCCGAAATCGTCGATCTGCTGGCGTAGCAGAACGAAGGTAATCTCCTGGAAAGCGTTGGTCAGATAGTCGAATTCCGCAGCGTCCAACACGCCCGCGTCGTGCAAATCGCGCAACCGGTCGCAGGTCGACGTCGCCGGGATGCCCTCGCGCAGCGCCAGCAGCCGGATCGACTGGACAAGCGGCAGGGTGCCGCTGTGCTTCATGTTAATGGTGCCATCATGGTCGGGGTCGTCCTTCACGGTGATGAACCGCCCGAACCACCCGAGTGCGACGCCGTAGTCTTCATCGTCGCGATACATGTCCTTCAGGAAGGATGCGTTCCCCGCCACTGCGTCAGTGACGAAGGCCCGCAGGTCAGCCGCCAGGTCCGGCGCGCCGTAACAGGACCGGAAATCGAAGAAGATATCCGACAGGCGCAGGGCGACCGTGTTGCGCCGCCGCAGCCAACCTGCGACCTGTCCCTTCCACTGTGAGATCGTCTTGCGCCAGACCGGGTTCGTCGCCATGACGTAGCCGTTGCAATACGGGAAACCGACCGCATCCAGGTCGCGCGTCACCCGCTCGGCAAGATCGATAAACCAAGCATCGATCCGCGAGTGATCCGCGTCGGGATAATCGTCCAGGATGAATCCGTTGTCCTGGTCAGGATAGAGAAAATTCTCGCCGCGCCCGCCGGACCCCATGACGATGAAGGCGAAAGGCACCGGCGGATCGCCCTTCCCTTCCTCTTTCAGAGCGCGCAGATTCATCTCGACGACACGGCGATGGATATCCCGATTGATATGCGTGAGCAGTGATTGGATGGTCGGCACCGGCACATTGTCGTCAAACAGTTGCTGTGCGAGGTCGACTTGCGCCGATTTGATCTCGCGCATGCCATGGACCGTCCCCTCCTGGGTCAAACGGTCGATCTGCGAGACCATCCGCGACGATGCGGCCGCCAAGGCGGTATCGAGATGGAGCATCCCCACCGGCTTGCCCGCTGCGTCGACGACCGGCATGTGGCGCAGCTTGAACCGCCGCATGCGCGCGATGGCGTGGTAGAGATAGTCATCCTCGGCGATGGTCATTACCGGAGCGGTCATGACGTCGCGGACCGGCGTATCCGACACCGCGCGGAACGCCAGTCGCCGCACCACGTCCCGTTCGGTCAGGATGCCGCAGAGCCGGGCATCCGGACCGGTGACCAGGGCCGCGGTTGCACTTTTCTCGACAATCTCTGCAACCACCGTGGCGCTCGGTTCGCCGCCGGCGACCACGACCGGCGCGGCCGCCATATGGTCTCCCACGATTTGGCAGAAGACAGCGGTCTGCGACCGCGTCAGATCGTTATTCACCGGGCACCATGAATGGCGTTCGCGCATAGGGGACGGTAAAGACGAATTTCGCCCCGACGCCTTGATTTCGCTCAACCCAGATGCGGCCACCGAAATACTCGACGATCTGCCGGCAGATCGGCAAGCCCAGCCCCGTGCTGACCGGTTTGCTGGTTGCAGTCGCGTCCGCCTGCTCGAACTTTTCGAAAATGCGCTGCTCCGCGCCGATGGGAATGCCGGGACCGTTATCCTCGACCGCGACCAGAAGGGCTTGCGACGTTTCCCGTACGGCGATCTGGATGCTCGGATTGCTGCGGTTGCAGAACTTCACCGCATTGGACAGCAGGTTGACGATGACCTGGATGAAGCGATCCCGATCGGCGCGCACCCGCCGCAACTGCGACGGCAACTCGACATCGAGTTGCATCCGGTTCTCCTGGAGCAAGCTGCTGGTCGCGGCGATGGCCTCTTCGATGACTTCTTTCGGATCGATATCGGATATCTGCCATTCGCCCCGACCCGCTTCCAGCTTCGCAAGATCGAGCAACTGGTTGATCAGCCGCGTGAGGCGCTCGCTTTCCTTGATGATGATGGTCAGAAACTCCTGACGTTCCTCGATCGGCAACTCGGACTCGTCAAATAGAATTTCGCTGAATGACCGGATCGAGGTCAGCGGCGTGCGCAATTCATGGCTGACGGTCGATAGGAAATCGTCTTTGAGACGATCGACTTCCTTCAGCCGCTCGTTGGCCGCCTGCAGTTCCGCGGAGGCGATCTGCAACTCGCGCGATTTCTGTTCGAGCTGATGGCTGTATTCGATGACCTGCGAGGTTTCGTCCAGAATTTCCATCACCTCGTCGATGCTGGCGACTTCGCCTTTGACGACCGACCCGACCATCACCCGCGCCGATGCGGCACCGATCGCGCCGGCTAGGAGCTTTTCGGTGAAATGCAGCAAGGCGGGATCGGCTTCGGTGACTTTCTTCAGGCTTTCGCCGGTTTCTTCCGCATAACCGTCGAAAGCACGGTCGGCCTGACCGCGCCCCACGAAACGGACGACCAGTGCGTATAGATCGGAGAATGTCGCGGTGCCGCGCCATAAGCCGGACCCGCGGTTGTCATCGGAACGCCGAAATACGTCGACAAACAGGGCGGCCTGGATCCGTTCCAACGCCGTCTGACGGGTCACCAGCGAAACCCCGACATAGCCCCCGATATTGACCAGCATGCTCCAGAACAGCGCATGCGACAGATTGTCGAACCCCTTCAGGCCAAACAGCTCGTAGGGCTTCAGCAATTCGACCCCGAACGGTCCGGCGTCGACGAAACTGGGAGGAATCCAACCGGAAAGCGCGAGCGACGGCATCAGCAGCGTATAGATCCACATCGTGAAGCCGAGACTGAGCCCGACCAGCGCGCCCGCCCGCGTGCCGCCCTTCCAGACAAGGCCGCCGATGATCGCCGGTGCGAATTGCGCCGCCGCCGCGAAGGACAGCAGGCCGACCGTCACCAACGCATAGGACTCACCGATAAAGCGGAAATAGCCGTAGCTGAACAGCAAGATGAACAGGATACTGCCACGCCGGATCGCCAGCAGCAGTCCACTAAGCTCGCCCTTCTCGTTCAGCCGCAGCCAGGTGAGTCGCAACAGGACCGGCATGACCAGGTCGTTGCACACCATCGTGCTGAGCGCGATGGTCGCCACGATCACCATCCCCGTCGCAGCCGACAACCCGCCGATAAAGGCGAATAGCGTCAACAGCTCCTGTTGCTCGTACATCGGCACGGTCAGGACGAAGGTGTCAGCATCAACAGCGTCGCCCGAGAACATCAGCAGCCCGCCGAGCGCGATCGGCAGCACGAATATATTGATGATCAGGAGATACAGCGGGAACAGCCAGACCGCCTTGTTGAGATGACGTTCGTCGAGGCTTTCAATTGCGGTGACCTGAAACTGCCGCGGCAAACATATGATCGCGGCCATGGACAAAATGGTCATGGTGATCCATTGGCCATAGGTGCTGGCGGTACCGAGCGTGACCAGCGATCCATATTCCGGCAATGACTTCGCCTCGGCGAACAGATCGCCGAAGCCGTCATACAATCCGAAGGTCACGAACAAACCAACCGACAGAAAAGCCAGGAGTTTCACGACGGATTCGAAAGCGATCGCGACGACCATTCCTTCGTGATGTTCGCTGGCATCAATATGGCGGGTCCCGAACAGAATGGTGAAGACCGCAAGCAGCAGGGCCACGTAGAACGCCGTGTCATGCGGAATCGGGACATCGCCCAGTCCGGTCGGCATGGCGATTTCGGGATAGCCGAGCAGCAGGTTGAAACTGATCGACACCGCCTTAAGCTGAAGCGAGATATACGGCATGATCCCGACCACCGCGATGATCGTCACCAACCCACCCAACAACGTGCTCTTGCCATAACGCGAAGCAATGAAATCGGCGATCGACGTGATCCGATTCTTCTTCGTGATCCGGATGATCTTGCCCAACACGAACCACCACAGCACGAAGACGAGCGTCGGCCCGAGGTAGATCGGCAGAAAATCCAAGCCGCTAGAGGCCGCCCGCCCGACACTGCCGTAATAGGTCCAAGACGTGCAGTAAACCGCGATAGACAGGGCATAGATGTAGGGGTTGTTGGCGAGGCTGCGTCCTTCGTCGGCACGTTTGTCGCCGTAATAGGCGATCGCAAACAGCAAACACAGATATGCGAACGAGACGAGGAGAACGACCCAGCCCTGCAACATCGTCAGCCGTCCCTGGCTCGACCGACGCGGGTACGCATCCCCGGTGACCGGCCGCGGCGGTTCACGATCCTGGAAACGAGAACGACAAGCAGCGCCCAACTCGCGAAGATATAGATATAGAGAGCCGGAAACCCGAAGAGCGTGGCATCAACGCTGAACAGCAATAACAGCGGTGGATTGAACAGCAAGACGCCCAGGGCGAAGAGCGCCAAGAGGCTTTCGTTGATCGGCCGTCGCTGGTTCATACCCGGGTTCCTCCCATGCTCATGCCCGGTCGGCGGACCCGCTTACCGGGTTCTGTCGCCACTCGTTAGTGTATCACATCGCCCGCCCGGCCCGACCCCCGAGTCGGGTCAGTCCAGCTTGAGAATTTTCCCCACACGGTTGCGCACATCGCGTGTCGAGAACGGTTTGACGATGTAGTCATCAGCACCAGCGGCCAGGCCGCGTTCGCGCTCTTCATCGCGGCTTTTTGCGGTCAGCATAATAATCTTAACGTCATCCCATGCCGCATTGGCGCGAATGGCGCGGCAAACGCTGAAGCCGTCCCGCTTCGGCATCATAACGTCGAGCAGCACCAGATCCGGCGCCTGGCGTCCAATTTCCTGGAGCGCCGCGTCGCCGTCCTCCGCGACCCGGACGTCCAAATCCATCTGCTTCATCAAAAACTCGAGTGACAGAACGATATTTGGCTCATCGTCCACGACCAGCACCGATTGCGTCATCAGCGGCTCCTCCCGAGGACCAAACTGATACTTGCTATTGCGCGACTTTGAACGGCGGCACGGTGACGCCAGCGTCCTATCTCGTCTTGTTCCTGGAATTCTTACAGGAACCTAACTGTTTGCAAAGTCCGGAGCGAAGGCCGACGACTGGGCCCGTGTCCAAGCCGTGAGGTTTCATTCCAACACAAAAGGGCTTCCCACGAAGGGAAGCCCATCCGATATCAAACCAATTTTACGTGCGTTAACTAGTCATGATTCCGACGATCATCAACACGACAAACGCGCTGATCAGGGCGAGCAATGCTTTATTCTTCAATACGGCGGCCATGAAATTCTCCTCGGTTGATGCAACTTGTACCGAACGGTGCCGAAACCGATGCATTCAAGTTAAATTTTCACTAGTTATGAAAGTGTCGATCAACCTACTCATTGAAAATAGATATTTTGTTCATTGTTCAAACTATCAAAGCTATCGAATGTGAATGTTGTGAATAATGCGATGAATTTGGGCCGGCTTTGGCGCCTCTAAGTGTTTTCCGGCGCTGTCGCAGCTTCCTCGATCGGTGCGGACCGCAGAACCGGTGGATGCGCGCGCTGGCCGCAATCGGTGCGATCGCAAACGCGGCACGTCACGCCGACCGGCACAACCGCGGCGTCAGACGCCAAGTCAATTCCGTCGCTGTAAGCAAGACTGGTGGCGTGCGCCACATCGCAGCCGATCGCCACCACGAAATGTCGTAAAGAAGACGGCCCGCCGATGGTCGGCTTCGACACCGTGCGCGCAACGGTAAAGAATGTCGATCCGTCGGGCATGCGTTCGATCTGCCGGCTGGTCTGACCCGGCGTCATGAAGGCCGAATGCAGAATCGCACGCGGACAGACCCCGCCATAGCGCGGAATGCGAAGCCCGGAGATCGCGAATCGCTTGCAAATATTGCCCGCGATATCGACCTTGAGAAAATGCAGCGGCACGCCGGTGGCGCCCGGGCGCTGCAAGGTCGTCAGACGATGGCATACTTGTTCGAAACTGGTTTGGAATCGATCCTGAAGCCGCTTCACGTCGTACCGTCCTTCTTCGGCCGCCGACAGGAAGGCGTCGTAGGGCATGAGGACCGCACCCGCGAAATACCCGGCCAGTACCGAGCGGCATAGCTGGTGCGCCGCCTCGCCATCGAGCCCGCCATCGGACGTGCATGCATCGATCACATCGCCGAACGCCGACAAGCCAACCTGCTTTGCAAGCTGGAACAAACGACTCGCCGGCGACAGTGATTCGACCACAAACAGCGTGCCCGTCTCGGCGTCGAACCGCGCCAACGACGACGGCCCCGCCTCGGACGGCGTTGCTCGGACGGTGATGCCATAGTGCTCGGACAATCGCTCCACCACGCCCGCCTGCGAGTCGTAGTCACGCAACCCGGCCACTTGACGGGCGTCCGCTGCCGCCGCTTCCAGGGACTCGAAGTAGTTCACACGATCCTGGACGAAATCGGTGACCTGCTCCTCCGGCAACCGCAAACCGCCCATGCCCGCCTGATCGTCACCCGAACTCAGCGACAACATCCGCCCGATGATCTCGGCAAGCCGTTCGCTTTCGCGGACAAGAATGCCGGCAAACCGCCGCTGATCGCCCGGCTCCAAATCCACATTGTCGTGCAGGATTTCGGCGAAAGATCGAATAGGCGTGAGTGCGCTCCGCAATTCATACGCCGACGTGGACATAAAATCGTCATCGGTCATGCGCTCGCGCAGCCATTCCACGTCCTCGCGCGTGCTTCGGAAGACTCGATAAAAATCGAGCAGCGCCCGCCCCGCCGACGGCGTTACGTTCACGATGTCCCGCAGGTCATCGCGCGTGACGCCGCATTCGCGGAATACCGGATCGCCGAACATTTCCATCAGGTCGACAAGCAAACGCGCGTCGTCATCCTGCGCCAGCGCATCCGGACTGATATCGAAGACATCAGCGGTCCGCTCCAACAGCCGCAACGTCATCGGCCGCTGGTTGCGCTCGATCATATTGAGATAACTCGGCGAAATACCGAGATCTTTTGCCAAGGCCACTTGTGTTACGCCGGTTTCCCGCCGGATACGGCGTAGCTTGTTTCCCAACCAAATACTGCTCGCCATGGGCTTATACCGCGACTTTATTTTTTCACAACATTCACAGTCTATCAGTGTCCCCCGTTAGGTGTTCACATATTTACCCTTGTGAACATATGAGGACATCCGGCTACGATATCTCTGCGCAAGTGTAAGAAATTCGGCCTTCGCTAAAACGAAAACCAAACTACGGCCGAATCCGAGTTTCCACGGGAGGGAACGAACATGTCAGCAAAGATTATTTGGCTGGCCGTCTTCGTCGCTTTGTACTGGACGTACTGCATTTACTGGGGCGTACGCGGTGCGATGACGGCTAAGACGGCATCGGACTACTTTATCGCCGGACGGCGTTTGTCGTTGTGGGTCTTTATTCTCGCGGCGACCGCGACGTCGTTTTCCGGTTGGACTTTCATGGGACATCCGGGTCTCGTCTATCGTGACGGGTTCCAATATGCCTATGCATCCTTCTACTCGATCACGATTCCATTCACCGGCGTTATCTTCCTGAAGCGTCAGTGGATGCTTGGAAAACGTTACGGCTATGTGACACCGGGCGAGATGTTCGCCGACTATTTCCGCGGCGATGCGATCCGCATCCTGACGGTCATGGTGGCGCTGCTGTTCTCGATTCCGTATCTGGGACTGCAGCTTCGGGCCTCCGGCTTTCTGTTCAACGTGTTGACGGACGGCGGCTTGTCGATCGACGTCGGCATGTGGGTCCTGTCATTGGTCGTGCTGGTCTATGTGGCGTCGGGCGGTCTCCGCGCGGTGGCCTATGTGGACACCTTGCAATGTATCCTGTTGGGACTCGGCATCATCATCACCGGCATGATTGCGCTGAACCTCGCCGGCGGTTGGGAAGCCTTGAACGGCGGCCTCGCCAAACTCGGCGCGACCGGCATCGGCAAATGGGGCACGACGAAGGGTCTTGGAGGTGGCGATTATAACGCCTACTTCGCCGTTCCCGGCGTGATCCAATGGACCGCGGGCCTGGGTAAGGAAACCCCCGTCGGCGGGCTGTGGACCGGGATCATGATCCTGACCTACATGTTCGCATTGATGGGCATCCAGTCGGCTCCGGCCTTCTCGATGTGGTCTTTTGCAAACGCCGATCCGAAGCCGTTCGCACCGCAGCAGGTGTGGGCCTCGTCCTTCTCGATCGGGCTGATCCTGTTCTTCTTCACCGCTTTCCAAGGCATGGGCGCGCATTTGCTCGGCGCCAACGGCGCGGTGACGCAAGCGGGTATCGGCTTGGCTACGGCACTGCCGGACCTGACCGCGAACAAACAGGGCGGTCTCGTTCCCCATTACTTCAACCAAATGGGGGATACGGCACCTTGGCTGGTTGGGTTGTTGTCGGTCTGCGCGCTTGCCGCGATGCAGTCGACCGGTGCGGCCTACATGTCGACGGCGGGCGCCATGCTCACCCGAGACCTGTATAAGCGCTACCTGAACCCGACCGCGAGCCATGCCACGCAGAAGCTGTTCGGCCGCCTCGGCGTCGCCTTCATCGTTGGTGCCGCCTTGATCGTTGCTACCTTCTCTAGCGACGCTTTGGTCCTGCTCGGTGGTCTCGCCGTTGCCTTCGGCTTCCAGATGTGGCCCGCGCTACTGTCCGTCACCTATTTCCCATGGTTGACGCGACAAGGCGTGACGCTGGGTCTGGCCTGCGGACTAGTCGCCGTGATCTTCACCGAGAATTTCGGTGCCCAGATCGCGGGAGCCTTCGGCTTCGATCTGCCGTGGGGCCGCTGGCCGTGGACCATTCACAGTGCGGGTTGGGGCATGCTCGTCAATCTCGGAATCGCCTTGCCCATTTCGGCGATGACGCAGAATGCTGACGATACGTCCCATCGCATGAAGTATCACAACTTCCTGCGGGAACACATCGCACTGCCCGAAGAGAAGAGGAAGCTCATCCCGGTCGCGTGGGGAATCACGCTGGCCTGGTTCTTCTTCGGGATCGGCCCGGGCGCCGTTATCGGCAACGATATCTTCGGCGCACCGAATGCCGGCGTAGAGGGATGGACCTTCGGTATTCCATCCATCTGGGCCTGGCAGATCCTGTTCTGGATCCTCGGCGTGGGAATGATGTGGTTCCTCGCCTACAAGATGGAGATGTCTACGGTACCCGACCGCGAAATCGAAGCGCTGGTCGAGGATATCGGCGACGTCTCACAAACCCCTGCGCAGCAGGCCGGTAGCGGGGGCGCCGCCAACTAGGCGGTCGCTATCGGCACTAACTTCTGGAGGGGGGAAGAGAGATCTTTCCCCCTCTGGTTTTATCCGGACCCAGCCAACCCGTTTGCAGCTTGCCCGGCCCGCCCCGATTGATACTATTTCCCTGACATCGCTTTAGCCGAACCGGAACACCGCCACCGATGGCAGAATTCTTCTCCGAGAAATATCAATATCTCTGGATGGTCCTGTTGGCGGCCATGCTGTTCCTGCCGGTGCGACAGATGATTTGGGTGCTGATGGTCCGCCGCGCTCAGAAAAAGCAAGGGCAGGACATCGATACCACCGAGCAGGAACGCCTGAAGAGCCGCGCCGCCGTCACCGCGGCGCTGTTGTGTTTCGTGTTTTCGGCATTCTACGTACTGAACCTATTCCAAGGTCGGCCATGAGCGCGCGCGCGATCCGCCGTTTCGTTGTCCTGATGGTCATCCTGATCGTCGTGACCATGATCGGCAGCGATCTGTACAAAGACTATTTTCAGCGGCCATCCGGCGATTTCGAAGTCCAGATGGGCGATAACCGGTTGTCCGAAGGCAAATACAAGGAAGCGATCGAACAATTCGACGCGGCGCTGCGGGCATCGCCCGACCATCGCGGCGCCTTGATGGGACGCTCGATCGCCTTCATTCAAACGGAACGTTTTCCCGAAGCGATCGCAGAGCTCACCTATCTGATCAATTTCCTAAAAGGCTCGCTGGAGAGCGACGACCGCACCGGTAATGCGACCCTGGCAGGCGCCTACGCGAACCGGGGCATCGTGCATGACCTCACGGGCCGCTATCAGAAGGCGCTGGACGACTACATTCAAGCGTTGAAGACGGATGCCGAAGCCGTCGATGAACCGGGCGTCATCCACAAGATACTCTACGCCGACCCGAATCCGTCGTCGGTGCGCAAACGGGCGCAGTATATCTACGAACAACTCCAGAAGCCGGCAGGTGAGCGTTTGATGCGGGTGCCGGAAATCGACGCGAAACAGCGGATGCGCAAACCGTAGCCGGTCCCCTAGCCGAATTTCACGATCCCAAGCACGTCCTGGAACAAGACCAAAAAGAAGAACACGGCCGCGATGCAGCCGAACAGCAAGCGCACGAAATCGCTGTTGCCTTCTTCGTTGCGATAGCGAATGCCGTGGACGGCGATAAACCCGGTAACGCCCAGGAAAATCCAGTTCACGAGGGTTTCAAACTCTCCGGCGGCTTCGAACATCGTTGCTCTATTGTTTTCTCGTTGTTCCGGCCCCGGCAATCCGGCCGTCAGGGATTGGTCTGAAACTTCTGCGTCTTGTCCGTTGCCGGCTTCTTTATATCGACGTCACCGGTATAGGGCGGGAACTGGAAGGGCGCATTCTTCGCCGCCGCCATCTCTCCGATCCACACCGCACCGCCGATTGCCAGGATAAGGAACAATGCGGCTTTGGTGAAGCGTTTCACGCCCTCCGGCACATAGGTCACGTATTCCGAATCATACCGATGATAAGACGGATCGTGCGGATCGATGAAACCCTTCGCTTCCTTGTCCAAGATCCGACGGGCGAAATGGCGCGCCCAATGCGGCACATGGTTTTTGAGCATATACGCGGCAAAAAGCTTATCGACGAACTCGACGGGCAAGTCGTCGCCATGCCATTCGTAATACGCGAGCTGAAGGAACTGGAACTCGCCGATCATCAAAATATCGGCGGCGCGTGCTACTTCCCCGCGTTCCTTGGTCTTGGGATCCTCGCGGTCGGGCCGCAGCAGCGTTTGGAAAAAATCATTCATCGGGCAATACCCTTATCCGCCGTACTGTAGCCCCCTATCATGACTTTGCAAACCATGCCCCGGTCCCATGCGCCGTCACTTTCCCGTGCGGTCAAGAGGGCTCCGCCGGGGCATCTTCGGGCAATCCGCCGTGCCGATGGAAAATTACGCGAATCTGCGCTAGTAAGGCATCGGACCGGCGCATTTCAGGGACCGGCCCTACGAAACTGCAACGAGATTTTTCATGCCGAAGATTACGGGCTCCACCATCTTCAAGCTTCTTGTTCTTTCTTTGCTGGTCGGCTTCGCCTTGGCCGCGACTGGCACCAATCCGAAGGACCTGTTGGTCGATACTTGGAATTTGGCCAAGGACATCTTCGAGTGGGGCATCTCGCAGTTCGGATCGGTCATCACCTATGTGATGCTTGGCGCAACGGTCGTCATTCCGATCTGGTTGATCCTGTATTTGATCCGCGCCGCGCGCGGCAGGAAATAGCGGCCCCAGGACGCTATTCCGTTTCGTCCGGTTCCGGGGTTGACCCGGAATCCGACCCGGGCGGCTTGCGGATGACCTTGGAGTTATCCCGCAACCATTTCTCCACACCGCGGACGATGCGCTCGGCCTTTTTTTGCGGGTCGCGGGTCTCGGACTCCGGCACTTCGGTCAGGTCCCGCATCCAGCCGACCACCCGTTCGAATATGTCGCCCAGCGCAATCGCATCGCCGGCACCACCATCGGGTAACGCCCGGACGGCCTTGCCCCGCGATGCATCGGTCATGTACTGACGCCAGATTCGCGCGGGAATCTGGCCACCGGTCACCCGGCGCATCGGACGGTTGTCGTCATTGCCCAACCAGACGCCGGTCACATAGTCCGCGGTATACCCGATGAACCAGCCATCGCGATAACTCTGCGTCGTGCCGGTCTTGCCAGCCGCGGGACGCCCTTTCAGCCGGGCTGCCTTGCCGGTGCCGCTCCGCAGCACTTCGGACATCATCTCGTTCATCGCCCCGACCTTCTGGGCATCGACGACCCGGTCGCGCGCCCACTCGGACCGGCGATAGATAACGCCGCCGTCCCGCGCCCTGATTTCCAGCACCGCATACGGCGGTGCGTCACGGCCGGCGTTCGCGAAGGGGATGTAGGCCGCGGTCAACTCGAACAAGGACAATTCGGACGTTCCCAACGCCATCGACGGGTGCCCCGCCAGCTTCGACTTGATACCCATGCGCCGCACCGTCGCCGTTACCTTGTCCCGCCCGACCTGCTCGGACAGTTTAACCGCAACCGTATTGATCGAATCCGCCAAGGCGCGCTTCAACGTGACCTCGCCACGATACCCACCGCCATGATTCTGCGGTTTCCATCCATTGATCGACACCGGCGAATCCGTCATCCGAGACGCCGGGGACATGCCGTTCTCCAGCGCGGTCAGATAAACGAACGGTTTGAAGGCCGATCCCGGTTGCCTTCGCGCCTGCACCGCGCGATTGAACTGGCTCTTTGCGTAGGACCGCCCGCCCACCATGGCCTTGACCGCACCGTCGGTGTCGAACGAAACAAGCGCGGCCTGTTCTACCTTCCGGCCCTTACCGTATCGGCGCAGCGCCTTGCCCACCGCCGCTTCGGCCATGCGCTGCAGTTTCGGATCGAGCGTGGTGAAGACGATGAGATCGTCTTTCGCGTGACTGGCCCAGTCGGGCAGACGGTCGAGGACCCAATCGACGAAATACCGCGACCGGTTCGGCCCTTTGCGCGACTTGACCGTCGCCGCCGGCCGCCGGCGGGCGCGTGCCGCCGCCTGTGGTGACAGATAGCCGGCCTCGACCATGTTCTGCAGCACCTGTGCCGCCCGGGCGCGCGACCGTTTCAAGTCCTTCGTCGGTGCGTATCGGCTCGGCGCCTTGAGCAGCCCGGCCAGGATCGCGGCTTCCGGCAGGGAAATATTGCGGGCCGACTTGCCGAAGTATTTTCGCGACGCAGCTTCGACGCCATAGGTGCCGTCGCCGAGATACACCCGGTTCAGATAGGACGCGAGGATTTGATCCTTCGTCAGACGCGATTCGAGCCAGATCGCCAGCATCAATTCGCGGAGCTTCCGTACGATCGTCCGTTCCGGCGTGAGGTAGAGATTTTTCGCTAGCTGCTGCGTAATCGTGCTGCCGCCCTGCACGACCCGGCCCGCCCGTATATTGGCCCACAACGCGCGCCCGAATCCGACAACATCCATTCCAAAGTGATTGTAGAAACGGCGATCCTCCGTCGCGATGACCGCCTGCGCCATATGCGGCGGCAATGCCGACAACGGAAGAAATACGCCGTTGAAGGCGCCGCGGCGAAGCAGGATCGAGCCGTCCGCAGCGACGACGGTAATGCCGGGGCTTTTCCGCATCTGCCGCAGATCGCGGGTATCCGGCAAGGCGGGCGCCAGGAACAGGAATAGCCCGGCCCAGATCAGGCCGAGCGCAAGAACGCCGTAGATCAACCACCGCCGCAGTCGGCGGACCCAACCCATCATCGTAGATATGTCATCGTTTTACGCAGCACGGGCGCGGAGGACGGCCCGCGGTCAAAATCTGCTGCTGGTGCTTTCCGGCGCGAGCCGGCCGGGCCCGGTGGGGCTCGGAATCAAATTAAGTTTGCCATCCCGCTCGAAAGGAACAGTTCTGGTGCCGAGACCTGCGACCAAGGCACTCCCTTTAATCCTGTATTCGACCGCACCCGTCTGGACGACGCCGAGGATGTGACGAAACAGGTCGATCGAACTGGCGGTCGCCTCCGCCGACACAACGGCGCTGCCGAGCCGCGGAATCACAACCTCCTGGTTCGACAAACCCGTGGCAAAATAAGAATCGTTCACATCGATGTCGAAGGACAGGCCGCTGAGCGGAATATCGAAATCGTTCGGATTGCTGACCCGCAGATCGACGCGAAACCGTTGTTCGAACGGCCCGGCGCCGATCGGGACGATGTTCACCAAATTGACTTTCGGCGGCACGACGTCGTCGACGCTCGCGCAGCCCAACATCAGAAACGATACAGCGATCGTCACCAACACGGTTTTCAATGTCGTCACGACAGGATCCTTTCAATCGGCAACGGCGCGCTTCAATCGACTGCCGCTCCCTTGCACCGCCCGATCGTTAGAGGGCGATACGGCGTAACCGGACGTGCCCCATCCGCCGCAACGTTAAAGCGCAACGCCCGACGCCGCAACCGCGACTCGGTCGATGTCCACGCGCCTGCAACCGCATTGGCATTGCTATATTCTAGCGCGAATGCTAGCGACGCCACGGTGCCCATTCGATATAGGCACCTTTGGCAGATTTGAAACCACCGTGATCACCGTGACCCCATCCGCGACAGCCCAATCGCCGACATCGCCGGATCCCTGGAGCTTCGGCCGGTTCGCGGCATTGCTCGGCCTCTACTGCGCGATTCACTTCCTATTGCGGCTGTCGCTATCCGACACGATCGGCGTCGACGACGCCATCGAGGGCGTGTTCACGCAATCCCTGGCGCCAGGATACGACCCGCGCCAACCGCCCCTCTATACGTGGCTGTTGTGGCTCGTTCAGCGCGTTACGGGCCCGTCTCTGCTCAGTTTCCTGATTCTCAAATACGGTCTGCTGTCGGCGACCTTCCTGCTTTACTACAAGATCGCGGAACGCCTGTTTGACGACACCCGCTACGCGACGTTGACCGCATGGTCACTGCTTCTGCTCTATCAGATCGGCTGGAACCTGCATGAAGGCGTCACGCAGACACAGGTTCTAATGCTCGCCTGCATCGCGACGCTCTACACCTTTCTGCGAGCAAGCGACCGCGGGACGACTTCAAGTTATGCTCTTTTAGGTCTCGCCATCGGCGCGGGTCTATTGGCGAAACTGAGTTTCAGCGCCTTCCTCGGATGCTTGGCGGTCGGCGCCCTATCGACGCCTAGAGTCCGCTCGACACTTTTGTCACCGCGGCTGTTGATAACCCTTGGCGTCGCCGCCATCGTCGTTGCGCCCTACGCCTGGTGGCTGGTTGACGGTGCAACCGACCTCGACAGCGTATTCCGCAGCGCTGTCGGCGGCGGTGACAATACCGACTACCTGCCGAGGGTCGGGAAAGGTTTGTTGAGCGCGCTGCTGACAACGCTCGGTTTCCTGTCGCCCCTGCTCCCGATCCTGCTTCTCCTGTTTCCCAATTCGCTTCGCCGCCACTTCACCGTTCCAGGCACCGACACCGGCGTACAACGGCTGATCGGCATCATGATGGCGACTGGTCTGCTGTTGCTGGTACTCGGCGTATTACTGGCCGGCGTCAGCGGTTACAAGGAACGCTGGCTGCACCCCTTCCTGCTAGTAGCACCGCTGTATTTTTTATGTCGCGTTCGGGGCGTGAACCCGACACCCGGACGCCTCCGCGTCTATCTGATGATTGTCATCGGCATCAGCACCATCGTGGTGGGTCTGCGCCCGGCGCATCTCGTCGTCGGCCCGCCGCTCTGCAACAAGTGCCGGCCGTTGGTTCCGTATGCAAAACTCGCAGACGCGCTTGCCCAAGCCGGCTTCACGACCGGAACCATCGTGGTCCGCAACGGCAATACGGCGGGGAACCTGCGGGCAGCGTTTCCGGAAGCGCGCATTTACGTGCTGAACAATCCGACGTATGAGCCGCCAATCGCACCATCCGACTCGGGTCGTCGTTGCCTCGTCGTCTGGCCGATGAAGCGGGACCAGAACGGTTTTCCGGCCGATGGCAGTAAATACCTGTCGCTATCGCCGGCGGACATTCAGGGTTTGTCCATAAAGCGCGTCGACATTCCATGGGGGCATTTGTGGCGGCCGGCCGATCACCGCGTCTCAAGTTGGGGGTATGTCCTGTTCGATGGTCCGCGCGGACGCTGCACCTGACCGTCTGAGCCGACCCCATCCTACGCCAATTCCTCGGGATGGGCTCGCTGTACGTGATCAACGTCACTCCGGACGCAGGCCCGGTCCAGCGCCGGGCCAGGCGCTGCAATTCCTCGACAATTTGGTGCCGGTGGCCTGATTCTGCTCGGCGGACCGCATTCCCCGTTGTAGAGTCGAAGAAATCCCTAAAGACGCGTGGCAGCGTTCACCACGGATCGAACGCGCCGGCGCCCAGACTCGTCAGCAAGGAGATTTCTCATGACTGACTTATGCGATCTACCAGCCACCACGCTACGGCGCATGATCGGCGATAAACGGATTTCACCGGTCGACCTCCTGGATAGCTGCATCGCCCGGATCGATGCCGTGAACCCGACGCTCAACGCCTTCGTGGTCATGTGCCTGGAAGAGGCCCGCCGCGACGCCGCCAAAAAGGCGGATCAGGTCGCGAAAGGCGAAACCCTGCCGCCGCTGCACGGGCTGCCGATTGGCATGAAGGAGTCCTATCACCTGAAAGGCATGGCGACGACACAAGGATTCCCACCCTGGAAGGACCGGATCGCCGAGCAGGACGACTGCACGACCGCGGCGGTGCGGCGCGCCGGCGGCGTCATCGTCGGCAAGACGAATATCCCCGAACTGCTACAGGGCATGACCAGCCGGAACCGCTTGTTCGGCCTGACCCGGAATGCCTATGACACGAACGTGTCGTGCCTCGGTTCCTCCGGCGGTTCAGCCGTTGCCGTCTCCGCCTCGATGGTGCCGCTGGCCAGCGGTTCCGACACCGGGGGCAGCATTCGCGGGCCCGCCGCCGCCAACGGCATTTGCGGCATGCGGCCGTCGCCCGGCGTGGTGCCGCATGACGATCATATCCATGCCTTCAATCCGACCAGTATTCGCGGCCCGATGGCACGGACCGTTGCCGACACGCAGCTCTTCCTGGCCAGCATGGTCAGCGGTGGACCCGATCCCTACGACCACAGCGTCACGCCGGACGATGTTCTGAAGGTGCGGGCGAGCGATCTCAGCAGTCTGCGCGTCGCAGTCTCGACCGACCTCGGCTTCGTCAACGTCAATGACGATATCCGCGGCGCCTTCGAGGCCAAGATCGAGAGGATCGAAGGCTTGTTCGGATCGGTCACGCGCTGCGATCCGCCGCTCGGTGAGATCAACCGGGCTTATTGGACGCTGCGGCCGATGAAATTCATTCCGGGACTTGCGGAGATGTACAAGCAGGACCCGCCCAGCGTGACCGAATACAAACGCGTGGACCTGCGCCGCGCCTATGCCCAAAGCGTCGAGGACGTCGCCTGGGCCCAGGCGGAGCAGACCCGCATCTTCCGGCGGCTGCAAGATTTCTACCAGGACTACGACCTGCTGATCGTGCCGGGTCACCAGAACCCGCTGCCGACGATCGCTGAGATCGACGCCCGGGAGAAGGCAATGGCGGAGGAGAACAACCGCTTCGGCATCGACGAGTATGACTTCTCGGTCGACGAAGGCCGGGCCACGATCAATGGATCGTTCACGTTGACCGGCGCCCCCGTCGTGACGATGACCGCCGGGCGCGGTCCGACCGGGATGCCGTTCGGCCTAAATCTGGTCGGGGCGTACAAAAGCGACCTGGACGTCCTGTCCTTCGGCTTGGCGCTGGAACAGATGACGGCCGACGATGCGGAATTCGGACGGGTCTTGCCGGACCTGGTAGCGCTTGAAGCCATGTCCGCAGCGGAAGCCGCTGCCGAGTAACTCGCCCTAACCGTCAATCAGGGCGAGGGCCATGCGGTTGAAGGCGTCGGCGGTTTCGACGAACGCGGCGCGCCGGTCGGCGAGGCGTTGCGGCAACCCGTCATCGTCGAGCACGCGATCGATCAGCGCGCGAATGTCGTCGGCCCCACAGCCGTCCGGATAGCGCCGCACGTCGATCAACGAATTCGGCTCGCCGATTTCTTCCAGAAAGAAGCGATTCTTGTTGTGGCTGCCGATGCCGATCACGCGGGCGCCGACGCCGAAGGGAATGATGTTGGCGTGACCGCGCATGCCGATCACCAAATCGCATTGCCGGTAGATGTCGGCCAGAAACGGCACCTGATACAGCGACGGCGGGTAGATATGCGCCATCTCCCGCTCGAGGTCGATCAACGATGCGCCCAGCACCTCCTCGAAGACGGTCCGCGCGTGCCGGTCGATTTCCATGAGATGCGGCACCCAGAGCACCCGGCCGCCGCCACGCGCCGCCAGAACGTCACGCAATGCTTCGGCCAAGGACCGGGCAACCGCCGCCGCCGTCTCCTCCGGATCGCCGGGCCAGCGTTGTTCGACCCTGTCGCCGGCCCAGTTCACGCCGATCGTCACACCGCCATCGTTCGACCCGGGCAAGGCGATCGGGCTGGGTTCCACGAACATGCCGGAGTCCGGCAATACCGGCATCGCCACGCCATCCAAGCCGCGCCGGATCAGTTCGGCGCGCGTCCCTTCGTTCCGTGTCGAGAACAGCGCCGCGGTTTCCTGTGTGCGGCGCAGATGCCCATCCATTTGCGGCCGGAACCCCGACCGGTCATAGGCGAACTGATTGAAGCCGATGCCGTGCACGACGAGCGGTATGTCGACACGCGCCAGATCGTCCGCCGCGATGTTGAACTGCCAACCGGAATGGCTGTCGTCTTCCGGCCGGTTGAAGACCATGCCGCCGCCGCCGACCAACAACAGATCGGCCTCGGCGTTCATGCGGTCGATCAGCGCCGGGTGGAACCATGTCTGTTGGCAATCGACAGGCACGAAGATCAAGGGCTGGGCTGCGACACGGCGCAGCATGTGTTGCAATCCGGCCTGGATGGCGAAGTCGCCGTAGTTGCGGTTCCATCCGCCGACATGCCAAATCGTCTTCGACGCCATTACAATTCTTTCATCGTTCCGTTACTTTAATATACAAACATTCAACGCGATGCCCTAATATTCGTAAAGACTGGCGAAATACTCGCCAATTGACATTCGAACCGGACGAGCCGCGCACAGCCATGGATGACTTTACCCCCATTTCCGAAGACTCCCGCAAACAGGATCCCGCCATCGACCGCATTGTTGGCGGGTTGGTCGACGGCAGCATCGGCATCATGCCGTTGTTCGATTGCGACCCGGCGCTGTATCAAGCGCTCTGCGACGAGGCGCGCGCCCTAGCCGACGCCGAGTTCGGCCAGAATGTCGATGAGCGGCACGGCACCTATCAATATGTGAAGGCGCAAAGCCCCGAGTGGCACATTGAGTCCGGCCTGGTCCGGCAGTACAGCCTGTACAATTCCAAAGACGACTATCTCTACGTTACCGACGATCACCATTGGAGCGTGGCCGACCGGCATTTCCACCGTGACCTGAAGGCGGTTCCGCAATTCTTCAAACGGTATTTCGGGCAATCGGACCTGCAGAATTTTCGCATGCAGACCATCGCGGCCGGCGGCGGGCTCGGCCAGCATAAGGAACTCATCCTCGGCATCCCGAAGCGCGAGGAGCATTACAAGCTGCGCTTCCACCTGCCGATCGTCACCAATGACTCCGTCCAGTTCATCATGGACGACGTCCGCTACCGGATGGCGCCGGGTACGGTCTACATCTTCAATCAGGGCCGCATGCATGGCGTCGAGAACGAGGAAGGACGGCTGCGCATCCATCTTGTCTGGGACTGTTATCTCAACCGGCACATCCTGATGAACATTCTGAAGCCCGCGGTCGACACCCGCGACGCGGCGTAAGGACATCGTGGCGGCGCGGGTCCTTGGAGTCATTCCGGCGAAGGCGCGGTCCCGCCGTGCGCCGGGCAAGAACATGCGCCCAATCGCCGGCAAACTGCTGATCGATCACACCTTCGACGCGGCGAAAGCCGCCCGCTCGCTGACCACCGTTTGCCTGACTTCGGAAGACCCGGAGATTCTCGCGCACGCAAAACAGGCCGGACTGGAAACCGTCACCCGCGATCCGGAAATGAGCGGCGACGCCGTTCACGCCTCGGTGCCGATCATCGCGGCGCTGGAAGCACTCGGCGGCGCGGACGCCTTCGACTATTGCGTCATGCTGCTGCCGACTTTTCCCCTGCGTACTGCCGCCACGATTGATGCGGTGGTCGCCCGCGCGGTCGACGCCGCCGACAATGTGCTCAGCGTCAGCGCGCTGGGCAAGACCATTCATCACCTGCGAACGGTCACGGATAGCGGCCGGGTCCGGCATATCACCGAAGAAAAACTCACCAATTTTCAGTCGCAGGATGCCCCGCCGCTCCATACGCTGAACGGAATCTGTTACTGCGCGCCGTCTGGCCCGTTGCTGCGCGAGCGGAGTTTTCACTACGGCGATCCAATCGGGTATGTCACGGACCACATCGAAGCGTGGGACATCGACACCGAGGACGACATGCGGTTCGCCGAATTCCTGCTCAAGGCGCGCATGTGAGCGCCACCTGTCCGGTCTGCGAAACGCAATCGGGCGATTTTCCCGTTATCCACGCGGCCGTGCGCGACGCAAGCGACGCTTATGAACCGAGCGCCTTACAATGCAGCGCATGCAGCGCCGTCTTTCTCTGGCCGCACATGGACGCGGCGGCGCAACAGGCGTTCTACGACAGCAACGCCCAACTGCTGAACACTCATGGCGACGACTTCGACTGGAACGACTATACCCGCCGCACCCGGACCGATGTCATGCGCCGGGTTGCGTTCATGACGCCCCATCTATCGACGGACCACCGGCTGCTTGAGACCGGCTGCGGCTACGGGTTTTTCTTGTCGGAAATCTGCGGCAAGGTCGATACGGCAATTGGGATCGAACCGGGCTCGGCGCGCCAGGCTTTCGCGAAAGACGAATTGCGGCTCGACGTGCGGTCGCCGCCGCTGTCCACGGCCGGCATCCCCCCGGCCAGCATCAATGTCGCCTGCGCCTTCCAAGTATTGGAGCATATCGACCGTCCGGTCCCCTTCCTCTCCGAAATTCGCGACGTATTGCGGCCCGATGGCCTATTGATCGTCGAAGTGCCGAACTTCGCCGACCTGTATGTCCGGCTATCAGCCTCCTATCGGGCTTTTCACTTCCAATCCGCCCATCTTGTCTACTTCACGCCAGCCACGTTGCAGCGCGTCGTGGAGGCCAGCGGCTTCACCGTCGAGTCGCTAATCGGGGTGCAACGCTATGCCTTCGGAAATGCGCTGCATTGGCTGACAAAAGGACGCCCACAGCTTAAACGCCCGTCCCGCAACGTAGAATCCGGTCTCGCCCGCGTGGCCGACCGGTTGTACCGGCGCTGCTTGGAATCGACACGCCGTTCCGACACATTGATCTGCATCGCACGCAACGCGCGGACGGCAGCGGATTAACTATGAATTATGCAAGCCATATCGATCTGGAAACCCTGATCGGCGGCCCGGTCCCCCTGGCACGGCACGTCACGGTCATCGGCGAGATCGGCATCAACCACAACGGCGACCTCGCCATAACGAAGAAGCTCATCGAACTCGCAAAGCAGAGCGGCTGCGACGCGGTAAAGTTTCAGAAACGCACCGTCGACACCGTCTATTCGCCGGAAGTTTTGGCCGGGTCGCGCGAGAGCCCCTGGGGAACGACCCAGCGCGAGCAAAAGGAAGGGCTGGAATTCGGACGCGCCGAATACGACGTGATCGACCGCTATTGCCGCGAGATGGATATCCAATGGTCGGCATCGGCCTGGGATATCGAAAGCCTCGAATTCCTCAAACCCTACGATCTACCGTTCAACAAGGTCGCGTCGGCGATGCTGACGCATGTTCCCTTCCTCGAAGCGGTCGCCGCGGACGGAAAACTCACCTACATCTCGACGGGCATGAGCCGGTATCGGGATATCGACCGCGCGGTGACGGTGTTCCGCGCTGCGGAATGTCCGTTCGTGCTGATGCATTGCGTCGCGGAGTATCCGGCCCCGGTCGACCACCTCAACATGCAGATGGTGCACAAACTGGCGCAGCGCTTCCAGTGCCCGGTCGGATATAGCGGCCACGAGGTTAGCATCACCCCGAGCATTATGGCGGTCATGCTGGGCGCGGTCGCCATCGAACGGCATATCACGCTCGACCGGGCGATGTATGGCAGCGACCAGGCCGCCTCGCTGGAACGTCGCGGTTTGGAACTGCTGGTGCAGTACATCCGCACGATCCCCGACGCGTGGGGCGACGGCGAGAAACGCGTCCTGCCCGGCGAGCAGGAAGCCGCCGAGAAACTTCGTTATTGGGATGCCGCCGACTAAGGCCGGCCCATAGGTCCGCCCGTCAGCTCAAATCTCCAACGATCCCGTCGGGCAAGTCTGCCTCGCCCGCGAAGACCGCGAATATCCCGCCGAACTGGGCCATACCTTCCGCGCTCAGGACGCGTGGCATCGGCCATTCGTCCAGAATGCTTGCCCAAAATTGCTGATAGGACCATGGGAATGGCTTTGGCGTTTGGGTCATGTAGAGATCGGCGAACACCCAGGCGAGGTCGATCTCATACTGCATCAACTCGGTAGCGTCCGGATCCTCAAAGGCGTCCCGAATCATGCCGAAATATTCTTCCGGCGTAGAGGCCTCACGGGTAAACCCGTAACCGCCATAGAGCGGCCGCGCCGGCGTCACGGCCTGGATGCCCATCATCGTCATCTCCAGCCCCAGTGTGCCGGTGTAATAGAGGCCAAGCTGCGTGGCATCCAGCAAACGGTAGCTGGACAGAGGATCGCGCGATTCGACGATCCGGATATTGTCCGGCAGGTCTGGCCATCGGTCCATTAGGATTTCCCCGATGTATTCCTCGGATCGCACCTGCTCCGCCGGATGGATGCGGACCACGAGCTGCCACTCCGGGCGATCGGCGAAAAACCCGGCAGTCTGCAGCACCCAATCCTGAACCGAGTCGAAGACCACCTCGCGATCCAACGCCGACGTGTCCCAGGTCAAATTTGGGAACAAGGCAGCGACTGGCTTGTTCGGGTCGAGTCCGAGTTCGGTAATCAAGTCACGTGCGGGAGTCTCCAGCGTGAACCGTCCCCGTGGCCGCCGCGACGTATCCGAGACCGCATCCTTGCCGGACAGCCACGCCGCCGCCCGTTGCCGGCGTTCCTCGGTCAATTGATGCGGCGCGGCGTCGGCCCATATCCGGGTCATATCGAGATCGCCATGGCAGCGGTTGATCGCCAGCACGAAATCGCCGCGGCGATGGGCACTCTGTTCCCATTCGACAACGGTGACGCCGGCCGCACGCGCCGCATGAAACGCCGCGCCGTATTCCATCACCCCGCCGTTGAACAGGACCAGCCGATCGACCGCATGGTCCGCCAGATACGTCGCCACACGCCGCATCGCGTCGAGATTCTTCAGCAATCGGTTTCGCTTGTGCGATTTGTTCGGCTCCGCGCTCACGTCGATCGACGTATCGCGATACTGGTTCCGCAGATCGATATAGGCCAACCGGTCCGCCGCCGCCTCGAAATCCGGGGAGGATGGCGCGAGGTCGATCTTGCGCAGATCGATCAACCGCAATCCGTCCGGCAGGCCGCAAACCGCAAACCGCTCCATCTCTGACGCCAGCAGCACTTCATCCCAATTCTCATAAATCGGTTCGGGATCGCAATTGCGCTGGAACTCCAGGCTCGGCATCCAGATCAGATCGACCCGATGGCCGCGCGCCAACAAGACACAGGCCAAAGCGAAGAACATCTGGATGTGATGCGCATTGAATGCAGGGATGGCGATGTATCGCTGTGCCGACGCATCCAGCGCGCATTGATTTTCTTCAACGTCGACAAGCCAACGCCGCGCGTGGCGCAGGAAATCCCACCGCGTGATGGGGACGGCGGCAGGCGGCAGCTTCGTGCCGCGGAATTCTGCCACGGCATCGCAAATCCCCGCGATGTCCGGCGCACAGCAGGCGGCGACTTCGCCCAGCCGCGACCTTTCCTCGGGGGATGGTGTCCGGCGCGCACGCCAGGCTTCTTCGAGATGATAAACCGCACCGCCAAGGGCACCTTGCCGTTCCCGCAGTCCGGCCATATCGGCATGGCACTGTCCAAACGCCTGCGCCACCGTCTCGAACGTGCGGCGCAATCCGTCCACGGCGTTGGCCTGTTCCGACCAGTCGGCAAGCACACGCAACGCATCCCCATAGAAGCGCTCGGCGGTGTCGAACTCGCCGGCGGCGACGTGATATCCGGCAACCTGCGAGACGGCATGGGTATAGATCAGGACAGCTTGCGACCAGGCAAGCCGATATTCGTCGCGCTCGTAGAGAGGAATGTCGCGCGCCTCGTCGGCGATGCGCGCGTAGGTCGCCGCCGCATCCCGCTGCGCCAGCGGGATTAGGTTCCGGCGGGCCGCCGCCGCCGCATCGGGCCGTGACACGATATCGTAGAGTTCCGCCAGCCGGTTGCGTGCCGCCAGCGCAACTTGATCCGTATGATCCAATGCGACGGCCGCCTCGAAATTTCGGATGGCGTCGTCCGGATACCCTTCGGTGTCACAAATCTCGGCCGCCGCCAGGAGAGGCGCCGCCGCGTCCGGTGCTTCCGCGATAAGGTCACGGCACATCGCCAGCGCCTCGGTCGCCGCACCGGCACGCCGAAGTTTCTCGACCAACATCATTTGGTCGTCTACAGACCCCAGGACTTGACCCCCCATCCCCTCTTCACCGCAGAATACCGAAACGGCCCGTCTTTAGTATTATGGATGAAGACGCATCTCAACCGTCGGCGGTTTCAGCCGGTTCCCATTAGCAACAAGAATTCAGGAATAATGCAAAACGAACTCGAAGACGCGCTCGAAAACGCCCTCGGCAAACAGGAAGTCACCCACGACGAAGTATCCGCGCCGCTTGCCCGCCGACTCGCCGCAACGCTCGATCAAACCGGCGACGGCCTGGAGAACGGTGCGCCGCTGCCCGACGGCTGGTACGTCATCCTGTTTACCCCGACCGCGCCAACGAACGTGCTTGAGAAAGACGGGCATGCCCGCGCTAGCGACTTCCTGCCGAAACTTCCCCTGCCCCGCCGAATGTTCGCCGGCCGCAAGGTCTATTTCGAGCAGCCGTTGGAGATCGGCGCAAAGGTCGAGCGCGTCTCGACGATTTCCAAGGGCGAAATCAAGGAAGGCCGCTCCGGAATGCTCGCCTTCCTGACGATTACCCATGACATGAATACGGCGGCCGGCCTATGCGTGCGGGAGGAACAGACCCTGGTCTATCGTGCCGAGGCGACCGACGCGGCAAAGCCATCGGGTCCGCCGAAGCAAGCCCCACAAGCCCCCACCGACTGCCCTTGGACCGACAGTGCCACGCCGACACCGGCCACGTTGCTGCGCTATTCGGCCGTCACCTTCAACGCGCATCGCATTCATTACGACGAGAGCTACGCGCGCGAGGAGGAAGGCTACCCGGAGCGCATCGTGAACGGCGGCCTGACCGCGATTCTGCTGATCGAGATGGCCCGCCGGAACCGACCGGGACCGCTCAAGGAATTCGGAGTCACCAACCGGCGCGCGCTCTACGTCAACCGGCCGATCGCCTTGCTGGGCATGCCGGAAGGCGACACGGCCGCGCGCCTGTGGGCGGCGGACGACAGCGGCGCGATCGCGTCGGAAGCCACCCTGACCTGGAAGGCCTGATCCATGGCGAACCTCCCCCTGGACGGCGTCCGCGTTCTCGACCTGTCGTCGGTCGTGGTCGGGCCCTACGCGACTCAGTTTCTGGCCGACTATGGCGCGGACGTCACCAAAATCGAAGCCCCCGGCGGCGATATCCTGCGCAAACTCGGCGGCAAGTCGAAGAGCGGCGAACTCTCGCCGAAATTCATGATGCTGAACCGGAACAAGAAATCGCTGGCGATCGACCTGAAGAACCCGGCGGCGAAACCTCTGATCGCAAAGCTGCTGGCGGCCCATGACGTGGTCTTGTCGAACATCCGCCCTCGGGCGCTGGCGCGGCTCGGCCTGGACTACGAGTCGGCACGCGCGATCCGTCCCGACGTGATCTATTGCAGCATCGTCGGCTTCGGGCAGGAGGGCCGGTACAAGGACAAACCCGCCTACGACAACGTCATCCAGGGCGTCGGCGGGATCGCCGCCTGTCATGAACGGCAAAGCGGCACGCCGCGCTTCCTGCCGATGGTCCTCGCGGACCGGCTCGGCGGGTTGATGGCGACCCAGGCGATCCTACTCGCCATGATCAACCGCAGCCGCGAAGGCGAAGGCCAGCACATCGAAATTCCCATGTTCGAGAACACCGCCGCCTTCGTACTGACCGAGCATTTCGGCCAACTCATCTATCCCGGATCCGACGGCCCCAGCGGCGACCTTCGGGTCCTAGACAAGAACGCGCGGCCGATCCAAACGAAAGACGGCTATATCTGTCTGTCCGCAAACAGCGACAAACAGGCTTTCGCCCTGTTCGAGGCGATCGGCCATCCCGAGTTGAAGGACGATCCGCGCTTCGATTCAGTGACCTCGCGCTACCACAACATCGATGCCTATAACGGCCTGCGCGTAGAGCATTTGCAAAAGAAGACCACCGCCGAATGGATCGAAATCTTCGAGCGCCTCGACGTGCCGGCGATGCCGTACAATACCTTCGAGGATCTGGTCGCCGATCCGCATCTGAACGATGTCGGCCTGTATCAGGAACGCGACCATCCATCCGAGGGGAAAGTCTACAACCTTAGGCCCGTCGCGACGTTTTCATCCATCGGCACCAAGACCGAAAACCTCGCGCCACGGCTGGGCGAGCATTCGGCGGACGTGCTGGCCTCTATCGGCGTCGAGAACGAAGATATCGAATCGCTCATTTCGGACGGTGTTATCCTCGACCGGCCGCTCGATGACTAGGCCTGCAATCCTTTGACGGCGCGCATTCCGCCGCCTATCGTTACGGCAAGATTGTTCTATCCCGTACACTGAAGGGATTTCACCCAATGACGAAATACCATCTCATAAGTTCCGTTACGTGACCGTGGGTTCAGCGCGCCGTGATTGCTTTGCGTGCAAAGGCCGTCGATTTCGAAGTTACCTACATCAATCTGCGTGAAAAGCCGGATTGGTTCCTGAAAATCTCGCCGCACGGCAAAGTGCCCGTGCTGGACGTGGATGGCGTTCCGTTGTTCGAATCCAACGCCATCGCGGAGTATCTGGACGAGACCGTGGCACCACGGCTGCATCCGGAAGACCCGATCGAACGGGCGCGTAACCGTGCCTGGACGGATTTCGTCCCGACCTTCTCAGGGGCGTTCCGCGGCATCTACTACAACAAGGACAAGGCTAAGGTCGATGAAGGCCTCAAGGCGGCGCCGGCGACGGTGGCGAAACTTGAGAAAGCCCTCGCCGATCGCGGCAACGACGGGCCCTATTTCAACGGCCCGGACCTGAGCCTGGTGGATGCGGCCTATGCGCCGTTCCTGCAACGCTTCCTCATTGCCGAAGAGAAGCTGCAAACCGGACTCTTGAACGACTTCCCGCTGGTCAAGGCGTGGGCCGAGACGTTGATGGCCGACGACCGGGTCACCGGATCGGTCGCACCGGAATTCAATGAGGCGTTTATCGCCAACCTGAAGCGGCAGGAGTTCTACGTCGGAACGCTGTTCCCGGACGCGGCGGCAGCGGCCGAGTAACAGACGTCAGGGCCGGTCAGCCGGTCCCGACGAAGCAGATATTTTGCAAAGGTTCGCCTCGGGCAAGGCGGTTGAGATTCGCACACACGGATCGCAGCCGCCTTGCGCGCATTGGGGCCGTGCGCGCGCTGAAATGCGGCGTCATGATGACGTTGTCTAAATCTTCGAACGGGAAGCGCGACGGCGCGCAGGACGGATCGGCCGATGTCGGGTAGGTGTACCAAACGTCGATCACCGCACCACCGATCTGCTTTTCCGATAAGGCCGTATAGAGGGCTTCCTCGTCGATCACCCGGCCGCGCCCCACATTGACGATCACGCTGTCCGGTTTCATGCGGGCGAAGCGGCCGGCATCGATCAGACCGCCGGTTTCATCGGTCAGCGGCAGTGCGGCGATCACATAATCGCTCTCCTCCAACAGCCGGTCGAGGGCGTCGAAGGTACCGTACCAATCCAGTTCCGGCGGCGTTTCGCGCGGACTCCGCGAAATGGCGATGGCCCGCAGACCGAACGCCTGCGCCCGCGCGGCAACCTCGCGGCCGATCCGGCCATAGCCAACAATCCCCATGGTTTTGCCATGCAATTCGCCGTGCGTCGGTCCGATTCCCGCCGTCCGCCCATCCCAGCCGTGGCTGCGCATGCGCGCATCAGCGGTTCGGAACCCGATTTCCCATTCCAGCACCGCGCCGAAGACATACTCGGCAATGGCGATCTCATGTTCATAGGTGTTGCACACGGCACAGCCGGCCGGTACGTCCGACGGGTTGATCCAGTCGACCCCGGCAAAGGGAACCTGGTACAGCTTCAAGCGCGGCACCGGCGGCCAATCGCCGATGATCCGTCCGCCGAGCAACGCGTCGGCCTGGGGCGCGAGTTCCACAAACCGCTCGAACGGCTCGTCCTCGGTCCAACTGATGACATTCCAGTCGTCGGTGAGTTGTTCACGGATCTTCGCTTCGCGCGGCTTCGACATGCGCCCCGCGAGAAACAGCGTCAACGGCTCGGTCATGATCGCAACGGTTCCAAGGGATGTAGCCAGGCCACGGGTCGCGGCCGGAGAAACCGCAGTCTAGGGAATTGCGGAAACCCGATCTAGCGGTATCCCATGCCGGCGATTAGAAAAAAGCGAGCGTCCGTGTCTCGATGCTTTCGCGCGGTGGCGCGCCCGGCGGCGAGGTGGGGTCGTCGAAGGCGCTATGTGCCGAAAACCGGGAGCGACCGTCGGTCATCGAGTCATAGCATTTGAAGACCAGCGCCTCATTGCGCGCCATCTCCGGAAAATAGAACCAGCGGTGATCCGGATTATGCGCGATCTGCAGCACTTCGCCGATGCGGTCCTTGTAGACCAGATCAGTCGGCACGAAATCACCCGCCGCGATGCTTTCCGCGTCGCAAATGGCAAGTGGCAGGTCCTGCACCGGCTTGCGGATCGGCCGCCAGACCTGCACCACAGCGAACCGGCGCTGCAGAAGGTCGTCGGCCTCGTCCGGCAGCAGGTCGCGTACCCGCTGCGGTCCGGATTTCTCGGTGTAGTCGTTGTGCACCACGCGCACGGGTTCCCGAAGTTTCTTCTCGGTCCGCGTCTCGTCGGACGCGACGCGCAGCGTGTGATCGAACACATGGACGCGGGACGCGCCGCTGAACCGCTTCACCAATTCCGCCGCTTCGGCGTCATACACCGCCTTGACCTCGTCGGCGTCGAAGAAGCTCTCGACCTTGGTATCATGCGGCGTGAAGACGAAACCCTCGCGATCCAACGTCCGTTCGCCATCACCCAACCGCCCATTGCGGATCGTCATGACATGTTCCTTGAACTCAGCCTCGCGTTCAGTACTGCCCTTTCCAGCCTGGGCGATATAGGTCCGCGGTTTCTGGCCGGTCTTAACCAGATAGCGGAGCGCCGCATCGACCGATTCATGGGGAGGTTGCTGCCGGGCGGGGTCTGCCATAACGGGATGTCCTTCCGATGCCTGCGGGTATGATTGATGCACAAATTTGGTGCGCTGACTAAAAAGGTATTCAATCGGATGGAGCAGTCAAGAGAGCCCCCGGCAAACACTTGAGACGAAATAGAACAAACGACGGACCCTGCCTATGACCGCCCTTTTCTCGCCGCTCCGCCTGCGCGGAATGGAGATTTCGAACCGGATCACCGTGTCGCCGATGTGCCAATACAGCGCGACCGACGGGTCGGCCTCCGATTGGCATCTGATGCATCTCGGCAAATTTGCGGTTTCCGGCGTCGGCATGCTGATTATCGAAGCGACCCATGTCGAAGCGCGCGGGCGCATCACCCCCGGCTGCCTCGGCCTTTACTCGGACGCCAACGAGGCGGCCTTGGCGCGCATCGTGACCTTCTGCAAGGAGCACGGCTTTGCCAGGATCGGCATGCAACTCTCACATTCCGGGCGGAAGGGGTCGGCGAGGTTGCCCTGGGAAGAACGCGGCGCGCCTTTGACCGCCAAGGACGGCGCCTGGCCGACTGTCGGCGTCTCGGGATTGCCTTTTGCGGAGGGATGGCCCGCACCCAAGCCACTCGACACCGCCGGCCTGGAAACCGTGAAGACCGCGCATGTCGACGCCGCACAGCGCGCCGATCGTATCGGGATCGACGTGATCGAACTGCATGCGGCGCATGGCTATCTGTTGCACGAGTTCATGTCGCCGCTCAGCAACCGGCGGGACGACGCCTATGGCGGGTCCCTGCAAAATCGCATTCGATACGTGCTGGAGACCTTCGAGGCCGTTCGCGCCGTCTGGCCCGCCGACAAGCCGATGGGCACGCGCATCTCGGCGACCGATTGGATCGACGGCGGCTGGACCCTCGACGAGGCGGTCGTGCTCTGCCGGGAGCTGCGGACGCTGGGCTGCGACTACATCACGGTCTCGTCCGGCGGTCTGTCGCCCGCACAGAAAGTCCCCATCGGCGAAGGCCATCAGGTTGAGCTGGCCGCCCGTATCCAGCGCGACGCCGACATCCCGGTCATCGCCGTCGGCATGATTTATCGCCCCAAACATGCGGAAGAGATTATCGCCGACGGTCACGCGGATATGGTGGCGTTGGCCCGCGGCATGCTGTTCGATCCGCACTGGACCTGGCGAGCGGCGGCCGAACTGGGCGCTCAGGTACCCTTCCCGCCGCAATATGTCCGTGCCTATAAATCGGGATGGTTACAGGGGCAAGCCGCTGATGGGAACGGCGGATAAACGTATCGGCATACCGCCACATCGAACGGAAAGCATGCTACTGCTCTGGCCATGTTGGACCGGCTCCGTGGACTCCTGAAGCAGCGGCGATGGCGGATATTTCTCGCCGTGCTGGGTGGGATTTATGCGCTCGCGTATCTCGGCGTATTCGTCGCCATCTACATCCCCTTCATCGGCGGGCCGTTCTTCCTTGCTGGATTGATGGTGTGGCTCCTGCCCGGACTCGTCTTCCAGTGGACGCCCTTCTTCGAGTTCCATGAGTTCGGCGCAGCGCCCATCGGGATCATCGGACACCTGATCATGCTGGCCTTCTACGCCGCCGTGGCGGCGCTGATTTCCTGGCCGTTCCGGGAGAAGAAACGCTAACGCGGGTTACGCCAACCCGGTCGATGCATAGAGAATGGCAATACCGATCCCGGCCACCACGCCACCCGCGACGCGGACGAGCACAGGCTGGCTCACGCCATCCCGCCGCGCCAGGGCGCGCACCGCTTCCATCGCACCGACCGAAACCGCGTATTGGATAGCGACGAAGCCGATCAGATAGGCCACGACCGGCGTCGCTTCCGCGCCGAACACCGCCTCGCCATAGGCGTAGCCGTGGAACAGGCCGGCAACCGCGAAGAAGGCGGCGTAGCCCCAAACCGGCAAAGCGATCTGCATCGCCAGCAACAGCCCCAAAACGGCGACCGAGCCCGCGATGACGAATTCAGCGACCGGCAAGGTCGTCCCGCCGAGATGGATCAAGGTTCCCGCGGCCGTCGCGACCAGGAACGCCGCCGGCATCACGAAACGACCGGGCAGCGCGAGCGATGCCAACCCCACGGCGATCACGAAGGCGAAATGGTCGAGCCCGATCACCGGATGGCCGAAACCGCTCAACAGGCCATGCCAGAAGGTCGTCGGCGTCGCACCGCCCATCGGATGATGCGCCTGCGCGTCCGGCGCCGCCAAGAGGATCAGTGCAAATCCGGCCAGCGCCGCCCAACCGCACCGGCGGCTCATAAGATACGTGTTCATCGGAGACTCCCTTTCGCCAAACAGGTCGATCTTTCCAGTACTATACGCGCGCTGCGCCACCGTTGGGATTCCCGATGAAAACTTTTTGTCGCATGGTCGACGTTGGGCGGATTTGACGGATGACCTGCCGCCCGTACGATGGGCGCCACACTACGGTCATCCAACACAAGGACGGAATCATGCGGCTGAAGGACAAGGTGGCAATCATCGTGGGCGGCGGACAGACACCGGGAGAGACAATCGGCAACGGCCGGGCGACCGCGATGCTGTTCGCGCGCGAGGGCGCGAAAGTGCTGGTGGTCGATCGCGACCTCGCCTCAGCCGAAGAAACCGTGTCGATTATCGCCGACGAGGGTGGCACCGCCGCGGCGGCCGCAGCCGATGTGACCGACGAGGCGTCGCTCGAGAAGATGATCGCGGACTGCACGGACAAGTGGGGCCGGATCGACATCCTGCACAACAATGTGGGATTCAGCCTTGCCGGCGGGGACGCAGTAATCGAGGACATCACCGTCGAAGCCTTCGACCGGGTGACCGCCGTCAACCTGCGCGGCATGGTGATAACCTGCAAGCATGTGCTGCCGATCATGCGCGCGCAGAAAAGCGGCGTGATCCTCAGCATCTCGTCGATGGCGGTGCTCGATTCATATCCTTACGTCACCTACAAGACGTCGAAGGCGGGCGTTGTCGCGATGACCGAACAGCTCGCCTATATGAACGCGGACTATGGCATCCGCGCCAACGTGATCCTGCCGGGCCTGATGAACACGCCGATGGCCGTCGAATCGCGCATCACCAACTCGATGACCCGGGAAGACGTGATCGCCGCCCGCGACGCCAAGGTGCCGCTGGGCAGGAAGATGGGCTCGGCCTGGGACGTGGCCTACGCCGCGCTGTTCCTCGCCTCCGATGAAGCCAAGTTCATCTCCGGCGTGACCCTGCCAGTGGACGGCGGCGCGGCGGTGCGGCGGGGGTAGATCGCGCCGCACCCAATCGAGCGCGTGTGGCTTCGATGTCGTTGAACGGTATGGTAGTGTCTCCGCGATGAGCAATGACCAATGGCAACTGGTCGAAAAGATCTTCGATCAAGCGCTTGAGCAACCGCCTGGGGAACGTTCGGCATTTTTGGATGATGCTTGCGGCGATTCACTAGAAATCCGGCGGGAAGTCGAAGATCTTCTGTCCCATCACGGAATCGCGGACGATCGCGGGTTTCTGAATACCGATGGCGGGATCAGCGCGCCGCTTGATGCGTTTTCGGCTCCCGAAGACCCTTATGTCGGGACGGATCTTGGCTCCTACCGGATTCAACGGCGGCTTGGCCATGGCGGGATGGGCAATGTCTATCTCGCCGTCCGGAACACGGATTTCCGCCAGCAGGTCGCGATCAAACTGCTGCGCCGGGGCATGGATACGGAGAGTATCCTGCAACGCTTCCGGAACGAGATTCAGGTGCTGGCCGCCGTCAGCAAGCACGAGAATATCGCAGCCCTGCAGGACGCGGGCACGACCGACGACGGACTCCCTTATTTCGTCATGGAGTATGTCGAGGGCGAACCGTTGGATGCCTATTGCGATCACCACCGGCTCACCGTCGAAGAACGGATCGCGCTGTTCCGCCAAGTATGCGCAGCCGTGCATTTCGCGCATCAGCACATGATCATCCATCGCGATCTGAAGATGAGCAATATTCTGGTGCGCAGCGACGGCGTGCCGAAGCTGATCGATTTCGGCATCGCGAAACTCACGACGCCGGAACTCGGCACCGGCACGATGACACCGACCAATCCGGAAGAGCGTTTCATCACCCTCGAATACGCCAGCCCGGAGCAGGCACGCGGCGACTCGCTGACGGCGGCGAGCGACGTCTACGCCCTCGGCATTATTTTGCATGAATTACTGACCGGCGGGCGGCCCTACAACCTAAGCACCGACAGCGCGGCCGACCGGCTTTCGGTCATCTGCGATTTCGAGCCCGCGCCACCCAGCACGACGGCCCGGCAAAAAGACGGCGGCGACGGTTCCGCTGAGATCTTCACGGCGCGGCGCACCACGGCGAAGCGACTGCAGAGCCGGTTGTCGGGCGATCTCGACAACATTGTTCTGAAATCGCTGCGTAAGGAACCGCAGCGGCGATACGGCACGGCCGAGGCCTTTGCGGACGACCTTGGGAGATATCTCGATGGCTCGCCGGTCGAAGCCCGCCCGATCGGCGCAGCGGAACAGGGTCTACGCTGGTGCCGCCGCAATCCGGCCCCGGCGGCGTTACTCGTCGCCGTCCTGCTGGTCTTCAGTGGCGGAGTCTGGCATTTGTCGCAGCTCAGCGATGACCTGATGCGAACGATGGCGATCGACGGGGCGGCCCTGGAGTCCAAAACGCTCGAAATCGTGCAGGATTTCTACACCAAGGCCATCGTTGCAAAAGTCCCGGAGGAGGTGCCGGTATCTCATCTCTATGCCGCCATCGAGGGTGCCATTCCAGTGCCCGCAACCTTTACGATCGATCTTGGCGAGCATATTCGAAAATCCAAGATCACCAACATGTCGGCGCGCATGTATAGCGACCTGCCATTCAAGGGCCGCGACGGCGGCGGCCCCGAAGATGCGTTCCAGGCTACAGCCCTGACCGTTCTGAAAAAAGACCCCAGCCAACCCTTCTACCGGTTCGAGACCTATGAAGGGCGTCCGTCGCTGCGCTACGCCTCTGCCCGAGTGATGAAACAGGCCTGCGTGGATTGCCACAACAGCCATCCATCCAGCCCGCGGTTGGATTGGAAAGTCGGCGAGGTGCGCGGCGTGCTCGAAATCGTCCGGCCGCTGGACGCAGATATCGGTCGAATCCGGCAACGTCTCAGCAACACGTTCTTCTACATGTTGGGCGTTGCGATCGCCCTTGTCGGATTGGCGCTCTTCTTCCTCCATTCCGGCCGAAAGAAAAGCGGCGCCGCTTAAAGGCGACGCCGCTTAGGGAGAGTATCGTGCCGATTTCTAACGGCGGCGATAGAGGCTCAGGCGGGATTTCTTCTTGGCTCCTTTGCGATAGGTCTTCCGTTTCGTGAAGGTGCGCTTAAAGAATTTGCCGACTGACAATTTGCGGCCCTTGCGTTTGGAGGTCCGACTCACTCCATAATCGTGGGTGCGGCGGTAGGTCCGTTTAGCGCTATACCGCGTCGGTTTTTTGGAATACCGCTTTGCCTTCCTGGAATACCGCGTCGATTTTTTCCGATAGGTCTTCTTTGACCGGCTAAGGCCCAGCGACCGTCCGAGACCCGATACCGCGCTTCCCACATTACGGGCCATCTTCTTGGGATTGGTGATCGTGCGGGCAGCCGTGCCGACCATTCGGACACCGCCCCGCGCCGCTTTGTTGATGCGCCTCGGTGCGCTCTTGGGATCGGTCACGATCCCGCCGGCAAACATCGCTGCGTCGACCGCGTCCGGCGGACGGACGCCGAGCGCCGCGCCGGTAACCATGCCGACCGCCCCACCGGCCATTGCGCCGCGCGCCGTGCGGCCGAGCCGAGCGGTTCGCGCCGTTGCTTTGGCCATCTTCCGGGATTTATTCGCGCGGCGCATTTTGCTGGCATTTTTTGCCGTCCTTGCATTCCGCGTCGCGGGCCGTGCGGCGGGCCGGCGTTTCGCCAAGGTCTTCGTGCTGGTCTTGGTCCGCTTATTGCCGGACGCCTTCTTCAGCGCTCGAATGTTCTTGCGGCGCTTGAGTTCCGCTGCCCGGCGCTTATTAAATGCGTCACCCTGGGCCCGCTGCTTCTGAAGGTCTCGGGCGAGATCAGGATTCCGTTTACGCAAGGCCTGTAACCGGCGCTGCGCCTTGGCTTGCCGCCGGGCTTCGACCCTGCCGGTCCGCTGTTGCTTCGCCGCCAGATCAGCGCGCGCTTTTGCGACCGCCTTACGATGTTGCCCCGCCTCGGTCGAACCCAACGATTTGTAATAGTTTCGATTGAAGCTCTTGCGGCCCGCCGCGTCCTTGATCTGTGCCGGGGTCCGGGGAGGAACCACGATGCCGAGGCTCCGGGCGATTTTTGCGCGTTCCGACATGGCGCCCAACGCCGCGCCGCCCGCCGCACCCGTGGCACCGCCCACGACACCGCCGAAGACGCGGTCTTCGGTCGTCGGCTCGTCGGCAATCGCCGTGCCCGTGCTCATCATTACCGTGACTACAGCGATCCAGCCGAACCGGCCAAATACACTCGTTTTTCCGGATTTCCCGAAATGCTTTTCCATAGCGTTTCCTCCTTTTGTCCGCCTGAACCGGGCGGTTGGCTGATCGGCACGGCGTCGCCGGCACCGTCTCCTACCCCTACAAGCGACGCAGGACCGGAAATCCCCTCAAAAAAGTTCGAATTTTCGGTCAGAACGGCAAAGTTTTTCTATCTCGTTGATTCAACTGAGGAAAATTATCCACACACTGCCAACCCGGCACCATGACCGGCCACGTGTTAACGACAATGAAGGGGAAACAGCCGAAAACAGGACGGATACAGCCCTAATCGGGTAGGATTCATGTCTTGGCGGCACCGGCCGCCCGGAACAACTCGGAGACCGAAGCGGTGGCCGATTTCCCGGTAACCCAACTTCTCGTGGACTGGCGCGGCGGCCGTCAAACGGCGCTCGAAGAGCTGATGCCGATGGTCTATGACGAGTTACGCCGGATCGCGGCCAGCCAGATGCGCCGCGAGAATACCGGCCACACGCTGCAGCCTACCGCCTTGGTGAACGAGGCCTATCTGAAGCTTGTCGATGCCGAGGTGGATTGGAACAACCGGGTCCATTTCTTCGCGGTTGCCGCCCGGATCATGCGCCGCATGCTGGTCGATCACGCGAAGTCCAAGAGCCGCGCCAAGCGCGGTGGCGGCGCGGCAAACGTGACGCTGAACGAGGAACGCGTCGGCGCACCGGAACCAGCGATCGATGTCCTGGAATTGGACCTCGCCATGCAGAAGCTCGAAGCGTTCGACGCGCGGAAAAGCAAAATTGTCGAACTGCACTTTTTCGGCGGTCTCAACTATGACGAAACCGCAGAGGCTTTAGACATTTCCGCCGCCACCGTGCACCGCGACCTGCGTCTTGCAAAAGCATGGCTGCATCGCGAGATCGGTCAGCCGGCCCCTGCGTAAGCGCAACATCGGAAAATCGACTACGCTTCCCACAGGTAATAATTGAAAATATATATGTTCACTCGGAATTCGGGTTTGGAATTTCGCCTATAAATCTAAAGAAGCAATCATATACAATGCCGCAACCGATCGAACCGACCTTTTTGCCTCCTCGGCAAATGGCTCCGATACCGACGAAATCACAGTTGTCTCACCACTAACGGGACAAACAAGAAACTCTGGGGGGAGACACTGATGACTTTGCCATTACATTCGTTTCCGAAGATCCGACTATTTCAATTGGGCTGCCTCGTCGCCACCGGGTTGGTGGCCGGTTGCGCGTCGATCGACGTCAAGTCGAGCTACAAACCGCCGCAACAACCGACCGTCAACAGTTCGATCAGCGTCAACAAGCCCTTCGATCAGGCCTGGAACGACTTCGTCCGAAACCTTGCGACGAGCTTCTTCACGGTCAACACGATTTCGAAGGAGTCGCGCCTTATCAACATTTCGCTGAACAAGGGCCGCTCCAACAACTTCCTCGACTGCGGCAAGGTCAGCTACAAGATCAACGACAAGGACTGGACCTTCAACCCGGCGCGGAAATCTACCTTCAAAGACGGCGGCTTCCGCAGCGAGACAATCGTCGAACACAAGGTCACCGGACGCCGGGGTCGGATGAACATCTTCGTCGCCCCGAAGGGTGCAGTGACGGTGTTCGAAATCAACACCGCCTATGCGATCGATATGCGGCAAACTGGTCAATCCTCGGTGCGCAACCTACTCGGTCAGGTGATCGACCGGGACTATCTTCCGGAGTCGCAGGCATCCTTCGAATTCACGACGAAGATTCCCGACACCCAACCCCTTCGGGGCGTCGACATAACCTGTCAGGCCACGGGCGAATGGGAACAGCTCATTCTCGATCTCGTGCGCGGCGGCTAGCGCATAGGGGCTCGGCACGTCGAACAATACAACGGCGACGACGACCCAGCGGCCTAGCCTATGCCTAGGAAAACCGGCACACTCCGCCGGTGGTTTCATTGGCAGCATAGGCTCAAAGGATATGGTAGGCCGGTCCTCCTCTCCCATGCTGCGGGCGCGCACTGGAAACGCCGGCGCCTCGCCCGTCTCGGCCAAAAAGCAGCTCGAAAGGCTCGATCGAGCCTACGGCCTGCGCCATTTCGGCCTTGTCCCTGACGATCCCATCGAGAACGACGTTGCGGACGTCTACGCGAATGCGCTCGGAATCCTGACACGCCTCGCGGAGAACCGCATCCAACGCGGCCTCTATCGCCGGCATGTGCAAAAGCCCGAGGACCTGAGCTTCAAACCGACCAAACAAGCCGGCGGTTGGCTCGCACGGTTCGTCCGCCAGGACACCTATGTCCGCTGCCACTACGACTGCATGCAAGCGGACTTCGAGGATAACGGGATACTGCTGTGGGCGCTGCACACGGCTGTCGAGGCCGGCATCGATGATGTCGGCTTGGCCACACGCGTACGCCGCTGCTGCCGTACGCTTGCCAGCGACATGCCCTTGACGCCCGAAAACGTACAGTCTGGTATTTCCTTATTTCACAGAAGCTTGCCGGAAACGAGCCGCCCGGTCCACGGACTATGCCGGCTCATACTCGATTATCGGTCCGCGCAGTCCGCCGCCACAATGGTCTGAGCGTTCTCTGGTCTTTGGCACTTTTGAAAGGACCATCTACTCTGTATCTGTGAAGTTCGTGGCTGTCGTCGAGACAGCCGCCGATCCGACCCTTGATCCAATGCGGGTGCGCCCACTGCCATGTGCGGGCTAACAACCGCCATGCAGTGAGGCACAATGGGACTGAACGAGCTGCTCATTCTGGCGGGCGCGCTGGCGGGCGGCTTCGTATCCGGTCTCGCGGGTTTCGGCACGGGTCTAACAGCACTCCCGTTCTGGCTTTCCGCCGTGCCACCCATAGTGGCCGCGCCCATCGTCGTGATCTGTTCGATCGTCGCCCAAGCGCAGACAATCCCCGTCGTTTGGCACGCCATCGTTTGGCGCAACATTCTGCCGTACATTCTTGGCGGATTGATCGGCGTACCGATCGGAACGCTCCTCCTCGCGCATATTTCATTGCAGGGTTTCAAGCTGGTCATCGGCTGCTTTCTGGTCGTGTTCAGCAGCTTCATGCTGTTGCGCCGGTCGGCGCCGAAGATAACGTGGGGCGGCAACGCCGCGAACGGCGTCGTCGGGTTCGCCGGCGGAATCCTGGGCGGTCTTGCGGGATTATCGGGGCCCATCCCGACGATCTGGGCGAGCCTGAAGGACTGGGGTAAGGACCAAAAACGAAGCGTCTTCCAGGCCTTCAATCTGCCGATCCTGATCCTTGCCGCGGCGACCCAGGCGTATGGCGGGTTCATGACCCTTGAGGTCGGCCGCCTCGTCTTGATCGCCTTGCCGGGCACGCTGCTGGGCGCATGGCTGGGGCGAAGAACCTACGAGAAGGTCGGAACCGACCGCTTCAATCAAATCATCCTGCTCCTGCTGTTCCTATCGGGTGCCTCGACCATCGTCTCAACAGTATTGATCGATTGATATGGCGGTGCGCCGAGCTCATGATAATCTCGATAGAGATGTTGATGATCTCCATCATCGTCGCCATATCCGTTCGATTAGAACAGAACGAAGAAAAGGCATTTTATGATTGTCGTTGTTCTCCACATGGCTGGCGGAGACCGGATAGCCGCGTAATCCTCTGTTTCGGCGACGAATGATTCATCGCCGCCGCTAACGCCGGTTCTAGCCGCGTTCTCTCGACCCAGCCGTTCACCGCGCCCTTTTGCCACGCACAAAAGGTGCCGTGATCACGACCTATTGTTGCCGTGCGGACCACCGCAGCGGAACCCAAGCTGGTGCGAGACAAATGACATTCAACACATCCGATCTGACCGATTTTGGCTGGAATGCCTTTTTCCATTCCCAACTCGAATTCGACGACTTGCAAACCACGATCCCCGTCCGGGTCATGGCCGTTCATCGGGGCGCCCTGACCGTGGCTGGCCCTGGCCTCGACATGCAGATGCCGCCCCTCACGCCGACCGCAGGCGATGAGGAATCTGTCGCGACCGTCGGCGATTGGCTGCTGCTCGATCACGAGACAAATCGCCCGCTGCGGCTGCTGCAGCGCAAGAGCCTGTTCAAACGCCAAGCCCCCGGCACCGCCAGAAGGCTGCAGCTCATCGCGGCCAATGTGGACACGCTGTTCATCGTTTCATCCTGCAATGCGGATTTCAGCGCGGCGCGGCTGGAACGCTACCTGGCCCTGGCGCGCGAAGCCGACGTTACACCGGTGATCGTGCTCACCAAGGCCGACCAGACCGACACACCCGAAGAGTTCGTCCGCACTGCGTCGAAACTACTGCCGGGCGTGTTGGTCGAAGCGGTGGACGCCCGTGATGCAAACAGCGCCGCCTGCCTCACCGCTTGGTGCGGGAGCGGGCAGACCGTGGCCTTGCTCGGCTCCTCCGGCGTCGGCAAGTCCACGCTGGCCAACACGCTCACCGGCACCAGCAAGATCAAAACGCAGGGCATTCGGGAAGACGACGCCAAAGGGCGGCATACGACCACCGCCCGGGCGCTCCACCGGCTTCCGACCAACGGATGGCTGCTGGACACACCGGGCATACGGGAACTGCAACTGACCGATGCCAAGTCAGGCCTAGAGGATGTGTTCGCCGATATCGTCGCGTTGACGGAGACCTGCCGGTTTTCCGACTGCGGTCACGAGACCGAGCCGGGCTGCGCCGTCCGGACGGCAATTGAGGCGGGTACGCTTGAAGTCAACCGCCTGAAACGCTGGCGCAAGCTGGTTGCCGAAGACGCCCGCAACACCGAAAGCCTCGCCGACCGCCACGCCCGTGAGCGGACCTTCGGCAAGATGGTCAAGGGCATCGTTAAATCCAAACGAGAGCAGCGAAAGGATTGAACCCGCGTTTGACAGCCCGGCGCCGCTCGAAAGAGCGGGCCGGACATCGACGGGTAAACTTTCAGGCCGCCAACGGCTTGTAGGCAATCGCCTCCAGTTCCAGACGCGCGCCGGGGAGGAGCAGGTCACAGCGCACGGCGGAGCGGGCCGGCATCGCGCCCGTGAAGAAACTTGCATAGGTTTCGTTGAACGCGACGAAGTCTTCCCGGTCCGTGAGCCAGGCGGTCACCTTGACGACATCCTCAAGGGAACAGTCTGCTTCTGCCAACATGGCGGTCAGGCGCTGCATGACATTCGCGGTCTGCGCCGCGATCGATCCGGTGACGATCTGACCGTCCGCCGACTTCGACATGAGTCCCGAAACGAAAACGAAGTCGCCCGCCCGCACGGCATGGGTCAGCGGGTTGCGCTGTCCGTCGGGCAACGTCGCCGTAGGGCCGAAGTGTCGGATCGCCGTCATTCACTGGTTCCTTTTCGGTACGAGGCGTTGATGGGCGCAGCCCGTATTTCATATATGATACATCGCAGAATACCGATATTGGTTCGAGACACTCTACAAACGGTGACACCCTCGATGGACGCGAAGAATCTCATTATTTTCATGAGCGACGGTCACGATCCGCGATATCTCGGATCGGCCGGTCATCCCCTGATGCATACCCCGGCGCTGGACCGGCTTGCCGACCGGGGGACCCGGTTCAGCAATGCCTATACGCCGTGCCCCATCTGCGTGCCGGCGCGAGCGTCGTTCGCGACCGGGCGTCATGTCCATCAGACCGGCTGCTGGGACAATGCCCACGCCTATGACGGGGAGATTGCCGGGTGGGCCCGGCAGGTGCAGCAGGCCGGGTATCCGATCGAGGCGATCGGCAAGATGCATTTCCGCCGCGCGGAGGATCCGCTTGGGTTCGACCGGCAGCACGAACCGATGCACATCGTTGACGGCATCGGCATGGTCTGGGGCGCGCTGCGCGACCCCTTCCCCACGCTCGATCCGCCGTTTCGTCTGATCAAGGATGTCGGAGTCGGGGTCTCGAACTACAATCTTTACGACCGCCGCATCGCGAATACCGCGGCCGAATGGCTGATGGCCAAGGCCGAAGAGGGAGGCGACCCATGGGTCCTCTATGTCGGGTTCGTCGCACCGCATCCCCCCTTCGTGGTGCCGCGCGAATATCTCGATCTCTATCCGCTCGACAAGGTGCCTTTGCCGAAGGCGCATGACGCGCCGGCGGAAAGCCTGCATCCATGGCTCAGGGCGCAGCGGGAATTCATTGCCCAGGACGGCTTCTTCCGCGACGACGATGAACGGCGGCTGGCCTTCGCGTCTTACATGGCCCTGTTGAGCTTCGTCGACGCGCAGGTCGGCCTCGTACTCGACACGCTACAGGAACTCGGCCTCGAATCCGAAACCCGCGTTCTCTACACCAGCGACCATGGCGATTCACCGGGTGCGCGCGGCATATGGGGGAAATTCAATTTCTATGAGGAGTCGGCGAAGGTCCCGATGATCCTGGCAGGCCCCGGCGTAGAACCCGGCAAGGTTTGCGACACCCCGATAAGCCTGGTCGATATCTACCCGACCGTTCTCGACGCCCTCGATATCGCCCGGTCCAAGAGCGACAAGACGTTGGAAAGCAATTCGTTGTTTGAAATTGCCGGCGCACCGGCAGAGCCCGACCGTCTGGTGCTCGGTCAGTATCACGCCTTCGCCTCCCCGTCGGGAGGTTATATGCTTCGCAAGGGTCGCTACAAATATCATTACTATGTCGGGTATCGTCCGGAGCTTTACGATCTGGAAAACGATCCCGAAGAAACCGTCGACCTGGCATCGGATCCCGACCACGAAGGCGTGCTGGCGGAAATGGAAGCGTTGCTGCGGAAGAGGCTCGATCCGGAAGAAGTGGATCGCCGCGCCAAAGCCGATCAGGACCGCCTCATCGAACGTCACGGCGGGCCGGAGAAGGCGCTGGCTGTCGGTGCTCCCGGCGCTACGCCCGTGCCCGGTTACGGCCACGAATGATCCTCGTGACACGCATGTACCATCGAAAGATTTGTTGCTAATCTCGAAGTCCAACCAAACCCCCTAATCATCGGGTGATTGTCATGACGAAGCACGACTCAGACATCGTCGCTGATATTCACGAAGAGCTGCATAGCCACCTGCCGTCCGAACCCGCGCTTCGGGTCAAGGCGCTGGAAAGCCTGCTTGTCGAAAAAGGCATGGTCGACTCCGCCGCCGTCGACGCCTGGGTCGAGGTCTACACGGAGGACATCGGGCCCAAGCGCGGCGCCGAGGTGGTCGCGCGCGCCTGGGCCGATCCGGCATTCAAGGCGCAGCTTCTTGAAAACGGAAGCGAGGCGATCAAGGCCCTCGGGCTCGAACAGAACCATCTGGAGGTCGTGGAGAATACGCCGGATGTCCACAATGTGGTCGTGTGCACGCTCTGCTCCTGTTATCCGATCTCGGTGCTGGGTATCCCGCCCACCTGGTACAAGATGGCGGCCTACCGGTCCCGCGCCGTCCGCGACCCGCGCGGCGTGCTGGCGGAATTCGGCGTGCAATTGGCGGATGACACGGAGATTCGGGTCTGGGACAGCACGGCCGAGCTGCGCTATCTGGTCGTGCCGCAACGGCCGGCGGGAACCGAGGGTTGGGACGAAGAGAAACTCGCCCAACTCGTCACGCGTAATTCCATGATCGGCACCGAACGCGACCTTGCCGGCCGCATCGGGAAGGTCGCCTGATGGACGGAATCCACGATCTGGGCGGCCGCCAGGGCTTTGGCAAGGTCGAGGTCGACGAGCCCGAAGAAGCCTTCCATCACGCCTGGGAAGGACGGGTCTTCGGCTTGGTACGGGGAATGAGCCGGCCCGCCGACTGGAACATCGACTGGTTTCGCCATTGCCGGGAATTGATCGATCCCACGGATTACCTGACGCGGCCCTACTATGACCAATGGCTGCAGGCCTACGCGGCGATGATGGTCGTTTCCGAGATCGCGACCGTTGAGGAATTGGCGAGCGGCCATGCCGACACGAAACCTTCCGGCCTCCGACCGCCGATAAGCGCCGCCGATGTCAAGAAACGGAAATCGGTCAGTCAGAATTTCGAGGGCGAAGCCGAAGGCCCGCCGGCTTTCGCGGTGGGCGATAGCGTCCGGGTGAAGGATCTCAGCGTCGTGGGGCATACCCGGCTTCCGGCCTACGCACGCAACCGGCAGGGCGTGATCGAGAAGTACCACGGCGCGCACACCTTCGCCGACGCCAACGCGTTCGGCGAGAAACGGGCCGTTCCGATCTACACGGTGAGTTTCGGCGCGGCCGAGCTCTGGCCCGAGGCCATAGGACGCCGCGAACGCATCTTCCTCAATATGTGGGAGGGCTATCTTGACCACGCCTGAGGAATTGCACCTGGGGCCGCTGGCGGCACGCGACGGCGAGCCCGCCTTCGACGAGCCGTGGCAAGCGCAAGTCTTGGCGCTTGCTTTCGCCCTTGCGAAAGTCGAGGTATTCACCCCGGCGCAATGGTCGGATGCACTCGGCGCCGAACTGCGCCGGGCGGCAGACCAGGGCAAACCGGACGATCAAGACACCTACTACGCCGCCGCCCTCACCGCGCTCGAAGGCCTGATCGCGGCAGACGGCAGAGTTTCGGCGGACGGCCTTTCGGCCCGCGCCGAACAATGGCGCCGCGCCTATCTGAACACACCGCACGGGCAGCCGGTCGAACTATCCGCCGGGTTGTGAGCCTGACCGATAGTACGGTCCGCGACCGATAACGATCGGTGAGCCCGCCTCAGATCGAATGCATCCTTCGCCGCTAGACCCGCCACTGCACCATGGTTTCCGGGTTAATCGAGATTTCGCCGCTCCATATCTTGCCGAGAAAGTCATCGAATCCGGCCGGGTCGAAGCCGTGGGTGCCGACATTCGGCGTGAAGGTGAGTTCGCTGAAGTAGATACCCTCCGGCACGCTGAACAGATCGACCCGGACATAGTCGAACCCTGCCGCAAGGCGCCCGACGATCGACCGCATTTCCGGCAAGTCGGCGGGCTCCGGCAGGTCCGCGTCGTTTGGATCCGTGTAGCGGACCGCCAGCCGGTTCCAATCGGCATCGTATAGAAGACGCTGCTTGTAGGGTTCGCGGACGGCGAGATGGATGAAGGCAATCTTGCCGTGGAAACAATGAAATTTGTAGTCCACAAGCCGGTTTCCGCCATGCCAGAACAGCGCCTTCTGAAACATCAGGCGTGGCTCGATACTCCGATACTGACGTTCGCGGCGGATATAATAAAAATTTTCCGCCAGCCAACCTGCGCCAAGCGCGGCCAGCGTATCGAAGTCTTCCTCGGCTTTGTCCCGGATAATTCGATGCCACCCGCTACCGTGATTGGGTTTCATCACAAACGTATCCGGGAGGCGGTCCCACAGATCCCGGGTCAGCCGGTCCGACGTTTCGTAATTAGGGACAAGGTATTTCTCACCAATCCGCTGCGCCACTACATCGCGGACAGCGAGCTTGTCGCAATAAACTTGGTACCCCTCCATATCCGCGGCGCCCATGCGGGCGGTCAGCCGCTCCGTAAAATTCAACGGCGGTGTCCGTGGCCAACGTCCGTGGTGCTTCAGATAGACCAGATTGGCAAACAGCCGGTCGGGAACAATCAAGGAAACCGCCTTCCGAAGTGCGTAGTTCGGCATCGATTCGACCAGCTTTCATTAGAATGCCCCGGACTGTCAGATCCCTACGTCCACGACGATCCGAATTTCGATCCATAACTCACAGTCAACTTAATTGGGTAACGAGAAAGCCACCAGTCCGACGGCGTTTCAATTGGAGTGTCAGGAGGCGAAGCGGTGCCGCCGGAATGGCTTCATTGCTCGGGCAGCAAACCGGAACTCCGTTGCAAGATTTGACGGCGCCGATACAGCCGGCCTGTAATACCTGCTGAACGAGAACACCTTCTTGCGCACCATCTCCGCCGCGCAGGGGCGTTCATGACCGAATGGATCACCACGCCATGAAGCTCACCGACGCCGCAACCGTCATCCGCAGCAAGAACGCGGGGCCTTTGCAGATTACCATCGACCTGATGTTCGAGGACGAAGCCCGATTTGACCTGGCGCGGCAGTCGCCGAGCCTGTCGCCCTCCAATCTTGCCGCGCTGTATGGGCTGCAGCAAGATTCGGTCCAAGTCCTGCCCTTTCCGCAAGCGCTCGCCATCAAGCTGGTGTTCGACAGAAAAACCATTGCGGGTGATCCGGGGGACCGCGACGTCTATGGCACGCAGCAACACGGCCCATTGCTGGGGGTCGAGCTGTGAGCGCCGTCGGCAAATTGCGCGACCGCTTCCCGCGCGGGCCGGCTACACGGCCCTTGCGGGCGCTCGCCGCCTCGGGCCAGCTCGGCTACGGCATCCCGGAGCCCGCCCTGATATCCGGTCTCGCGCGCGAGCCCGACTTCATCGGGTGCGACATGGGGTCGATCGACCCCGGCCCGCATTACCTCGGGTCGGGTCAGATCGCGACGTCGGACATGATGACCCGGCGCGACCTTGGACTTGTGCTCCGCGGGGCACGGGCCCTGGACGTGCCGCTGTTGCTGGGCACCGCGGGCTGCGCCGGCGCGCGGCCGCATCTCGACAGGACGCTGGAGATAATCCGGTCGATCGCAGCGGAAGAAAACCTGCATTTCCGGCTGGCGGTCATCAGCGCGGACATTCCGGGCGACACTGTGAAAGCAGCGCGAAAGGAAAATCGCCTGCGGCCCCTTGGCAAGATGGCGGCCCCGAGTGACGAGGAAATTGACGGCTCGACCCACCTCGTCGCCCAGATGGGGACGGAGGCCTTTCGCCGGGCGCTCGATACCGAGGCCGACGTGATCATCGCCGGACGCGCCTGCGACACCGCAATCTTCACCGCCGTGCCGGAAATGCTCGGCTTCCCGCTGGGTCCAGCCACACACATGGCGAAGATCATCGAGTGCACCTCGATCTGCTGCACACCGGGCGGCCGCGACGCCATGCTTGGGGTACTGGAAGGCGATACCTTCCTGATCGAAAGCATGAACCCTGAGCGGCACGCGACGCCGATGTCGGTGGCCGCCCATGCGCTGTACGAACAGGCCGATCCGTATCAGGTGCACGAGCCCGAAGGAACATTGCATCTCGACGAAGTCGTCTACGAAGCCATCGACGACCATCGCGTTCGGGTGCATGGCGCGCGCTGGGAGGACGCCGCGCAACTATCGATCAAGCTGGAGGGCGCGATTCCCGTCGGCGAACGCGGCATGGTGCTCGCTGGCGCCGCCGACCCGCGCTTCATCGCCGCTGTCGACGAGATTACGGAGGCGGTGGAAAAGACCGTCCGCGACCTTCTCGGCGAAACGTTGGCCGGCGATTTTCAGCTCTTCTTCCGCGTCTACGGGCGCGACGGCGTCGTGCCCTGGCCCGACCCGCCCGCCGAGCCGCCGCGCGAGGTGTTTGTCATGGTGGAATGCATCGCGCCGACAGCGGACCAGGTGAAAACCGTGCTTGCCTGCTGCAAGCAGTATCTGCTGCACCATGGCTTCCCGGGGCGGCTGTCGACCGCGGGCAACATTGCGTTTCCCTTTACCCCACCGGAAGTGCTGGCCGGCCCGGCCTACCGCTTCAGCCTCTATCACGTGATGCAGGTGGACGAGCTCGCGCCGCTGTTTCCGATTCAGGTAGAGGAACTGTAACGGGGCGCGGTGAACCTGACTGATAGTGCGGCCCGCGATCGATAACGATTGGCGGCCGACCCTGAAAAAATCAGAGTCTTGGGTCTTGTTTGCGCCCATCGGATACCCGGAGGCTGGTTTTCTGGCGCAGAAGAAACCTGCGTGATATGGAGAGGCTTATCTCTCGTTCACCGGAGCCCCAATGAAACTGATTGTTCTGAACTTGCCGCGCGATTTCAGCGAGGATGCCCTTGCGAAATTATTCAAAGCCCACGGCAATATTAAAGCCTGCGACCTGGTCCTTGATGAAAAAACCGGAAAATCGAAAGGCTTTGGCTTTGTGGAAATGGCGTTGGAACATGAAGCTGAGATTGCCATAAAAGAACTGCATGGCAGCACGTTGAACAAAAAGAAAATCCGCGTCAAAGCTGCAAATTAAACGAACATTCCGGGTGTCCCGGTTTGTCCAGAGTTCTGTCTTTAAGTGTCTGTTCCGGGATGTGACGCTTCCTGCTTAAGGGTTTTTACAGCCGGCGTTCTCTTCGCCCCACGGCAACTTGGTTTTGCAGAAGACGACCCCTTTGAGTTTGGCGTCTTCTAGATTTGCGCCGCTCAAGTCTGCTCTCTCGAAATTCGCACCCGAAAGGTTCGCCTCACTCAAATCGGCACCGTCAAAGACGGCCTCGGTCAGGTTTGTTCCGGCGAGGTTAGCCTTGCTGAGGTTCGTTCCCTTGAGGATTGCCCCGGTCAGGTTCGCATCAACCAGGCTTGCGCTCCTAAAGTCTGCTTCGGTCAGATCTGCGCCGATGAGGACCGCCTTCCGCAGATAGGCGTTACGCAGGTCCGCATCCGTCAGGATTGCCCCGCTTAAATCCGCCGCGTCTCCCCGCATCTTGAGCACGCTTAGCGATGCCCACCTTAGCTTTGCGCCCTTCAGGTTGGCCCCGGTCAAGACCGCCCCACCCAGCTTTGCCTTTTCCAGGTTTGCCCCGGTCAAGGTGGCGTCGCGCAGGATCGTCCCCCGCAAGGTCGCGCCTTTCAGATTTGCGTCGGCTAGATTCGCCCCGGTCAGGTTCATCCCGGTCAGGAGTTCCCCCTTCAGATTGGCGCCGCTCAAATCACATTTCTCGCACGTCTTGAGCGCCCTCAGCTTCGCCAAATGCGCCTTATCAAACGCCGCCGCCTGCGTTGCCATCGCCGCCAACAGCGCCAGTCCAACCAAAACATTTTTCATTTCAAATCAATCGATTATTGTGGTGGATGCCCGGCAAGAGACCGCTGCAAACAGGCACGAAGGAACTATACAGCTTACCTAATATGTTTTTGACGTACTACATGCCAAGGGCGTGGGTATCTGAGAACGCGCTCTCTCGATTAATAAGGAGACATTTCTCAAGAGTATAGGTCAGTGTCTCTAGCTGCGTTGATCCATATCCCGCTCGGGGAAGGCACCTTAAGTTCCGGAAATGTTGTAGAATTTTCCTCCACCGCCTACCTTTTGATTCCAATCGCCAACGATTTAACCGGGGAAATGGCACCATGATCCGTGACCAAGAAACTTTCGATGTTTTGGTCGACCAGATACGGACCTTCGTCAGGGACGTCGCCATTCCCAACGAAAACCGTGTCGAGGCCGAGGACCAAATTCCTGATGAGGTGATCGAGAAGCTCAAGCAGCTCGGCAGTTTCGGCTGGAGCATCCCGGAGGAATATGGCGGCGCCGGCATGACATCCGAAGAACTGGCCATTGCCTTCATCGAGTTCACGCAGTGCTCCGTAGCCTTTCGCGTCTACGGCGGGCAGAACGCCGGCATCGGATCGGAATGCATCATCCGCGACGGCACGGAAGAACAAAGACAGCGATATCTGCCCGGGCTCGCCAGCGGCGACTTGATCGGCTGTCTGGCGCTGACCGAGGAAACCGCCGGCTCCGACGCCACCGCCATGAAGACCCGCGCGGAAAAGGTCGACGGCGGCTACCGTATCAACGGCTCGAAACGCTACATCACCTTGGCGCCGATAGCCGACCTGTTCACCATCTTCGCCCGCACCGAGGGGGAGCGCGGCGGCAAGGGGGTCACGGCGTTCCTGATCGAGCGCGGCACGGAGGGCCTGAGCACCAGTCTCTCAACCCCAAAAATGGGCCAGGAAGGCGCGCCGATCGGCGAGGTTTACCTCGACGATGTCGTCGTGCCGGACGACGCCGTCCTCGGCGGCGTCGAAGGCATGGGGTTTCGGTCCGTGATGAAGGCCCTCAACAAGCAGCGTATCAACCTGTCGGCGCTCTCCACCGGCCCCGCCATCCGCATGCTTGATGACGCCGTCGCCTATGCCAAGGAACGCCGGCAGTTCGACAAGGCGATTGGCGAATTCCAACTGGTGCAAGCCATGTTGGCCGAATGCAAGGTCGAGATCGAGGCCGCCCGCGCGTTGATACTCGAGACGGCGCGCAAGCGCGACCGCGGCGAGGACGTGACCATGGAGGTCAGCCTCTGCAAATACTATTCGACCGAGATGTGCGGCCGCGTTGCCGACAAGGCGGTGCAGATTTTCGGTGGCGCGGGCTATGTCAAAGGCACGGGCATCGAGCGCTTCTACCGCGATGTCCGGGCCTTCCGGGTCTATGAAGGCACGAGCCAAATCCATTTGCTGAATATTGCCAAGCATCTGCTGACGTAGGACATGCCCACGACGATTTCACCATCCGGTCCGGCACGGGCCGTCTCACAGTGCGGGTCAGGCGTAATCAGAGTAATGCCGATTGATGGGACCGCCGGCGGGGGATTACCGTTACGATAAGGTCCATGGACCGCTATGGCACAAATCTAGCGCGGATCAGGTTCCGGCTGCGCGAGGTGGGACTCGCCTATACGCTCTACCTCGCCCTGCAGCGCCTCTCATCCCGTCGTTTCTTTCAGTGCCAGCGCATGTTCATTATCGCCTTGCCGATAGACGCAGCCGCATGCGACGTGCCGCCCCATCCTTGCATACGAGAAGCGACGCGCGATGAAACGAGCCGCATTGCCGCGATCGGCGGTCCCGTGGCGGATGTGGAAGAACATTTCGACCGCGGCGACCGCTGTTGGGTATTTGAACGCGACGGCATGTTGCTTGCCTGCGATTGGATCCGTCATTCGGCGCAGGACAGGATCGGTTGGATCATTCTCGGCAAAAGTTCGGATGAAATCTGGTCTGCCGGCATACTGGTCGACCGGACCCAACGCGGTCAGGGTATCGCTCCCCAACTGCGGGCACAGGTGATACGGGAATGCGCGCGCAGCGGCGTGCGTAGAATGTTGGGGTTTATCGACACGCCGAACCGAAACTCTGTCCGTGCATTGGACCGCGTCGGATACCGGCCGCTGGGTATCCTTTTCTACTTACGAATCTTTGGCTTTGGCGTAATCCGCAGCGGGAAACCGTGGCGTTGGGGATTTTGGAGCGAGCGGTCTCCGGTGCGGCTATCAATGTGCGATATCGCGGACCCGTCCTGCCTCCGCCTTTGGAGTGCAATAACGGACGAACATATTGCCCGATGAATTCTCAAAAAGGATTCAGCCGCCATCAATCCGACAGTCACGATGGTGATGCCGGCGGTCACCGCGAGCATGTTCAGATCGAGTGTCGTTGGATCTCCGCGGGTCCGGACTAAGAGCAGTCAGCGTCGCGCATGTCCTACGCTTGCGGCGCGTCCGCGTATACAGGCGAGCCGTACACGCCAGCCTCTCAAGATCCCATGTACAGAAAAGCGGCCAAAAGCAGTGCCGCCAGCGCGAGCGGCCACAACGATATCCAAGACTGGAACCGGCCCTTCCCGGTTTTGCGACGCTTTTTAGGCATGTGCCTCACCCTTGTTCCGTGAGAGCCAAACACCCGGCAGAGGAAATTGCTTCCCTCGCGTATTCTAAACCGTTTAATCGCCAATGTCGCATACTGGCAGGCGCCCGATGGCCGACCGGGTAGGTTTCGACACGTCATCAACCCGGCACTAGAATGGCGTCGCGAAGAGAGAAACACAGCAAGGGGACACCGCATGGCACGAATGGAGGATCTGCCCGAAGGCGAACGGGAGATGCTGCGGACGATCGAACTGCCGACGTTCGAAACGACACCCTTCGTGCGCGGCGCGCCGCTGTCGAAACGCCGCGTCGCGATCGTCTCAACAGCAGCGCTGCAGAAGCGCGACGACAAGATCTTCGATATCGGCGAGAACAGCTACCGGATCATTCCGGGCGACGTCGATCCGAACGAGGTGGTTATGTCGCACGGCTCGGCGAATTTCGACCGGACCGGCTTCCAGCAGGACCTCAACATATGCTTTCCACTGGAGCGGCTGCATGAGCTTGCCGCCGAAGGCTTCATCGGGTCCGTCGCCGATTTTCATTATTCGGTCTCGGGCGCGGTCAGTCCGCAGCGCAACGAAGAATCGGTGCGCGAGATCGCCCGTCTGATGAAGCGGGAAGCCGTTGATACGGTTCTCCTGGTCCCGATATGACCGAAATGCACGCGCGCCGTCGGCGGGCTTGCCCACTACATCGAAGACGAGGGTCTCTCGACCACGCAGATCAGCCTCGTTCGCCTTCATACCGAGAACATCCGGCCGCCGCGGGCGCTCTGGGTGCCGTTTGAACTCGGCCGTCCGCTCGGCCAACCGAACGACCGGGATTTCCAAACACGCGTGCTGAAGGCGTGCCTCGGGCTGATTGAAGCGGACTCGGGCCCGGTGCTCGAGGACTATCCCGAGGACATACCCGCCGAAGCCAAGGCCACCGCTGGGGATATGACCGGCATGGTCTGCGAGATCGAGCTGCCGGCGCCGCCGTCCGACGACAACAGCCTCACCCAGGCTCTCATCGCCGAGATTGGCCGGATGCGGCCCTGGTACGAGATGGCCGTCAACCAGCGCGGCCGCACGACCGTCGGCGTGAGCCAGCTTTCCATCGAGGACGCCGTCCGCTATCTGGTGGACTTCATCGAGGAACCGGCGACCCCGAGCCGGCGCGACGATATCAAGGCCGGCCCGCTCCTCAAGCTCGCGTGCGAAGACCTCAAGGCCTTTTACGGCGAAGCGATGTCGGCCCAGCCCGGCATGTCGTCGAGCCGCGCGGTGGAGCATTGGCTCTGGAACGAGACCGCGCTCGGGCGCGCGTTTTGGAAGTTCCGCGAAGAGAACACCGATCACCCCGACAGCTACACACGGTATCTAGCGCAGCGCACCCTGATCCCGGACCGGCAGCTCCACTTCAAGGATGCCCCGGTATTCGAGACCGATAGCTCGATGTAATCGGGTGGCGGGCCCAGCAGGACGACAACAATCAATATAATTCAATAATTTATATATAAGTTTGGGCAAGAATTAGCGCATAGCAATGCAACGGGTTGCATGCGATTCCCCCAAACCTAATCTTCAAAACTACCCTTTGCTCTCGACGTCGTTGTATGTCGGCTTCCGGGTGCGGAGCGGACTGCAATTCGAATGCGATCAAACATCCGCTATTAGCCAAACTCGGAAGTCGGCGCTTTTTGCCTGGTGTAAAAAATTCCGCTACCTGTGCTTGGCGAACAAATCCCGTTGCGCCTGGTTGATCGAAGATGCGTCCCAATCTACCTCGCGTTTCGTTGCGGGATAGCCATTTTTTCTGTCCTCGAATTGGTAAAATAACGAACCATGGATACCCATTGCGTCACGTTTGAGTACGGGGCGTTCCCAGATTGGGCTCATAATAGCGCCAACTTTGCCGTCGCCGGTCCGTTCGATGAAATCCTCAATGAATTCCATGTCCTGACCGGGGTTTGGAAATATGGCGGCGAACTCCTCGTCGGTCGCCTGGAATATGCTGAAGGTCGCATTGCGCGCGCCATCAAATACTTGAATGTTTTTCATGTGTCGGGCCCTTACAACAACGATCTATCGTCTAACCCAATTTTACATAAAATCTTTAAAGATGTTGAGTTCCGCTTTGGGTCAGAAGCAGAAGTCGGGTTCGACAATGAAGGGTGTCCGCTCCTAGGGTTTAACCGGACTTCGCATAACGAAGGCCGGATGTCCGCAAATAGCCAATAACAGCCGTTCAGACAAATCTAGTATGTAACTTGTCGCCGGTTTTCGCTCTTGATAGCCGGCACATCTCGATGCCGTTGGAACCGGGCTGCCTAACACATCAATATCGGCTGTTTACGTCCACACGAAGGGCCATATTGGTCTATTGGGAAAAGCGCGAGCAACGCTGTGTAATAAGTTGCCGATGCGGTCATCCACATCCGTTTCCGACTAACGTGACAATGCCTGCCACGGCAGCTTGATGTTCGCCGCGGTGTAGGGGCCGTGCCAAATTTGGCTAATTATGTTGCATTGCAGCATAATTAGCGACTATATATGCTGCATTGCAGCGGTCGCGATCAATGCCGGGCGTCGCGGCCGACGCGCCGGGTATTTCTACTGACATCTCAATAACACCGTGGAACGGAACATCCGTTTTACGCGCGCTCATTTAACCCGGATACTCCATGCATTTACTCCTCACTTATCGCGACCAGTGGTTCGGCAACATCCGCAGCGACGTCCTCGCCGGTCTCGTTGTCGCCCTGGCGCTGATTCCCGAAGCCATCGCCTTTTCGATTATCGCCGGCGTCGACCCGAAAATCGGCCTCTACGCCTCCTTCTCGATTGCCGTCATCGTCGCCTTTACCGGCGGTCGGCCGGGGATGATTTCCGCCGCCACCGCCGCCACCGCCGTGCTGATGGTGACATTGGTTCGCGACCATGGCCTGCAATATCTGCTGGCAACGACCGTGCTCGCCGGGCTGCTGCAGATCGCGGCGGGCCTGCTGCGGCTCGGCTACGTCATGCGGTTCGTGTCGCGCTCGGTGATGACCGGCTTCGTCAACGCGCTGGCAATACTGATTTTCATGGCGCAGCTGCCGGAACTGATCGGCGTGCCGTGGCTAACCTACGTGATGGTCGCCGCCGGCCTCGGCATCATCTATCTGTTTCCGTTCGTCACGAAATCGATCCCGTCGCCGCTCGTCTGTATCGTCGCGCTGACCTCGGTCACGCTGTTCTTCGGCTTCGATCTGCGCACCGTCGGCGACATGGGCGACCTCCCGTCGACGCTGCCGGTCTTTCTCATTCCCGACATCCCGCTGACGTTCGAGACGCTGAAAATCATCCTGCCCTATGCGGCAGCGGTGGCGGCGGTCGGCCTGCTGGAATCGCTGATGACCGCCTCGATCGTCGACGAACTAACCGACCGGCCGAGCGATAAAAACCAGGAATGCATCGGCCAGGGTCTCGCCAACACCGCCACCGGATTCATCGGCGGCATGGCCGGCTGTGCGATGATCGGTCAGTCGATGATCAACGTGAAGTCGGGCGGGCGCGGCCGGCTGTCGACCTTCTGCGCAGGCGCTTTCCTGCTGTTCATGATCGTCGTGCTCGGCGACTGGGTAAAACAGATCCCCATGGCGGCACTCGTTGCAATTATGATCATGGTGTCGATCGGCACGTTCAGCTGGTCGTCGATCAAGAACCTCAAGGATCATCCGCAGAGTTCGTCGGTGGTGATGCTGGCGACCGTGGCCTGTGTCGTCTTCACCCACAATCTGGCGATCGGCGTTCTTGCCGGTGTATTGCTATCGGGCCTGTTCTTCTCCTGGAAGATCGCGCAGATCTTCCGGGTTACCTCGATCCTGTCCGACGACGGCCGACATAGAAGCTATAGCGTGGAAGGTCAGGTATTCTTCGCTTCGGCAGCTGCCTTCACCGCCGCCTTCGATTTTAGGGAAGCGCTCGAGCGGGTGACGATCGACGTCAGCCGCTCCCACATCTGGGATATTTCCAGCGTCGCCGCGCTCGACATGATCGTCCTCAAGTTCCGCCGCGAAGGTGCGGCGGTCGACATCGTCGGCATGAATGAGGCCAGCGAAACCATCGTCGATAAGCTGGGTATCCATGATAAGCCCGGCGCACTCGACCGGCTCTTGGGCCACTAGGGAGGCAACAATGAATAGGCTCATCGCCCTCATCGACGGCTCGATCTATTCGCAAAGCGTCTGCGACCATGCGGCCTGGATCGCGAAGCGAACCGCATCGGCGATCGACCTGCTGCACGTCATCGGCCGACGCGAGACGGATAGCGCTCCGACCAATCTGAGCGGCAACATCACGCTGGGCGCACGCACGGCGCTGCTCGAAGAACTGAGCGCGCTCGACGAACAACGCGCGAAACTTTTTCAGAAACGCGGCCGGGCAATCCTCGATGACGCCAAGGCCAGCATCGAAGCGGCGGGCGTCAAGGACGTGACGGCACGTCTGCGGATCGGCGATATCGTCGTGACGGCCGCCGAGAGCGAATCCACCGCCGACATGGTCGTAATCGGCAAGCGCGGCGAAGCGGCTGATTTCGCCAGTCTGCATCTCGGCTCGAACCTAGAGCGAATCGTGCGCTCCTGCAGCAGGCCGGTTTTCGTGGCCGCGCGCGCCTTCAAACCGATCGAGAGATTTTTGATCGCTTATGACGGCGGTACTAGCAGCATGAAGGCGGTCGATCATGTCGCCCGCGATCCGCTGTTCGCCGGCCTGCAATGCCACTTGCTGATGGCGGGCACGGACACGCCGGAAGCCCGCAGTCGGCTGGACGATGCGCGCGCCCTACTCGAAGCCAGCGGCCTTGCCGTGGACGCCGGTATCGTCGGCGGTCAGGCCGAGACGGTGATAGCGGAGGCCGTCGAGGCCGACGGCATCGATCTGCTCGTCATGGGCGCCTACGGGCACTCACGAATCCGCAGCCTGATCATCGGCTCGACGACCACCGAGATGCTCCGCTCGTGCAAGATACCGGTCGCGCTGTTTCGGTGAGATAAAGCCAGTCGGGCGCGTTCGTCGGAATGTCCGCTAGTAGCCAATGGACGACATTTGACAGGTTAGAGATAGCAATTCATCGCGGGGAATAGCGCATCCGAGTCTCCTTTGAGATGCTTTAAGCCGGATTCGCTCTGAGACGCCCTGTGTGCTATCCGTGTCGGCAACTACCATGGGCCATTTGGGGATTCTCGACTAATAAATGGAGAACATCATGGAAGCTTTGTTGCCAATCATCATCCAGCTCATCAGCGGCGCTGTCGGCGGTAATGTCGTCGGTGCCTTGGCGAAGAACCTCTCACTAGGGACCGTCGGAAACTCGATTGCGGGAATCTTGGGGGGCGGCATTGGCGGTCAGTTGCTTGGCATGCTTGGGATGGCGTCTGGTGCAGGGGAAATGGATATCGGCGGCATCATCGGAAGTATTGCTGGTGGTGGCGTTGGCGGTGGAGTCATTATGGCAATCATCGGTATCGTTAAAAAAGCTATGGCCAAATAAGCAAATAAGAAAGTGCTTTTAGGGCCTATATTCCGTTAGAAAGTGGCGGCGCAGTCCGCGAAGATCACGCCGCCACCCTCTAAATATTTAGAAGAGCCAGCTAGTGAGGCTAATCACTACTGGCTTTTCTTTTACCCAGAATCCGATTTAAGCCCACACAACACCGCTGACATAATCTGCGGGTTATCGGGAAGCGCGAACATGCATGTGTCGGCCGCTGGCGGGCATGGCCGATATCGTTGTTCGGGAGTCCGGTGTTGGGAGCAAAGCGGACCTTTGGCGATCTCTTTCTAAATGTCCGGCATCAGAGGTAAAGCGAACAAATATCAGTGCCGCCAACTATGTCTGCTCGGGAGACCTATCAGCTTCCGTTCACCAAAACATGCAAGCCAAGTTTTGACAGTTTGGAAGAATTTCCAAAAATACCTGCAATGTCAGCTCTTTATGGGGAATTTGGTGGGCCCGGCAGGACTCGAACCTGCGACATGACCGTTATGAGCGGTCCGTTCTAACCAACTGAACTACGGGCCCATCCGGGCCGGCCTGTTTGTCCAACTATCAAACAATGGGCCGGCGCGGCGTGCAGTCGTGCGTGTGCACAAAAGAACGCGGGGTCCGTTGTAACGCAACGGACCCCGGTTCAGAAACCGCAAATTCGGATTTCGGTGTTTTTAGTAATCCAGGAAGCTGCGCAGTTTGCGGCTCCGGCTGGGATGTTTCAGCTTGCGCAGCGCTTTCGCCTCGATCTGGCGGATACGCTCTCGGGTGACCGAGAACTGCTGGCCGACTTCTTCCAGCGTGTGATCGGTGTTCATGCCGATGCCGAAGCGCATGCGCAGCACGCGCTCCTCACGCGGCGTCAGGCTGGACAGCACCCGCGTCGTGGTTTCGCGCAGGTTCGAGTGGATCGCCGCGTCGGACGGCAGGATCGCGTTTTTGTCCTCGATGAAGTCGCCCAGATGGCTGTCTTCCTCGTCGCCGATCGGCGTTTCGAGGCTGATCGGCTCCTTGGCGATCTTCAGCACCTTGCGCACCTTTTCCAGCGGCATGTGCAGCTTCTCGGACAATTCCTCCGGCGTCGGCTCGCGGCCGATCTCGTGCAGCATCTGGCGCGACGTGCGCACCAGCTTGTTGATCGTCTCGATCATGTGCACCGGGATACGGATGGTCCGCGCCTGATCGGCGATCGACCGGGTGATCGCCTGGCGGATCCACCAGGTGGCATAGGTCGAGAACTTGTAGCCGCGACGGTATTCGAACTTATCGACCGCCTTCATCAGGCCGATATTGCCTTCCTGGATCAAATCCAGGAACTGTAGGCCGCGGTTGGTATATTTCTTCGCGATCGAGATGACGAGACGCAGGTTGGCCTCGACCATTTCCTTCTTGGCGCGGCTGGCCTGACGCTCACCCTGCTGCACCGCCTGAACGATGCGGCGGAATTCCGGCAGCGGCATGCTGGCGTCACCCGCCACGGCGGCAATATTTGCGCGCAACTCGTCAATTCCGGGCTTCCGTTTCTTGGCGAAGGTCTTCCAGCCTTTCTTGCCGGAGTCGCAGCACATGTCGAGCCAGTTCGGGTCCAGCTCGTTGCCGAAATAGAATTCCAGGAAGGTTTCACGGTCGACGCCGCAATCCATCGCAAGCCGCAACAGCTTGCCTTCGGACCGCGTGATCGTCCGGTTCAACTCATAGAGCTGATGGACGAGCTGTTCGATCCGCGCATTGTTGAGATGGACCGTGCTCATGAATTCGATCAGATCGCGACGGTGCTTTTCGTAGGTCCGCTCGGTGGACTTCGAAATCTCTCCGCCCTTCTGCTGCATCGCATGAAGCTTGTCTTGCGCGCGCTGCAGCTTGGTATAGGTCGTCGCGACTTGTTCGAAGGTTTCGATTGTCTTCGGCTTCAACGCCGCTTCCATGGCGGCGAGGGAGATCGAGGCTTCTTCCTCGTCGTCATCGTCGTCATCGTTGGAGTCAGTGGACTCCGCGCCATTTGCGTTCGCGGCATCCTTCGGGTTGGTCGCCCCGTTCGTGGCACCATTGGCAGCGCCATTGGCGGCACCGTTAGTAGCGCCGTGCGCAGCGCCATTGGCCGCACCATTGGCGGCACCGTTCGCAGCGCCATTGGCCGCCCCGTTCGCAGCGCCATTGGCGGCACCGTTAGCAGCACCGTTGGCCACACCATTCGCGGCAGCAGGCGCCGCCGCGTTGGCGCCATCCGGGCCGCCGCCATAGGTGGCGTCCAAATCGATGATGTCGCGCAACAGAATCTCTTCGTTGACTAGCGCGTCATGCCAGCGCGAGATGGCGCGCATGGTCAGCGGGCTTTCGCAGAGCGCGCCGATCATTTTTTCGCGGCCGGCCTCGATTCGCTTGGCGATCGCGATTTCGCCCTCGCGGGACAGCAGTTCGACACTGCCCATTTCCCGCAGATACATGCGAACCGGATCGTCGGTGCGGCCGATATCGTCGTCGGCGAGGTTGCCAGACGCGGAAGAGGACTTGCCATTTGCCGGCGCGGCTTCCTTCGTCTCGCCGCTGTCCTCGGACTCTTCACCGTCGATGACGTTGATGCCCGCCTCGGACATGTTCGTCAGCGTGTCTTCGATCTGTTCGGAAGACACCTGCTCCTGCGGCATCGCCGCATTCAGCTCATCGATGGTGATGTAGCCGCGTTCCTTACCCTTCGCGACCAGTTTCTTTACCGCCGCGCTGACGCTATCGAGGAGCGGGCTGTCACCCTGCTCTTCTTCGCGTTCCGTAGCGTCCGCCTCTCGTGCAGCTTTCGTCGCCATAGGCAATCGCCCCTTCTCTTTTTTAGTTCCTGCGCGCGGTCGGCCGCGCGCCGCGTTCAGCCCCATCCAGCGTGAATTGCGCCTTTACCCCTGGAGTTAATCCTCCAACTTGGCAATCTCGCTCTCAGCTCGTTCGAATTCGTTTCGGATCCGGAGGAACCTTGCCTCGCCATCGGCTGTCCCTTCCGCTTCCGCAATACGGCCCTCTTCCAACAACTCTCTGCTCCGGCTCGTACGGAGCATTGATGCGAGCAAATCCTGCACGCCGGCCTGCACCTCTTCTAAAGGCGCGCCAGTGCGGGCAAATCCAGCGTGTAATAGCACATCTTTCCCGAGCAAACCCTTAAGAGAGCCCGAATCCGCCGTCTCAGAGAGGTGGCGTTTCAGGGCGTCAGAGTCAAGACCCGGCACCGAGGCAAGTAAGTGATGGATTTCCTGGCGTATTTTGTCAAGGTCAGGGTCCAAATCGACCACCGCAATCGTTTCGACCAACTCTTCATATAACGCAGGATGGTTAACAAGTGTTGCAAGCAGCGCCTGTTGCCGCCGCCGTGGATTCGAGGCGACGAGGCTCGCCAGATTGCTGCGCGGCCCGGTTTTTGGCGGATTTCCGCGCATTCGGCCATTTCCGCGAAAATCCCGGCGCGCGGCAGGCCTGAAAGTTTCCCGCAGCCGTTCGCGCAGCATGTTGCCGTAATGCTGTTTTACCGTGTCGTCGGCGATCTGAGCGACGCGCTTGCGCAGGCGCACCTCCAGGTCGGCCCGGCGCTCCGGTGTATCCAGCGGGCTGATCGCGGTTTCGGTTTCCCAGATCATATCCATCAGCGGATGCGCGCCGTCGATGACCCGTTGCATCGCGGCAACGCCCTGCCCCTGAATCAGGCTGTCCGGGTCCTGCCCGGAGGGCAGATAGGCGAAACGCAGCGACCGGCCCGGCTTGAGCAGGGGCAATGCCCGCTCTGCCCCGCGCGAGGCCGCCCGTTGCCCGGCGGAGTCGCCGTCGAAGCACAAAATCGGTTCCGCCGACAAACGCCAAAGCTGCTCGATCTGTTCCTCGGTCAGGGCGGTGCCGAGCGGTGCGACCGCGGCCTTGAAGCCGGCGCGCACCAGGGCAATCACGTCCATATAGCCTTCGGTCACCAGCAATTGGCCGCTGTCATGCGACGCCTGCCGCGCACCCGCGAGATTATAAAGTGTCCGCCCCTTATCGAAGAGCGGCGTGTCCGGCGAGTTGATGTATTTCGCCGCCGACCCGTCGCCGAGGATACGGCCCCCGAATGCGATGACCCGGCCGCGCCGGTCGGTGATCGGGAACATGACTCGTTGCCGGAAAAAGGCGTAGGGCGCCCGGCCATCATCCGGCTTTCTCAGGAGGCCGGCCTCCAGCAGATCCCGTTCCTTGATGCCCTGCGCCGTCAGCGCCTCGCCCATGGCGCGGCCGTCCGGCGCGTAGCCGAGTCGAAAATGCTGGATCGTGCCGTCATCGAGTCCGCGGTTGCGCAGATAGTCGAGCCCTTCCGCCCCGCCGCTGCGGCGAAGCTGCATCTCGAACCACTTGCACGCCGCTTCGGTCACGTCGTAGAGCGACGCGCGGCGCTGCTCGCGCTCGCGGTCCTGCGGGGTCTGCTCGGGCATCGCCAAACCGGCCTGCCCTGCCAGCGACTCCACCGCCTCCGGAAAACTAAGTCCTTCAGTCTCCATGATGAAGGAAAAGACGTCGCCATGCTTGCCACTGCTGAAGCAGTGGTAGAAGCCTTTTTCGTCGTTGACGGTGAAGGACGGGGTCTTTTCCTGATTGAACGGGCTGAGGCCGACATGCTCACGGCCACGACGCATCAACTTCACGCGTTTGGCGCATACGTCGGATACGGCGACACGACCGCGAATCTCATCGAGAAAGTTTGGCGGATAGGCCATCAGTTGATCTCTGGATTACCCATGCATCAATATGGGCATTCGTGTCGCGTTTGTCGATTGCAGGACATCGACAATCCGACGAATTGTAATTTTGTTTTTTTATCCGGGACGCAAATCGTGATCGGTCGTTTAAGCGGCGTGAACGTTACGACAGTTTCTGTTTCGCCGCCGCGCTCGCCTTGGCGAAATCCATGCGCCCGGCATATTGCGCCCGCAGCGCCGTCATCACCTTGCCCATTTCCTTGAGTCCGGCCGCACCGACCGAGGCAATGATCTGCTCGACAGCCGTGGCGATCGCCGCCTCGTCCATCTGCTCCGGCAGGAAGCGTTGGATGACTTCGATCTCGCGCGCCTCGCGCTCGGCCAAATCCTCACGGCCGCCCTTCTCATACATCTCGATGCTTTCGCGGCGCTGCTTCACCATGGTCTGCAGCAGGCCGAGAATTTCCTCATCGCTGATGCCGGCTTGGCTATCCTTGGACCGAACCGCGATATCGCGGTCCTTCAACGCCGCGAGGATGAGCCGAATCGTCGCCGTGGCGCAGGTATCTTTCGCCAAGGTGGCTTCTTTGAGCGCATCGTTCAAACGGTCGCGCATCATTCTTTCCCTAAGCCCGCAATTTGCGACAAGCGAAAACCGTACACGAAACTCGAATAGTAGCGCAACAGGAAACGAAGCGCTAACTCGTTGATTTTTAATAATTAATTTATTAATAAATCCTTGACGGCGGCACGCCTTTTGCTTAGAACCACGACAATTTGCGCAAAGGCCGTTGTGATCGCCGCGTCGAGCGCGCAAATAGAGACACACAATCGAGTTTAGGAGCCAATGGCGGAACCGCGCCCTTCCGACCAAACCCCGCCGCCCGGTGCGACGGCCGCCCTCATCTTGGCGGATGGCTCGGCATTTTGGGGCAGAGGATTCGGCGCAACCGGCGACGCGGTCGGCGAAGTATGCTTCAACACCGCGATGACCGGATATCAGGAAATCCTGACCGACCCGTCCTACGCCGGCCAAATCATCACCTTCACTTTCCCGCATATCGGCAACACAGGCGCAAACCCGGAAGACATCGAAACCCTGACGCCCGCCGCGCGGGGCTGCGTGCTGCGGGCGGACATTACCGAGCCGTCCAATTGGCGCGCCGCACAGCATTTCAACGACTGGCTGGCCGCGCAGGGATTGATTGGCATCGGCGGAATCGACACGCGCGCCCTGACCGCGCGTATCCGCGACCTCGGCGCACCAAACGCGACCCTGGCGCATGCACCGGACGGTAAGTTCGATATCGGCGCGTTGCGCGGCGCAGCCACCAAGTGGCCCGGCCTGGAAGGCATGGACCTCGCGAAAGAAGTGAGTTGCACTCAGACCTATCGCTGGACCGAAACACGTTGGGCGTGGGGATCGGGCTACGGCAACCAGGACAATCCCACCCGGCGCGTCGTGGCGGTGGACTTTGGCGCGAAGCGTAACATTCTGCGCTGCCTCGCGGACCTGGGCTGCGACGTCACCGTCGTGCCGGCCACGGCGACCGCCGACGAAATCCTGCAGCATGATCCGGAAGGCGTCTTCCTCTCGAACGGCCCGGGCGATCCAGCCGCAACCGGCGAATACGCGGTGCCGGAAATTCAAAAACTGCTGGCGACCGGACTGCCGATCTTCGGAATCTGCCTCGGCCATCAGATGCTGGCGTTGGCGCTGGGCGCCAAGACCGAAAAAATGCATCACGGCCAACGCGGCGCCAATAATCCGATCAAGGAACAGACGACCGGCAAGGTGGAGATCACCAGCCAGAACCACGGCTTCGTCGTGCGGTCGGAATCATTGCCCGACGGCATCGACGTCACCCACCGGTCATTGTTCGATCAGACCGTCGCGGGCATCGCGGCGACCGACCGCCCCGTCTTCGGCGTGCAATACCATCCGGAGGCCTCGCCGGGACCGCACGACAGCCATTACCTATTTCGCCGTTTCGTCGACTATATCGACGCCCGTCGCTAAGAAAGCCGCAACCGCCGTATGCCAAAACGCACCGACATCAAATCGATCATGATCATCGGGGCCGGGCCGATCGTCATCGGCCAGGCCTGCGAGTTCGACTATTCCGGCACGCAGGCCTGCATGGCGCTGCGCGAGGAAGGTTACCGGGTCATCCTGGTCAACTCGAACCCGGCGACGATCATGACCGACCCGGACACCGCCGACGCCACCTATGTGGAGCCGATCACGCCGGAGATGGTCGCCAAGATCCTCGAACGCGAACGGCCTGATGCGCTGTTGCCGACGATGGGCGGACAGACCGCGCTGAACACGGCGATGGATTTGTGGAAAGACGGCGTGCTGGAACGCCTCGGCATCGAGCTGATCGGCGCCAAGGCCGACGTGATCGCCAAGGCCGAAGACCGCCAGCTGTTCCGCGAGGCGATGAGCGAAATCGGCCTTGAAAGCCCGCGAAGCCGCCTGGTTCGCACGGTCGAGGAGGGCATCGCGGCGATCAATGATATCGGCCTGCCCTCGGTTTTCCGACCCTCGTTCACGATGGGCGGTACCGGCGGCGGCATTGCTTATAACCGCGACGAATATTTCGAACTGCTGAATTCCGGCCTGCGGGCATCGCCTGTGAGTGAGGTGCTGATCGAGGAATCGGTGCTGGGCTGGAAGGAATATGAGATGGAGGTCGTCCGCGACAATGCGGACAACTGCATCATCATCTGCTCGATCGAGAATATCGACCCGATGGGCATTCACACCGGCGACTCGGTCACGGTAGCGCCCGCACTGACCCTGACGGACAAGGAATATCAGGTGATGCGCGACGCCTCGATCGCTTGCCTGCGCGAGATCGGCGTCGACACCGGCGGGTCGAACGTGCAGTTCGCGGTCGACCCGGCGACGGGACGGCTGGTGGTGATCGAGATGAACCCGCGCGTGTCGCGGTCTTCCGCGCTGGCGTCCAAGGCGACGGGCTTCCCAATCGCCAAAATCGCAGCCAAGCTCGCGGTTGGCTATACGTTGGACGAGTTGGACAACGACATCACCAAGGTGACGCCGGCCAGTTTCGAGCCGACCATCGACTATGTCGTCACCAAGATGCCGCGCTTCACCTTCGAAAAGTTTCCCGGCGCGGACGCACTGTTGACGACGGCGATGAAGTCGGTCGGCGAGGCCATGTCGATCGGGCGTAATTTCCAGGAGAGCGTGCAAAAGGCGCTGCGGTCGATGGAAACCGACCTGTCCGGGTTCAACGACGTCGAGGTGCCGAGCGCCAACGCCGACGACAGCGAGGCCGAGAGCCTGCGCAACGCACTTCGGATCCCGGCGCCAGACCGGCTGCTGCTCGTCGCCCAAGCCTTCCGTCAGGGCATGGCCGTCGACGAGATTCACGACGCCTGCAAGATCGATCCGTGGTTCCTGCGGCAGATCGAGGAAATCGTCGAGGCCGAAGCGACAGTGCTGGCGAACGGCCTGCCGGATCGCGCGGACGAGATGCTGCGCCTCAAGAAGATGGGCTTCAGCGACGCCCGGCTCGCCACACTCTGCGGCCGGACCGAGGCGGAGGTCGCCGCACGCCGTGGCGAGCTTGGCACCGCGCCGGTATACAAGCGCATCGACACCTGCGCCGCCGAATTCCCGTCGCTGACCCCGTATATGTATTCGACCTATGAAGGCAACGCGTTCTCACCCGCGGTGTGCGAAGCCGACGTCAGCGACTGCACCAAGGTGGTCATCCTCGGCGGCGGCCCCAATCGTATCGGGCAAGGCATCGAGTTCGACTATTGCTGCGTGCACGCGGCCTATGCCCTCAAGGAAGCTGGCTACGAAACAATCATGGTGAACTGCAATCCGGAAACCGTGTCGACGGATTACGACACGTCGGATCGCCTCTATTTCGAACCGCTCACCACCGAAGACGTCATTTCGCTAGTCCGCGTCGAGCAGCAAAAAGGGACGCTACACGGCGTGATCGTGCAGTTCGGCGGGCAGACCCCGTTGAAGCTAGCGCAAGCACTGGCCGATGCCGGTATTCCCATCCTCGGCACATCGCCCGATGCCATCGACTTGGCCGAGGATCGCGAACGGTTCCAGAAACTGCTGGTGGACTTGGACCTCCGCCAACCGGCGAACGGCACCGCCACGTCCTCGGAGGAGGCAGAGCGCATCGCCGCCGATATCGGCTATCCGGTGCTGCTGCGCCCGTCCTACGTGCTGGGCGGCCGCGCAATGGAGCTGGTGCACGACGTAGAAGGGCTGCGGCGCTACATGCGGACGGCGGTTCAAGTGTCGGGTGATCACCCCGTCCTGGTCGATCATTTTCTGCGCGACGCCATCGAAGTCGACGTGGACGCGCTGTGCGACGGCGAAACGGTGCATGTCGCCGGCATCATGGAACATATCGAGGAAGCCGGCATCCACTCGGGCGACAGCGCGTGTTCGCTGCCCCCTTACTCGCTCGGCCCCGACGCCATTGAGGAAATCAAACGCCAAACCGACGCGCTCGCCCGCGCGCTCAACGTCGTCGGCCTGATGAACGTGCAATACGCGATCAAGGACGGCGACGTGTACCTCATCGAGGTCAACCCGCGCGCCAGCCGGACTGTCCCTTTCGTGGCCAAGGCGACGGGCATCCCCATCGCCAAGATCGCGGCTCGTGTGATGGCGGGGGAAAAACTTGGATCCTTCGTACTCGAGCCCAAGACCACCAGCAAGCACGTCGCCGTCAAGGAAGCAGTGTTCCCGTTCGCCCGTTTCCCCGGCGTCGACGTGGTACTCGGCCCGGAGATGAAATCGACCGGCGAGGTCATGGGATTGGACAGTGATTTCGGCCGGGCCTTTGCCAAGGCGCAGCTTGGCAGCGGCGTCGAACTGCCAACCAGCGGCCGCGTCTTCGTGTCCGTCAAGGATCACGACAAGGACACGATCAAGGACATCGCCCGCGACATCGCCGGCCTTGGATTCATCCTCGTCGCGACGCGCGGTACCGCGGCCTATCTCGAATCGCACGGCATCGCGGTCGAGCAGGTCAACAAGGTCCGTGAGGGCCAGCCACATATTGTCGATGCAATGATCAACGGCGAGATTCAGCTCATGTTCAACACAACCGAAGGCGCGCAAGCGATTGCCGACAGTTTCAGCTTGCGCCGGACGGCGCTTGTCCATCAAATCCCCTACTATACTACCGTTGCGGGTGCGAAAGCCGCGGTGCAAGCAATTGCTGCATTACAGGACGGGTCTCTTGATGTCGCCCCGCTCCAATCCTATTTTATGGGTCGATAAAACTATTAATTTCCCCGATGACGAACAGGGAAGGCATTCGGCCTCTTACTGTCAGGCCGAAGGTTCCCTTTTCGCCAGTTTAGGTGAGTAACATGGATAAAATTCCTATTACCGCGGATGGCGCAAGCCGCTTGCATGAAGAACTAAAAACCCTGAAGGGCGTCGAGCGCCCGGCGGTGATCAAAGCCATTGCCGCGGCGCGCGAGCACGGTGATCTCTCGGAGAACGCCGAATACCATGCCGCGCGCGAGCATCAGAGTTTTATCGAAGGCCGCATCCTGGAACTCGAAGACCAGTTCAGCCGTATCGAGGTCATCGACGTCAAAGCGCTGAAGGGCAAAGAGATCAAGTTCGGCGCGACGGTCACGGTGGCCGACGAAGACACCGACGAGGAAAAGACTTATCAGATCGTCGGCGAATACGAAGCCGAGGCGTCGGCAGGCCGGATTTCCGTTACCTCCCCGATCGCCCGCGCCCTTATCAGCCGCGAAGTTGGCGACAGCGTCGAGGTGGTCACTCCTGGCGGTCAGAAAGACTACGAGATCGTCAAAGTCGCTTATAAATAGGGGCCGGTATCGCCGTTTCCCTGCTCCGGAAAATGACCGCTGTTCCGATTTCGCGACTACTCGGTCGTCGAACCAGGGATGGTCATCGTATCGTCGATCGGCACGCCGGCTTCCTGTTTCGACGCCCGGATCGCCAACGCGGATTTGACGTGGCTGACATTCGGCGCGGACGTCAATTCGGACGTCAGGAACTTGTTGTAACTGTCCCAGTCGGTCGCAACGATGCGCAGCAGAAAATCGGTTTCGCCGGCGAGCATGTAACACTCGCGCACCTGCGGCCATTGCTCGGTAAGCGTCTCGAAGGCAACGAGATCGGACTCGGCCTGGCTCGAAAGCCCGACCTGAGCAAAAACCGTCACGCCGTAACCAAGCGCTTCGGCATTCACATCGGCATGATATCCTCGGATATAATCCGCCTCTTCGAGCGCCCGGACACGGCGCAAACATGGCGGCGCCGAAATTCCCGCCCGCTTGGCCAGGTCGACATTCGTCATTCGCCCGTGGGCTTGCAGGTCGCGCAGGATGCGCAGGTCGATTTTGTCGAGTTTCACTCGGCGCATGAAAGTGCAGTCCCTATGTGTCTTTCGAGTAATAATATTACAAAATCTGCAAAGACGAAATATTATTTCAAGAATGGCGCGCCACGGTCCAAACCATCAACGGCATCGAAGGCAACGGTCCGATGACCGACCGCGTCACCTGGGTGATCACCGATGGTAAAGCCGGCCATGTCACGCAGGCCATGGGCCTGGCCGACGCCATGGGCTTCGACACCGTCAAGAAAACCATTCTTCCCGCCATTCCTTGGCGCTGGCTTCCGGCGTCACTGTGGCCACGCGGCGTATCCGGACTCGGCGGCGATGCCGGCATCCTTTCCGGGACACCGCCCGACCTGATCATCAGTTGCGGCCGGCATGCGGTCGGCCCGGCGCTCTGGGTGCAATCGCGCAGCCGGGGGCATAGTTTCCACATCCATGTCGAGCACCCGCGGGTCGATCCGCGGCGCTTCGATTTGATCGCCAGCCCAAAGCATGACGACCTGAAAGCGCCGAACGTGATTTCCGTACTCGGATCGTTGCATCGCGTCACGCCGCAAAAACTGGCGGTGGCCGCGGCCGACCTCGCCCCCAAACTTTTGCATCTGCCGCATCCACGCGTCGCCGTTCTGCTGGGCGGCAACAACAGCGTGTACCGCCTGACCGATGCCGTAACCGACCAACTGGCGGACGGGCTTCAGCGCCTGACTAAAGATTTCGGTGCCGGACTCATGGTGACCGCCTCGCGGCGCACCGGTGCGGACGCGGAAGCCCGATTGCGCGACCGGCTGGCGGACCTGCCGTGTGAGTTTTGGGACGGCACGGGCGACAATCCGTATCTCGGCTTCCTCGGCTCGGCCGATGCCATCGTCGTGACCTGCGATTCCGTCAATATGACATCCGAAGCCTGTTCGACCGGAAAGCCGGTCTACGTCGTCGATCTGGAAAGCCGCCGGGATAGCAAGTTCGCGGCATTCCACAAATCGCTGGCGGATGCCGGGATCACACGCCCGTTCAACGGCACCCTCGACACGTGGACCTATAAGACACTCGATGAGACCGCGCGGGTCGCTGCGAAACTGCGCCGCCGGATGGATTCGGCCGAGTGACCTGAATGCCGCATTGCCTATGACCTGGGCATTCCGTATATCTTCGCCCTACTGGCATCGGAACCATGATGGAAATGTCCATGATGCTCGATTTTCCGGCACTGCAAGCCGCCACCGTACAGCGCGAACCGTTCGATCATCTTATCGTCCCCGGGTTCCTGACACCCGACGCGGTGAGCCAGATCGAGGCGGACTTCCCTGCAATCGATCGTCCCGGCAGTTTTCCGCTGAAATCGTTGGCCTACGGCGATGCTTTCCGCCGCCTGTCCGAAGCACTGCAGGGGCCGGAATTGGCAAAGGCGATGGGCGACAAATTCGACATGGAACTGGTCAACCAGCCGTCGATGCTGACGGTGCGCGGTCATTGCAAACCGACCGATGGCCAAATTCATACTGATTCGTTGGGCAAGCTGGTTACCGTGCTGATCTATGTAAACGACAGCTGGGACGCCGACGGCGGGCGGTTACGTCTGCTGCGCGCCGCCGACGACATTGAGGATTACGCCGCCGAGGTGCCGCCGGACGCCGGGACCATGCTGGCGTTCCGCTGCAGCGAGAATGCGTGGCATGGGCACAAACCATTCGACGGCCAACGGCGGTCGATGCAGTTGAACTGGGTTCGGGACACCGCCTATCTCCGAAAAGAGCAGTTCCGTCACCGCGTCTCGGCCCTCGTCAAAAAGGTGCGCTTCGGATGACCCAATGCACCGGCGGCAATATGGGAATTCAACCGACGCGAATGGGTTCCGATGGACTGGGATAAACTGCGGGTCTTTCACGCGGTGGCCGAAGCCGGCAGTTTCACGCATGGCGGTGAACTGCTGAACCTCAGCCAATCCGCCGTCAGCCGGCAAATCAGCGCGCTGGAAGAAAGCCTGAAAACCACGCTGTTCCATCGCCATGCCCGCGGATTGATCCTGACCGAGCAGGGCGAGTTGCTCTATCGCACCGCCCATGACGTGTTCCACAAGCTGGCCATCACCGAATCGCTGCTGAGCGAAAACAAGGAGCGGCCGTCCGGCCCCTTGAAGGTTACGACCACGATCGGCCTTGGATCGCTATGGCTCACGTCGCGGATCAAGGAATTCATCGAGCTTTACCCGGAAGTCGACGTCACGCTGATTCTGACCGATACCGAACTCGACCTCGGCATGCGGGAAGCCGATATCTCGGTTCGCTTACAACCGCCGACCCGGCCCGACCTGATCCAGCGCCCGCTGCTGACGGTTCACACCCATATTTACGGATCGGCGGAATATCTCGAAGAATTCGGCGCGCCGACGAAACCCGAGGATTTGGATAAACATCGCCTTCTGGTTTACGGCGAAGAATGGCCGGCACCGGTACCGCACGTGAATTGGATTCTGGAATTGGGCGCGGGTCCCGACTCTAATCGCCGCCCCGTCCTCCGGGTCAACAATATCTACGGCATTTACCGCGCCTGCCGCAGCGGACTAGGGCTGGCCGGCTTGCCCGATTACGCGATTCCGGATGACACGAATCTCCGGCGCGTGCTGCCCGAGATCAATGGGCCGTCCTTCCAGGCCTATTTCGTTTATCCGGAAGAATTGCGCCATTCGAAGCGGATCGGCGTCTTCCGCGATTTCCTGTTGCGCAAGATCGCGGAGCATGAATTTTAGGACATCGCCCGCCATTCATCGGCAAGGCCCGCCAGAAAATCCCAATAAACCAATGTTTAACCATGGCCATGCGCCAAACGCATAACTGTGATGAAAAAATGAACCTAGTCATGCGTCAGCGGAGTTACTATTTCTATAAGCAGATTGTTGCAAAGCCGCAATAGATCTACCGGTCGCCCATCGAGGCGGAGACGCCACACCGATGAACGACTGGGCTTTGACGTCTCCCAGACGTGAAGCCTCCCTGTTTACTTTGCCGGGCCCCTATGAGGCCCGGCTTTTTTATGTGCTTTCCAATGTATTAAGCCTCAGCCGCCGCAACCCCGGTCGTGCTGCCAATTAGGTTCAGCACGCATAGGAAGAATTACCGGAACAGCCGATCTCCTTCCGATTTCGCCATATCCTTATAGAGATGGGCGACATGCTCTCCGTAGCCGTTGTAGAGCAGGGTCGGCACGCGGCCGGGTTTACCCAACACCTGCTCGGTGGCTTGGCTCCATCGCGGATGGTCCACCTTCGGATTCACATTCGCCCAGAACCCGTATTCCTTGCCTTGGATTTTCTCCCAGAAACTGACGGGTCGTTTTTCGGTAAAGGTGAACCGGACAATCGACTTGATCGACTTGAACCCATATTTCCAAGGAACTGCCAGCCGCATCGGCGCGCCGTTCTGCTTCGGCATCGGCTTGCCATAGAGACCCGTCGCAAGGAAAGCCAGATCGTTGGTCGCTTCCTCAATGCTAAGCCCTTCGAGATAAGGCCAGGGATACCAGAACTGCTTGAGCCCCGGCATGGTCTTTTTGTCAGCCAGCGTTTCCATCTGGATGAACTTCGCCGAACCGAGCGGTTTCGCGAAGTCTACCAAAGCCTTAAAAGGAAAACCGCTCCACGGCACCGACATCGACCAGGCCTCGACGCAGCGATGGCGGTAAAGGCGTTCCTCGAGCGGCATCTGCTTCAACAGCGTATCGATGTCGACGGTGAGTTCCTTTTCTACCGCGCCATCGATCTTGACCGTCCAGGGACGGACGACCAATTCCTGCGCAGCCGCCCAGATCTTCTTGTGGCTGCCGAATTCGTAGAAATTATTGTAGGTGGTGGCGTATTTCTCTTCGGTCAGGTCGCGGTCGAGTTTGTATTTTTCGTTGCGTTTGACCGGGTAGAGCGCCGCCGACGGATCACCCCCTGCCGCCGCCAAAGCCGGCAATGCCGATCCGCCGCCGGCCAGCAGGACCGAGCCGAGCCCCATCGATTTGATCAGTTGGCGCCTCTGGTGGAAGACGGTTTCGTCCGTTGCGGCGGAGTCTGGCAGCTCCCACCCTTTCCTGACTCGAAGAAGCATCGCGGCATCCTCTATCTGTTGAGTTCGACCGACATCCTACGGATAATTCGTGAAAAGCGAATAAAAGTGTTTGTGAACACCCAAAAATACCAGATTTACCGCCGCGCCAATCGCTGCAATTCGCCAATCATCATCTCGCGGTTCTATTTAGCTGTATGCCGGACGGCGCATAAGCACCGTCCGGCCGTTCCGGTCATGCCGCCAGCATGCTGCGCAACATCCAAGCGTTCTTCTCGTGGATCTGCATCCGTTGGGTCAGCAGGTCCGCGGTCGGCTCGTCACTCGCCCGCCCGACTGTCGGAAAGACGGACCGTGCCGTACGGACCACCGCTTCCTGCCCAGCGACCAGATCACGGATCATCTCGTCCGCGGACAGGCGGCCCTCCTGCTCATCGATCGACGACAACGCGGCAAAGGCCTTGTAACTGCCGGGTGCCGGCTCGCCGAGCGCACGGATTCTTTCCGCCACCTCGTCTACCGCCAAGGCAAGCTCGGTGTATTGCGTCTCGAACATCGTGTGCAGGGTGTTGAACTGCGGCCCTTCGACATTCCAGTGATAGTTATGCGTCTTCAGATAAAGCGTGTAGCTATCGGCCAGCAACCGCGACAATCCCGCGGCGATTTCCTTCCGGTCCGTGTCATTGATTCCAATATTGATATCCATCGCCGTACTCTCCTCTCCTGCAATCTGTGTAGGATATTATGTTGCTAATTAGAACTATTCTAATATATGCATTCGAACATGATATTCAAGGACCGTGAGAGACATTTATTCGCTTATGAAGGAGATAAAATAACGCCGGTACAATGGCTTACATGTACCGGCGTCAGAAACGATGAGATTTGTCGCGGGTCAGGACGTGAAGTTGACCTCCACCATGCCGAGCGGGCCGAAATCAGCCGACATCTTACTGCCGACGGGCGCCGGGATCGGGCCCGTTGCCGCACCAGCGGTGACCCATTGGCCCGCCTTCATTTCATACCCACGCCCGGCGAGATGATTGGCGAGCCACGCCAGGGAATTTATCGGATTGCCCAGGACGTTCGCCCCATTGCTGGCCGCGACCTCCTGGCCATCGACGAGATGCCGGACGCCGCAATTCGGAAGATCGAGCCTCTGCCAGTCAGTCACCGCATCGCCGTAGACGAAACTGTAGTTCCCGGCATGATCGGCGACGGTGCCGCGCACACCAAGCGAGGGGCGGTTGGCAATGCGCAACCCGACGACCTCGACCGCCGGATATACGGCCTCGATCGCACTCGCGATGGTTTCAGCGGTATAAGGCGCGCCGGACGCTGGAATATCGGCGGCCAGTTTGAAGGCGAATTCGCACTCAAAGCCACCGACCGTATTGGCCCCACCCTCAATGGTTTGCGGGTTGGCGACGATGTGCTGCGCGAAGAGCGGTCCCGCCGCGGGTTCGGTCGCATCGGCCCGCGCCATCGCCTCATCGTTGGTAAGCGCCACTTTCCAACCGCCCAGCGAAAGGTCGGTGCGCGCCATGATCGCGTCCTGGATGGCATAGGCATCCGCCAGCGTCGCCGGCTCCAACTCCGTCGGCAGCGCATCCATCTTTTGTTCGTCCCGGCGCGCTGCAATCAGAAGATCCGCCGCTTTTTCCGCATTGCTCATTGCCTGCTCCTTTTCTTGTTTTGTTAGTCGGTACAGTCGAGACGGCACTGACCGAGCGGCCCAAAATCGGCAACCATGCTGCAGGAGCGCGCCACCGGCTGCATACCCGTGCAGGTGCCGGTCGTCAGAATCTGTCCGGCGGAAACACCGCCGCCGCGCGACGATCGCTTATTCACCAGCCAGGTCAGCGAAGCCACCGGATTGCCCATCACCGCTTCGCCGGTTCCCGTGGCGATTTCCTCACCGTCCACGCTGAACGTCACCTGCTGGCCCAGCAGATCGAAATCCCGCCAATCGGTCAAACCGTCGCCATAGGCAAAGGCGAAGTTGGCGCAATGGTCGGCGATCAGCACCGACGCGCCAATGCCGAACCCGCCGTCGACCCGGCTGTGGGCGATCTCGATCGCCGGATGCAGCGAAGCAACGGCATCGGCCACTTCGTCTTCCGAATAGGTGGAATCGCGGGCCGGCAGATCGCGGGCCATCAGAAACGCATACTCGCTTTCGATCAGCCGCGCGCAGTTGTCCGGCGTGGCGATAGTCGCCCCGCTCCGAAAGACCCAGGTCTCGAACAATGGCCCCATCGCAGGTTCCGGCGTCTTCATCTTTTCCATCGCCGCATCGTTTGTGAACGCAGCCTTCCAGCCGACAATCTTTTCGCCATAGCGCTCCATGACCGCATCGAGCACGGCGTAGGACTCGTCAAGGGACGATGGGGTGTCGGCCAGAGTCACGATGGACCCGGCGCGGCGGGCCTCGATCAGACTGTCCGCCAACGCGTTTCGGTCGGTCATATAAGCTATCTCCTTGTCGTATTCATAATGTCAGAGGATTCGAGGCCATCATACAAAGAACGGGCCGCCGGTAACCGGCATGCCCGTTCCTATACTACGCCCGAAGGCAGGCGGTTATTGGGCCGCTTCCTTTCGTTCCGAAACAATGATGTCAGCGTCGCGCCCGGTCAGTTCCGCCAAATGATCGAAAGACCATTCGAAGGTTCCGACGCCGAGCGTCAATGACCGCAGATCGACAATCAGATCATGCAATTCGGACTGCGGCATATGGGCCTGGACCTCGTCCCAGCCCTGCCAACCGTCCTTGGTATCGAAGCCAAGGATTTGGCCGCGCCGCTTGCTGATCACGCTCTGTGCTTGTCCAGTATACTCGTTCGGCACCGAAATCGTGACCGACGCAACCGGCTCCAACAGAACCGGATTGCAATGCGGCAACGCATCCTTCATCGCAAGGATGCCAGCTCGACGGAATGCCATGTCCGACGAATCAACCGCATGATGCTGCCCGTCATAGAGCGTGACGGAGAGATCGATCACCGGAAAGCCCAGCGGACCTTCACTCATGTATTCCTTCACGCCATGTTCGACCGCCGGAATATACTGGCGCGGCACCACGCCGCCGGAAATCTTGTCGACGAACTCAAAGCCCTGGCCACGCGGCATCGGTTTTATCTCCAGATGCACATCGCCGAACTCACCATGCCCGCCGGACTGTTTCTTGTGCCGGGCATGCTGCTGGATCGTCTTCCGAATCGTCTCCTTATAGGGCACGCGCGGGCGCGCCGTCGTAACGCCAACATTGTAGCGATTGCGCAGTTTCTCTCCGGTTACTTGCAGATGGATGTCGCCCTGCCCCCACAAGACCAGCTCGTGGGTATCGTCGTTTTGCTCCACCGACACGGACGGGTCCTCTTCGATAATGCGGGCGATGCCGGTCGAAAGTTTGACTTCGTCCTCCCGCTTCTCGGCGGCGATCGCCATCGAATAGACCGGCGGGATCGGGTCGAACCAGGCCAGCGATTCGGCGGCTACTCCGGACTCAGTCAAAACATCGCCGGTATGGATGTCTTCGAGCCGGCCGAGACCGACGACGTCGCCCAATCCGGCACGGTCGATCTTGTTCAGGGTATGCCCCATGATTTGCGACAGGCCGCTGACCCGATGCTCACCAAAGGAGTCGCCGTCCCGAACCTCGCCGCGCCAAACGCGGGCGACGGACAGCTTGCCCGTATGCGGCAGATGATAGGTCTTGAAGACCTGCAGCAGCGGATTGCCGTCGGCGCCGCCGAGCCGTTCCAAGGTGGCCTCTGGCGGCGGCGCTTCGTGCCGCAATGCCTTCATAAGACGGCGCACGCCGTTGTCCATTTCCGCGGCGCCCAGGAAGACGGGCACAACCCGGTCGGACTGAAGCTCGCGCGTCAGGTATTCATAAATATCGTCCTTCGGCGGCACCACGTCTTCGAGCAGTTGTTCCAGCAGCGTGTCGTCGAAATCGGCCAGCGTTTCCAGCAATTCCTGTCGCGCCTCCTCGTTACGGTCCTTGACCGTATCCGGCAGCTCGATCAACGAAGATTTCTCACCGGGCTTGTATTCGTAGGCACGCTCCGAGACCAGATCCACGTAACCGGTAATATCGTCACCCTCACGGATTGGCACGTGGCGCAGCGCCAGCGGCCGTTCGGAAACGCTCTGCATCGCTTCGAGCAATTCACCGACGCGGTCGTTCGAATGGTCCATCTTATTGATGAAGACCATATGCGGAATTTCGTGCGTATCCAGGAAATGGAAAAGCGGCGCCAGCGTCAGCGCCCGGCTTACCTCGGGCTCACAGACGACGATGGCGACGTCGGCCACCATGAGTGCCGAATACGTGTCCTGGCCGAATTCGACCGACCCGGGACAGTCGAGAAAATACCACTGCTCGCCGAGGTATTCACCCGACGCGGCGGATATCTCTGTACTCATGTTACGTGCGCGCGCCTCATCGGAGGCGTCGCCGACCGTATTCCCTTCCTTGATGCTGCCCTTACGGTGCGTGGCACCGCAGGCGAACAGTATCGATTCTAGAAGTGTGGTCTTCCCACTGAGGTATGGTCCGACTAGTGCCGCGCAGCGGGGTGCAGATGGTGTGCGCCCTGACATAAAAACCTCCTTCCCGAATTGTTATTGTGCCGTTCCGTTATGCGGAACGTCTTTTAGACCCGGGAATATGGTTCCAATCCAAGGGCTCCGATGCAAGGAAAAAGCGGCAAACGGACCGGCTGTTCAGCCGTCCTTGTAGGGCTTCAGCGTCGCGTACAGCACGTCATGAACCGGGGTCGGCACGCCGGCCAACCGGCCTAGCCGGGTCACCGCGCCGGAAAGATGGTCCAATTCCATACGCTTACCGGCATTCAGGTCGTGCAGCATCGAGGCCACCATGTCGTGCGGCCAGCCATCGACCACCGCAAGCTGCCGGTCGACGGCATCGTCCGGGAGAACTACACCCCTTGCCCGCCCCACGGCGGCCGCCTCAGCGATCGCGTTGCGGAACAAGGCCCGCGTGTCGGGATCGGCGCGAAGCGGTCCGATCGACTTCCTTGTCGCCGTGGTCACGCCACTGAGCGCGGCCAAGACGATGAATTTCATCCATATTTCGGTTAGCACGGCATCGGAGAACACGACATCCAGGCTGGCGGTCTTGCAGGCCGCTTCCAGCGCGAGCCCCCGTTCGGACCGGCTGCCGTCCAGTTCGCCGAATATCACGCGCGCGAAGGTCCCGGTCTGGCGGATCAGGCCCGGTTCCGTCACGACCGCCGCGATATAGACGGTCCCGCCCATGACTTTCTCATCGCCGAGGATACCGCCGAGGATTTCCTCGGTTTCAACGCCATTCTGCAGGGCAACGACAGTGGTATCCGGGCCGACCATCGGCCGGCAGGCTTCGGCCACCGCCTCGGTGTCGAATAGTTTGACCGCGAAAAGCAGATAATCGACGGGGCCGACCGACGCCGGATCGTCCGTCGCCTGGGCCGGATGCAGCGTGAGATCGCCGTTCGGGCTGTCGAGCCTTAGCCCGGACTCGCGAATCGCGTCCAAATGCGCACCGCGCGCGATGAAGGTGACGTCCTCGCCGGCGGCGGCAAGCCGCGCACCGACATAGCCGCCGACCGCTCCCGCTCCGAATACGCCGATCCGCATGGCGGCTCTACTCCCCGCGTCAGGTCAGCGCGGCGCACGCCCGCTGAATGCGCATGCAGGCATCTTCGAGGATTTCCGTCGCCGTGGCGTAGGAGATGCGCAAATACGGCGACAGGCCAAATGCCTCGCCATGCACTGCCGCGACACCTTCCGTATCCAGAAGATAGGTCACAAAATCCTCGTCGGTTTCGATGACCTTACCATCCGGCGTCTTCTTGCCCATGCATCCGGCGAGCGACGGGTAGACGTAGAACGCGCCTTCCGGCGTCGCGCAGCGGATCCCTTTGGCCTGGTTCAACATGGAGACGACAAGGTCGCGCCGTTCCTTGAAGATCTTCACGTTCTCGGCGATGAAGCTCTGATCGCCATCCAACGCTTCGACCGCCGCCCACTGGCTGATCGTCGAGGTGCTGCTGCAGTTTTGCGACTGGATGTTGTTGATGCCTTTGATCAGCTCGATCGGCCCGCCGGCATAGCCAACGCGCCAACCGGTCATGCAATACGCCTTCGACAGACCGTTCATGGTCAGGGTGCGATCCATGAGACCGGGTTCGACCTGGGCGATCGTGTGGAATTTGAAGTCGTCGTAGATGATGTGCTCGTAGATATCGTCGGCGAAGATCAGCACGTTCGGGTGCTTCATCAATACGTCGGCCAACGCCTTCAGATCGTCGTAGCTATAAGCCGACCCGGTCGGGTTGCTCGGCGAGTTGAGCACGAACCACTTGGACTTCGGCGTGATCGCCGCTTCGAGCTGTTCCGGCGTGATCTTGAAATTGTTCGATTCCGGCCCTTCGACGATCACCGGCTTGCCTTCGGCCAGCACGGCGATATCCGTATAGCTCACCCAATAGGGCGCCGGGACGATCACCTCGTCGCCCGGATCAAGCGTCGCCATCATCGCGTTGTAGATGATCTGCTTGCCGCCGACGCCGATGCAGATCTGCTCGGGCGTGTAGTCGAGATTGTTCTCGCGCTTGAACTTGCGGCAGACCGCCTCACGCAATTCGAAGATACCGGCGGGCGGCGCGTATTTCGTCTCTCCGCGCTTCATCGCCTCGATCGCGGCTTGCACCACGAAGTCGGGCGTATCGAAATCGGGCTCGCCTGCGCCGAGGCCGATGACATCCTCGCCGGCGCGCTGCATATCTTGCGCTTTTGCGGTGACAGCCATTGTGGGAGACGGCTTGATGCGGCCAAGTCGCGCTGCAAGGACGGACATGTTCGAACCCCTTATTTGAACGTAAAATCAACGAGTGAAGGAGCGAAGACTACGCCCAAGCCAACGGCGATTCAACACTGAACCCAACGCTTCTGACGGCAAATGATGCATCCGCCCTCCCGTGGTATAATACTTCCGACGAACACGCCCTGGAGAGTTCCCACCATGCCCAAAGTGCTCACCGCCGACCAAGTCCGGCACTATCATGAAGACGGGTTCCATTTCCCCGTATCGGCGCTGTCCGAAGCCGAAGCTGCGGAATGCCGACGCAAGCTCGAAGACTTCGAGGCGAGCCAGGGCGGCGCGATCACCGGGCGGCAAAAGACGAAACTCTACCTGTTGCTGACCTGGCTGAACGACCTGGTGCGGCACCCGACGATCCTGGACGCGGTCGAGGACGTTCTCGGTCCCGACATCCTGTGCTGGCAGTCGTCCTTCTTCACCAAGGAACCGGACAAGAAAGGCTTCGTATCCTGGCATCAGGATGCGACCTATTGGGGCCTCAGTTCGCCGGACGTATGCACTGCCTGGGTCGCCTTCACCCCGTCCACATTGGAAAGCGGCGCGATGAAGGCCGCGCCCGGCACCCATAAACTGGAACAACTGCCCCACAAGGACACCTTCGATCCGGACAACCTGCTGACGCGAGGCCAGGAACTGGGCGTCGACGTGGACGAGGACGCGGCCGTCGACATGGTCCTCAAGGCCGGCGAAATCTCGCTGCATCACGTCATGCTTGCACATGCGTCCGCGCCGAACGTGACCGACGATCGGCGCATCGGATTCGCGATCCGTTATATTGCGCCGCATGTAAGCCAGATCACCGGCGTGCCGGACAGCGCGATGTTGGTGCGCGGCGAAGACCGTTACAACAATTTCGAGATGGAAACCCCGCCGCTCTCCGATCTTCACCCCGACGCCATTGCGCTGCATGACCGAATCACGGCGACGCGCGAAGCTTTCATCTATCAGGGCACCGACAAGGGCGCCCATCGGGGGGACGGAGGCGTCGTCATAGACTCCTGACGGCACCCCGCCGATGACCCTCACCGTCACCGCGCTGCTTCTGGTCGCGGCGCTGGTCCATGCATCCTGGAACGCATTCATCAAAGGCGCCCGCGACCCGGTCGCCATGGCAGCGCTCATCTACGGCTCGGAAGCCTTGCTGATGGTACCGGCGCTGTTCTTCGTAGCGCCGCCGCCGCAATCGATATGGCTGCTGCTCGCGGTGCATGTCGTCCTGCATATCATCTACAAGATCGCGATGGTCGCGATGTATATCCATGGCGAGTTGAGCCAGGTATACCCGGTCACCCGCGGCGTGGCGCCGTTGCTGGTCACCCTGCTCGCCATTCCCGCAGCCGGCGAGATCCCCGGCGGCGCAGCTCTTGTCGGCATCATGTTGATCTGCGCCGGCCTGCTCAGCTTCGCCTTGGAGCGCAGTAAGGTCGCCGGCGCGGGCCTTCGGCCGTTGCTGCTGGCGGGCATCGCCGGCATCGTGCTCAGCGCCTACACGGTGGTCGACGGCCTCGCCGTGCGCATTCCCGAGGCGGCGATCAGTTATGTGGTCTGGATGTTCGTGCTCGACGGCGCGACCATGCTGGTGATCGCCCGCGTCTGGCGCGGCGAGCGGATTTATAATGCGATGCGCGACCGATGGAAGACCGGCATCGCGCTCGGCGTTATCAGCGCGCTGAACTTCTGCATCGTGCTGTGGGCGCTCAGCTTCGCCGCGATGGGCCCGGTGGCCGCCTTGCGCGAAACAAGCGTGGTTTTCGCCGCGATCATCGGCGCGCTTTTCATGAAAGAATCCTTTGGCTGGCGCCGCATCATCGCGGCGATCGGCATCGTCGTCGGCATCGTTTTCATGAACCTGTGAGTCCGGCGTTCGAACGGCGTACGCCAAAAACTCGCCGTATTTCTTCCATACATCGCCCTTAACTCGCCCAAGCTTCGCCCGCTTGCCCGGTTTTGCTGGACGCTGTCGGAAAGGCACGCCGACGGAGAGAGACAGCAGGAGACAGGGAAGATGAAAAGATTTGGCGGGCGGCCGCTTACCGTAACGCCGGCGGGTCCACGACAGACCCAGGCAAGCAGGTTTATTCAAGAATTTTCGATCCTCATCATCAGCGCTTTGATTTTCATCGGCACGGGCATTGTCGCCTTGTCGGCCGAGGCGGCCCCAATCGCCGGGCCGACGGAACGCGGCAAATCCGAGGGCGGATTATTTCTGCGCAAGCCGAACGCATCGGGCCTCGGCGTCGCCGCGCCCGAACTCGACGCGAAAGTCACGATCGACATCAACGGAATCGTCGCCCGCGTCAACGTCGCACAAAGATTCAAAAACCCGGACAAGGAATGGGTGGAAGGCGTCTATGTCTTCCCGATATCGCGCAAGGGGGCGGTGGACCACCTGCTAATGCGGATCGGCGAGCGGATCATCGAAGGCAAGATCGACGAACGCAAGGCCGCCAAAAAACGCTATGACGCGGCGAAACGCAGCGGCCGCAAGGCCAGCCTCGTCGAGCAAGAACGGCCGAACCTGTTCACCGTTTCCATCGCGAATATTCCTCCTGGTGAAACCATCACCGTCGAAATGTCCTATCAGCAACCGGTGACGGTCGTCGACGGACTGTACTCGCTGCGTTTTCCGATGGTCGTCAATCCCCGCTACATCCCGAAAGGACCGCAGGTCGCCGGCATGGGCGGCGTCGGCTGGGGCATCAATACGCGCACCGTCCCGGACGCCGAACGGATCACCCCGCCGATGCGCCACCCGATATTGGGTAAGGCAAACCCGGCGCTGATCACCGTCGCCTTGAAACCCGGCTTGTCGGTCGCCGCCTTGCGCAGCCTGTATCACGACGTGCAGGTCACCAATGGTGACGACAACAGTTTCCGCGTCGTGCTGCGCAACGGACCGATCCCTGCCGACCGGGATTTCGTCCTCGAATGGCGGCCGGACCCCGGCAACGCCCCACGCGCAACACTCTTTAAAGAAGAGCATGACGGCGAGACCTATGTGCTTGCCATGGTCATCCCGCCAGCCGGCGAGGCAAAAAAGGACGAAGCCCGACTGCCACGCGAAGCGATCTTCATCATCGACACATCGGGGTCGATGCATGGCCAGTCGATCGAACAAGCGAAGAAGGCATTGCAATTCGCGCTCGACCGGCTGCAACCCAATGACAGCTTTAACGTCATCGGATTTTCCAGTCAGCCGACGCCCTTGTTCGCCAAGCCGCAGACGGTGTCTACGCAATCGTTGGCAACGGCCCGCCTCTTCGTCCGCGCGATGACGGCGGACGGCGGCACCGAGATGCGCCGTGCGCTCGACCTCGCCCTGGACGACCGGATCGATACCAGCCGGCTGCGCCAGATCGTGCTGATGACCGACGGCAGTGTCGGCAACGAAGCGCAGCTGTTCCGGTTGATCCGGCAGGGCATCGGCGATTCCCGTCTGTTCACCATCGGCATCGGCAGCGCGCCGAACGCGCATTTCATGAACAAGGCGGCGCGGTTCGGACGCGGCACCTTCACCTTTATCGGCAAAACCAGCGAGGTCACCGACAAGATGACCCGCCTGTTCAAGAAACTCGGCAATCCGGTGCTGACCGATATCGCGGTCGACTTTCCCGACCACACGGCGACGGACGTGCAGCCGGAACGCGTGCCCGACCTGTATCGCGGCGATCCGATCATTGTCAGCGCGCGCCTGCCGAAGGGCGAGGGCGACATCACCATCGCGGGCCGCCTCGCGGGCCGGGAATGGGCGACGAAACTGACCCTCACCGACGCGTTGGCCGGTAAGGGCATCGCCAAGCTCTGGGCGAAGCGGAAAACCGAAGCGTTGATGGACGAACTGCAGGAAGGCGTCGATCCGATGGCGGTGCGGCAAGCGGTCCTGAAGGTGGCCCTGCCGCATCAGATCATGAGCCGCTACACCAGCCTCGTGGCGGTGGACAAGCAGATCAGCCGGCCGTCGACCGAGGGCATGAGCCGCCGCGCGGTTCCCACCAACCCGCCCGCGGGCTGGACCCCGCCGCGGGCCGCCGGCAAGTCTCTGCCCCAACGGGCGCAAGGCAAGGCAACCTTGCGGACGCTGACCCAGGCGGCACCGGCCGGTGGGAATACCTCCCCTGTCGGCACGGTTCAGCAATCGGGCCAACCCGGCGCGATGATCAGATTGCACACCCGCACGGCAACGCCCGCCGGTCAGCATTTGCTGATCGGGCTGTTGCTGGTGTGCTTAGCGCTCGCTGTCTGGTTCATCCGCCGGCGCACCGCGCAATGACCTCCCGCGGTGCGTGCGCCCTCGCCGCCCTGCTGCTCGCCTTCGGCGGGTGGCAGGTCGGCGAGGCCGCCTGGATCCACGCCAAAGCCGGTTTGGCGCAGGTCCTCATAAAACAAGCCTGGGCGGACACGCAAAACGGGGCCGGACACAGCAAGCCCTGGTCCTGGGCGGATACCTGGCCGGTTGCACAGATTGCGGTGCCGCGGCTGCAAATCGACCAGATCGTCCTGGCGGGCGCCAGCGGCCGCACGCTCGCCTTCGGCCCCGGCCATATGGACGGCACGGCAGCACCCGGCGGCGACGGCGTCTCGGTTATCAGCGGCCATCGCGACACGCATTTCCGTTTCCTGCAGGACCTCAAGTCCGGCGACGCCATGACGCTGACCGACCGATCGGGCGCACGCCGGACCTTTCGCATTACAAAGACACAAATCGTGGACTCGGATGCCAGCGGCCTGCAGATCGAGAAGGACGACGCCTGGCTGGCACTGGTGACCTGCTATCCGTTCGATGCAGTAGATCCCGGCGGACCGCTGCGGTATGTGGTCTATGCCGAGCCCGAGGCTACGCCCGGCGCGCCGGTCCCGGCGCCGTCGCCAAATAGAGTCCGACCGCTATGAACGCCGCGCCCGCCAGATGGAACAGCGCCAGACTCTCGTCCAGAAATATCACCGCCAGGATGGTCGCGAAGACCGGCACCAAGTGGTTATACGGGCCGGTCCGATTCGGGCCCATGATCTCCACCGCCTTATTGAAGAAGAGCAGCGCCAGTGCGGTTGGGAACAGGCCGAGATAGGTCGCCGCGGCGGCTGCCTCCCACGTGGCGGGATAGGCGCGCGCCGTTGCGGACTCCCATGCGTAGAATGGAATCAGCGTCACGACCGCAACGAGAAGCAGCGCGCTGAGAAAGGTGAAAGGGTCGATCGACGGCGGCCGCAGCTTCACAATGACGGTGTAGAAGGACCAGCAGGCCATCGCACCGATCATCAGCAGGTCGCCCTGATTGAAGGAGAAATCGGCGAGCGCCATAACGTCGCCGCGCGTGACGATCGCCACGACACCGCCGAGCGACGCCGCAATCCCCGCCGCCTGCCGCCAGGTCAGCCCGACCCGCAGGATCAGCATGGCGAAGATCGGCACCGTCACCGGGCAGAGCGACATCATCAACGACGCATTGACCGCTGTCGTCCCCTGCACCGCCCAATACAAAACCGCGTTGAACAATGCCGTGCCGATCACCCCGGCCGCCAGGAACACGCCCATATTCGCCCGGATGGCCGGCCATTGTTCGATCAATCCACGCGCGGTGAAAGGCAGCATGACGGCAAAGGCCGCCACGTTGCGCCAGAAGGCCAGGCCGATCGGCGGCAGGTCTTCATGGACCGCGCGGCCGACGACCACATTGCTGCCCCAGAACAGCCCGCATGCGAGCAGCATCAGGACGGCGAGCCCGGTTTTTTCATCCGTTTTATGGTCTGATTTTTCGGCGGAAGGCGGCATGGCCGCACACCCTATAGGCCGCATCCGGTCGCGGCAATCGATGAAGGCTTCGGGAGTTGTGAATTGCCATCCCGAAGGCCGCCCGTCATACTTGAGCTTCGTTTCCCATCCGACTCACATCACGGATATCCCCATGGCACGGCTCGAAGACATCCCGCTCGGCGAGCGCAAGATGATGGAAGAACTCGATTGCTCCGGCTTCGAGGATCGACGCCCCTGGGTGACCGGCAAGCCGCTTAACGAGCGCCGGGTCGCACTGATCTCGACGGCGGCACTGAACCTGCGCAGCGATGCAGTGTTTCAGCGGAACGCTACCGATTTCCGGGTGATCCCCGGCAATGTGGACCCGGGCGACGTGGTGATGAGCCATGTCTCGGTCAATTTCGACCGCACCGGCTTCCAGCAAGACCTAAATGTCTGTTTCCCGCTGCAGCGGCTGCACGAGCTGGCGGACGAAGGCGTGATCGGATCGGTTTCCAATTTCCATTTTTCGGTCTCGGGGGCGCCGCACCCAAGCGACCTGGAAGACTCGGCCCGCGCCATTGCACAGACGATGAAGGCCGACGCGGTCGATACCGTCCTGCTGGTTCCCATATGACCGAAATGCACGCGCGCCGTTGGCGGGCTTGCCGTTATTTTCGAAGAAGAAGGGCTGGCGACGACACAGATCAGTCTGATCCGGATTCATTCCGAACGGACCACCCCGCCGCGCGCGTTGTGGGTGCCCTATGAGTTGGGCCGCCCGATCGGCATACCCAACGACGCCGAGTTCCAGAAGAACGTGATCAAGGCCGCCTTCGACCTGCTCGACGCGGAGTCCGGCCCGGTGCTGGTGGATTATCCGGTGGAGATTCCCCAAGACGCCGCCGCGCTGGACGAAGACGCGATGACCGGCATGGCCTGCCCGATCGACCTGCCGGCGTTACCGGACGAAACGGCGCCGACCAGCGAGGTCGGCAAGGCCTTGATGACCGAGATCGCGTCGCTGGCACCCTGGTACGACTTGGCGGTCACGACGCGCGGCCGCACGACGGTCGGCCCGAGCGGCCTGTCCATCGATGTCGCCGCGAAATATGTCGCCGCCTTCCTGGACGACCAGGCCGCACCCTGCCCGCGCGACGATATGCCGGTCGCCCGTGTGCTGAAGCTCGCCTACGAGGACCTCAAAGCCTATTACGGCGAAGCGATCACCGCGCAGCCGGGCTATTCGACGAGCAAGCAGGTCGAAGACTGGATGTTCAACGAAACGGTCTTCGGCAAAGCGCTCTGGCGGCTCCGCACGCTCTGCCTCGAAAATGAGGACGAGTATTTCCACTATCTCGGCACGAACTCAATCGTCCCCGACCGGCAGATCAACCCGCCAAGCTGATCTTTTCTCAAAGCCGCAGCACAGCATCTCCGTTCGGACATCCGATGCATCCGCACGCTTCCAAGCGGCGGATACTGACGCGTACCGTGTAGAGTATTCAGCCGATACAACTACGATTTCTTCAAACGATGGCTTGCTGATATATTCCCTCGATTGGGGCAACACACAGGGTCGCAAGAGACCTTCTTACGGGGGAATTCATGCTAAAGGAATTCAAAGAGTTCGCGATGCGCGGCAATGTCATGGACATGGCCGTCGGCATCATTATCGGGGCGGCGTTCGGTAAGATCATCTCGTCCTTCGTTAAAGACATCATCATGCCGCCCATCGGGATGCTTATGGGCAACGTCGATTTCAGCAGCCTGTTCGTCAATCTATCCGGCAAGGAATTCGCCACCCTCGCCGCAGCGCAAAAGGCCGGCGCCGCGACGATCAACTACGGCCTCTTCATCAACACGGTGCTTGATTTCGTCATCGTCGCCTTTGCCATCTTCATGGTGATCCGGACGATGAATAAGCTAAAGCGCGAAGAAGAAGTCGCGCCGGCGGATCCGACCGACAAGGATTGTCCGCAGTGCCTGTCGAAAATTCCGCTCAAAGCGACACGCTGCGCGCATTGCACGTCGGAAGTTCCGGCAACGTAACGCAGTTATGAGAACCGAGGCCGCATACCGGCAGGGATTCCGGTATGCGGCCTTATTCTTCTTAGGCCGCGCATTCAGTCCATACCGACACCCAGAGAACGGCCCGGAATTCGCCTGCGCATATGTGAAGCGTTCTTGATGCCGCAATTTTAAACAGCGCAGCCGCGTCCTATAACTGTCTCGATCCTGAACCAAGGGCGAGACTCGCATGCCTTCCAATATCCTACCGACCGACGGGCTGGCCGTATTCGTCAAGGCCGAGTGCGAAACCTGCGCGATGATCGCACCGTTGATCGCGGCACTGGCCCAATCAGATCTCGACATTTCGGTAATCACTCAGGACGATCCGGCGTTCCCACCCGATGTCGATGCAGTGCATGACGGCACGCTCGAGCATTCCTTTCACGCCGATATCGAGATCGTGCCGACGATCATCCGGTTCCGGGACGGCGTCGAGACCGGCCGCACCTTTGGTTGGCACCGCGAAGAGTGGCACAATCTGACCGGACGGACGGACCTCGGGGCGGACCTACCGGACTCCCGTCCCGGCTGCGGGTCGCGCACCCATGACGTCGGCGCCTATGAAACGCTGGTCGCCCGGTTCGGCGATACCGGCATCGAGGCCCGCGAGGTTACGCTCGGCGAATGGGATGACGAGATCGAGGCCTGCTTCGATCGGGGCTGGTCCGACGGCCTGCCGGTGGTGCCACCCACCGATGCGCGCGTCCTGCGCATGCTAAGCGGCACGGCACGCGCACCCGATGAGGTGATCGGCGATGTACCGCCGAACCTGTTGTCCATCACGGTCGAGAAGGTCGCCATCAACGCGGTGATGGCCGGGTGCCGCCCGGAATACATGCCGGTCGTGCTGACCGCCCTCGAAGCCGCGCTCGACCCCTACGCGACGATGCACGGCGTGCTCTGTACGACCTGTTTTTCGTCGCCGATCCTGATCGTCAACGGGCCGATCGCTCGCAAGATCGGCATGAACTCCGGCATGAACTGCCTCGGTCAGGGCAATCGCGCCAACGCCACAATCGGCCGAGCGCTGCAACTCATCATCCGCAATTTCGGCGGTGGCGTTCCCGGCGAGATGGACCGCGCCGTGCTCGGCGGCCCCGGCAAATACACCTTCTGTTTCGCGGAGAAAGAAGACGATCCCACATGGACGCCACTCAATGTCGCGCGCGGCCACGCACCGGGCACGAGCACGGTGACGCTGTTCCAGGGCGACGGCGTCCAGGGATTCGTCGATCAACGGTCGCGGACGCCGGAAGCGCTGGTCCAATCGCTTTCCCGCTCCTTGATGGCCGTGGGAAATTGGAAGCTTTGTGAGTTCACCAACGCCATGCTGGTGTTGTCGCCGGAACATTACGCCACCTTCCGCGACGCCGGCTGGAACCGCGACAGGATCACCGGGGCGTTGCATGACACGCTGCGCCGCCCGGGTACGGACGTCATCCAGGGCGCGCACGGGATCGGCGAAGGCGTCGACCCGAAACGGGCAAACGAGATGGTCGGCAAATTCTGGCCCGAGGGCCTGTTGATCGTTCAAGCGGGCGGCCAAGCCGGACTGTTCTCGGCGATTTGCGCCGGCTGGACCGGGGGCCGTTTCCGGGACGACTCGCAGACGGTGACCAAGGAGATCGTCGTCAAATCGGCGCTTACGCCGGCGCCAGCGCAGCGGGTTTGCTGACGACATAGGTCTTGTCGTCGACATTGTAGTAATGCCGGATCGGCTTGTAGTTGCCGCCGACCACCGTCACGACATAGGTCTCTTCCGCGAGCGCTGTGAAGCTGTGAATTTCGGTCGGCGGCACGACCATTGCGATCTCGCCCGGCACATACTCGCGGTCCTCGATCGTCTTCAGGTCGGCATGCCATTCCACGGTGCCGTCGTCGACGCGTTCGTACACGCAATGACGGACGCGCCCTTTGAAGACCACCAGCGCCTCCCAGACGCCGTGATCATGCGGCGGGATGTATTTGCCGTTCGGGAATTCATCGAGGGTGATGGAAAGTTGGCCGTCGTAATACAGATATTTGGAATTATCGATGTGATTGCCCGGCCGTTTGACACCGAGCGTCAGAAGATCGTCCCGCGCCACCAGTGGCCGCATGGCGTCCAACAGTCCGGCCCGCAGCTTGGATTCATCGCTACCGGCATCCGCGATCACGCGAATGGCGGTCTGGGCGCAGTCCCGAATGGTCGCTTGCGAGTCCGTATCCGGCATGGCGGTCCTCCGTCTCGAACGACGGAGACCACCGGCCCCCGCCGATCCCGACACCCTACTGAATCAGGCCGTAGAACTTTCCGGCATTCTCGCAGGTGATCTTGTGCACCACGTCGGCCGGCAGATGCGCGAACTGTTCGGCAATGTACTTGTCCGAGTCCGGCCAGACGCCATCGCCATGCGGATAATCCGAGCCCCACATCAGCGATTCCACACCGATGTCGTCGACCAGCTTGGCGCCGATCGTATCGTACTGGAAGGTCGCCTTGCACTGACGCCGCCAATAGTCGCTCGGCCTCATCTTCAGGCCGAGGTCCTTGAAGCGGTCTTCCCATTCGAAGTCCATCCGGTCGAGCGCATAGGGCAGCCAGCCGATGCCGCTTTCACCGAAGGCGACGCGGACATTCGGATAGCGTTCCAGGATCGCACCGCCGATCACCGCGGCGACGATGTTGATCAGGTTCATCTGGAAGCCCGACACGATGGTGAAGATCGCGACCCGCTGGCATTCCTTCGGCAGCGATTCGCGGACCTGCGGCGGCATCACCGGGAAGGTATGGAAATGCAGCGGCAGCTCGACGTCGTTGATCGCCTGCCAGATCGGCTCCCACATCGGATGATACATCGGCGCCATGTCCCAGGAACAGGACAGCTCGATCCCACGAAGACCGAGGTCCTTGGCGCGGTAGATTTCCTTCGCCGCTTCCTCGATATCGCCATAGGGCAGGCAGGCAAGGCCGATCTGGCGGTCCGGGTATTCCTTGCAGAAATCCGCCAGCCAGTCGTTGTAGATACGGTACATCTCATTGGCCGCGTCGTGGTCGGCCAGCTTGGAGGCCGCACCCAGGATGCCGTACATCACCTCGGCGTCGACCCCGTCGCGCTCCATGTCCTTGATGCGAAGTTCCGGCGTGGAAACCCGGCGAATATCGTTCTTGCCGTCCTCGTACAGATTCGTCGCGGCCATCAGGTCGGCGCGGTCATGCGCCCCCGGCGTGTATTTGGCGCCCGATGGGCCGACCCCGTTCTTGAGCCCGAAGGACGTGCCGTTTTTGCAGGTCCAATAGGGTCCGTCCGGACCCTCGGTGACGAAGGGCATACGCTCCTTCATCGCGGGCGTCGCCTCGCTGACGAACAGGTCGGGCGGCATCCAGCACAGATCGATATGACAATCGGCGGAAATGCGTTTGTATTCCATGGTCATTCCTCTCTAGGCAGACCGAAGCACACGGGGTTCGGATCGCAGACAACTTACACAGAATAGAAGTTTCGGCCGCCGCGGTCGAACCGGCGGGGAGACCGTGCTCCGCCTCCCATGCGCCGGTAACCACGGATACACCGTGACGCGAATCAGTCGTCTTCGAAAACCTCAAGCCCGACGCGGCCCGCATTCACCGCACACGGCCAGCCGGCATAGAAGGCAAGATGCGTGATCAGTCCGCGCAGTTCGTCCTGGGTGACGCCGTTGTCGAGCGCGCGTTTCATGTGGCCGTGCAGCTCGTCGGTGCGATAAAGCGCGGTCAGGACAGCGACAGTGATCAGGCTGCGATCGCGCTTGGTCAGTTCCGGCTGCTCCCAGACATCGCCGAACAGCACCTCGTCGCGCAATTTGCCGAGTTGCGGGATGAGTTCATAAGCGGTTTTTTTCGATGAAGGCATGTGTAGCGTTCCTTTGGTTGTTGGCTCGACACCAGCTTAGCGCCGCTCGCCGTTAACCGAAAATCGACGCCCTGGATTGCACGCTCAGAAGATGCCCAACCGCGGAAAACCGCCAAATTTTTATTAGCAAAACGTTAATTACAAACCGGGTAATCTACCATGGGGCGCAATAGTCAAAGGCTTGCCACCATGGTCAATGTGACGACCAAGGTCGTCAGCGGAGTTTATACGGTCGCCGAGGCAAATGATTTGGTCACGCCGGTCGTCTTTGATAGCCCGCACAGCGGCATCGAATTCCCGGCGGACTTTCAGTCTTCCGTTGCGCCGTCCTTGCTGACAAGCGTGGCGGATTTATACGTGGACGAACTTTACGCGGATGCCGTGAACCGCGGGGCGGCATTCCTCAAAGCGCATTTTCCGAGAGTCTACGTTGACGCGAACCGCCCACTGTCGGATCTCGACGAATCGCTACTGTCCGGAACCGACCGCGATATCAAGGATGCCAAGCTAAAAGGCGCCCGGGGCATCGGGCTCATTTGGACGCTGGCGCCCGACCAATCCCCGATCTACGACGCGCCGCTGACCGAAAGCCAGATGCGCCGCCGCGTCGACCGGTACTGGGTGCCGTACCAGGCCATGCTCGACGCGCTGTTGGCCGCACGCCGGAACGCCTTCGGCGCGGTCTGGCACGTCAACTGCCACTCGATGCCCGGCGCCGGGACCAAACTGATGGGCGACTTCGGCAACCCACGGCCAGACATCATCATCGGCACCCGGGACGGAACGACATGTTCGCCCGAGTTCGAGACACTCATTGCCGAGCATTTCAGCGGCAAGGGATTCGACACCCGGGTGAACGAATTGTTCAAGGGCGCGGACATCGTGCGGCGATGCGGCGACCCGGCAAACGGTCGCCATAGCGTTCAGATCGAAATCAACAAGTCGCTCTATATGGACGAGCAAAACTTCGATCGGCTCGACAGCTTCCAGGAATTCCGGGACGACGTGATCGCACCGCTCATGGACGCGGTCTGCGCATACGCCACGGAGCAATGTCCGGGCTGCCTGCCCGACGACATCGAAACCGCGGTTTAAGCGGCCTGCTGCGTTGCGCCGACGGCGTGACGGCCATCGTTAGAAATTTTCAAAATATGGCGGCGGACTACCAACCACACACACCCGTCGGACGGCGGGGATCAGAGGCGCCGGTCAGAACACCCGTCTCCCTGTCAGCGACGATCGTGCAGACGGCCCCGGCCGAATACTCCCAGTCCGGCCACGGGTTCAGTTTGTGGCCGCGTTTCGCGAGATCCTGCGCCGTCGCGTCCGGGATTCGCGCTTCCAGGCGCAATTCGCCCGGGCTGTAGGAATGCGGTTCCGACGATCGGGGATAATTGAACGACGCGAAGCGCGGCTGTTCGACCGCGTCCTGCGGCGCCATGTCGAAGACGACCATATTCATCAGCACCTGAATCATCGCCTGGATCTGGACATCGTTGCCGGGTGACCCGAACGGCATCAGGGTGCGGCCGCCGCGGATTGCCATCGCCGGGTTGGGAGTCAGGCGCGGCCGCTTGCCCGGCGCGACGCAGGCCGGGTGTTCGGGATCGGTCCAGTTCTGCGAGCCGCGCGACGACACGACGATACCCAGGCCGGGCACAACCGGCGAACTGGTCGAGCCGTCGCTCGGCGTGCCGGAAAAGGCGTTGCCCTTGCTGTCGACGACGCTGATGTAAGATGTGTCCAATTCTTCCCGCGCCAGTTGCGGGGTTCTTTCCAACTTGTCTTTCGCATCCGCCCGCAAAGCGGCGCCGGTCCACGGGTCGCCCGCCGGCGCCATCTCCGTCCACGCCTTTTCGTTGTCGATCAGGGCGCGCCGGGCATCGGCATAAGCCGCATCGAGCAGGCCGTCGATCGGGACGTCGATGAATCGCGGGTCGCCGATATAGGCATGGCGGTCGGCATAGGACAGGTTGAGCGCCGACGCGAGCGTGTGGATGTAGTCCGCCGAGTTCTGCCCCATCCCCGCCAGATCGAAGCCGTTCAGAATGTTCAATGTCATCGGCAGCACCGGCCCCTGGCACCATGGCCCGCAGGCAAACACCTCGAGGTCGCCAAACTGCGTCCGGAGCGGGGCTTCGATCGGCGAGCTGTAGGACGCGAGGTCGTCGGCCGACATCCAGCCGCCGCTTTCGGCCTGATGTTTGACGATCGCCTGAGCGATATCCCCCTTGTAGAAAGCGTCATGCGCCGCCTGCAACCCGGCGTCGCGGCCCGCGCCCTTCGCGGCCGCTTCCTGATCGGCCATGTATTGAATGGTCCGACCCAAATCTGCCTGGACGAACAGTTCGCCCGGTTGCGGCGGACGGTCCTGCGACAGATAGATCGCCTCGTTCGAGGGCCAGCGCCGGTATCCGTCCTCGTTCGCGGCGATGATGTCGCACAACAGACGCGGGGCCGGAAAACCGTCGCGCGCAAATCGTATCGCAGACGCAGCAACGTCGCCGAAACTCATGGTGCCGTATCGGCGCAGCGCCGTAATCCATGAATCGGGCCCGGCCGGGACCACGCTGCGCAGCACGCCTGGCGGCATCGCACCGCCGTATTTCTCGTGAAAGGTTTCGACCGTCACCGCCTTCGGCCAGGTGCCGAGCCCGGCAATCGTGATCACCTCGTCGCTTTCGGCGAGATAGATCATGATCGGCGCAACCCCGGCGAAACCGACATACTCCGACTGCAGCACGGTCAGCGCCATGCCGCCGGCACATCCGGCATCGATGGCGTTACCGCCGGCCTCGAGAATCTGGAATGCGGCCTGCGCCGCCAGGTAATGCCCGGCGGCCGCCATGTGACGGGTACCCATCAGGTGGGCGCGGTGTGGTGACGGCATCGTATCGCTCCTTATTCGCTACGGAAGTCTCCGGCGTATTGGTCCGAGATGATGCGATGCGTTCCACAGGCGCTGGATTGCGCCGCGCCACGGATCCCGGCCAAGATCGATGTCATGGCCGCAGTCGGTACATGTCAGGACCGCGTTTGTTTGCAACCAGTCGATTTCCCGTGAGTCGTTGGCGCCGCACGCATCGCATGTGATCACCAACTTACTGTCGCCGTCTTGCATGGGGAGCCCCCTGTTCAACCTGCAACGTCTATAATTGGGTTCACAACCGAACGCTTCATTTTGCGCCCATTGCAGCAAAAAGCGAAATTAGATTGTTCGAAATAAGCGATGGCACGAGGAAAACCCGAAAATGTCGAACCTGAATGGAAAGATTGTCCTGGTTACCGGCGCCGGTGGGCGCAAGGGCGTCGGCCGCGCAACGGCGCTGAAACTAGCCTCCCTGGGCGCGGATGTGACGATCACGGATGTCCCACGGCCCGATGATGACCTGCCGCCACAGGAGCGCGGCGACCAATGGAATGGTATCGAGAGCGTCGCCGAAGAAGTCAGGGCCTTGGGTCGCGAATGCCTGACGATTCCCGCCGATCTATCGAGCCGGTCGGAAATTCAAGACCTGATCGAACAGGTCGTCGCCAAATTTGGGCGGATCGACATCCTGGTCAACAACGCACGGGCCATAATCGGCAAGGACCGCGTGCCGGTATGGGAGCTCGACGCGGATATCTGGCAGCATTTCCTCGACATCAACACCACCGCCGTCTTCCTCGCCACCAAGTTCGCGGCGAAACACATGATCGACCAGGGCAGCGGCCGCATCATCAACATCGCCTCGGCCGCGTCCAAGCGCGGCAGCCCTAAAAGCAGCGCTTATTGTGCGTCGAAATTCGCCGTGCTCGGCCTGACGCAATGCGCAGCGTTGGACCTGGCCCCGCATAAGATCACGGTGAATTCGGTATGTCCGGGCGGCATCAACACCGACCGCATGAATTACGCGGAGCAGGCGGAAGCCGACGCCCGCGGCGTGCCGTTGGAAGCCTATCGCGCGCAGGTGGTGGAACGGATGAACCAGGGAACGCCGCTGGGCCGGGTCGCCGAGTCGGAAGACGTTGCCCATCTCGTTGCCTTCCTCGCCTCGGACGAAGCCGAGATGATCACCGGCCAAGCCTATAACATCAACGGCGGCACGCTCTTTCACTAACGATCGGCCCACCACAGGAGAACCAAACGCGATGCGACATTTCGGGTCATTGATTCCCTCGACCAACACGACCGTCGAGATCGAATTCAACCAGCTGCTTCCCGATACCCTGCAGCTCCATGTGGGCCGGCTTGGCAAGGGCGGCGACACGCCGTTTTCACCCAGCCTGGACGCGGACGTCGAATACCAGGCCAAACTCCTGGGCACCGCCAAGGTCGAAGTCATCAGCCTGGCGCAGACCTCCGCCAGCCTGTTCGACGACGACTACGACGCCAAGGCGGTTCGCCTGATGAGCGAGGGCGCGGGCGTGCCGGCGCTGACCTCGGCCGACGCGGTGGGACATGCCGTCCAGGCGCTGGGCGCGCGGCGGATCGCCATCGTATCCCCCTATTCGGAAGAAGTGATGGACCGCACCAAGCGCTATTACGAAACGCGCCATGGTCTGGAGGTCGTGGGGATGGAAGGGTTCGGCGCCACCGACGCCTACGCCATCGGCGCCTTGGGCGCAGAGCACGCCACCGCCGCCTTCGAGCGGATCAATAGTCCGGAGATCGAGGTTCTGGTCGTGCCCGGGGGCAACTTCCCGACGATGAAATTTGTCGCGGAATGGGAAGAGCAATTTCAGAAACCGGTCGTCACGACCAATCAGTCGGCACTCTGGGCGATGCTGACGGTCATGAAGTTCAAGGATCCCATCCCCGGCATCGGCCGGTTGATGACGGAAATGCCCGATGCCCGGACGCAGATCATCATGAATGAATAGTTGGCGCGGCGCTCGGCAACTATCGTTTAGTCGCAGTGGTGATGCCGTATTCCATGCGGCGCATCTTTCCCTTCCGAGAGGCCGCCGCAAGGGTTTCCTTCATACCCACGCAACATGTTGTATCGCGCGATCTGCGGTTCCGACAGAAACTCCGAAACCGCAAGATGCGTGGAAAGATGCGTGTAGCGGAGACGCCCTCGGATCTCAGCGATTTCGGAAAGCAGCGCGCGCAGCCGCGTGTCCGAGGTCGCCCGATTCCGAAAAAAACTCTCAAGCTGTCGTTCAAGGTCGATCAACCGCTCGCCTTGGCTGATGGCGCGCGCCTTCATTTCTTCGTAGATTGCCGAGGCTTTGGTGACCTGCATAGGTGTTAGCGGGATCTTATCCTTCAGCTCCAGCAAATGAGCGGGGCCGGGAACGCCATTCAATTCGGCCGCCTTCGCGAGACCCCACCCGCCACCGCTGCGCAATTCACGGATATCCTCCGGCGAAAGGCTTTTAATATTCCGCTGCTCCTGCCCGGCGTATTTCGATTGCTGGTCGGCCTCACCAACAGCGAACCCGCTTGGCAGGACGGAAATGATAACTGCACTGAGCATTAACAATCTTCGCATCATCGTCTCCAGCCGTTGTCCCTTGGACATCTTTTCTTGCCAGTTCCCGACTGCACGCGACATGATCATGATCATGTCGAATTTTCTTTTCCAAGCATTGCGTCAGCAGTCGACGCGGATACTGTCGTTGGCGTCGGAAGAACACCTTTTCCATCGCAGCGACCGAATTTCTTCCGTCTATCTGCTTCTCTCGGGCGTGGTCGATCTCGTCCGCTATCAACGCGACGGGTCCGCGGTCGTGTTGAACCGCGTCAAGGATCACGCCATCGTCGCGGAAGCATCGCTTTATGCCGAGCAGTATCATTGCGACTGCGTGTGCGTGGAGGCAGCGACCGTTCAATCTGTCCCCAGGGCCAACATGACGCGGCTCTTGCATAGCGATCCCCACTTGGCGGAACAATGGTCAACCTACCTGGCGCTGGAACTCCAAAACATGCGGTACCGGTGTGAGTTATTGACACGCAGGACGGTCGCCGAACGCCTATCCGGCTGGCTTGACTGGAACGGCGTTCTGCCGCCAAAGGGGCAATGGAAAAACGTCGCCAACGAAATCGGCGTTTCGCCGGAGGCACTCTATCGGGAGATCAAGAAGCGTCGGCGAGAAACACCAAACCACATCCTGGAAGAAACCTGAATGCCCCGCGCAAGGCTCGCGAGAGCCGAAGACCTCGCATCGCTCTTGGAATTGTATCCGCATGCCAATCCAAAGATGCCAGTACTGACGGACGACACGGCCCAGCGAATTTGGACGAGTATCGCCGCCCACCCGGGGACGTCGATTTTCGTATCCGAGGCCCAGGCGACGATCGTCGCCACCTGCATGCTGATCACCGCGCCGAACCTCATGCGGGGCGGACGCGGCCACGCCTTCATTGAGAATGTCGTCACGCATGCGGATTTTCGACGGCAAGGACATGGCCATGCCGTCATTCACGCTGCGCTGGACGCAGCCTGGGAGCAAGACTGTTTCCATGTCCTGCTGCAGAGCGGCCGGCCCGACCCCGGCGTGCATCGCTTCTACGAGGAGTGCGGGTTCGTGCCGGGGGTGCGGACGGGATATGTCGCCCGTCGCCCCGACAGCTCGTAGCCATCCAAAGTAGGGCCTATGCCTGCCCTTCGTTCGGGTTACTCAGACGCGGTACGAAGATGATGAGCAGCACCGCAACCGACAAACCAATCCCCATGGCCGTGAGAACGTGCGCCCAACTATCCGGCCTGACCGTCCCGCAGTAGACGATCACCGTGAACAGTGGGATATCGAGGAAATGCGCGATCTGATTGAGCACCCCCCTCGCCTCGCCCCGAAGTTCGGCGGTTAGCGGACCACCATGCGCCAGGGCTTCCTGCGATCGGCGCAGCGTCTTACGAAACTGGATACGGGTTATCGTGTTGCCTTCGATGAATTCGAGCAGGAACAGCCCCCACATGCCGACGAGCCAGGGTTCATCGAAAAATCCGATTCCCAGTTCGAGTGTGAGGAAGAAGCCGGATATCGCAACGAGCAATGCGCCCGATATGACGAAACTGTCGTAGAAGACCGCGGTATAACGTGCGGCCTCGGCGAAGACGCGCAGGTCCGCGGTCCGGTAGGCCTGCAGCTCGGACATGAAGACTGCCAAAAGGCCGCCGCCCAGCAGGATGAACCCGACGATATGGACGAATTTCAAAAGTGTGTAGTAGTCCACTGCGGAACTCCCAAGATATTGGATTTCGCATTTAAGACTGCGCTTGCTCCAGGCGATCCCGAACCTCGCGCAAGACCTTGAGGGCATCCTCGATGGATTCGCGTGTCAGTCCGGCCGCCAGACCATTCGACCACGCTATCTGGCGCCGGCCGATTTCATCCAAAACCGATCTTCCGCTGTCGGTTAGACACACGAGTTTTGCTCGCCGATGATCCGGATTCTCGGCAAATTCCACCAACCCATCCTCGGCCAGGACATTGGCGACGCGTTGCACGGCTTGCCGGGTGAGCCCCATGTTCCGTGCAATCTGCGCAACCGGCAACGGCGCCTCCTCGATCGCACCGATGACCTGCCATCGGGCGCTCGATATTCCAAGGTCGCCGGTCAAACGGTCTCCCGCTGCCAGAAGTCGGCCATTCAGCCGAAAAGTTTCCAGGATCAGAGCGGTTAGGGCCGCTCCGGATTGGGTGCGGCTGGGTCGAGATTGCTTTTTCATATGACAACTAATAGTCATTTTGACAAAATATTGTCAATAATAAATGCGACTTGCCAAAGGACTCCAAATTCGACTTCGATGAACAAGATCAATAAGCGTGTTGTTTTTCAGGGAGGGAAGATTTCCATGAATAAAATAATCTCCGCAGTCGGTGCGGCCGTTCTTCTATCCGGCGCATTCGGTGCGCCGGCCGATGCACAAACCGTGAAGCTGACGACGCTTGGCAGCCATACCGGGGAAATGTGTGGGCGCGACCGCGCCATGCTGTTCGAGGATCCCGACGGCACGACGGTGCTGTTCGATGCGGGCCGGACCGTGATGGGGCCGGATGATCCGCGCTTGCCGAAGACGCTCAACGTGGTCCTGATCTCCAGCGTTCACGGCGACCACCAGGGCGACCGCCGAATTCCGGAACTCAACGCGGGCACGTGCAAGAAACCCAAGACCAACGTCAAAACCGTTCCCAATTCCAACAGCGTCAAAATCGCCGCCGGGAAGAAATCAAATATCGTCGCCGCCGGTCAGATGCGCGCTTATTTGATGCCACGCATGATCGCCGAAGGCGTCGACGCGAAAACCGCGAAGAAACTCATCAAACGGCTGCGTCCGGGCGGTAAGATGAAGTTCGGCGGCGTCACGGTGTCCGCCATTCCCACCGTCCACGCCAACGGCGCGTCGACAGCCTTCGTCATCGACAAGGACCTGGCTGCCGCCATGAAGAAAAGTGGCATCTCCGCCTTCGTCGGCCCCGATAGCGGATTCATTTTGAAATTTTCGAATGGACTGGTGGTCTATCTTTCCGCCGACACAGGGCACACTGCCGACATGGAGGTGCTTGTCCGGCGCTACTATGGGGCGGAACTGGCAATCATGAATATGGGCGACGTCAACACGATGGGACCGGAAGAAGCCGCCTGGGCGGTAAACGAACTCATCAAACCCAAAGCCGCCATGCCGACCCACGCCAACGAAGAATCGACCAAGGGCGGCAAGGTTGTCACCGGCACCAAGGCGGATAAGTTCGTAAAACAGGTAAAGGGGATTCCCGTTCACATTCCGCTGAGCGGCAAGACCTATGAGTTCGACGGCGACGCGAAATGCGTGAAGGGGTGCTGAGAACGCCCTAGCACGGGTTTACCCGCCGGCATCGATCCCTACTTGTCGGGCACCACATTGCCCGGCGCGTTGATGCCGGCGGCGCCCCAGCGCACCGGATTGCCGCGCTCGTATTGCCGTGGATAGGGAATCGCTTCGCCCAATTCATACGCGGCCTGCCACGCCCAGTGCGGATTGAACATCACCGGACGGGCCAACGCGATCATATCGGCCTGGCCGGTGCGCAGGATGGTTTCGGCCTGATGCGCATTGCTGATCTGCCCGACGGTGATGATCGGCATGTCGACCGCCGCCTTGATCGTGGCGGCGAAGGTGGTCTGATATCCTGGGCCAACGGTGATTTTCTGCGCCGAATCGAGCCCGCCGCTCGAGACATGCATATAGTCGCAGCCGCGCGCTTCGAGCGCCTTCGCGAGTTCCACCGTGTCGCCGACATCCCATCCGCCCTCGATCCAATCGGTGGCGGATACGCGGATGCCGATCGGCAGCTCGTCCGGCCAAACTGCCCGGATCGCGTCATATACGTCGATCGCAAACCGCATCCGGTTCGGCAAGTCGCCGCCGTAGGAATCGTTGCGCCGGTTGGTGATCGGGGACAGGAACTGATGGATCAAATAACCATGCGCGCCATGGATCTCGATCACCCGTGCCCCAGCGCGATGCGCCCGTTTCGCGCCGTCGGCAAAGGCCTGGATCACGTCGGCGATCGTCTCCGACGTAAGCGGAGTCGGAGCCGGCCAATCATCCGAGATCGGCACCGCCGACGGGGCCCATGCCTCATACCCGCCTTCGCTGACGGGCAACGGACCGCCGCCGTCCCAGGGTTCGCGCGCCGAAGCCTTTCGCCCGCCATGGCAAAGCTGAACGCCGAAGGTGGCGGCGCCGTGATCATTGTAAAATTGAGCGATCCGGCCGATCCCCGCTTCCTGTTCATCCGAATAGATCGACAGACAAGAGCGCGCGTTGCGGGCATTCGACGCGACATAGGTCGATTCGGTCAGCACCAGCGCCGCACCCGATGTGGCGTACTGGCCGAGATGCACCATGTGCCAATCGCCGGCGACGCCGTCAGGCGCAGAGAATTGCGTCATCGGCGCGACGACGATCCGATTGGGAAGCCGCACACTGCGAAGGTCTATCGGCTCGAACAACATGGCGGCCATACGCGGCTCCCTCCAGCTAGGGTTGGGTTCTTGATTACCCGTTCTTCGCCGCCAGATATTCGGCGGTTATCTTGCTGCAATCTTCCAGGGTCGTGCCGCGCTTACGGTCCTCGACGGTTTCCTCGCCGAGCGGCGAATCGGCGATGATCTGGAACATTTCCGCGCCGCCCATGCAGGTCGCCGCCGGCAACCCGACCGCGGCAAAGGTCTTGCCGATCTCCTCGACCTCATAGACCCACCGATAGGCTTTCGGCGGCGTCCCCGTGACCCGGTTCGCGGCCCATTCGAAGCCTTTGGTCTGACCGGTGCGCAACTCGTGCTCGACTTCTTTGTAGACGCCCAAGGCTTCGGCGGCGGCGAAGGTTTCCGCCGCCATCGCGATCATGGCTTTCGTCATGGACGCGAAACACATTTTGATGGCCGCCGCACGCCCTATCTCGTCGCCGCAGGGGATGATCTCGAGACCGAAATCCTTCAACGCCGCAACGTCGTCGCCATGCGGACCCGACGCGTAGTAGCGGGTCTTGTTCGACGTCGGCGACGGCGGGTTGCCGAGAATGCCAATATCCATGAAACGCCCGCCGGCGCCTTCGATGATCGATTGGATTTCCTGTTTGGTGGTCGGCGCGATCGCATTGCAATCGATATATAGGATCGATTTTCCCGACGCCTTGATATGCCCGGCCATCGTTTTCGCCAGATCGACTGCCTTGCCCGGCGGCAGGATGGACAGGAACATGTCGGCCTCGGAGATGAGCGCAGCATCGTTGCCGACATCCTCCATGCCCGCCTTTTCGGCAAGCCCGCGAGAGCGCCCGCTCCGTCCAGTCAGGTTGGTGATCACGCGCAGGCCGTGGCGCGCCAATTGGCCACCGGTCCCTGCACCCATGTCGCCTTGCGCGACCACGGCAACGGTTTTCAATGTCATGTCTGTCCTCTTAATCGTGTTTCTCAGCGTACGGCCCGGATTGGGCCGGCGCGTCTATTAGTCTTTTGGCGGGTTGAGCCGTGCCAGCGTGGCCATCAGATCAACGGCGGCGTCCTGCGCCGGAGCGACAGTGAGGCTATTGACGCCGGAGTCCTCCCACGCGCGGAAGCGTTCCTTGATCCGCGCCGGCGACCCCATCAGCGAGCGCGAATCGACCCAATCGTCAGGCACTGCCGCAGCCGCCTCGTCCTTGTGTCCGGCCAGATAGAGCTCCTGGATGCGTTCCGCCGCGTCACCGAAGCCGCGCCGGATCAGCATCTCCTTGTGGAAATTCTTGTTCTTGTGCCCCATGCCGCCGACATAGAGCGCCTCGCGCGGTTTCAGCCGGTCGAGCGCCGCCTGCACGTCGTCGTCGACATCGACGAAGACACGCGCCTGGATCTCGAAATTGTCCCATCCCTTGCCGTTGCCAGCGCGCTTGAACCCTTCCTCGATCCACGGCTTGTATTCGTCCAGCGTGCCTGGAATGAAGCCCAAGGGCAGCCAGCCGTCGGCGATCTCGCCGGTCAGGCGGACGGTCTGCTCGTTTCCGGAACCGATATAGACCGGAATGTCCGGATTCATGTGCAGGATCGACTTGAGCGGTTTGCCGACACCGAGGCCGCCTTCGCCTTCGTACGGCAATTGAAGTTGCCTGCCGTCATGGGTCAGCCCTTCTTCGCGCCGCCAAATTTTGCGCATGATCGAAACGTAGTCCTTGAGCCAGTAATAAGGACTGCCCCAGGGTTGGCCATACCATCCTTCGACGATCTGCGGACCCGACACGCCGAGACCGGCAATGAAACGCCCGCCGCCCGCGAGCGCATCGATGGTTCCGGCGCACATCGCCGCATTGGCCGGCGTGCGGGCCGCGACCTGCATGATCCCGGTGCCGAGCTTGATCCGCTTGGTGATCGCCGCGAGATACGCCAAGGGCGTAATCGCGTCCGAGCCATAGGCTTCGGCGGTCCAAACCGAGTCATAGCCGAGCTTTTCCGCGCGCAGGATACGTTCGACCGGCAAATCCATCTCCCCGCCGGAATATCCGACGGACAATCCCAATTTCATGACGTTTCCCTAATGTTAGCTTTGCAAAAAGACGGCCGCTGAAGAACAACCATCATAGCATTATCAGCGGCGGCGTGCCGGTGTCACGCCCCTGGTCAGGTCATCATTCGAATTTCGCCGCGCTACCAGTTTCCGATGATTGCGCGATCGCGTCGATCAGACGGTGCAAATCGACCGCGGTCTCGAATGTCGGTTGACTGCTGTCGCCGCCACCGATCGCCTGGGCAAACGCCGCATACATCTGTCCGACATTGACGGCTTCGCCCGCCGGTGTTCCCGGGGTGGCGATCGTGAAACGTTCCGGCACCGGCATCGGCGTAAGCGTGTTATCGCCTTGCGCGCCGTGTAGAAACACCTCGCCTAACTGCGGAGAATCCTCGCCGGTGGCGACCAACGTCCCTTCTCGGCCGTAAATCTCCATTCGGTAGCCGCTGCCGGCGTAAGGGATCGCCGCGACATGCGAGGATGCCACCGCGCCGTTCGCCAACCGCCCGCTGACCAGAATGTTGTCGGGCGACGTGACGTCGACCCATTCGTTGGTGCCGGTATCGAGCCATTGGGTCGCCTTGGTTTCGACCACGGCGGAAAGCTGGCTCAAGTCGCCCGCGACGAAGCGCATGGCGTCAACCGTGTGTCCGTTTGCAATCGTCAGAGTGTTGGCGCCGAGGCCCGCGTCGCGCTGCCAGGTGCGATTGGACGGCCGCTTTAACACACCGTCGCGCATCAGGCTGACATGCACCGCCATCACCTCGCCGACAAAGCCCGCTTCGACCTGCTCCTTCATATACATCACCGCGGGATTGACGCGGGATTGCAGACCGATCGCGGTGACAAGACCGTTGGCGGCGGCCAGCGCCGTCAATTCCTCGGCCTCCGCTGTGGTCTGTCCGAGCGGCCACTCGCAATAGACATGCTTGCCCGCGTTTAGCGCCGCCTTGGTCGGCTCGTAATGCGACGGCACGCGCACGACAACGGCGACGGCGTCAATCTCGGGCGACGCCGCCATCTTGCGGTAGTCGTCGAAAGCCAGCCGCGCGCCATACGCCTGACGCGCCGCTTCGGCGCTGTCCGCTTTGGTGGTGCAGACCGCGGTGAGTTCAATGTCCGAACTTGCCTGTGCTGCCGGCAGATGGGACCGCTGCGACCACGTCCCCGTGACGCTGGCGCCGATCAAGCCGAGCCGAATTTTGTCCGCCATATTCTTCTTTCTCCCTGGGAACGGCAGAGGACTCCACCGCCACTATGATCGGTGGATCATACCGCAACCCTCGCAGGCCGACGAATTCTACTGCTTGGTGAAGGGCAGCATCCGGTTCAGGAAGCGATCCTTGTTGACCAGATGATGCTTGAGGCCGAGCCCGATATGCAGGGTCAGGGCAATCACGATCATGTAGCCGATGATCAGGTGCGACCACTCACCAACGGCGGCGAGGCTCGCATTCTTCTCGATCAGGACCGGCAGCTCGACGACACCGAACAACTTGAACCGGTAGCCGCCCGCCATGGTGAAGACGTAGCCGCTGACCGGCATCAGGATCATGCAGACATACAGGAACCGCTCGACCCATTTGGTCACCGCCCGTTCCCAGTCTTCCAGCGTCTCGGCCCAATCGGGCAGCGGCGTCGTCTTGCGCCAGACGATGCGCAGCAACACCACCGCAAGCACCACTACGCCGGCCGACTTATGCCATGTGTACAGCTCGCCGCCGCTATAGCCGAGGAATGCCTGCCCCTTGCCGAGCCGCATCATCACGCTGCCGGTTACGTATTGGTTGACGAAAATCAGGAAAACCGTCCAGTGAAAGAGCTTCGCCATCGCGCCGTATCGCCCGGCGCTGTTCAGTAGTGCCATTCTGTCCCCCTCGATACCGGCGGACCAAAAGCGCCGGATGGCCGCGCAGTATGCCATGATTCGCGGAATTGGCAGGAGAGCGCGATTAGGGGTCGATCGGCCATCGCAAATCGGTACCCAACCCCTATATAATCCTCCTATGAGCGAGAATGCCGTCACCGATGCTCCTGGTCTGTCCGACGCCGCCCCGCTGCTGTCGCCGTGGCTGCCGTCGAAGCGCTACGACCGTCCTCTGTCCGAGGGCGGTGTCGAGTTCGAGCTGATCTCGGAATACGAGCCGGCGGGCGACCAGCCCAAAGCCATCGTGGAAATCACGGAGGCGTTGAAAGAGGGCGAGCGCGACCAGGTGCTGCTCGGCGTCACCGGTTCGGGCAAGACCTTCACCATGGCGCATGTGGTGCAGAATCTGCAGCGCCCGACGCTGGTCCTCGCGCCGAACAAGACGCTGGCCGCGCAGCTTTACGGCGAGATGAAGAGCTTCTTCCCGAACAACGCGGTGGAGTATTTCGTCTCCTATTACGACTACTACCAGCCGGAAGCCTACGTCCCGCGCACCGACACCTATATCGAGAAGGACGCCTCGATCAACGAGCAAATCGACCGCATGCGCCATTCGGCCACGCGGTCGCTGCTGGAGCGCGACGACGTGATCATCGTTGCCTCGGTCTCCTGTATCTACGGTATCGGCTCGGTCGAAACCTATTCGCAGATGGTCGTGCCGCTGAAGGTCGGACAGTCGGTCGATCCGCGCGCCATCATGCGCAAGCTCGTCGAGATTCAGTACCGCCGCAACGACAACAACTTTCAACGCGGCACGTTCCGGGTGCGCGGCGACGTGCTGGAAATCTTCCCGGCGCATTATGAAGACCGCGCGTGGCGGCTCTCCATGTTCGGCGATGAGATCGAGTCGATTCAGGAATTCGACCCGCTGACCGGCGAGAAGACCGGCGCGCTCGAAGCTGTCCGGATCTACGCGAACAGCCATTACGTGACGCCGAAACCGACGCTGACGCAGGCCGTGATCGGCATCAAGGAAGAGCTCAAGCAGCATCTCGACGTGCTCAACCGCGAGAACAAGTTGCTGGAGGCGCAGCGGCTGGAACAGCGGTCCACCTTCGATCTTGAAAAGATCGAGGCGACCGGCTCCTGAGCCGGCATCGAGTACTACTCGCGCTATCTGACCGGCCGGAATCCCGGCGAGCCACCGCCGACCCTGTTCGAATACCTGCCCGACAACGCGCTGCTGATCGTCGACGAATCGCATGTCAGCGTGCCGCAGGTCGGCGGCATGTTCAAAGGCGATTACGCCCGGAAGTCCACACTGTCGGAGTTCGGCTTCCGGCTTCCGTCCTGCGTCGACAACCGGCCCCTGAAGTTCGAGGAATGGGACGCGATGCGGCCGCAGACGGTCTATGTCTCCGCGACACCCGGTCCCTGGGAGTTGGAGCGCACCGGCGGCGTCTTCACCGAACAGGTGGTGCGGCCGACCGGCCTGATCGATCCGGTCTGCATCATCCGGCCGACCGAAACGCAGGTCGACGACCTGCTCGCCGAGTGCAAAATCTGCACGGAAAAGAACCAGCGCGTGCTGGTCACCACGCTGACCAAGCGCATGGCCGAGGACCTCACCGAATATATGGGCGAAGCCGGCCTCAAGGTGCGTTACATCCATTCCGATGTGGATACGCTGGAACGGATCGAGATCATCCGCGACCTGCGCCTCGGCGTGTTCGACGTGCTGGTCGGCATCAACCTGCTGCGCGAGGGCCTCGATATTCCCGAATGCGCGCTGGTTGCCATCCTCGATGCGGACAAGGAAGGCTATCTGCGGTCGCGCACCTCGCTGGTCCAGACCATCGGCCGGGCGGCCCGCAACATTGACGGACGCGTGCTGCTGTACGCCGACCGCATAACCGATTCGCTGGAATATGCGTTGGGCGAAACCAACCGGCGGCGCGAGAAGCAGCAGGCCTATAACGCGGCGCACGGCATCACGCCGGAGTCCATCCGCAAGCAGATCGGCGATATACTGATGAGCGTTTACGAACGCGACCATGTCACGGTGAATACCGGGGACGCCGAACACGCCCATCTGGTCGGCATGGACATCAAGACCTACATCCAGGAACTGGAATCACGGATGCGGGCCGCTGCCGCCGACCTGGAATTCGAGACCGCGGCGATGATGCGCGACGAGATCAAACGGCTCGAAGCCTGCGATCTCGACATGCCTGTCGATACCGCGCCAATCAACCCGGAAATCGCCGCCAGCATCCAATCGGTGCCGGACGGCGTCCTGCCCAGGGGCAAACGTGCCAAGGGCCGCGGCAAAGCCAAGCGCAAGAAGGCCTTCCGCCCGCGCGTTTGATCCAAGCGGCGGACCGCCGACTTGCCCTCGCCCCGGCTTCCCGCGCTAAGATGCGCCGCAGCCGACGGCTGCCCATCCAAAACCAACCGGACCGCCATTATGAAAATCACCGAAGTGCGCGCCTATCCCATGTTCTCCAAGATCGATCCGCCGAGCTGGACGGCGCATGAGATCAGCGACAGTGCCAGTCTCATCCTGATCGAAGTGCGCACCGACGAAGGCATCTCCGGCTATGGCGAGGTGCAGGGCGGGCCGCAGAAACTGATCTGCGATCTGGCCGCTACTTTTGGCGAGGTGATCGCGGGGATGGACCCGCACGGGCATATCGATATCTGGGAGAAGCTGTTTTCACTCACATCTCCCCGCCCCGGTGGACTTGGCGGATGGGACGGCATGCCGGCGCCGATGCCGCGCACCCAACGGCCGCAGATCATGGCGGCAATCGGCGGCATCGACATCGCGCTCTGGGACATCAAGGGCAAGGCCACGGGCCTGCCGGTCCACAAACTGCTCGGCGGCACGGCTGACTCGGTCTTCACCTATGCGACCGGCGGCTACTATATCGAAGGCAATCCGATCACGGCCTGCGCAGACGAACTCGGCAGCTTCGTCGCGAACGGCTTCAAGGCCGTGAAACTCAAATGCGGCGCACTCTCGATGGCCGACGAGGTCGAGCGTATCCGCGCCACCCGTGAGGCGATCGGCAAGGACACACTGTTCATGCTCGACATGAACGCGCCCTACGGCGTCGACGACTGCATCCAGTTCGCCCATGCGGTCGAACCGTTCGACATCTTCTGGCTGGAAGAACCGCTGCATTGGCATCTGCAACCCGCCGATTTCGTCACCCTTGCGAATAATTCGCCGATCCCGTTGGCCCATTGCGAGCGCGAATGGCATCGGTTCACCGTGCGCGATTTCATCGATTCGGGATCGATCCGCTACGTCCAGTTCGACTCGACGCGCCACGCCGGCTTCACCGAATCGCTTCGCATCGCCCATTACGCGGAAGCGCGTGGCGTGCAGATCGCGCCGCACACCGCCGCGCATATCCATGCGCCGCTGGTCTCGGCCTTCGGCGACGCGGCCTTTGGCGCGGAATCGCACGGCAGTCACGAACGGCACCCGATCCAGCACGATATCTACAGCGGCGGCGCGCATTTCCGCGATGGGCGGGTCCATCTGAGCAATGAGCCCGGCTTCGGTGTGGAGATCAACTGGGACGCCGTGGAAAAGTACAAGGCCTAGGCATGGCCCCTGTACCGCCCCTAGCCGCCGCTCTATCTTCATCGGCATGACTATGCCGAAAAACGCCTTGGTGACCGGAAGTGGACGCCGGATCGGCCGCGCAATCGCGCTCGATCTCGCCCGGCACGGCTGGTCGGTTGCCGTCCACTACCATACGTCGCAAGAAGATGCCGAGGCGGTCGCCGCCGAGATCGTCGATGCTGGCGGCAAAGCGGTGACACTCGCGGCCGACTTGGGCGACGAATCACAAGTCGGCAAGTTGATTTCCGATGCCGCCAGCGCCTTGGGACCGATCGGCTGTCTGGTCAATAACGCCTCCCGGTTCGAGCGCGATGAAGCCGATACAGTGACCCGCGAAAGCTGGGATGGGCATCTGGACGTCAACCTGCGGGCCCCCTTCGTGCTGATTCAGAACATGGCCGAGGCCCTGCCCCATGACGCCGAGGGCGTGGTGGTCAACATGCTCGACGAACGGGTCTGGAACCTGACGCCGCATTTCACCTCCTACACCGTCAGCAAGGCGGCGCTTTGGACGCTGACACAGACGCTCGCCCTGGCTCTCGCACCCAGAATTCGCGTAAACGCCATCGGTCCGGGTCCGACCCTGGCTAGTCCACGCCAGACACCGGCCCAGTTTCAGGAGCAGTATGAATCGATGCCCTTGCGGCGCGCGGTGGACCCGCAGGAAATTTGCGACGCCGTTCGGTTTATCATCGACGCGGGGTCGATGACGGGCCAAATGCTCGCGCTGGATTCCGGCCAGCATCTCGCTTGGGCCCAACCGGCGGCCGGACAATCTTCCTCCGAATAGCTGCTAAGCCCTTGGTCTTTCGACCCAAGCCTTTCAAAAAAAAGGACTTCGGATTGGCCCGACTCGGGCGAAGTTTTGCACAGACGCAATTTCTCTGCCACAAATCGCCGTTGTCCGTACGAATTCACGATTCGGATTTAAACCGCAACAACATTCCATAGTATTTTCATGGAAAATCAACCGCTTAGAATATATGCCTATTTTTTGGGCATTTGGCTGAAGCGCTAGGCTCTCCGAGGGCCCACGAGATTCGTATGTCGATGTCAACAGAGTTATCCACAGAAATCGTGGATATGTAGGAGCGACCGAATCGCAACTCCGTATGAATGCAACGACTAGTTACGAATGCAGCACAGCGGCACGCCGATATGCGGCATTCAGCATCCTGATGAAAGCACATTGCCAGGCTGGCATGGCCTGGGGCAGTTTCATAAAGACGGACCCACTCGGCACGGATAATGGACGAGAATAAAAATCGGCCCAAGGTTGCTATTCCAGAGAGCGACGCCCCGCGCGGCGGTCTCGCCACCGGCGTTGCCGTAATTCAGGCGCATCTGGCCACTCTGCCGGGCGGACCGGGCGTTTACCGAATGCAGGACGAAAAGGGCAATGCGCTTTACGTCGGCAAAGCGCGCAACCTGCGCAACCGCGTGGTCAACTACACCCGCCCGGTGCGGCTACCGATCCGCCTGCAGCGCATGATTGCGGCGACCCGGTCGATGGAATTCGTGACGACCCACACCGAGGTCGAGGCATTGCTTCTTGAATCCAACATGATCAAGAAGCTGAAGCCGCGCTATAACGTGCTGCTGCGGGACGACAAGTCATTTCCCTATGTCCTGATCACTGGCGACCATCCTTACCCGCAGGTCATCAAGCATCGCGGCGCACGAACGAAGGGCGGGCGATACTTTGGCCCCTTTGCCTCCGCCGGCGCGGTCAACCGGACGATCGTCACCCTGCAGCGCGCCTTCCTGCTGCGCAATTGCTCGGACAACGTGTTTTCGGCCCGCACCCGGCCATGTCTGCAATACCAGATCAAACGCTGCAGCGCGCCCTGCGTGAACCGCATCGGCGAAAGTGAGTATGCCGGACTGGTCGAGCAGGCCCACGACTTCCTGGCGGGCCGCAGCCACCGTATCGTCGATAAACTCGCCGACGACATGCAGGACGCGAGCAAAACACTGGAATTCGAACGCGCTGCGACCCTGCGCGACCGCATCAACGCGCTGAGCCATGTACGCTCGCACCAAGACATCAATGTCGAAGGACTCGACGAGGCCGACGTCATCGCAATGCATCAGGAGGCCGGCCAGTCCTGCGTTCAGGTCTTCTTCTTTCGCGACGGCCGGAACTACGGCAACCGGGCCTTCTTCCCGAGCCATAACCGGGACATCGAGCCGCCGGAGGTCCTGGCCGCCTTCATCGGCCAGTTCTACGACCGCGTCGTGCCGCCCAAACTGGTATTGGTAAGCGAGAAACCCAAGGAAACTGCATTGCTGGGCGAAGCCCTGACGGTCCGGGCCGAGCGGCGGGTGCGGATCATCGCCCCGCAACGCGGCGCGCGGCGCAAGCTGATCGACCACGCCCTCATCAACGCCCGGGACGCACTGGCCCGGCGGATGGCCGAAAGCGCGTCACACCGCAAACTACTGGACGGCGTCACCGAGACATTCGACCTGGACGCCCCGCCGGCCCGAATCGAGGTCTACGACAACAGCCACATTCAAGGCACCAATGCCGTCGGCGGCATGATCGTCGCCGGTCCCGACGGGTTAATGAAGAACGCCTACCGCAAATTCAACATCCGCGGCCTCGACAAGAGCGAAGCGGTAACCCCAGCAGGCGGCGACGACTACGCGATGATGCGCGAAGTGCTGACGCGCCGGTTCGCGCGGGCGCTGAAGGAAGACCCGGACCGGGAAGCCGGCACCTGGCCGGACCTCGTGGTGATCGACGGCGGCAAAGGCCAGCTATCCGTTGTCCAGGACGTGTTCGAAGATCTCGGCATCGACGATGTGGCGCTGGTCGCAATTTCCAAAGGCCCGGACCGTAATGCGGGCCGCGAACAATTCCATATGGAAGGCCGCCGCGCCTTCATGCTGCCGCCACGCGATCCGGTCCTTTACTTCCTGCAGCGGTTGCGCGACGAAGCGCACCGATTCGCGATCGGGACGCATCGGGCCCGCCGGGCGAAGGGAATTACCGCCTCACCGCTCGATGAAATCGCAGGCGTCGGACAGAAGCGGAAAAAGGCGCTGCTCCTACATTTTGGGTCCGCACAGGCGGTTGCGGCCGCCGGGCTCACTGACCTGGAAACCGTCGAGGGCATCAGCCAAGCGGTCGCAAAGAAAATCTATGGTCATTTCAACGAGGATTAGTAGACTTCCGACTTAACAACCGGGCGGGCATTTTAACTGCCTGGAACTGGATAACGGCCCATGCTCACCAGCCTGCCGAATCTCTTAACGCTGTCGCGGATTCTCGTCATTCCGCCAATCGTTGCCCTGTTCTTCATGGACGGCGAGACCCCGCGTTGGGTTGCCCTCGGGCTCTATGCCGCGGCTTGTGTGACCGATTTCTTCGACGGCTATATTGCCCGGTCGATGGGCCAGATATCGAGATTCGGACGATTCATGGATCCGGTCGCGGATAAGCTGCTGGTCGCCGCGGTGATCTTCATGCTGGTCGCAACCGACCGCATCGCCGGCCTGGTGGTTCTGCCCGCGCTGATCATCCTGATCCGCGAAATCCTGGTGTCAGGTCTGCGTGAGCATCTCGCCGCGCTCTCCGTAGGCGTGCCGGTCAGCCGATTGGCCAAATGGAAGACGATGATCCAGATGTTCGCCCTCGGGTTTCTGATCGTCCATGACGCCAGCCCGGATTGGATTCCCAGCATCTGGATCGGCGATGTCGGGGTGTGGATCGCCGCGTTGCTGACCATGATTACCGGCTACGACTACCTGCAGGCGGGGCTCAAGCACCTCACCGGGGACGCGGAGCCGGAAACGCCGGCCAAACCAGCGGCTAAGTCGGCAAAGCCCAGCGGAACCGCCGAGAATTTGGGCTAGACGCGCCGTCACCGGCGCAACACACTATATCGATGAAGATTTTCGGACTAGCAGGCTGGAGCGGCAGCGGCAAAACGACCCTGGTGCAGCGGTTGTTGCCGGTTCTGGTGGCGCGCGGCTTTACGGTATCGACGATGAAACACGCGCATCACGCCTTCGATGTCGACAAACCGGGCAAGGACTCCTATGTCCATCGAGAGGCCGGGGCGACGGAAGTCCTGGTCACCTCGTCAAAGCGGTGGGCCTTGATGCACGAAAACCGGAGCGGACCAGAACCCGAAATGGCGGACCTGATCGAGCATATGTCGCCGGTCGACCTGTTGCTCGTCGAAGGGTTCAAGGCACATATGCATGACAAGCTGGAAATTCACCGCCCGTCGGTCGGGAAACCTCTGCTCGCCAACGAGGACCCGCATATCGTGGCCATCGCGACCGACGACGCCAAGGGCGTGCGGGCCATCGCGGCGCGCAGCCTGCCGGTCCTCGACCTGAACGACATTTCGTCGGTCGCCGCTTTCGTCGTCGATCATTGCAACCTCGCGCAGAGCAAGCAGGCCGTATCCGATGGCGCAGCTTAGCGACGACTGCTTCGCAACCGGCAAGCCCCTGATGACCACGGCGGAAGCCATGGCGCAGTTGGACGGCCGGATCGGGCCCGTCGTCGATACCGAGGAGATCGCACTCGACGCGGCGGTCGGCCGCATCCTGGCCGCAGACGTGACCTCGCCCATCGACGTGCCGCAACATGACAATTCGGCGGTGGACGGCTACGCGGTCTTTGCCGACGATCTCGCCCCCGACACGCCATCACAGCTGCCGGTAACCGGACGCGCGGCGGCGGGGCATCCGCTTGGTCGTCCGGCGCAACGCGGCGAAGCCATCCGAATATTCACCGGCGCACCGATGCCGGATGGTCCCGACACGGTCATGATGCAGGAAGACTGCGACGAAAAGGACGGCGTCGTCACCATCGCGCCCGGCATCAAACGCGGCGCCAACCGCCGCAACGCCGGCGAAGACGTGACGTCCGGCAGCATCGTTCTTAAGAGCGGCATCAAACTGCGGCCCCAGGACGTCGGCCTCGCTGCTTCGGTCGGCCGGGCGACGGTCACCACCTACAAGCCGTTGCGCGTCGCTGTCTTCTCGACCGGCGACGAAGTGTGCGAACCCGGCAGCCCGTTGCGCGCGGGCGCGATTTACGATTCCAACCGCTTCACCATCAAGTCGGCACTGGCGCAGCTTGGTTGTAGCGTCACCGATCTCGGCATCCTGCCCGACGACGAAGCCGTCATCGCAAAGACAATCGCCGACGCCGCGGCCACGCATGACGCGCTGGTTTCATCCGGAGGCATGTCGGTCGGCGAGGAAGATCATGTGCGCCGGGTGGTTGAAGACCTGGGCCAATTGCATTTCTGGATGCTGGCGATCAAGCCTGGCCGCCCGGTGGCATTGGGCCACGTTCCCGCCGCCGGCGGGCCGGTCCCGATCATCGGCCTGCCCGGCAACCCGGTCGCCGTCATGGTCACTTTCCTGATCATCGCCCGGCCACTGTTGCTGCGGCTGTCGGGCGCGGTCGATGTCAGCCCGCATCACTATCGCGTTCGTGCCGGTTTCGATTACCGCAAAAAGAAGGACCGACGCGAATTCGTACGCGCCCGGCTCACCAACGGCGCGGACGGCGTCGCGTGCGCCGAGAAACACGGCGGCAGCGGCGCGGGCGTGCTGTCTTCCCTCGTCGGGGCGGACGGATTGGTCGAATTACCGGAAGACGTGACCCGCTTGGAAAAGGGCGCAATGGTCGACTTCCTGCCGTTTAATGAGGTAAGCCGATGAAGATATTGTATTTCGCCTGGCTGCGGCAGAGCACCGGCATCGGCGAAGAAGACGTGACGGTCCCGGCCGAGGTCACCGACGTCGCCGGCCTTATCGACTGGCTGAAAACACGGGGCGACGGCTTCGAGGACGCTCTGCAGGATGTCAGTGCAATCCGCGTTGCGATCAACCAGGAATTCGCCGCGCTCGACGCCAAGATCGCGCCCAGCGACGAAGTCGCCTTGTTCCCGCCAATGACGGGAGGTTGAGATGGCCGTAAAAGTTCAGCAGGAAGACTTCGATCCCGGCGCCGAGATGGCCACGTTGACCGACGGCAACCATGCGATCGGCGGGGTTGCCAGTTTCATCGGGCTGGTGCGCGATATGGCGAAGGGCGAACAGATCGGCGCCATGACGCTGGAGCACTATCCCGGCATGACCGAGAAGATGCTCGCGGAGATCGAGGCGGAGGCGCATAAGCGCTGGCCGCTCGACGCCAGCCTGATCATCCACCGCTACGGCCGGCTCGAACCCGGCGACCGGATCGTCCTGGTCGTCACGGCGAGCGCCCATCGGGAAGCCGCCCTTGAGTCCTGTCATTTCCTGATCGACTGGCTCAAGACCAGGGCGCCCTTCTGGAAATTGGAAGAAACCGAAGACGGCGCCGGCAGTTGGGTCGATGCGCGCGATAGCGACGACGCGGCGGCCGAGCGATGGCAACAAAAAGACCCTAGCAAAGCGGCGGAATGAGCATGACCGGTCCACAGCCTCACATTTTCAATTATTTCGATATCGAGCGGGTGATATCGGGCACGCCCTTCGAGCAGGCCAGCGCCGATGAAGCCAAGCGGTTGGGCGCGCGGCATGTCTATGTCGTCGTCGGCGGCACGCTGAGCCGTGAGACGGATACTGTCGACCGGCTGAAGACCGCACTGGGCGACCGGCTGGCCGGCGTGTGCAACCGGATGGGATCGCACTCGCCGATCGACCAGGTCGTCGAAGCCGCGAATGACGCACGCGCCAACGAAGCAGACCTGATCCTCAGCGTCGGCGGCGGCTCGGTCACCGACGGCAGCAAACTCATCGTGCTGTGCCTCGCCAACGATGTCAGCGATACGGACACGCTAAAACGCTACACCGCAACAGGGGACCTTGAACCCAAGGCACCGACGGTGCGGCAGATCGCGGTGCCGACAACCCTGTCCGGCGGCGAGTTCAACATCACCGCCGGCGGCACCGACCCGGTGCGGCATCTGAAGCAGATCTACCGCCACCCGCTGCACGTCCCGCGATCGGTGATCCTCGACCCAGCGCTGACGGTGCACACGCCGGAATGGCTCTGGCTGTCGACCGGTATCCGCGCGGTCGATCACGTGACCGAGGATCTCTGTTCGATCAACGCCGTCCCCTATGTCGACGGCACCGCGGCGCACGCCCTGCGCCTCCTGCGGGACGGATTGCATCGTTCGAAAGAAGATCCAACGGATCTAGAAGCGCGCCAGAACTGCCTCACCGGAACGTGGCTGTCGATGATTGGCTCGATGGCCGGCGTGAAGCGCGGCGCGAGCCATGGCATCGGTCATCAGTTGGGTAGCACGGCGGGCGTGCCGCACGGCCACACCTCCTGCATCCTGCTGCCGCATGTCCTGACCTACAACAAACCGGTCAACGCGGCGCAGCAGGAAACGGTAAGCATCGCCCTGGACCGCCCCGGCGTCGACGCGAGCAAGGCCATCGGCGACCTGATCTCGAACCTGGGTCTGCCGCGGCGGTTGCGCGATGTCGGCGTCGAACGGAGTCAGTTCCAGGAAATCGCCGAAAACGCGATGCACGATCACTTGATTCCGTCGAATCCGCGTAAGATCAACGGCCCAGACGACGTGCTCGAAATTCTTGAAATGGCATGGTAATCGGATAGCTGCACGCTATAGTGCCGCGCCTGCCATGCGATCACCTTCCTCCATCTCGCCGGTAAAGGGCATCGCCTGCATGATCGTAGGCGGCGCATTCCTGGCCCTCAACTCCACCGTGGTGAAATTCCTGGTGGACGATTACACGTCGGCGCAGATCATGGTTATCCGCGCCCTGTTCGTGTATTTCGTCGTCGCCGCGTTCATCTGGCGGGACGGTGGCATCGCCACGCTGCGGGTGCGTCGCTATGGCGGCCAATTGGCGCGGGCGCTCTGTCTTGCCTCGTCGACCTTCCTGATGATCCTCAGCGTCGAGCAACTGCCGCTCGGCGATGTCTTCGCGATCAATCATGCATCGCCGTTGATCCTGACCGCGATGGCCGCCTTTTTACTGGGCGAACGCGTCGGATGGCGGCGATGGTGTGCGGTACTGACCGGATTTCTCGGTGTGCTCATTATGCTGCGCCCGACCGCCGCCGCCTTTCAGGTCGCAGCCCTGTTGCCGCTGACGGTCGCCGTGCTGAGCGCGACCCGTGATGTCATCACCCGGAAGATCAGCGCCACCGACTCGTCCACCGCGACCTTGGCCGTCACCACGACGGTCATCCTCTTCGCCGGGCTTGGCCTATCGATCGTAACCGGCTGGCAGCCACTCGACCCGGCGGATATCTGGATATTCGCGCTCGCCGCGTTGTTCCAAGGGGTCGCCCATTTCCTGATGATCGAAACCTTCCGCCTCGCGGAAGCCAAGACTGTAGCACCCTTCAAATACTGCACCATCGTCTGGGCGATGGTGATCGGCTATCTGTTCTGGAACGATGTGCCGGACGCCTGGATCCTGACCGGCGGATCACTGGTCGTCGCGAGCGGCCTGTATATCCTGCACCGCGAACACAAGCGCCGGGCAGCCTCACGACAACAGGCAGATTAACGAAAAAGGGCGCCCGCTCATGGCGCGACGCCCTTCTTGAACTTCTCCAGGACATTCGGATTAAGCAGCGTAGGCTTTCGGCGCGTCGAGGGTCCGCGGCACGTCGCGGCGCACTTCCTCGTCGTAATCCCCCAGCAGGGTCCGAGTGATCTCGCCTGGCGTAAATTGATGCTCGCCGATCTCGCACACCGGTGTGACCTCCACGGCGGTACCGCACAGGAAGACCTCGGACGCATCGTTCAACTCTTCAGGTTTGATATGCCGTTCGGTCACGTCATACCCCCGCATCTTGGCGAGCTGAATCACCGTCCGCCGCGTGATGCCGTCGAGGAAGCAATCCGGAAGCGGCGTATGGATCTTGCCGTCGATGACCAGGAAGATATTCGCGCCGGTCGCTTCCGCGATGTAGCCACGATAGTCGAGCATGAGGGCATCGTTGAACCCGTCGCGTTCCGCCTTATGCTTCGACAGGGTGCAGATCATGTACAGACCGGCGGCCTTGGTCTTACAGGGAATCGTCGCCGGATCGGGCCGTTTCCAGTCGGCCCATTGCATGCGGATGCCTTCCATGCGGGCTTCCGGCGTGAAATACGCGCCCCAAGGCCATGCGGCGATCGAAAAATGTATTTTGGCATTCTGCGCCGAAACGCCCATCATTTCCGAGCCGCGCCAGGCGATCGGCCGGATATAGGCTTCGCTCAACCCTTGCGACTTGAGGACCTCGTTGCAGGCGTCGTCGATCTGCTCCACCGTGTACGGAATCTCAAAATCCATCGACCGGGCGCCCTCGACCAGACGTTCCGTATGTTCCGTCAGCTTGAAAATACGGCCATTATAGGCCCGCTCGCCCTCGAACACGCAGGAAGCGTAATGAAGACCATGGCTGAGAACATGCAGGTTGGCGTCTTTCCACGGCACCAACGCGCCATCAAACCAGATATGGCCCTCGCGGTCATCGAACGGAAGTTCATCCATCGGTTTTTCTCCGGTCACCCTGTGAAAGTTCGCTGTGACGGTCTATTAATCTTACCAACATCCCACAGAATACGTCACATTCTGTCGAAGATAGGACGCGCTGTGTATCATTCGAATCAATTTATGTCAACATGACTGACATATATCCTCCGATTCCTTCCCCGCCGCAGGAGGGCGATCCGCTGTTCCTGCGCGACGAGGAACTGCGCCAAGGCATAGAAATGCTGTTCTACGCCTACCGCGACTTCACGGCGGAGCCCGACGCAATCCTGGCCGACTACGGGTTCGGGCGCGCCCATCACCGGGTGATCTACTTCGTCGGACGCTATCCGGGCATGTCCGTCTCCGATCTGCTGAGCATCCTGCAGATCACGAAACAAAGCCTCAGCCGCGTGCTGGGACAGCTCGTCCGGGAAGAATTCATCGTCCAGACCCAAGGCACGCAGGACCGGCGTCAGCGCCTACTGGAACTCACCGAGAAAGGCCGTGACCTCGAACGGAAATTAACCGAGAACCAACGGGCGCGCTTCGCAAAGGCCTATCGCGACGCCGGCGCGGAGGCCGTCGAAGGGTTCCGCAAGGTCATGTTGGGCATGATGACGAGCGACGAAGACCGGGCCCGGTTCGAACGCGATTGGATGCCCCGCCGCTGACGAAATCGCCCCCTTGTGCCGCTGTTGGGGCGGCGGAAGGCAGTGTATAATCGCCCCAATGCACCCGGAAACGCCGCACATCCTCGTTGTGGACGACGATACCCGCCTGCGGGGGCTTCTTCGTAAGTTCCTGATGGACAATGGGTTTCGTGTTTCCGTCGCGGCCGATGCCAAGGACGCGCGGCATCAACTCACATCCCTCGAATTCGACCTGATCGTGCTGGACCGGATGATGCCGGGAGAAGACGGCCTCACCCTCGCGCATGCGCTCAAGGCCAGCCATCGCATGCCGATCCTCATGCTCACGGCGATGGCCGAGGTGGAACACCGCATTGATGGTTTGGAGGCTGGCGTCGACGACTATTTGCCGAAGCCTTTCGAACCGCGCGAACTGCTGCTTCGGATCAAGAATATTCTGCAACACACCCCCGTCGCACCGGCGGCGCCAGAGACGGAGGTGAAATCAGTGCAACTCGGCGATATCCGGTTCGACGCCGAGCGCGAGCTGCTGATCGGCATCGACGAGACCATCAGCCTCACGTCGACCGAGGCGAGCCTGCTGCGGGTCCTTGCCGAACAGGCCGGCCGGGTCATGAGCCGCCAATCCCTGTCGCAGCTTTGTGATATCAACGGCGGCGAGCGGACGATCGATGTGCAAGTCACGCGGCTTCGGCGGAAGATCGAACCCGACCCCCGCACCCCACGTTATCTTCAGACAATCAGAGGGCAAGGCTATGTCCTGCGCCCGGACGAATAGCGGCCGATGGATCCCTTTGCGCTGATTAAGCGGTTCCTGCCGAAGACGCTTTTCGGCCGAGCGCTGATGATTCTGGTGACGCCGCTGATTATTCTGCAGATCGTCGCGGGGACCATTTTCATCGACCGGCACTGGGAAACCGTCACCCGACGGCTGACCGCGGCAATCGCCGGCGAGATCGCCCTCACGATCGACGAAATGGTCCGCGATCCCAGTCCACAAGGACAAGCCCGCGCCTTTGCGAACGCGCATCAGCATTTCCAACTCCGCATGACATTCACGCCGGGCGTAAACCTGCCGGACACTGATCAGGAATACGGCGGAATTCTCGACGCAAAACTTGCGATCGACATGCGGGAGCGCGTCCAACGTCCCTTCCTCATCGATTCGACGGTGTTCAAGGAACGCGTGATCATCGACGTTCAAATGCCGGGCGGCGTGTTGTCGGTGATCGTGCCAGGCCGTCGCGTGTTCAGCACGACGACCTATATCTTCATGTTCTGGATGGTCGGCACCTCGCTCATCCTGCTCGCGGTCGCCATCGTCTTTCTGCGCAATCAGATCAAGCCGATCCGGCGCCTTGCCGATGCCGTGGACCGATTCGGCAAGGGCCGTGGACTGGATGACAGGTTCCAGGTGTCCGGGGCGTCCGAGGTGCGGCAGGCCGGCGCGGCCTTCAACCTGATGCGGTCGCGCATCAGTCGCCAGATCCGGCAGCGCACCGATATGTTGTCCGGCGTCAGCCACGACCTGCGCACGCCGCTGACCCGTATGAAGCTGCAATTGGCGATGCTCGACGACAGCGCCGACACCGAGGAATTAAAAGCCGACGTCGCCGAGATGGAGAAAATGATCAACGGCTATCTCACCTTTGCGAAAGGGGAAGGCGACGAACCGGCGGTCGAGACTGATCTTGGCGCTTTGATCGAAACCGCGGTATCGAGTTGGCAGCGCAATGGGACCAAAGTCGATTGCCACGTCGAAGGCAATCTGGAACTGGCCGTGAAGAAGGACGCGCTCCGCCGATGCCTCGACAATCTCGTTTCCAATGCCGAGCGATATGGCGGACAGGTATGGGTACGCGCCGGAAAACGCAATGACGCGGTCGAAATCATCATCGACGACGACGGGCCCGGCATTCCCGAAGACCAACGGCAGGATGTGTTCCGCCCCTTCCACCGGCTCGACCAGTCGCGAAATCCGGAGACCGGCGGTACCGGTCTAGGCCTGGCCATCGCGCGCGACATAGCCCGGAGTCATGGCGGCGACATCGCGCTGGAGGACTCGCCGCATGGCGGCCTACGCGCCCTCGTGCATCTGCCAATCTAGCGGAAACAACGAATTAGAAAAGCCGGCCGCCATTCGGCACGGGATGATCGACCGAAAGCAAGACGACCGCGCCCTCCGCGTCGGGAAAGCCGAGGACGAGAATTTCCGACATGAACTTCCCGATCTGCTTCGGCGGGAAATTGACGACGGCGGCAACCTGACGCCCGATGAGTTTTTCAGGCTCGAAGTATTTGGTGATCTGCGCAGAGGTCTTCTTCTCACCAATCGCATCGCCGAAATCGACCCATAGCTTGATGGCCGGCTTGCGGACCTCGGGAAAGGGTTCGGCGCGCGTCACGGTCCCGACACGCACATCGACCTTCAGAAAATCATCGAAGCTTATCGTCATTATTTCTCACCAAATTATGAGTCTTTAGAAACCGCCAGGTTCGGTGGACGGCGCAGGGCGCGGCGACAGCATTTGGGCCAGCGGTTCCACGCGTCGCAAATTGCGATCCAACGCCGCCATCGTGCGGGCATTGTCCGGGCTGTCGTCGGCGACCCAGACCGCGAGAGTCGCCAGCCAAACCCCGGCCAAGCCTTTGCACCGCAGCGGACCGGCGGGCAGCCCGGTAGCAACGCCCGCTTCCTCCAAAATGCCCCCGACATGACGCAACAAGGCCGGGACAGCCGGAAGCACAGAGAATGGAGCACGCTGCAGGTCACGCAGAATGGCCGCCACGGCAAGACGGTGATCGGCCAGGATGTCGAGACGCTCCATCAGCAGCTCAAACAACCGGTCCCGAATCGTATCTTCATCTTCGAATGCCGCTGGCATTTCCCGCGCCCTCGTCTCGACCCATCCGGCCATGCCTGTCAGCAAAGACGCTTTGCAGGGAAAAATCCGGCGCATCTCGTCTAGTGGGATCTCGGCTTTTTCGGCCACGTCAGGCAGGGGCAACGCCGCCCATCCCCGTTCGGGAATGAGGTCCAACGCCGCTGTCACGATACGGGAGGTGGTCTCCGTCGGCTCCGTCATGCCGGGATTGTAGCCGTCACCGTCAATCAACGGGAGCCCTTATTCCGCGGTCCCTCGGGACGGCTAGCTCGCCAACTCACGGCTGCGCTCGGTCGCCGCATCGATCGCCTTGGCCATCAAGGCCTTCAAGCCGGGATCGGCCATCAGGACCTGAAGTGCGGCAAAGGTCGTGCCGCCGGGGCTGGTGACATTCTCCCGCAAGGTGGACGGCGTTTCCGGTCCTTGCAGCGCGAGTTGTCCCGCCCCCGCCACCGTAACGAGCGCCAAACGGTCGGCCATGTCTTGCGGCAACCCCGCCGCCGCACCAGCGGCCGCCATCGCCTCGATCATAAGAAATACATAGGCCGGTCCGCTGCCGGACAGCGCGGTCACCGGATCCATCAGCGCTTCGTCCGTCACGCTTATGCATTCGCCGATGGCCGACAAAAGCGCTTCCGCGAGCGCGGCCTGATCCTTGGTCGCCCGCGCATTCGGACAAGCGACCGTAATGCCCTGCCCGATCGCCGCCGGTGTGTTCGGCATGGCGCGCACGATCGCAGCACTCGCACCGAGGTGATTTTCGAACACCCCGATGGTGGTGCCCGCCGCAATGGACACGAACAAGGTTCCCGGCGCGGCAAACCGCTTGTAGCGCGGGGCCACCTCGTCCATCTGCTGCGGCTTCACGGCGAAGACGACGACTTCGGGATCAAGATCATCCGGCAGCGCTTCGTCCGAGGACACGGCCTGCGCCCCGGCCGGATCGATCGTGTCCGGCAATCCATACGGCTCGACGACATAAACGCCCGCCGCCGCCATGCCGCTCGACTGCCAGCCCGAAAGCATGGCAGAGCCCATCTTGCCGCATCCCACGAGCAGGAGCGGCCGTTCCAACTTTGCAGTCATGAATTTGTCTCCCGGTCAGGCTTCTCCGACCGTATCCATCATAGCAGATGCGATCGCGTCACCGGGCGTATGACCTGCCCACACGACAAATTGAAGCGCCGGATAAAAGCGCTCGCATTCGGCCAGCGCGATATCGACCATGTCTTCGAGAAGTTCGGGCGCCAAGGTCTGCCAGCCACGCGTCAATATGGTGTGGCGGAACATCGGAAGCCGGTCGTCGGAACTGACATCGAAATGGCCAAGCCATAGCTTTTCATTGGCCAGGCAGATCAACTCCGTGATCGCCGGCCGTTTGTCTTCGGGAACCCGTGTGTCGAAAACGCAGGTGAAGTAGAGCGCGCTTAGGTCCTCGCGCCAGATGAAGAACATGCGGTAGTCGCACCACCGTCCGGTCGTTTCGACGACCATTTCATGCTCGCTGGACCGGTCGAAGGCCCACTCATTGGCAACGACCAGTTCTTCCAGCAGGTCGATCGGATTCATAGACTCATCGCCAAGATCAGCCGAAAGAATCCTCATACGCGCGACCTCCCAAAAATTTTCCGCAATTACGGAGAATTCGGCGACCAGCTCCCTCAGGCCCACGCTCCTGAGCAACCCCCGAACTCGGTGTGATTTGGAACATATAGTGGTTATGCCCCTCCCTCAACCACAACACCTAGATTGCCAGAAGAAACTCCGCGTGGGCAAGCGAAGATTACGCGACAAACGGAAAAATTTCCCGATTGTCGATTCCGATGCAATTCAGAGGATGAAACGAGTGCCGTAAGGCGGATTCTCAGGCGGTCTTGCCGCTCGTCTTGGAGGCCGGAGCCGGCTTTGCACGACGCGGTTTCGCCGCCTTCTTCTCGGTCAGCGCGGCTTCCAGCGCCGCCACACGTTTTTCGAGTTTCTCCTGCTCCAGGCGGGCCTTTTCCGCCATCGCCTGAACGGCCTCGAATTCTTCGCGCGGCACGAGATCCATGTCGGAGAGCAGCCGCTCCAATCGCTGGCGCACCAGCTCTTCCACTTCGGTTCGAACCCCGGACAGAGCGCCCATCGCACCGCCCGCGACGCGGGCCAGATCGTCCAGAAGACGGTTGTCGGTTTGCATGGCTCTTCCTCCTGCCGGGGATGGCGCACCACCGAACCGGCGGAACGCGCGTACCATCCAGATATAGAAGTCCGGACCGGCCGATACAAGATCGGGCTTGACTTGCCCCCTGCCGGACGCCTGCCTATAAGGGACCCGTGTCCGCAACCAGGATTGCCCCAGGACTGAATTTGCATGTTTCTCGTCACCGGCGGCGCCGGATTCATAGGCTCGAACCTGGTCGCGGCATTATCGGACCGCGGCGGCGAACCCATCGCGGTCTGCGATATCGTCGATAGCGCCGAGAAATCCGCGAACATCGCCAAACACCACGTTTCGGAGGTCATCGAGCCCGACGATCTTCTCCCGTGGCTGGCGGCGAATGGGGACAACGTGGAAACGATTTTCCATATGGGGGCATCGTCGGCGACCACCGAAACCAATATGGACTTTCTTCTCGACAACAATCTCGGCGTTTCGCTTAACCTGTGGCGCTGGTGCAGCGCCCGCAACCGACGCCTGATCTATGCCTCTTCGGCGGCGACATACGGCGACGGCCAAGCCGGGTTTGTCGATGACAACGACCCTGCGGCGCTTGGGCGGCTCCATCCGTTGAACGCCTACGGCCTATCGAAACAGCTCTTCGACATCAACGCCGTCTATCTGGCGGCCGCCGGGCATCATCCCCGGCAATGGGCGGGCCTGAAATTCTTCAACGTGTACGGCCCCAACGAGCAGCATAAGGGCGGCCAACGCAGCGTCGCGGTGCAACTGTTCGAGCAGATTTCCGCGGAAGGCAAAGTGAAGCTGTTCCGGTCGCATCATCCGGACTACACGGACGGCGGCCAATGCCGGGACTTCATCTGGGTCGGCGACTGTGTCGACGTGATGCTCTGGCTGCTCGACAATCCCGACGTGAACGGCGTCTACAATTGCGGCACCGGCGCGGCGCGCAGTTTCCTGGACTTGGCCCACGCCTGTTTCGATGCGATGGGCCGCGATCCGGAGATCGACTACATCGATACGCCGGAGAATATCCGTGCGAACTACCAGTATTTCACCGAAGCCGACATGACGCGGCTTCGCGATAGCGGTTACGACCACTCTTTCACCACGCTGGAAGACGGCGTCGCACGCTATATCAAGGACTACCTGGCAACCAACGATCCACATCGGTGACCTAATGGGCCCTTATGTCTTTCCTGATATCGACCCGATCGCCGTGCAGATCGGACCGTTGGCTATCCGCTGGTACGCGCTGGCCTATATTACCGGCCTAATTGGCGGCTGGCAGTACTGTTTGCGGCTGGCGACCCGCCCGCCGAATACGGTAACGCCGAAACATATCGACGACTTCATGGTTTGGGCCACGATCGGCGTCGTGCTTGGCGGCCGCTTGGGCTTCGTGATTTTCTATCAACCGGGATATTACCTCGCCAACCCGCTCGACATCCTTCAGGTCTGGCGCGGTGGCATGTCGTTCCACGGCGGACTGCTCGGCGTGATCATCGCCATGATCATTTACGGACGGCGGCACGGCACCGGATTCTTCCCGCTGTCCGACATCATCGCCGCGGCAACCCCGATCGGCCTGTTCTTCGGTCGGATCGCCAACTTCATCAACGCCGAATTGTGGGGCCGCGCCACCGACGTGCCCTGGGCGGTGATCTTTCCGAACGCAGGCCCGGCGCCGCGCCACCCCAGCCAATTGTATGAAGCGGCGCTCGAAGGCCTCGTGCTGTTCGCCATCATCGCGGTTCTCGTGTTCCGCCGCGACGCGCTGCTCCGCACCGGGATGGTATCGGGCGTGTTTCTCACCGGCTACGGCCTCTCCCGTATCCTTGTCGAGACGGTTCGGCAGCCCGACACCTATATCGGCTTCCTGCCCTTCGGAACGACCTACGGGCAGTGGCTGTCGGTACCGATGGTCCTGTACGGCCTGTACCTGATCTGGAATTCCCTGCGGCAACCTCCTACGGCGGTAAAGAGCGAAACGTGACACCGTTATCCCGCAGCATCGCGCGCCGAATCAGCCTGCAGGGACCGATCAGCATCGCCGACTTCATGGCGGAAGCATTGGGCCATCCACAGCATGGCTACTACATGGGCAAGGACCCGTTCGGCAGGACCGGCGATTTCATCACCGCGCCGGAGATCAGCCAGATGTTCGGCGAACTCATCGGGTTATGGTGCGCCGAGGTATGGCGGCTCATGGGGAGCCCCGCCCCATTCAACCTGATCGAACTCGGCCCGGGGCGCGGGACGTTGATGCAGGACGCTCTGCGCGCAGCCAAGGTGCTGCCGGATTTCACCGCGGCCGCATCGGTTCATCTGGTCGAGACAAGCCCGGTCCTGCGGGACATGCAGGCCGTTACGCTCGGCGACCACCAGCCGGCCTGGCATGACGATCTCACCCGCGTTCCGGACGGCCCTTTGATCGTCATCGCCAACGAATTCTTCGACGCGTTGCCGGTGCATCAATTCATCCGGACCGGCGATGGATGGCGGGAAAACGTTGTGACCATGGATGCCGGTGATGCCGATCAACTCGTCCTCACGGCGGCGCCCGCGGCAACTGCCGCGACCGCGTTGCTAGCCGGCCGGGAAACCGGCGCGGAGGGCCACATCGCCGAGGTCTGCCCCGCTGCAATCTCGATTTCGACGGCGCTGGCCGAGCGTATCGCCCAATACGGTGGCGCCGCCCTCGTCATCGATTACGGCTATGCGGAACCGACGGGCGCGGCGACGCTGCAGGCGGTGCGGCGGCATGAACGACACGACTTCCTATCGGATCCCGGGACCGCCGACCTGACCGCGCATGTTAGTTTCCGGGATTTGCGGGACGCCGCGCACCCACACGCCACCGTCTACGGCCCCGTCACCCAGCGCGATTTCCTGCGTGGCCTCGGGATCGAGCTTCGCGCGGAACAATTGGTGAAACGGGCCACGGCGGACCAACGGACGACGATCGAAGGCGCTTGTCGACGCTTGATCGATCCTGTGGAAATGGGCACCTTGTTCAAGGCCTTGGCATTTTGCCATCGCGACATGCCAGCGCCGCCGGCCTTCGAAACTGCGGCCATATCTGTGGCCACAACGGATTAGACGATGACGGACACCCGACCAGCCACGATAACCGCCGGATCGCTGTCAGCGATCAACGGCATCGCGCACGGCTTCTTCACCCGCCAGGGCGGCGTCAGCGGCTCGATCTACGCATCCCTAAACGTCGGCTTCGGTTCGGACGACGCGGCGGACGACGTCGCGGAAAACCGGCGCCGGGCGCTGACCGCTCTCGATGGGGCGACAGCACTCAACACGGTGTATCAAGTGCACGGCAAGGACGTGGAGCGAGTAACCGGATCCTGGGATCCGGCGGACTCACCACACGCTGATGCCATGGTGACGGCGACCCCGGGCATCGCCATCGGTGTCCTGTCGGCGGATTGCACCCCAGTGCTGTTCGCGGCCGAGGACGGCGCGATCGTCGGCGCGGCCCATGCGGGCTGGCGCGGCGCGGTCGGCGGCGTCTTGGGTGCTACCGTCGCCGCGATGGAGGAAATCGGCGCGGACCGGACGCGAATCCACGCGGCGGTCGGCCCAACCATCGCACAGCCGTCTTATGAGGTCGGACCCGAGTTTCCCGCCCCTTTCCTGGCGGAAAACGAGGCCAACGCCCGCTTTTTCCGCCCATCGACCCGCGACGGACATCACATGTTCGACTTGCCGGGGTACGTCGAAGCCCAGCTACGATCGTTGGGATTGTCGCAAGTCGACGTGCTGCCCCACGATACCTGCGCCGAAGAAGACCTGTTCTTCAGCTACCGGCGGGCGACGCATCGCGGCGAAACCGACTACGGCCGGGGCCTTTCCGCGATTTTGGTGACAGGCTAGACCGTGCCTTATCTCATCCAACTGGCGATTTTGAGTTTCGTCGGCCTGTTTATTTTCATTTTTCTGCTGTAATCCCCGCGCTTAGCCGGCGGGCCGGTCCCGCCCTATCACGGGCCGCCGGTTTTCCGCCATTGGACGGGATAATCGGGCTCGGAAAGGTCGTTTACAGGGCTTTGACGCCCTGATATAGAATGGCCGCCGTCGCAACCCAAATATGTTGTCTGTTCCGTCTGCAGCCACGTCAGCAATGCCAAAGCCGCGCTGGCGCTGGGCGCAACGGGTGGGGCCGAGAAGAAAAATGAAAATCCTGAGCTGTAACAGCAACCGCCCGCTTGCAGAGGCGATTTCCGCCTATCTTAATATTCCGCTGACGCAGGCTTCGATCCGCCGCTTTTCGGACATGGAGGTCTTCGTCGAGATCCTCGAGAATGTCCGCGGCGAGGATGTCTTCGTCGTCCAATCCACCAGCTATCCCGCGAACGACAACCTGATGGAATTGCTGGTCACGATCGATGCGCTGCGCCGCAGTTCCGCGCGCCGCATTACGGCGGTTCTCCCGTATTTCGGTTATGCCCGGCAGGATCGGAAAACCGCTCCGCGCACCCCCATTTCCGCAAAGCTGGTCGCCAACTTGATCACCACGGCAGGCGCGAACCGGGTGCTGACACTTGACCTGCATGCGGGCCAAATCCAGGGCTTCTTCGATATTCCGACCGACAACCTTCTGGCGGAGCCGGAATTCGCGAAGGACATCGCGGCGAACGCCGCGGATTCGGGTCCGGTCACCATCGTGTCGCCGGATGTCGGCGGCGTGGTCCGCGCCCGCGCAATCGCGCGCCGGATCGACGCCGACCTGGCGATCATCGACAAACGCCGCGAACAGGCCGGCGTTTCGGAAGTCATGAACATCATCGGCGACGTGAAGGATCAGCAATGCATCCTGGTCGACGACATCGTCGACTCCGCCGGCACGTTGTGCAACGCGGCGACCGCGCTGATGGAAGCGGGCGCGACTTCGGTCAGCGCCTATGTCAGTCATGGCGTGCTGTCGGGCGGCGCCGTCGCCCGGGTGACCGCCTCCCCGATGGAGATGTTGGTTACGACGGACAGCATCCTTGCCACCGAAGCCATGCGGGTGGCGCAGAATATCCGGCAGTTTTCGATCGCTCCCCTGTTCGGAGAAGCGATCCGGCGCATATCCGAATCGAAATCGGTATCGAGTTTGTTTCATTAAGTCCTGAAAATCGGACTTACGCCGCACCGTGCGGCAACCGCGGTTCCAAACACCCTTGGAGGCTGAATCCGCGGCCCATAGTTAGGAGATGAAGATGCAAGAATCAGTTGAATTGCACGCGGACTTGCGTGAACGGGCCGGTAAGGGGGCCGCCCGGGCAGCGCGTCGTGCCGGTAAAGTGCCGGGAGTCGTGTATGGCGGTAAGGAAGCCCCGAAAATCATCAACTTGGATCCACGCGAGATTCAGAAGGGCATGGACAGCGGCGCCTTCTTCGCGACGATTTATACGTTGAAGGTAGGCGACGACAGCGAGCGGGTCATTCCCCGCGACCTGCAGCTTCACCCGGTCAAAGGACTGGCGCAGCATGTCGACCTGCTGCGCGTGACGTCCGCGACCCGCGTGACCGTCGAGGTGGCCTGCACCTTCCTGAACGAGGAAGAGAGCCCCGGCCTGAAGCGTGGCGGCGTGCTCAACGTGGTGCGCTTCGCCATCGAGGTGATCTGCGGCGTCGACGACATTCCGCCAGGCTTCGACATCGATTTGACCGGCCTCGAAATCGGCGATTCGGTGCATGCCAGCACCTTGACGCTGCCGAGCGGCGTCGAATTGACGATCACCGACCGTGACTTCACCATCGCAACGATCGCAGCGCCGACCGTAGTCGCCGAAGAAGAGGCGGCAGAAGCGGCAGAAGGCGAGGAAGGCGAAGAAGGAGTCGAGGGTGCAGAAGGCGCCGAGGGTGCCGAGGGCGCCGACGGCGAGAGCGCCGAGGACGGCGAGAAGAAGGACGACGAGTAGCGTCGTACTGCCGGGATGGACGACTAGCCCATGCTTTTGCTTGTAGGGCTCGGCAATCCCGGCCCGAAATACGAAAACAACCGGCATAACGTCGGATATATGGCGGTGGACGAAATCGTCCGCCGCCATGGTTTTCAGCCGGGCCGGGCGCGGTTTCAGTCGATTGTGTCGGACGGCACGTTCGGCGGCCGTAAGGTATTGGCGATGAAGCCCACCACCTTCATGAACGAATCCGGCCGGGCGGTCGGCGAAGCGGTGCGGTTCTTCAAACTGGAGCTCGAGCAGGTTGTCGTCATTCACGACGAGTTGGACCTAGCATTCGGCAAGATCCGCGCGAAATGCGGCGGCGGGCATGCCGGCAACAACGGCATCCGCAATATCAGCCAGCATATCGGGCCGGACTATTGGCGCGTTCGCATCGGTATCGGTCATCCGGGCGAAAAGAGCCGTGTCCATGGCCACGTCCTGAGCGACTTCGCGAAGGCTGACCAGCCGATGGTGGATAAGATCGTCGACGCGGTCGCCGACGCCGCCCCTATGATCGGCGCGGATGATTTCAATGGTTTCATGTCGCGCGTGGCATTGCTGATCAATCCACCGCGCCCCAAAAAGCCGCCGCAGGAGAAAGGCCCATCCGGCCCGGAAGACGCGGCACGGGACAAAGAGGACTAGGATGGGATTCAATTGCGGTATCGTCGGCCTGCCCAATGTAGGCAAATCGACGCTGTTCAACGCGCTGACCAGCACGGCGCAGGCCGAAGCGGCCAACTATCCGTTCTGTACCATCGAACCGAATGTGGGCCGGGTCGCGCTGCCCGATCCCCGGATCGACATGCTGGGCAAGCTCAGCGGGTCAGAAAAGATCATCCCGACCTTTTTGGAGGTCGTCGATATCGCCGGGCTGGTGCGCGGCGCATCCAAAGGCGAAGGCCTCGGCAACCAGTTCCTCGGCCATATCCGGGAAGTCGATGCGGTAATCGAGGTGTTGCGCTGTTTCGACGATCCCAACATCACGCATGTCGACGAATCGATCGACCCGCTGCGCGACGCGGAGACGGTGGAAACCGAACTGATGCTGGCCGACCTGGACAGTGTCGAGCGGCGCATCGATCCGCTGCGCAAGAAAGCGACCGCCGACCGCCAGGCAAAAATCGAAGTCGCGGTGATGGAAAAAGTGCTGGCGGTGCTGCAGGACGGCAAGCCGGCGCGTACCGCCGAAATGACCGCCGAGGAAATGCCGATCTTCCGGCACATGCAGCTGATCACCGCGAAGCCGGTCCTTTATGTCTGCAACGTCGATGAGGACAGCGCGGCCGAGGGCAACGAATACTCGCAGCGCGTAATCGAGAAGGCCGAGGCCGAGGGCTCCGGCGTCGTCATCGTGTCAGCCGCCATCGAGTCCGAAGTGTCCCAGCTTGGTAGCCAGGAAGAACGGCAGGAATACCTGGAAAGCCTGGGCCTCGCCGAGGCCGGCCTCGACCGTCTGATCCGCTCCGGCCATGCCTTGCTGGACCTGATCACCTACCTGACCACCGGTCCGAAGGAAAGCCGCGCCTGGACCGTGCGCCGGGGCGCCGCGGCGCCCGAGGCGGCGGGCGTTATCCACAGCGACTTCGAGCGCGGCTTCATCTGCGCCGAGGTCATCAACTATGACGACTTCGTTGCCTGCGGCAGCGAACAGGCGGCCAAGGACGCCGGCAAAATGCGCCAGGAAGGTCGCGACTACATCGTCCAGGACGGTGACGTCATCCTGTTCCGATTCAACGTCTAGAGAGCGCTTCGACACGGCGCGTTCCGTGGTAAGACTCGGAAACTGGACCGCACTGACAGGGAGGTACCGCGATGATCACCAAAGGCGTCAAACAGCTTGTCGAGGAAGCCAATGCGGAAATCGAAACCGTCCCGCTGGATGCCGGCAAGGCGCTGTTGGAGGACGATAGCGTGGTATTCGTCGACATTCGCGACGTCCGGGAGCTGGATCGTGAAGGGATGATCCCTGGGGCAATGCACGCGCCGCGCGGCATGCTCGAATTCTGGGTCGATCCCGACAGCCCGTATCACAAGGATATCTTCGCATCGGGAAAGAAATTTCTCCTCTACTGCGCCGGCGCGCAACGGTCGGCGCTCGCAGCCAAGGCGATCCAGGACATGGGCCTGAAGCCGGTCGCCCATCTGGAAGGCGGTTTCGGCGGATGGAAAGAGGCCGGCGGTCCCATCGGCGACCGTCCACGGCGTAAGAAGTAATCCGCCTGGCTACGGCGCGGCCGCCGTCGCAAGCCAACAGGAAGCGCCAAGCCGAACCCCGTCCGACCGCAGATACGGCGTCATGGCCTCGCGCATCTCATCGGCGACCCGCACCTGCACATCCTCCGGCGCCTCCCGCAGAATGTTCCCGAGCGGACCGAGCTGCACCGCATGCTCAGCCGCACCCTCCACGGTGTCACCCAGCAAGAGATCGCATTCCAACACCTCGACGCGAACCTCGGCAAAGCCGGCATCGGTCAGGATTTGACGCGCCCGGTTGCCGTCGGCAAAAGCGAACGGTCCCGGTTCATCGGGCGGCGCCGACGCCGGCAGTTCGATATGCCGCTCCGCCACCGCCATCGGGATCGACCGCCAAGGGTTGCGCGCCCGATTGCCCCAACAGACAAACGTAAATCGCCCACCTGGCTTCAGCGCGCTTCGGATATTTGCGAAAGATGCGACCGGATCGCGGAAGAACATGACGCCCATGCGGGAAAAAGCGTGGTCACGCGGCTCGGCCCATGTTTCGACGGACGCGTCGGCGTTCAGGAAACGAAGCGGCAGGTCAGGCTCCGCCGCCGCCCGGGCAACGGCGCGAGCCAGCATCTCCGTCGATATGTCGATCCCGGTGACCGACCCACCCGGACCGACACGGCGTGCGAGGTCGAGCGACGTGCCGCCGCAGCCGCAGCCGACGTCGAGCACCGACTGCCCCTCGACAATTCCGGCAACTTCCATTGCCTGCCGGCTGAGTGGTTGGAGCATGCGGTCCATCGATTCCTGGAAACGGACCCACTTACGGCCATTGGCGCCATTCCAATAAGCGATTTCCTTGGCGTTCGGCCCCGATGCTTCGACCATGCCGCTCACTCCCTTAATCGGTCGTGGAAAGGATGCGTCCAGCGACCGCGTCCAACTTCGCCGCGACCGCAGGGTCGCGCGCGTCCGGCGGCGTGATGATCGCGTTGTCGAGTGCGGTATGAGCCCCGGATGGCGCGCTTTCGGTCCGTTGAGCCAGTAAGGGAATCACCGCTTTCACCAGGGCGCGCGCCTTGTCGGCATTTTCCATCAGCACCTTGATGACCGCGTCCACGGTCACGTCGTCATGATGGGGATGCCAGCAGTCATAGTCCGTGACCATCGCCACCGTGGCGTAACTCAACTCAGCTTCGCGCGCGAGTTTGGCTTCCGGCATGTTGGTCATGCCGATCACGTCGCAGCCCCAGGACCGGTAGAGTTCGGATTCCGCCCGGGTCGAGAATTGTGGTCCCTCCATCACCAGATAGGTGCCGCCGCGCACGAGATCGATCCCAGCGGCCTTGCCGGCCGCGTCAATTTGGTCGCAAAGATAGCTGCAGACAGGGTCAGCCATCGAGACATGCGCCACCAGACCCGGGCCGAAGAAGCTTTTCACCCGGGCAAAGGTACGGTCGATGAACTGATCGACCAGGACGAATTGGCCGGGCGGCAAATCCTCGCGCAGCGAGCCGACCGCCGATAGGGAAATGATCTCGGTGACACCGCTGCGTTTCATCACATCGATATTGGCTCGGAAATTCAAGTCGGTCGGCGGCACCGCGTGCCCGCGCCCATGGCGCGGCAGAAATACAACGCGCTGTCCGTCCAATTCGCCGAACATCAACGCATCGGACGGTTTGCCGAAGGGCGAATCGACGTCGCGCCACTCGACATTGGTCAGACCATCGATATCGTAAACGCCGCTGCCGCCAATAATACCGACGACCGGCGGACACCCCGGTGCACTCATACAATTACTCCCCGACAACACAATCCGGCGGCGGAGTATCGATGGGAAACTTCATTCGATCAACCGCAAGCGCCAAAATGAAACGGCCGCGACCCAAAGGGCCGCGGCCGAGTTCAAGAGGCATGCGCCGCGCGGTTAGTGGACGCTGGCCCACACTTTCTTCTTTACCGCGATCAGCAAGCCGGTAAACACCACCAGGAACATCATCACCGAAAGTCCGGTTTTCTTACGCTTTTCCAGATCCGGTGAGGCAGCCCAGGATAGAAAGTTCGTCACGTCCTTGGCCATCTGGTCGATCGTCGCCTTGGTGCCGTCACCATACTCCACCGCGTCGTCGGAGAGCGGTGCGGCCATCGCAATCCAGTTGCCCGGGAAATACGGATTGTAGCTGAGGTCTTCCTGCCCCTCGATCCCGTCCGGCGCCTTCTGGTACCCCGTCAGCACGGAATAAACGTAGCTCGGGCCGTGGGCGCGCGCCTTGGTGATCAGCGACAAGTCCGGCGGATACGCCCCGTTATTCCCGGCCCGCGCCGCTTGTTCATTCGGGAACGGGCTTACGAATCGGTCCGATGGACGTGCCGGACGGTTGAACATCTCACCGTCATCATTGGGCTCGGCGTTCTGAACCTCATACTCTTTGGCGAAGGCCTTAACCTGATCTTCGGTGTAGCCCAGGTCCATGATGTTGCGGTACGAAACCAGCCGCAATCCATGACAGCCCGCGCAAACATCCTTGTAGACCTGAAGACCACGCTGGGCGGACGCCCGGTCGAAGGTTCCGAAAATGCCGTCGAAGCTCCACTTCACATCTTTCGGCGCCAGGACATCGCCCGCCGCGTAAGCACCGGTCGACGCCACGAGCGACAAACCGACCACGAGCTTGGCTATGAGTAGTTTTCGCATCAGGCCGGTTCTCCCTTGGCTGTCGCGGCCCCCGAGGCCGAATCGGAACTCCCACCGGTGACACTTTCGCTGATGCTTTGCGGCAGCGGAAGCGGCGTCTCCGTCTTGCCGAGTACCGGCAGAAGGATCAGGAAGTGGAAGAAGTAGTATGCGGTACCGATCTGGCCGAGATGGACGAACTTGAACCACTCGACGCCAAAGACCGGATCGTCGGGCGACTTCGCGCCAACGATGCCGAGAATGATGCAGTCCAACACGAAGAACCAGAAGAACCACTTGTAGATCGGCCGGAAACGGCAACTCCGTACCTTCGACGTGTCGAGCCACGGCAGGATGAACAACACCGCGATCGACGCGAACATCAGGATCACACCCAGCAGCTTCGCTTCGATGAAGAACACGTCGAACGTGATCGACCGCAGGATCGCGTAGAACGGCAGGAAGTACCATTCCGGCACGATATGTGGCGGCGTCACCAGCGGGTTCGCCGGGATGTAGTTATCCGGGTGCCCAAGGAAGTCTGGCGCATAGAACACGAAACCGGCCCAAACCAGAAGGAACACGCCGAGACCGACCGAATCCTTGGCCGTGAAGTAAGGATTGAACGGCACGCTGTCCTGCGGCCCCTTCATCTCGATCCCGTCCGGGTTGTTCGACCCCGTCACATGCAGTGCCGCCACATGCAGCACCACGACACCGACGATGGCGAAGGGCATCAGGTAATGCAGCGAGAAGAACCGGTTCAGGGTCGCGTTGTCGACGCTGAAACCGCCCCATAACCACTCGACGACGGATTCGCCCACCACCGGTATGGCACCGAACAAGCTGGTGATGACCTTGGCGCCCCAGAAGCTCATCTGGCCCCACGGCAACACGTAGCCCATGAAGGCGGTCGCCATCATCAGCAGCAGGATCACGACGCCGAGCATCCAGAGCAGTTCGCGCGGAGCCTTGTACGATCCGTAGTACAGCCCGCGGAACATGTGGATATAGACGACGATGAAGAACATCGAGCCGCCGTTGGAATGGATGTAGCGAATGAGCCAGCCGTAATTCACGTCGCGCATGATGCGCTCGACGCTGTCGAAGGCCATCGTCGTATGCGGCGTGTAATGCATCGCCAGCACGATGCCGGTGACGATCATCGCGATCAGGCAGATAGACGCCAATGCGCCAAAATTCCACCAGTAATTCAAGTTCCGCGGCATCGGGAACTTGTTGTACTCGTGATCCATGAACGAAAAGATCGGAAGCCGATCGTCGACCCAGCGGATCACCGGATTACTGTAGGTTTGTTTTTCCATTATCCGGCCCCTATCCGATCTTGATCAGCGTGTCCGACAGGAACGCATACGGCGGCACGACCAAATTCGTGGGTGCCGGCCCCTTGCGGATCCGTCCGGACGTGTCGTAGTGCGAGCCATGGCAGGGGCAGAACCAACCGCCGAAGTCGCCCTTCTTGTCGCTGACCCTGTTGCCGGGAACGCAGCCAAGATGCGTGCAACTGCCGTTGACGATCAGCCACTCGGTTTTCTGGACGCGAGCCTTGTCGGTCTCCGGGTCGCGCAAAGAAGCGATATCGACGGCCGCAGCCTCATCGATCTCTTTCTTCGTGCGCCGCCGGATAAAGACCGGCTGCCCACGCCATTTCACGGTGATTGCCTGTCCGGGCTCAAGTCTGCTGATGTCGACTTCCGTACTCGACAGCGCCAGCACGTCTGCAGCCGGATTCATTTGATCGATCAGCGGCCAAGCGAAGGAGGCCGCGCCAACAGCGCCAACAGCTCCCGCCGCCAGGTAAAGGAACTCTCGCCGGTTTTCGTCGTCGGCGTGGCTATCCGCCATGTCGTTCATCCCCTTTCGAATATTCCAAACGGCCCGTTTATGCGAGCCGCAGTCTGCCCCCTCGAGCATCGGTTTTTATACAGCGCAAGGACTGTGAACGCAGCGACATCGCATCCGATGCGACATCCTGCCGCAATTGCACCGACCACCCCCCGAAGGTTGGTTGGCGCATCGTATAATGGAAAAACCCCTCGGACGCAAAGTCTCGGGGCCTATATAGTGCGCCGAACGTGCATCAATCCTTAATAATGAGCAAAACTGCATGCGAGTTGCTCTGTTTCAGCCGGACATTCCCCAGAATACCGGCGCGGTTTTGCGGCTCGCCGCTTGTCTGGGCATCGGAGTCGATGTGATCGAACCATCCGGGTTCGTGTGGTCGGATCGACGCATGAAACGGGCCGGCATGGATTACATAGAGCAAGTCGACCTGGTCCGTCATACATCGTGGGACACGTTTCGCGCCCAATTCACAGGACGACTGGTGCTCCTGACGACGCAAGGTGCGACACCGTACCTGGACCACCGCTTCGAGCAAACCGACACGCTTTTGCTGGGCCGGGAAAGCGCCGGCGTGCCGTCCGACGTGCATGACACCGCCGACGCACGCATTCGTGTCCCGATGGCCGCCGGTATGCGGTCGCTCAACGTTGCGCTCGCCGCCGCGATGGTGTTGAGTGAGGCGCTGAGACAGACCGACGGCTTTACGAGCAACTGATCCAAATTCCCATGACTGAAAGCGATAGGCAGCAAGCGGCTCGCGCCTGGTTCGAAACGCTGCGGGACGAGATTTGCAACGCCTTCGAGGCTATTGAGCAGGAGTATGACGGGCCGCTGCGCGACCGCGCGCCCGGCACCTTCACGCAATCAACCTGGACACGGCCGGATAGCGATGCGGAAATGGGAACCGGCGGCGGCGGCGTGATGTCGGTGATGCACGGCCGGGTCTTCGAAAAGGTCGGCGTTAACATCTCGACCGTCAACGGCGTCTTTTCCGAAGATTTTCGGAAAGAAGTTCCCGGCGCCGCCGAGGACGGCCGATTCTGGGCGGGCGGCATTTCACTGGTATCGCATATGCATTCACCGCTGGTGCCCGCCGCCCATATGAACACCCGCCATATCGTGACGACCAAAAGCTGGTTCGGCGGCGGCGGCGACCTGACCCCGACCTATCCGGACGATACGGACACGCAATCCTTTCATGCCGCCTTCAAAGGCGCCTGCGACGCCCATGCGGTGGCCGACTACGACCGGTACAAGGAATGGTGCGACGAATATTTTTACCTCAAACACCGGGATGAGCCGCGCGGTATCGGCGGCATTTTCTACGACTACCTGGAAAGCGGCGATTGGCAGGCGGACTTTGCCTTTACGCAGGACGTCGGCCGCGCCTTCCGTGACGCCTATTGCGCCATCGTCCGCCGCCATATGAACGAACCATGGACCGACGAGCAGAAGAACCATCAATTGGTTCGGCGCGGACGCTATGTGGAATTCAACCTGCTCTATGACCGCGGGACGCGGTTTGGCCTGATGACCGGCGGTAATCCTGATGCCATCTTGATGTCTCTGCCGCCTGAAGTACGCTGGCCGTAAAGCAAAACAACGATGACCCGAGGAACGCGATGAAACGGCTGTTATTTGTTGGTCTGGCGATTTTGCCCGCGCTGTTGCTGCAACTCGCGCCGGCAGCATCCAAAGATTTGAAACTGGGTGCCTTTTTCGGGACATTCAAAGGCAGCGGTGTCGCCGAGAACAAGGACAGTCTGTATTTCGGCGTTACCGTGCGCGATCTCGATGTCACCATCCAGCCCGCCGGCCAAGGGTTCAACATCGAATGGACCACCGTTATCCGGCGCGGCGGCAATCCCAGCAAACCCAAGGTCCGGCGCAAGACGCAGAAGATGATGTTTGTGCCGGCACCATCCGCCGGTGTCTACCAATCGACGGCACCATCCGACCCGCTGGCCGGGAAGCCGCTGGCCTGGGCGCGGATCAAGGAGACGTCGCTGATCATCAATGTGCTGTCGATCGCCAAGAACGGCTCCTATCAGGTGCAAAGCTATACGCGGAAACTGGTGCCTCAGGGAATGGCATTCACCTTCCAACGCATCCGCGACGGCGAGCCGGTGCGCACGGTCAAAGGCAAGCTGATCAAATACGCGCAGTAGGTATTGCCGCGTGGCGGCTGCCGGCCGATATCGATTGGCGTTGGCAATTCTCGAACCGCGTCGCCGCAACCTCCGCACCGGACTCGACGTTCCGCATGACCAGTGCGCCCCGCTTTACAAATAGCTTGTAGCGCTGGCCGGGTTCCACCTGGAATGCCATGGCGGCGCAATCTTTCCGCGCCGTCGTGACCCATCCGTAACTCGCGATGTGAGCAACAAGCTTGTGATTGCCCGGCAAAACGGACGCGCCCTTGGTCGAGCGCCCCGGCAACCATTCGTCCGGCAGCCCGGGCGGAAAGTAATATTGCGCCAGGGAACCGACCGCCACCCCGTCGATGCTGAATTCCACACCTGCCAACAGAAACCGTTCGGCCTCGATATAGGCGACCTGGTCGTCGGACCGGCGGTCGCCCGGGTAAAGATGCTTCTTGGCGCAACCGGACAAGACCGCACACAGGGCAATCGCGCAGAGCGCTCGTGTCGTAATTTTTCGGGCGATCGCCATCAGTCGTCGCCGTTCTTTATCGTTATCGACGTATACGGAAGCTGGAAATAGTCGAAAACGCGCACGTCGACGAAATCCTGAACCAGCTTGCTGACATTGAAGCCGGCCCCAAAATAGTAATCCGCCCGTCGCCCATCGGGCTGCCCCGGTATGTTCGGGTTTGACCCGCTCATCTCGTACCCGACATGGAGTTCCAGGTAACTCAGATATGAGTTCTGAAACACATCGAAGCCGTCGAGCTTGAGCGCCATCAGATAGCGTTGGCTATCGTAGTCGGTCAGGATATCGCCGGAAATGGCGTCGAAGCTGCTGGGCCGGTATTCCAGCCGAAAGTCGATTTTCCGGGCCAGCTCCGGGTATCTCCCCAACACGTAGGCGGCCCCGGCTCCGGCAAGATTCATGATCGCATCTTCATAGGAGAAACCGTTGTCCGCGCTAAAGGAGTCGCCGACCTCCATCAAGGTCTGAAAGCCCAAACTTGAAAGCGCACCCAACGCATTCGCCGTCGCCGCGTCGTAGTCCCACCAGCGGTAGGCATAGGCAAAGGCATGGCCGAGCGTGTAGGTGGTCCAAAAATGACCCAACTTGTCGGCGCCGCGATGCTTCGTTTCCGGGCCGAACCACCCTTCGTCCCCCGCATTCGGCGACGTCTGGAAATAGTCCCAAAACCCAATGCCATACCCGACGATGAATGTCGCAGCGCCCGCATTCAGCATCAGTGCCTTTTGCCCTTTGGTAAATCCTTCGCTTTTCTTCGGGGGCGAGGACGACTGCGGGGCGGCGGGTTGTGCCGTACGAACCGGCGGCGGGGCGACGGCTGCCGGCCGTTGCACGGCGACCGGCGTCGGTGCAGAAGCGGCGCCCAACGGTTGCGGCTGAAATACGCTTCGCGCGGGCGCCGGACGCGGCTGCACCGGGTATCGGTCCGCGGATATGACGCTATCGGGAAGCCGCAACGTGGGCGGCGGCGACAACGGAATCACCGACTCCGGCGGCGGTTGCGGGAACGGTTGTGATAGCGCCTGCAGTGGCAACTGCGAATTGGCAGGCGGAATCGGACGTGGGGCGGTCGGGCCGCAACCAATGCGGCACACTTTTACACCGCCCCGATAAACGGTCGTCCCCTTACTATCGATGACATACGTTTCTTGCTTCGGATCGGCCGCCAGCGCATCGGCTGCGGGGAATGCCATGACGACGGCCACGACGGCTGCCAGCGCGGACCATAGTCGCATCGATCTCATAGATCCCCGTGGCAATCTATGCGACATGATGCAAGCTGGGAGTCCGTTAAATAGTTCAGTTTCAATACGATGACTCAAAAATTCGCATCCGATGCGGGCCCGAAGCCCTGAACTTGCCTATAGCCGCGAAAATATTCGCGTTGGTACAACCACCCTACCGTTGTTTCCAGTGATCTTTCAAATTTCATTCACGATCAACACCATTGAAAATTTGGGTCGGCGGGCTGGGTTTCTGTATCGATGGATACATCAACCATTTGCATGTAAGTCCTTCGAAAACCAAGCCCATTGTAATAATGCCGGTAAGAACCAATGGGTTCCATTGCGCTCTTTACACAGGCACCTTCGCAGAGACAGTGCATGCGAACATTCCCGACGCAACAGCCGCAAGACGGATTGGCATGATTTCGGGATCAAGCGGCCCGCTGCGCACGGTGAAGGCGCTGGCGCTTGCGCACCGAATTCCGCAAAATGAGCGCCCGCGAATTAACGTCGACGCGCGTCGCCCGAATGTCGAGGCAGACCGCCAGTCCAAAACAAAGGAAAACACCGATGAACGACACGCCGGGTGGAGTACGGGCTGAGGCCTGGGAACAAGTTCGCATGGGCGCGCAGGGTGCCGTCGTCACTAACCATCCCCTTTCGTCTATGGCGGGCATGCGGATGCTGCTGAAGGGCGGCAACGCGGTCGACGCCGCGGTCGCGATCGGCTTCGCGCTCGGCGTGGCGGAGCCGCAGGGGTCGGGCATCGCATCTGACGGCTTCATCATGGTGCATATGAAAGACAATGGCACCGTCGAGGTCGCGAACGGCACTGGCGCGGCACCCTTGGCCGCAACGCCGGAACGCTTCGCCGATGGCATCGTCACCGACGGTATTCTGTCCGTCTCCGTCCCGGGTATCTGCGATGCCCTGCTAACGGCGCATGAGCGATACGGGCTGCTGTCACTGACCGACTGCGTCGAGCCGGCGATCGAACTCTGCCTCGCCGGCGTGCCGCAATCGCATTTCCAGAGCCGGCTGGCCGAAGGCTGCGACATCATGCATAGCTTCCCCGCATCGGCGGCGATCTTCGCGCCGGACGGCCGACCCCTGCAGCCCGGCGAGATTCGCCGCAATCCGGACCTGGCGAAGACCTATCAGATCATCGCGGAGAACGGCCGCGACGCCTTCTACACCGGCCCCATCGCGGAACAACTGGTGAAATTCTCCGACGAGGCCGGCGGCATCCTGACGATGGAGGATCTCGCGCGGTACCAAATGGCCTGGCAGGACCCGATCACAACCACCTACCGCGGGCGCACGGTGTATGAAGCGCCGCCGAATTCCTCCGGCCATGTCCTGCTGCAGGAACTCAACATGATCGAGCATTTCGACATGGCGGCGCTGGGTCTGCATACGGCGGCGGGCATTCATGTGATGGTCGAGGCCAAGAAGCTGGCCTTCGCCGACCGTGAGGCGTATGTCGCCGACCCGGAATTCGTGAATGTCCCGATCGAGGGGCTGGTTTCCAAAGAATACGCCGCCGAGCGCGTGAAGCTGATCGACCTCGAGCGGGCCGCCGAGAATGTCACCGAAGGCGACCCTTGGGCCTATCAAGAGGGACCTGCCGACACCAAGGACCGTTTCCATCGGGCGAACGCATCGCCGAAGGAACTGCATTCCGACACGACGCATTACTGCGTCGTCGACAAATGGGGCAACGCGGTGGATGGCTTACAAAGCCTATCGAACAGCTATGGATCGCAGGTCGTCTGCCCCGGCACCGGCATGCTGCTGAACAACCGCATGAACTACTGGCATCTGGATGCGGACCATGTCGACCAGCTACAGCCCGGCAAACGGGTTCGGCACACGATGAACCCGGTCATGGTTTTCACCGCGCCGCCGGCGGACGGCGGACAGCTCGACATGTGCTGCGGCACGCCCGGTGCCGACACGCAGGTCCAGACCAACATGCAGCTCATCTCCGCGGTCTACGATCATGGATATTCGGTGACCGAAGCGATCCATGCCCCGCGCTGGACCCATTTCCAGGGCCGGACGGCGTCCGCCTACCCGCATCGCGAGACCAACGATATGATCATCGAGTCCCGGGTCGAGTCTGGAGTCGTCGAAGACCTGTCCGGGCGCGGGCACCCGATCCGGGCCGTCGGCGACTGGGGCGGCAGGGGTAGCGCAGGCGCAATCCGCGCGGACGCCTCCGGCGCGCTGTCAGCCGCGTCCGACCCGCGCCGGGACGGTCAAGCTTTGGTCTATTAGGCCTGAACCTTCGAGACGATCAGTTGACCGGCTTGATCGGATTGCCTTCGATCGGCGTCGATTGCCTGCCGTCGGGTCCCACAGGGATGTCGCCCATCAACGTCGTGCGGTGAATTTCGCGGTCGAATTCAGACGCGACGATATCCTTCGGACCCAAATGAAGGACCTGCCGGTTGTCCCACATCGCCAGGGCATGATCATCCCACTTAAAGCGGACATTGAAGTCCGGCCGTGCTGCATGGGTCTTGAGCATGGCCAGCATCGCCTCGCTTTCGGTCGGCGTGAACCCGACAATGGTCTCCAGGAAACTCGGACTGACATAAAGTGCCTTCTCCCCAGTTTCCGGATGGACCCGGACCAAGGGATGCTCGCTGATGATCAGGTTCTTGTTGAGCGTTTCGACATATTCCTTGCTCACGTTGACGCCGGCGTTGCCCTGATAGCGGTGGATACCCCGAAGGCCATCGACGATCTCCTTCATATTCGGTGACAACGCGTTATAGGCGGCGACCATGTCGGAGAATTGGGTATCGCCGCCATAAGGCGGCATCTTGTCGCCGCGCAGAATCGAGATCGCCGGCGGGTTGATGGCGGGCGTTATATCGGCATGCCAGCCGGACCAGGGATGCAATAGGTCTTCGCCCTTATAGCGTTTGTTCCGGCGATCACGGTCGATGGAATAGACCTCGGGAAAGGCATCGTCCTGGTGCCCATAAACCGCATGCGCTGGCGTGCATTCGCCGAACTGACGGCTGAACGCGACCTGCTGTGCGTGATCGAGCGGCTGATTGCGGAAGAACAACACCTTCCACCGCAGGAACGCGGCGCGCAATTCGCCGACTTGCTGACCCGGCAGCGGCTTCGACAGATCGACGCCGGACACCTCCGCGCCGATGGTCATTGCCAGCGGTTTGATTACAATCGTTTCCGGAGCCTGTTCGGCGAGTTCCACGGCCATGGCGCTTCCTCCAGTGCTATCGGCGAAATTTCACCCCTAACCGTACCGCAGTTGGCGGTCCATGAGCCAATCGCAGATCGTATCGTCGATTCGAAATCCGCGAGATCGACTGAACGATATGCCTTCCGGTCGACGTCACCCTACCAGAACGAATATAAGTATCAACTTGCACCCTGAGGAGTTGAGACGCGATGGAATGGCTGATCGTGCGCGCGGAAGAAATTGGACGAGAGATAATCTCACACCTGTCCCGCGCCGAGTTTTATGTTCAGGTGAGCATTATCGCGTTGGCACTCGCGGTGGGCTTGGTCATCGCGGCTTATCTTTCGCGGCGCGTGAAGATCTTCCGCGAGGAACCGCAGCCGGGTGCCTATTTCGAGTTCCGCAGCACACTGTATCGCGCGCGCAGCCTCCTGCAGCCGGTTTCGGCGGCGGTCGTGTTGGGAATTGCGGCGGCGATCAGCGCGGGCACGACCGGTGAATCGTGGCTGATCCGGGCGGCCCAGGGCGTCGCCTTCGTCTTCGTCGTCTACAGCCTTGCCAAGCATTTCCTGCAAAACGCAACGATCAGCCTCATTCTGAAGTGGGTCGGTCTGCCGATCGCGCTGCTCTATAGCGTCGGATGGCTCGGCGAAGTCATCGAACATCTCGAAGGCGTTTCGATCGAGATCGGCAATATTAGGCTCACCCTCTACGCGGTCTTGCGCACCGTGGTGTTCGGCTTCGTTCTGTTCTGGCTTGGCCGCATTTCGAACGCCACCGGACAGCGCGTCATTCGCACCCAGCCGGCGCTCGACCCCAGCACGCGCGAAATCGCGGCCAAACTGTTCGAGATCGGCGTGTTCGTGCTGATCTTCCTGCTGTTGATGAATGTGATGGGCATCGACGTGACGACACTGGCCGTCTTTGGCGGCGCGTTGGGTGTCGGTCTCGGATTTGGATTGCAGCAGATCGCGTCGAACTTCATCTCCGGCATCATTATTCTTTTGGACCGCAGCATCACGATCGGCGACTTCATCCAGTTGGAAGACGGCCGGTCGGGCACACTGCGCGAGTTGACCATGCGGTCTGCGACGCTGGAGACCTTCGACGGCAAGGACATCATGGTCCCGAACGAAAAATTCATCACCACCGCCTTTACCAACTGGACACATCACAACAAGCAGCAGCGTTATTCGCTGAAATTCCAGGTCGCTTACAAAACCGACCTGGAGAAGCTGTTCGAGATCGTGCGCGAGATCGTCGCCAGTCACCCCAAGGTGCTGAGCGGCGAAGACTTGCCGGTCGCACTTCGGCCCGATGCCGAAATCGAGAAATTCGGCGACTCCGGGATCGATATTCTGGTCGAGTTCTGGATGGACGGCATCGACGACGGTGAGAACCGCGTCGGCGCCGACCTATTGCTGATGATCTGGACAGCGCTCAAAGCCAACGACATCGAAATTCCGTTCCCGCAGCGCGAGGTCAAGGTTCTGGACGACCCGAAGATCGCCTGATCCAAACGTCGGACGAATTCCAGTTAGCCGGCCCGGTCTTCCAGGATCATCGCCGCCCCTTTTTCACCGATCATGATGGCCGGCGCGTTGGTGTTGCCGGTCGTCAGCGTCGGCATGATCGAAGCATCGATCACACGAAGGCCCTGGATACCATGGACACGCAGGCGCGAGTCGACAACAGCCGCAGGGTCCTCTCCCATCTTACAGGTGCCGACCGGGTGATGGATCGTGCCGCCGCTCTTGCGGGTGAAGTCTCGAATCTCATCGCGCGATTGGACCTGCGGTCCCGGCGCATATTCGCCCAATGAAACTTCTTTCAACGCCGGCGCGCCCAAAATTCGGCGGGATATCTCAACGCCGCTGACCAATACGTTGACGTCATTCTCGTCGGTCAGGTACGCGGGCGTGATGACCGGGTCCTCCATCGGATCGGCACTGCCCGCCATCACATTGCCCCGGCTTTCGGCCCGCACAGGAATTACGGTGAGTTGGACGCCGGGCTCCTTCTCCAACGCGCCCTGCCCCGTGTCTATCGGCGTCGCGGGGGTGAAGGTGAGCTGCAGGTCCGGGCTGGCGAGCCCTTCGCGGCTGCGGCAGAACACCATCGCGCTGGTCACACCGAAGGTCAGCGCCCCGTTGCCAAATAGGATGTACTTAGCGACTTCCGGCACGACGCGGGGAAAGCGTGAAAGCTCGTTCATGGTCACCTCGCCCCGGACATGGTGCTTCAGCCGCGCAGCGAAATGATCGGCCAGATTCGATCCAACACCCGGCAGGTCGTGGCGGACCTCGACACCGATGTCGCGAAGATGTGCACCCGGCCCGATCCCCGAGACCTGCAACAGTTGCGGCGAGTTATAGGTGCCACCGCACAGCACGACCTCCCGGCTGGCGCGGATTTCCTTGTCCTCACCGCCCTGCCGGTAGGTGACACCGACACATTTTTTGCCATCGAAAATCAGCCGCCCGGCGCGCGCGCCGGTGATGACCTCAAGATTGGGATCGCTGCGGACCGCACGCAGATAGGTCTGCGCCGTCGATCCCCGGAAGCGGCCGCGCCGGGTCATCTGCGAATAGCCGACGCCTTCCTGCTGCCCGCCGTTATAGTCCGGCGTCAGCGGAAAACCCGCTTGCTGCGCGGCCTGCACGAACCGGTGTGTGAGCGGCAGGATGGTGCGGTAATCCTCGACTTTAAGCGGCCCGTCCCCGCCCCGATACGCCGGATCGCCACCTTGCTTGTAGGATTCCGACTGTCGGAAATACGGCAGGACCTCGTCATAGGACCAACCCCGGCATCCGCGCTGCGCCCAGCCGTCGTAGTCGGCGGCGTTACCGCGGACATAGAGCATGCCGTTGATCGAACTGGACCCGCCGAGCACCTTGCCTCGCGGCAGGAAGAGGCTGCGACCGCCCGCGCTCTCCACCGGTTGCGCCGTGAAATTCCAGTTCACGCTGGAATCCTTCAGCAAGGGGCGCAAGGCCGCCGGCACATGGATTCGAGGATTGCTGTCCTTCGGTCCCGCTTCGAGCAACACGACCCGCGCGCCGCCCTGTACCAACCGGCACGCAACCGCGCAGCCCGCCGATCCCGCCCCGACCACAACGTATTCCGGCTGCATGATGAACGCCCCCTCTCGATTTACCCAACACAAGTCATGTATCAGGTAACGTCAACGAGGTCGATTTGCCGGTATCCGATTGGACAATGTAGGAGAGGGTCCAAAGAACAGATTTCTCCATGCTCACCCAACGCGTCGACACGTACCCAGCACTTGCACCTGTATCGGCAATACCTACCGGAGTATGTTGAACCTTCATCGTACGGGGAAGTGATTTTCATGAATATCAAAGTTGCGGTTTGTCAAAAACCGCCTGTATTGCTCGACCTTGAGGCAACCACTCAAAAAGCGCTCCAGTCGCTTGACGAGGCCGTCGGAGAAGGCGCGCAACTTGTCGTCTTTCCTGAAGCCTACCTTCCCGGATATCCCACGTGGATATGGCGCCTTCGCCCGGGTGGCGATATGGCACTAGGCAACGAGATTCATGCCAAACTCCTGGACAACTCGGTTGATATTGCGGCCGGTGGGCTGGATCCGATCCGCGACGCAGCCGCGAAACACCAAGTCGTTGTCGTGATGGGGCTCAATGAAATCGATTCGGAGTACAGCGGCACCACATTGTTCAATACCGTCGTCGTGATCGGACCCGAAGGCTCGATTCTAAATCGCCATCGCAAATTGATGCCGACAAATCCCGAGCGCATGGTGTGGGGGTGTGGCGACGCCAGCGGCTTGAAAGTCGTCGATACGCCAGTCGGCCGGATCGGTTGCCTAATCTGTTGGGAGAGTTATATGCCACTCGCGCGCCATGCCCTGTATGCGCAAAATATTGATATCTATGTCGCCCCCACCTGGGATTGCGGCGACACCTGGCAAGCGTCGATGAATCACATTGCCCGCGAAGGTGGCTGCTGGGTCTTGAGCACGGCTACCGCCCTGCAAGGGATGGACATTCCCGAAGCGTTTCCGGGACGGGATAGCTTGTTTACGGCCGACGAATGGGTGAATGCTGGTGACGCAATCGTGGTCAAACCGTTCGGCGGTATCATTGCCGGGCCGCTTCATGAAAAAAAGGAAATCCTCTACGCGACGATCGATCCGGAGGCCGCGCGCAATTCACGCAAAGCGCTGGATGTCGCAGGCCACTACGGACGCCCGGATATATTTCACCTGGACGTCGACCGACGTCCAATGCCCCCAATTAAGTTTGTCGACGAGAACGATTAAGGTCTTGCCCTGGAGCCGGGGAATCAATTGCGCTGCAAACCAAATCGAAGTTACCCGCGTTGCGTTGAAAATAGAGCATTCCGTTGCCCGTCTACCCGCCGCACCAGCTGCCGGGTGACAACGCAGCCCGTCGGCCCGGTGAACACCGCGTCCCATTTGCTGTTATTCTGCGGTTTAGCAGCGTGAGTTCAGCTTCCTTCCCTGATCTTCCAATTTTACCTGCTCGACCAACGAGGAATTCCCGATGACCGACATGCCGCAAAACCCGACCAATTTCCGCATCGCCGATCCCGGCATCCGCGCCCTGTTCACCATGGAAAGCCGCTGGCAGGCATGGCTCGACGTTGAGGCCGCGCTCGCCATGGCGGAGGCCGATCTCGGCATGATTCCATCCGACGTGGCCAAGGAGATCGCCGCCAAGGCGAAGGTCGAGTTACTGGACCACGACCGCATGATCGAATCCCTGACCCGAACCGGGCATCAGATCGTACCGCTGGTCTGGGAACTGGCGCATATCTGCGACGGCGACGCCGGCGGCTACGTCCATTGGGGCGCTACGACGCAGAACATCACGCAGACCGGCGACCTGCTGTTGATCCGCCGGGCGCACCGGATCTTCCTAGGTCAGATCGGCCGCATCCTGACGGCCATGGCCGACTTGGCGGAACGCACCGCCGACGCGCCACTGCCGGGACGGACCCACGGCCAGCATGCCGTGCCGATCACCTTCGGCTTCAAGGTCGGCGTCTGGATCGACGAGTTGTGCCGCCATGCGGAGCGCATGCGCGAGGCGGAGAAACGCACCTTCACGTCCATGCTGGGCGGGGCGGCGGGCACCTTCGCGTCCTTCGGCGACCAGGGTCAGGAATTGCACGAGCGCATGGCGCATTACCTGGAGATGCCGCCGATGCCGGTACCGGCCCGTACCACCGGCGACCACAAGGCGGAGTATGTGACGCTGCTCGGCCTGCTGGCGGCGACCTGTAGCAAGATCGCGCGCGAAATCTACACCCTGATGAAGCAGGAGTTCGGCGAAGTCGAGGAGCCGGTACCCGCCGGTACGGTCGGCAGTTCGACCATGCCGCAAAAGCGCAACCCGAAGCTGACGCAGGATATCATTGCCGCTGCCGCAAATGTGCGCGCCCTGGTGCCGCTGGCGCTGGAGGCGATGCAGACCGAGCACGAGGCCGACCGCACCACTGACCTGATGATGCGTGCCGCGGTCGAGCCTGCCTGCGGGGCGATAGGCGATATCCTGGTGCGAATCGATATGGTGATCAACGGTCTGAGCCTCGACACGGACCGCATGCGGCGCAACTTGGACCTCTCCGGTGGACTGATCCTGGGCGAAGCGCTGATGCTCGACCTGGGACGCGAGATCGGCCGCCAGGAAGCGCATGACGTGATCTACGACGCAGCCCAGGCGGCAGCGACCACCGGCCGCCCCTTCGCCGACCTATTGGCCGAGGACGAAACCGTGAACCGCCACCTGTCGCCGGAAGACATCGCGGCCAAACTCGACCCGGAGGCTTATACGGGGTCCTGCGCCGTCATCGCACGGACGCAGGCCGAGCGCGCCCGCCAAGTCGCCGGCGACTTGGCGGGATAGTTCGCCGGCGCGCTACACGCCAAGACTATTCAGCATCAAGCAAGGACGGGGCATCGATTCTAGGCTGACGGCATATGGAATCCAGGTGTGGAGAGCGACAGTGCGATCTCTTCCTCAGTCATATTTTCTTCGATCGATTCGAATAACGGCGAGGAAAGATAGCGCTCCCCCGTGTCCGGCAGCATGCAAAGTATAACCGAGCCGGAGTCTGCCTTCTCGGCGATTTGCATCGCAATGGCAAACGCCGCACCAGCGGATACACCCGTAAAGATTCCCTCATGTTGGGCGAGCTTCTGGGACCATTCCATACCAACCGGCCCAGGAACCGGAACCAATTCGTCGTAGTAGTTATTGTCGATCGATTCCTGCAAGACCAGTGGAATGAAATCCGGTGTCCAGCCCTGAATTGGATGCGGTTCAAAGCCCGGATGGCTTTCGTTTGGCGATCCGTCATCGTTGCGTCCTTGCGCTCGCCCGCTACCAACAATCTGTGCGTTGGCAGGCTCGCTGAGGATGATCTTTGTTTCGGGCCGGTTCTTGCGCAACACGCGGCCAACACCGGTAACCGTGCCACCGGTTCCGTATCCCGTGACGAAATAGTCCAGTCGTTCACCATCGAAATCCGCCATAATTTCACGCGCGGTCGTGTTCTCATGGATCAGGGCATTCGCATCGGTTTCGAACTGCCGGGCAAGAAACCATCCGTTGGCCTCGGCAAGTTCGACGGCCTTTTGGTACATGCCAAAGCCTTTCTCTTCGCGCGGCGTCAAGACCACCTTGGCGCCGAAAAAACGCATTAATTTGCGCCGCTCGATCGAGAAGCTGTCCGCCATCGTAACGACCAGCGGATATCCTTTTGCGGCACAGACCATCGCCAAACCTATGCCGGTGTTCCCACTCGTCGCTTCGACAATAGTTTGCCCTGGCTTTAGCGCGCCGCTTCGCTCGGCTTCTTCGATGATGCTGACAGCCAATCGATCTTTCACCGACGACGCCGGATTGAAGAATTCCGCTTTTACATAGAGCCGAACATGGTCCGGCGCGAGGTTGTTGATACGGATACACGGTGTGTTGCCAATCGTATCCATAACGCTGTCGTACAAGCGTCCCCGCCCATTCGTGGTCCGAGCTTCTTGCGCGGTCATTGGAGCCTCCCGAATTTTCTTGTTGATTGATCAGTCTGGTCACAATCGAGGTAATGAGCAAACAATGCAATTTGTGGTCTGAGCCATCGGTCACTCTTACCAAAACGATTTGCCTTCAACCCGCATTCGCGGTCCGTGCGGAAGAAGATAGCTACGTTCTTTGCTGCTAAGGTGGGCGACATGAAAGGCGTGACGCGCAAACGACTGGCAGCGGTTGTCATATCGACCATCGTATTTTCCGTAGCGTCGATGTTTGTCGCGCGCGCCCTGGACCTCGCCATGGGGTACATGCTCATCGGCGCGCCATTGCTTGGCCTTTGCATCAGCAGTTTTGAGGTCTTCTATTTTCAGGCCGTTCGCGGCCGCTGGTTGCGGGAAATGCACCCGCTGAAATCGAACCTGATCTACATTCTGATACTCACCGGCCTGTTTCTCATCGTTCATCATGCCAACTACGCTATTCGCGGACGCTGGGATGAATTGACATTCGTCTATGACCGGTATCCGGCAGCAATACCGGCGCTACTCGCTGTCTCCTTGTTGGCGGTGATGGTTTTGAGAGTCATTAGTTTCGTCGGCGGCAAGAACATTTTCTCCTTGTTGGTGGGCAAATATCATCGCCCGACTTGGGAAAGGAGAATCTTCTTGTTCTTGGATATCAATGGATCAACGAATATCGTCGAGTCACTGGGCCCCGAGAAAACAAATCAGCTCTTCGGCAAATTCATGTTCGACGCGTCCAAACCCATCGCGGACCATGGCGGAGAAATCTACCGCTACCAAGGCGATGGATTCATCGCGACATGGGACTGGAAAGCGGGCGAGCGGGTAACCGGCATCCTCGAAGCGGTCGACGATCTATACGCGACAGTCGCCCACGAACGACCGGAATACGAAAGACGATTCGGAGTTTGTCCCGATTTTCGCATCGGCATTCACGGCGGGGATGTCATCGTCTGTGAGGAAGGAGATGTCAGGAGAAATATCGCCTTCTACGGCGATACGATTAATATCGCCGCACGGATGGAGTCCAAAGCCAAGGAAGCCGGCATGGACTGCATCCTGACATCCGACATCGCGATGTTATTCGATGACCCGGAAGGCCGTTTGGTCGATCTAGGGAAAGAGAATGTCAGAGGCATCGATCGGGATATCGCGATCTTTGGACTTGAACGCCTAACCGCCTCGTGAGGCTGGGAACGGATGTGTGAGCCGCGAATCCCACCTTCCTCATCAATCGACGCGAGACATACGTCACTATCAGCCTTTCGGCCCGAATGACTCCGTATGAATATTTTCCGGGGGCACGCCATTGCGTTCCAAGGCATCCTGAATCCCGGCCATGAATCCCGTCGGGCCGCAGAGCAGATAATGTGCATCCGGGGCGTCCACGAGGGCCGTGACAAGTTGGCCGTCGATGCGGCCTTCGCTGTCGAAATCTTTGCCGAGCGTCTCGTCACTCCCCGGACTGCTATACGCGAAATGCAGGGTAACGGCCTGCCTCCGTTCAGCGAGGTCTCTCGTCTCTTTTGACAGGACGTGACGGGCTCCGTCGCGGGCCCCATGGATAAACCATACAGGACGCTCACCCCCCTCCTCGGCCAGCTCGTGGAGCAAGGACATCATGGGGGTGATCCCGACACCGGCACTAATCAACGCAACGGGGCACTGGGCGCAGGGAAGCATGAGGTCCTCGCCCGCGGGATGGCGGGCATCGATGATGGCGCCAACCTCCACTCGATCGTGAAGATGCCGCGATGCAATTCCCTTCGGCTCCCGTTTGACGGAGATACGATAGCGCTCCGTGCTCGGTGGACCGGAGAGTGAATATGTCCGGCTGACGGGGCCATCGATACCGGGCACCTCCAGCTCTATGGGCAAATACTGGCCAGCTTCAAACATCGGCAAGGGGGCACCGTCTCGCGCTTCGAACTCGAAGGAGGTGATTTCCTCGCTTTCGCGAATCATTTCGACCAGCCGCAGGGAACGCACGAAATCGGCGCTTTCCTCCCAACGCAATGGCACGGCTGACCGGCGTTCACGGATTTCATCGATTTCCAATGTCACGATGCGGCGCGCGCCGGGTATTTTCACCACCGCCTCCGACTCCCAGTCGATCGATGCGCGGCCGGTTAAATGCAACAGGCTTCCCGTCGGAAAATCGACGAAGAGGAAACCGACTTTCGGATTGAGAACGATGTTTCCGAGCGTGTTGTAGTGGTTGTTTCCGGCAAAATCCGGGAATAGGATTCGCTTGTCGTCAATGACCTGTACGAACCCCGGCTCGCCGCCCCGATGCGACGCATCCATCCCGAAAGTCGGGCTGTCGCCATCACCGATATAGCCACTCGCGATAAAGAAGGTGTCAGCCCGACCGATCCATTCGCTTTGATTCGCCGTCAAGCGATCGAATTTTTCATTGCTCCCGGAGGAGTCATTTTCAACGCGGGTCCATTCCCGTTCCCGGATGTATTGGGGGCAATTGCCAAATGACTGGTCGACGTCAAAAATCAATCGATCATCGCCGCCAGCGCGCACGCGTCCATTGATGCGGTTGCGCCGACGGTTTGCCAACTCGATACCGAGCAGCCCCAAATGCCTTCCCGAGGAAAGCGCGCCGCTCAGCGGGTCGCCGTCGAGCGAGACGCCATCCATCACCAACGACCGGGGATCGGGCGACGTAATGAACCCATCGGGTCCCGTCAGTAAAGTCGCCCAAGGCCGGCCCTGTTCGTCCATGGCCGCGGCGACCAAAAAAGGGAGCGAGGTATGGAATTCACGGTGTTGCTCCGGCAGGAAAGGGCGAACGACCTTGCGCGCCCAGTCCTCGATGTCCCCGACCCCCAGGCGCTCCTGCACTTCCTGCTCGCCCGCATGAAATGGCGAGCCTTGCAGCGTCGTGGTTTCTTCCATTGTCCGTGATCCCGTCTTCAGCCATCGAATTTATTGCGAGAAGGACTCACGCAGGCAGCGCGATGAGTTCCATGCGAATGCCGCCCGGAATGGAGAGCATCATATGTTTTGCCGGGCCATCGCCGAGCGGCTCGGGGGCAAACTCGATGTCCACGCCATCGACGCTTCCCAATTGACCATGCAGGTGATCCAGCGCGTCGGCGTCCATCACCTTCAGGGCAAAGTGATGCAGGCCGATCACGTTCTTCCGATCGAACTTGGTCGACGTCTCCGGATTTTCCGCCTGCCAAAGCGTAATCATTGTCGTCCCGTCGCTCAGGAAAACGGCGGGATAGGCCGGCACGTCGCCGACTTGGCTGAATCCCAATGCATCGACGAAAAATGAACGTGTGTCGCTTAAGTTGGGCACCGTCAGTCCGATGTGATGGGCGCCTTCGGTCAAAGCTGTCGTGGTCATTGTGCTAATCCTCCGATTTTTTGATCGGCATCGGCACGGGTTGTGTCGATTTCAATCCTGATCAGGACTGAACCTTATTATTTCTGCAGAATAAGCGAATACCGAAAATTATGAATGGTTAATTCCATTAAATGGAATGATGGTTGATCGATACTCGACCACTGCCCTATTCGAGATGCCGCGGCGCGCGCGCCTCTGATGTCCGTTACGGCGCGTCGGTGGCGAACACGCGATCGCGCGGTTGGGACTTGAATTCGACGATATTCCCGCAGCCGTCGGGCAGCATCATGATGTGCTGCTCCGCCGGTTTGCCCGCGAAGGACAGGCGCGGCGACAGCGTGAATTCGACATGCCGGTCCGTCAGCCGGCGCTCCATGTCCTTCCACTCGTCGAGCGGCAGGATCAGGCCGAAATGCCGCAGCGGCGCGGTGTCCCCGTCGGACGCGATGGTGCCGTTGGCCTTCCCCGCTTCGCGCGGTGAATGATGCGCCACGATGTGATGGCCGAAAAAATTGATGTCGAAACGGCCCCGCGTCTCGCGCCCGATCTTGCAACCGAGCATATCGACATAGAACGCCTTCGCGCGGTCCAGATCGTCGACGGGAATGGACAGATGAAACAACGGTTCCATGCGGCGCTCCTCGGTCGGTGGGTTTTCAAGCCCATGACAAAGGGTACGTCATGGGATCGAGGAAGTGAAATACCGGCATGCCCGCGGATAACCGGATTAGAGCAATTCGTCCCGATATTTCCCCTCCAAAGTTTCGGGATTAGCACTGGCGGGCGACTGGTCTTCATTGGCAGTTAATAGCCAATATGCGCCGATAGGATATCAAATGGATATTGCGGCAAACATTCTCGAACGGCTCATCGAAGCTGGGTTTCTCCTGGCGCTTCCTTGGCCTGCCTGGCGGCTGGCCATGTTCCGGCCATTCCGGTATCAGGGGAGCAAGAAGGCAATCGCCTTGGCAGGGCTGCTTGCGGCCTATTCACTCCTGGTCGTCGCCATGGCCATCTTTACGCCGGCACTGCTTCGAATGCTGGCGATCTTAGCCCTTTTCATAGCCATCGGCTTGATCGGGTGGATGTGGCATGGTTCCAGTCGTGGAAGGCGTGCCCTGCCCGGAAAATTTGAAATTTTGCCGTGGGGTCCGTATTTGGACCACCGTTTCTACCAACGACAGGCCGAACGGTATGGACCCATCTTCAAGACGGGTTCCACGCTGCCATGCCCCTCACTGCGCCCTACCGTGTGCATCGTGGGCCATAAGGCGGGTCTCGACCTCCTTCGCCAACACGACGACGCGTTGCAGCTATGGCCACCCGCCCCTTTCAGTCTCTTATTTCCGAAGGGCTTTCTGCGCTACATGAATCAGGATGATCATCCTGTTTACAATCACCTGTTCAGGTCCGCGTTCTCGCCGAACTTCTTGAGTGGCTGTTCCACCGCGATCGATGCCGAGGCTACGAACGCACTATCCCGAATGGCTGCCGACGCCAAATCCGGACAGGCGGACGGCGTCAAACCCCGGCCTTACCTGGACCAAATGCTGTTCGCGATCTTTGCGCGTGTACTGTTCGGCATCCAACCCGGCAGCGATGCATTCACACGGCTGCTGCCGCTCTATCAACAGGTCAACATCCCACGGCTCACGCTGCGATCATCACGGAAGAGGGCGCAGGAAAACCTCGGGCGATTGACAGATTTTCTTGTCCAGGAGGCGCAGCGCGATCAAGCGGATTGCGGTCATTCCGTCTCGCTGCTTTCTGAAATCGCGCGGGTCAACCCGACCAAATTCGATGACCCAACCATACTCGGCAACCTGATTTTCATGCTGGAATCCGGGTGCAACGATGTGGGTGGATTACTCATGTGGATTCTCAAGCACCTCGGGGATCACCCCGAGTGGATGGAGCGACTGCAGGACCAAACACCCTGTCCCCAGAATTTACGCTCCTTGGCCGATCGAATAGTCAGCGAGACATTGCGGCTCGAGCAGAGCGAGTATCTGCATCGGAAAGCCATCCGCGATCTCGACTTCGGCGATTACGTAATTCCCAAGGGTTGGCTGATTCGAATTTGCATCAGAGACGGACATCAGGATTCCCAGGTCTTCAAAGACCCCGCCAAATTCGATCCGGACCGGTTCATCGATCGAAAATTCTCACATATCGAATATGCGCCCTTCGGCCTCTTCCGGCATATGTGCGTCGGCGACCGGCTGACCCACGAGATCACCTGTACCTTCCTTGCCGCTTTGGCGAAAAGTTACGCTCTCGAGGCCACCAAAGATGGACCGCCGGAACACACCCGCTTTCATTGGGCGCCGAATCCAGAATTCCGTCTCCGGCTGACGACGAAGGACTGATCCCCCCTCAGGACACCACCGGGCCAACTCACTCGACGATCTGAGAAACCCATTGTGGGCAATCTTTTAGGACGTCGACGTTGACTAAAGGGATACTCACAGTGGCCGATAGACCGGTGGAGCTGTCATCGCCTACGATTAAGGATATTCCTTCGACAGCCGCGCAAATTAACCGGAGGAATCAAATATTTATCCGATTTGTACAGATTCCATAATCTCTCGCGGAAAATTGGAAAACGACGCGCATCAATTAATGGATCGATGTTCCGATCATGACCGGTTTTCGCCATACGTTTTCCATTATTACCAAGGCGTTGAACGTCGATCCGGCCGCTGACGATAGCGACGGGTTGGCGGCGGATCTCTCTGACCCGGACCTGGATTGGTCGCTTCTGCTTCGCCTGGCCGACCAGGAACATGTGACCGGCGCGTTTGCGGTAGCACTGCGCCGGCGAGATCTCTTCGACGGCCTTCCTCGTGAGGCCCAGCAGGCATTGCGCCGTCGCTACTTCATGGGCCAGGAGATCAACACGCGGATCAAGAGCGAAGCCGAGGAAGTCGTCGGTTTGCTCAACTCGGTTGGATGTACGCCAATGATCCTGAAGGGCGGCCTCTTTCTCTTCGAAACGCCACCGGATGGGATCGGCGGACGCGTCCTTCGGGACCTCGACATGGTCGTGCCGCTTGCCGACCTCGAAGCCTGCGTCGACGTCATGCAAGCTGCAGGATACGAGCCCAAGGACGCGGAAGAGCGTTGGACCTACCATTACCGTCCGCTCCACCATAAGGAACGGATGGTTCCGGTTGAGCTTCACATTCAAGCGGGCGAACAGCGCCATTTCATCAATGCCGAGGAGGCATGGGCGCATGCGGTTCCGGTGGATGTTGACGGCCTAAAAATGGTCGCGCTCTCGCCCGAACACCGTGTCATGCACAATATCTTCAATTCCGAAATTCAGGACACAGGGTTTTTGCTGGGCGAGGTCTGTCTGCGCCAACTCATAGATTTGGCCGCGATCTGTGTCCGGTATGAAGACACGCTGGATTGGCATTCGATCGACCGCCACTTGCAAGCCCATGGCATGGGCCGGGCTTTCCGGGCGCGTCTGCTATTGGTTCGCGAACTGCTGGGAGGGCCGGTTCCCGAGGATTTGGACACGAATACCTTGAGCGCCCGTTTTCATCTCAAACACTGCCTGATCCAGCAAAAATCGCCGCGCCTGACCTATCTGACGCGCTGGGTCGCGGGCGTCACCGCCCCCCTGAAACCGCATCATCTCGATCTTACCTACGAATGCGGCACGCGCGGCTTCCGCATGCACGCCCACCGGATCAAACACATCTTCAAGGTCATCAGCCAGCACCGGGGCGGCATTCGGGAATCGCTGGCCAAATACGGTCAGTCAATGCAATGAGCACCGACAGCGCCGCCACCCTGCCGGCCCAGGAAATCGAGATCGCGGACGCGATCGACAAATTGGACGACACGTTCACAGGCGTGGCCAGCCGGCCGCCGAATTCGATCGTGGAGATGGACTATCGGATCGCGGGATTCCCGGTCCGACTGCGCATTGTCGGTGATGATCTGGCGGCCGACATCGATCGGTCGCTATGCCATTTGCGCGTACCGGACGGCATCGACCCCGCCCTGACGGTCGAGGTCTGGGACGAAGAAGTGGCCGGCCCGGCCTTCTGGACCCGGTGGCCGGAAGAGGTCGATTTCTACGGCAATGTCTCGGTAACGCCCGACGCCCGATATGTCCTGCACCAACGCGAATCGACGGTCATGCTGTTGGATCGTCAAGCGAACCGCATTACCGGCTGCGTCCGGAAGCGATCGCTGCTGTTCCTCGATGAGCGGGCGCGGCCGTTTCATCGCCTTTTGTCGATCTGGCTGGACGATCAGGACGTGCAGTTCATCCACGCGGCCCTGGCAATCGCCGAGAACGAAGGCATGCTCTTCGTGGGCAGCGGCGGGTCCGGCAAGAGCACGTCGTCGGTCGCCAGCTTCCTGGAAGGCTTCCACTTCCTGAGTGATGATTTCGTCGCCTTGGCGCAGACGGAGACCGGCCAGATGATCGGTCATTCGCTCTACGCGACCTGCCTGATCGCGAACGACCATATCAGCCGGTTCCCAGCGCTCGCCGAGATAGCGCACAAACCGAACCACGACATAGAGCACAAATCCGTCGCGTATCTGTCAGATCACCCGAGCGGACGGTTTGCCCGGGAAACACCGATTTCTGCGGTGATTCTGCCGCGGGTGGTCGACCAGCCCCGGACCACCTATCGGCCCGCAAAATCGATGGAAGCCATGCTCGCGCTCGCACCAAGCTCGATCATCATCCTGCCGGGCGCGGCGCCAAGGTCGCTGGACAAACTGGGCGACCTGGTAACAACGGTGCCGGCCTTCTGGCTGGAGCTTGGTCACGACGTCGGCGAGATCGGCCCCACCGTCCGGCGCATCAGCCGCGAGGTCGCCGGCAATGCATAGCGGCAAGCCCATTCGACTGCTCTACTGGACCGAGTTCTTCTGGCCCACGATCGGCGGTGTCGAAACCCTCGCGGCCCAGGTTATCCCCGTCCTCAAAAAACGGGGCTACGACATCACGGTGGTGACGACCCAGCAGTTCGATTACCCCGAACACGAAATCCTCGACGAAACGACCATCCACCGCCTGCCGTTTCATGAGGTTCTCCGCAGCCGCGACCCCGAAGCGTTTATCAGACTACGGCGAAGAATCGGGTCGATCCGGGACGACGTCGCCCCCGACCTGATCCACGCGAACCTCTACGGCCCCAGTATCGCTTTGCATCTTGAAAGCAACAGGCGGGCACCGATCCCGACGGTGGTCGCGATCCACGCGGATTTCTCGGAATCGGGCGGGATGGGCGGCATCGTCCACCGCGCCTTCGACGAAGCAGCATGGGTCACCGCCGTGTCGGACGCCACCCTGGGCGACATCCGATCGATGTTCCCCGAGATACAGGACAAGTCGTCCCGCATCTACAATGGGCTGACCGCCGGCAACGCAAAACCGACGCCAATGCCCGCCGGGCCGCCGCATATATTGTGCATCGGCCGGCTCATCCGGGAAAAGGGCTTCGATGTCGCGCTAAATGCATTCGCCAATGTCCGCGAAAGCTTTCCGGACGCCCGGCTCACGGTCGCGGGCGACGGGCCGGAAAGGCCGGCGCTCGAAGAACAGGCTAGGAGCCTTGGGCTCGAAGGCTCGGTGACATTCCCCGGCTGGGTGGAGCCGGACTCGGTCTTCGACCTGATCAGCCGGTCAACCGTCATGGCGATCCCCTCGCGCTGGCGCGAACCCTTCGGCCTCGTCGCGATCGAGGCCGCGCTCATGGCGCGACCCGTGGTCGCGGCCCGGACCGGTGGCCTGGCGGAGGTCGTGATCGACGGAAAGACCGGATACCTCGTCGGCAAAGAGAACCCGTTGGCGCTCGCCGAAAGGCTCAAACTCCTGCTCTCGCAGCCCCGTCTTGCCGAGGGCCTTGGTCAGGCTGCGCGCAAGGACACAATCGAGCGGTTCAGCATCGATGCCAATGTGGACGCCTATGACGCGCTGTATCGCCGGGTGCTGGACAGTTCCTTGGATCAATCGGCCGTCCCGCAGAATGCGATGACGGGGACGAACCAGCCTCCCCCATCAGCTTGATGAATTTACCAATTCAACAAATAGAAAAAGAAACAACATGCACAAGCTCCTCAAACCCAACACAGCAGAAGTCGCCGCCAAGGAAGTCGACGGCGAAGCGGTTCTGATCAACCTTTCCAACGGCATGTATTACAGCATGGACCTCGTCGGCGGCTTCATCTGGTCCCTGATTGAAAACGGGAACGACCTGGATACGATCGTCGACGCCGTCGCCAACCGCTACGGCATCGAAAAATCCGTGGCCGCGGCGGATGTGGAAACCCTGACCAAGCAACTCGTCGAGGAAAGGCTCGCGCTGCCGAACGATGAAGGCGCGGCAGCCAACCCGGCCATCCCGGAGAACGCACCCGACGGGGACGCCTATTCTGCGCCGCAGCTCAACAAATTCGACGACATGGTCGACCTCTTTGCGCTGGATCCGCCGCTTCCCGAGCTTTCGTCACTCAAGCCGTAGAGCAGGCAGGTTCGATATGTCGGCCGACCCCGTCGTGAGTTGCGTGATCCCGGTGTTCAATGGCGAACGGTTCATCGCCGATTGCCTTGAGAGCGTGCTGCAACAAACCTACAGCCCGATGGAAGTCATCGTCGTGAACGACGGATCGACCGACGGCACCAAGGCGATTCTCGACGGATATGGTGCCCTAATCTCAGTGATCGATCAGCCGAACGCCGGCGTGAAAGCCGCCCGAAACCGTGGCATGGCGGCGGCGGCGGGCGCCATCATCGCCTTTCAGGATGCCGACGATTTGTGGGTGCCGGAGAAAACCGAGTTGCAGGTCGACCGGCTGACCCGCAATCCGGGGGCGGGACTCTGCACGTGCATGATCGAAAATTTCTGGGAAGTCGAACTGGCCCACGAAGCAGAGCAACTGCGCGGGACCGAGCATGACGGCGCCCGCCTGACGACCTTGCAGGGGATGCTGCTCCGCCGGGACGCTTTCGATCGCATCGGCGGGTTCGGTACCGATTCCGGTCAAAACGACGAAACGGCGGGCTTGCTGTTCCATGCCAAGGCCGCGGGCGTGCCGGTCGAGCATGTCGATCAGGTGCTCGTCCGGCGGCGAATTCATGGGAACAACATGAGCCGCCAACAAGACGAAGGGCTGCGGACAGATTTGCTCAAATTGGCGGAAGCGGCCATCGCGCGCCGCCGAGCGTCAAATGCCAAACCCTGACGATTTCGATGACCCGGTAGCGGAGATCAAGTCCGCGCTTGCCATCGTCCGGCCGGATCAAATCCGAACGCTGCTGTTGCGCGCCTGTGTGTGCGGCCCCGAGGCGGCGGCGGCGGCATGGCAAGACTTCCAGCAGCGCGTGGGAGACATAAAGCAGTTTTTCGAGACGGACATGACGGGTCTCAAGGGGCTGCTGCCCATCGTCTACGGCGCCGCGCGCCGCAATAATTTTGCGCTCGAAAAAGAGCTTCAGTCCTATCTGCGGGTCGCCACCGTACGCGAGGACTTGCGCAGTACTGTCATTCGAGAAATCCACACCGGCATTCTGGGGGCATTGACCGAGGCGAGTATCCCGGTTGTCGCCCTCCGGGGTGGCGCCTTGGCGGATACCGCATACCAGACACCGGTCGAGCGGCATTGTCATGCGCTTCATCTGCTCGTCCGTCCGGACGCGTTGACCGCTGCCGGTAAAGCCTTGCGCGGCTGCGATTTCGCGCCCGCGCGGCTGCCCGAGGCCGCACCCGGCGCGCGCCAAGGTTTCCGGCACAGGGACGGATTGCCGCTTGTGGTCCATGCGGCGCTGTATGACGCCCCGATCTATCAGGACGATGCGGAGGCACTCTGGTCGGCAAGCCTGCCCGCGGAGATCGCCGGCGTTCCGGTGCGCGTCCCCTCACCGACCCATCACTTGATCTACATCCTGACCGCCGCCTTCCACGAGCGCACGCGGGGGCATTTGCGATGGGCATGCGACGCCATGCTGCTGATCAACGGGGCGCCCGGCATCGATTGGCCCGAATTCAGCCGCATGGTGAAGAGCGCCCGGCTCGAACTTCCCATCGACACGATGTTGCGGTTCCTAGTGGAACAATTGGATGCGCCGGTGCCTCACGGGGTGCTCACCGCGCTCGACAAAAGTCCTAGTTGGACGAACCGCCGATCGCTCGAGGCAGCCTTGTCCGGCGCCGTTGGCGGCATATCGACACTGCGCGAGATTTGGCGCCGCCGGATGCAAAGTAAACGCGGGCACCGGGCCTTACTCCGCTTTCTATTCCTGCCGTCCACCGATTTCCTGTTGTTCCGCTTTGGCCCGCGCGCCAAGGCCTTGTTGCCGATCCGCTACGCCTATCGCCCCGCCGCCTATGTGGGGCAGCGGCTGTTCTGGCGAATATCGGGATTGCCCGTGTTCGGCCGGCTGACTCATAGCGGAAAGGTCGCCGCGGCCATCGCGAAGACGCGGACGTAGGTGACGTCCGTAACGAAGAATCCAACCATGCCCGCCGCGCCGGTGACCCACGCATAGACCGGTTGCATTTAACCATCCGACTGATCTACAACGTCGCTCCCGCGGCGATGGTCGGCGCGGGCAAACAATTTGGAGGTGCGTCATGCCAAACCACCGCAACGACTACGACGAACCTTCCTTTCGAGCGCACGAGCAAGCGTAGGAAAGGGTTCCCGTCCGAAACCAGGGTCAAACGCGGGTATCGCGTTGTCCATGGAGACAAGGAACTTGTCGAAAAACTTGGCCGAAACGATCTCTGCCCCTGCGGTTCCGGGAGGCGGTTTCAAGCGCTGTTGCCTCAAGACCCGTCGATATGACGGAAGCCTCAGGGACGACTACTTTTAGGGATGGATGACAGGCTGAATCAGCGCTGATCTGTCGAAGCGCCTGCATTGCTGCCGTTCGGTGATGCAGGCGCATCCTACGCGACTAAGAACGGATGCGCCGAATCTCTTTGATCATCTGCAGGGCATCGGTGACGGCATCTCCGGAACCAGAATTCGTCAGAATCGTGAAGGTAACGGTCAGATCATCGATCACGATCGCCCCTTGGGTTAGGTAGCGATACCCACCCGGTTCGGGGTTTCGATCGGTTGCCGAGAAATAGTAGCCCTTGCCCAACCGGCCCGAGAATGGCCGTACTGGCAATTCCTGTTCGATCGCAGATGACGCGGCTTTGCCCGCAGACGCCTCCACTATCGACTTCGCGCTACGGACGCGGGCTTCGTCGCTCTTTTTGTTCACGTGCCAGATCGGGGTGATCAACACCTGAAATTTTGACGAATCCGCCGTCCGAAAGACAATTGTCGGCGGTGATTCGCCCCGCGGTTGATGTATCGAATCCGCCCACTCCGCCGGAACAGCAACAGCGATCGCCCCATGCCCCGGCAGGACATAGCGATTGCTCTTCGCGAACGCGTCGGTCGGATGAGACACGCCTATCACGGTGAGAAGTAGAAGAATAACTGAAACGACGTACAGTTTACCGCGCAGCATTCGAATACCCTGAAGTTGTCAGATGACAAACCAAGACCATTCGAGATTAGGGGCGGTTCGCTAACGAAAGTTTAAGACTAGCGCGATGAAAGAGGACTGCGCAGCATCGTTGCCGCCGTTTCTGTCAGAGACGAATGGCGTCACGATTTATGGGACAGGGTGAACGGTAGCGGCCGGGCCATTAACAAAAACCGAAATCACCAACGATTGTGATGCGTGGGCCGCTCGACTGTGGCATCGAACAGGCATGAAAATCGGCATTCCGCAAAATTACAAATTTTTGATCGCCGTTGCCGCCGCCCTGATCGCGGTCAACATCGTCATTTCGAACCGGTCGGCCGACGAATTCGAATTCGAAGCGCGTCGGAACCCCGCAGGATTTCGGAACTTGATCCTGTCCGGAAGCACGTCGCGCCCGAACCCAATGTCCGCACCGTTGGCAGGCCTTGAATTTGGAGTCCAGCAGCAGGGCGCTAAACCGGTCGCCGACATCTGTACGGCGCTGTTCAACGATCCCGCCGACCCGGCGGTTGGGGCGTCCGACGCGACGGTGACGATCGTCGAGTTCTTCGACTATCAGTGTCCGTATTGCCGGGTCGTGTCCGAGTATCTCGGCGACATTCAAGCGAACGACCCGCGCGTGCGCGTCATCTTCAAAGAGTGGCCGATTCTCGGACAGGCTTCCAACCACGCGGCGCGCGCGGCGCTGGCCGCTAAGCGGCAAAGCCAGTATGTGCGATTTCACGAGCGGTTGATGAACACGCGCGGCATTCCCAACGAGGCATTGTTCCGGTATGTGGCGACCGAGGTCGGCATCGATCCGGACCGGCTGCTGCGCGATCTGAACTCGGCGGAGAGTGACGCCGCCCTGCGCAGAACCGACCACCTCGCCAAACACCTTGGCTTTACCGGCATACCCTCTTTCGTCGTTGGCCGCACAATCGTGCAAGGCGCCATCACGCGCAGCGAATTGGAAAAGCTGATTGATTTGGAGGTGGAGAACGCTGCAGCCGCCGTTTGCCAGGGCAGTTCCTAACGGGGTCTTTCGAGGGCCACCGCTACCCCACCTTTTTCGCCACGATAAACACCGCGATGCTCTTCTCCGGCTGCCATCGATGGTCGATCTCGAACCCGCCGGCGGTCAGGCTGTCCGCTAGTTCCTGCGCGGTAAAAAACCGGATCAAGGGTAACAGGCCTAAGAGATTCCCGATCGGCACGATGATCTTGAAGAATTTCATCTTGCCGCCGAGGCAGACCGTGCTGGTGACGAAGACGCCGCCGGGTTTCAGCAGCCCGTGAACCTTGGCGATCGCGGATTCCTTGTTTTTCAGCAGATGCAGGATGCTGTGGCCCATGACGGCGTCGAAGCTTTCGTCCGGGGCGCTGAACTCTTCGATGGTCGACACCTCGAAGGTCACGTTCCCGACATTGCCCGCGTCGGCCTTGCCGCGGGCGATCTCGATCATCTTCGGCGAAATGTCGATCGCCTGGATATGCTTCACATAAGGCGCATGGGCGATGGCGGTCGTCCCGGTCCCGCAGCCGAACTCCAGGACGTCCATATCGGGCCGCAGGTAGTAGCGCGTGACGTCCAGTTTCTTCTGATAGGCGGCTTCATCGCCTACCGGCTTCTTCGCATAGCCTTTGGCAATTCTGTCCCAAAACTTGCTCGGCTGACGCATCACACGCTCCACTTTCATCAAGTCACAGCCCAATACCGTTGACTGACTGTTGCCAGGGCATCGAGTTACGCTATTTTTAGGGTGGCGCATATCGAAAATATCCATCCCCGCGAAACCATCCCAACGGACCGAGCGAAACCCATGGAACACAAGACCTCTCCAATGAATGGCGATTTCGGCATCATGATCGAGGGCGTGACCCGGCGCGATCTGGCCGACGAGAATTTCCAACGCGACGCCTTTGATCTCTGGACCCGCCACGGCGGATTGCTGGCCGTGCGCGGCGAGGATTTGACCGATATCGCGCCCGACGAACTCGTGGCCTGGTCGAATATCTTCGGCGCCGTCGAGAACCAGAGCCTGGCGGCGCGCGAAGACAAGATGGTGAAAGGATTCCCGATCCTGAAGATCGGGAACCTCAAGAACAACGCCGGGGAACGGACGGCTCAATTCTCGTCGGTGCCTGCACTCCAGAGCGACGCCGACATTCGCTACAACCCGGAAACCCGCCGGCCCGTCTGGCACACCGATTCGACCTTCCGGGAGAATCCGCCGATCGGCTCGGTCTTCCATTGCCGGCAGGCCCCGCCGCAGGGTGGTGAAACGCTGTTCGCGGATACGCGCGGCGCCTTCGCACAGTTAGAAGAGTCGAAAAAGAGCGAACTCGCCGCGTTGGAGGCAGTGTGCTCGCTCGCCCATCATGACAAGAAAATCAACCTGTATTCGCCGGGCTACCCGGTCCTGACCGCGGAACAACGGGCAGCCAATCCGCCCCGGCGCGTGCCGATCGTGCTGAAACATCCGGTCAGCGGCGAGCCCGCCTTGTATGGATTGAACAGTTCAACCTGCGCCGTGCTTCCGAAAGGGCAGGACTTTTCCGGCGACGATTTGGACACCTGCGATTTGGAAGGCGTCGAACATGACAGCGTCCGTATCTGGCGGGACATGCTGCCCTACGTGACCGGACCGGACTTTACGGTGAAGTGGTGCTGGCAGCCGGGCGACATCGTCGTGTGGGACAACCGGTGCACGATCCACGCGGCGACCGGGTTCGAATACGACCGCTACCCACGCGAGATGTGGCGGCTGACGCTGTTGGATAAGTCTCAATCGGATGGGGCGCAGGCGCACGCCGCCGAGTAACGCCATGACTTGAGTCGGGGCGGCTGATCCGTCCCAGGATCAGCCCGGATGCCGGGGCGCGTGGATCGGCCGGAAGATGCGTACGGTCCAACCTTCCGCCGGTGCGTCGGGGACCGTCGCGTCCCCGTCCGGGTCGATCCGGACGCCGCGCTGCACGATCGTCGCGTCGAGGCCGACGATCTCAAGCGGCGTAAACCCATCCGGCAATGCGGGACTGTCCGGCGTGTACCGGTCGATCAGAACCATAGAGCTGCCGTCCGGCACGTCCATGCTCTCAATGTCGCCCTGCACCAGATTGCGGTCCCAATTTGTCATCTTGGCGCGGAAGGCCGGATCGACCGAGTTGCGCCCGGCCTTCGACGTATAGTTGTCGCTGGTCATCACGTCCGCGTCCCGCAGCCGGTAAACCGCCATGAACGGCGCGCTCGCTTCGTGGGTACATTCGTAACGTTGCGCCGATTGGAAGCCGTCGATCGTCAGCAGCATCGAAATATGGTTGCGATAGAAGTCGTCGAATTCAGCGCGGTCCTCCGACGCCGGGTAGTGCATTTCAACCATGTAGAACGTCGCCACCGCGCAAACTCCTCTGTTTCGTTGGATCCCATGATTACGCCGTCTTCATTTGTCTCATGGCCGCCCCCGCGCCGCCAAATCAGCCGGATTTGGTGAACACGCGGCGCTTTCTTTATAGTCGGCGATAGATCGACAACTTTTAGGTGAGACCGATGCCCGACACGGTTGAGAAGCGTTACTCGCCGCTTGTCCCACAGGACATGCTGGACGAAATTTTTTGGAAGGATGGACGCGAGCCCGAGGATGAACGGCTCTGGGTGCCGAACGGCCCCGGCCGCTGGTCCCGGCCCCTCTGCCTGAATGTCAGCCAAGGCTATTGGGTCCATCTGACCAAGGTAACCCAGGCGGGCGTCATCTCGCGTCACCGCCATCCCGCGCCGGTCCATGGGTTCGTGCTGGAAGGCCGCTGGCGTTATCTGGAACGCGACTGGGTCGCCACGGCGGGCAGTTATCTGTTCGAACCGCCGGGGGATGTCCATACGCTGGTCGTGGACGAAGGCGACACCATGCTCACCCTCTTCCACAACTCGGGCGCGCTGCTGTATTGCGACGAAGAAGGCAACACCACCGGCACGACCGACGTGTTCGATAAAGTCGCCACGGCGCGCGAGCATTTCGAATCCGTCGGGCTTGGCTCCGACTACGTCGAGCGGTTCATCCGTTAGGGGGAGGCCCCACCCGGTGCGCTATACAGGCTGCGCCCATGCATAGTCCTGATAGCCGTCCGCATACGCGTTGTTGTTGATCGCCGGGTCGCGGTTGATCATCGGCCGCGCGTAGAGCGGATGGGTCATCGAGCGGATTTCATGCTCCAGTTGATATAGAACCTTGCCGTTTTTCGGATCATAAATGTCCACGAAACGGTATTGATGCTGGTTGCTCTCCTGCGTGATGACCTTGCGCTTCATCAGCTTCTTGTGTGGACCGGAAAAGTCGCCGACGTAAAGCTGGAGATGGTGGCCGTCGTAAGCCGGCAGCTTTTTGCTGGTTTCACGGAAGATGAGCGACTGACTCGGGCCCACGGAAATCCGCGCCGCACGACCGCGACCTGCCTTGTCCACCGTCGCGGTCGCGCCGATGACGTCGCTATAGAACCGGCCGATCCCAGGCGCCGTCCCCGTCGGCACATCGAACTCCACATACGGAATGCCAAGCCGGATCGGACCGAACCGAGACTCGGGTTGGTGACAGCGCAGGCGATTGCCCCACGGGCAGGTGACGTCGACATGACGTTTGCCCGCCTTATAGCCAAACTTCGTGCCCGCCAAGTCGCCCCGAACCGTTTCCAGGCGGTCGACAAGTTGGTCGAGCGACGGCACGACAAGACCGGTACGGCCCCGAACCACCTGCGGATCGCCCACCGGAAGATGAAACTGGCTGCGGCCCATATTGACCCACATGTTGACCACGCCGGTCACCAGGTAGGGGTCGCGCGTGAACCCCAGACCCATAATGTAGAACAGTGTCGCCAGCCGTTGATCCGGTACGGCGACGTTCATGTGTTCAAGGCCGACAGCATTGCCGAGATCCTCGGCGCTACGATCATATTTCCGTTTTTTCATGGGGCACTCCGCGGCTGAGAAGCTGGTGAAATTCAAATTTCTTCGATTGAACTTAGCAGTAGCGTACTGGTTTCAGAAACAGCCGCCACCCTGCAGTAAAACATGTGCGATTAGTCGGCCGCCGGTTCCGCCCATTGGGCGTCCGAGATGAAACGCGGACACGCATTGATCCGTGCCAGGTCCGCCGGCTTTGGATCATTCTTGACACGGCAGTCGTTGTCGAAAATCATCGTAGCGCGCGCCTCGGCGTCGAAAGGCGTCCAATCCGGCAGTCCCGCATGGTTCGGATCGCCGGTGTGCGCGAAAGCGATCCACGCCCCCATCACGCGCGCCATCAACGCATCCTGCTCCGGGCCTTCGCCGACAAACTCCTTCGCGATCCCGACATTCCCGAAGGCGAAGGGAATGCACAGCGTATGTGGCGACTTCAGCATGCCGCCGAGCACCGGGGTCTTCCACGTGAACTCATACAGATAGGCCGGGGCGCCACCGCGTGCAGCTTTTCGTTCAGCCGCCTCCACGCCGTTGCGGCGGTACATATGGTCGCTGGTGATGACGTTATAGATGTCCCGTCCGCTCATGCCTGCGCGGGTTTCACGGTATCCGGCGATCAGCGCGGCCGACCCGTCCTCATCAATCCCGACGAAGCGGGCAATCTGTTGCCTAAGGTCGTCGTCGGTCAGCGCGAGTTTGTCCGGGTCGACGACCACGTCATAGAAAGATTTTTCCGTCTCGCAGGAACCGATCATCAACGGCACATCCGAAGCAAGATCGGGGGCCGAGGGGTCGAAGGGATGGTTCGGAATCTCCCGGCCGTCAGCCACCGGCCGGAAACTGTCATTTCCATTCCGGCCTTTAACGGCGGCGTGGTAAGCCGCAAGCAACGTATCCGCCGGGACTTGCTGTATATCTTCGGCACTCTCGATGCCGAGCGCCTTTCGCAACTGGCGCATCGACCGCGCGGCGCTTTCCGGCGTCGCCAATTGCAGCATCGACGACGCGCTTTGGATGATCGCCTTGTGAAACAGGCCCTTGGCGCGCGGCATAGTCATCATCACCGCGACTTTCGAACCGCCACCGGATTGCCCAAAGATCGTAACGTTCCCGGGGTCGCCGCCGAACGCTGCGATATTCTCACGGACCCACTCAAGCGCCTGAACGATATCCAGCATGCCCGCGGTGCCGGAATCGGCGAACCGATCGTCCCCGTCGCCGAAATAGGCATAGCCGAAGGCGTTCAGGCGATGGTTCAGGGTGACGACGACAACGTCGCCGGCCTTCGCCAGATTGCCGCCGTGCAGCCCGGGCGCACCACCCGATCCGAATTCGAAGCCGCCGCCGTGCAGCCACACCATGACCGGGCGGTCGGATCGGTTATCGAGCGCCGGCGCGTAGACGTTGAGGCCGAGGCAATCTTCGCCCGTCGGCGTCATGTCGCGGATCCAGGCATTCGCCGGCCGTATCTTGCGCGGCGACTGCGGCGTCTTCGGCGGAAGCGCCAAGCAGTCCCGGACGCCGGTCCACGGCGTTGCCGGTTGCGGCGGTCGGAACCGGTTCACGCCCGACGTATCCGCGCCATAGGGGATACCCAGGAAATCATATCCAACGGCGGTGATGCCGCCGCGCACGGTACCGGTCGCGATCTCGACCAGCGCCTCGTCCATCTGTATCTGCGTGCTCATGTTGATTCCTCCTCGTGGTCGGAACGCCGGCGATCAATCCGCACTGATAACCGCCTCGACATCGATCTCCATCATCATTTCCGGACGCGCCAGGCCGTTGACGATCAATCCCGTCTGACAGGGGCAGACACCCTTCAGCCATCGCGCCAGAACGGAGAATACCGGGACCCGGAATTCCCGATCGGTCAGATACACCGTCGTCTTGACGATGTCGTTCAAGGATGCGCCGGCCTCGCGCAACAGGACATCGGTGCACCGCATCGCATTGTCGGCCTGCGCGGCGGGGTCGCCCTCACCGATGAAGTTACCATCGAAATCGAGGCCGGTCTGACCGCGTACCCAAATCCTGTTGCCCGCTTTCACGGCCATGGCCAGCTCGTACTCGAACTCTTCGCCTTCGTAGGACATTGTATGGGCATAGGTCCGGTAGCGCTGGTGCGGCATGATCAGATCCCCATCAAGATTGCAGCGCGTAGGGCATGTACCAGCTCTGATCCGCGCCGGCGCCGACATTGGCGATATGAACGTCGAGCACGAAGGGCTCGCCCGCGGCCTGTGCATCGCGGCCACGCTGCAGCGCCGCTTCAAGTTCGCCGGGTTCGTGCACATGCATGCCGTCGATACCCTGCGCCTTCGCCAACATCACGAAGTCGATCGCCGGGTCGCCGAGGAAGGTTTCCGGATAGCGGTTCTGCTCTTTCATGCTGCCGCCCCAGGAGGCGAAATTCGTGCGCACCGTCTGATACTGCATGTTGTTCCAGACGACCGTGAGGATCGGCAGGCTGTAGCGCGCCATGGTCCAGAAGCCGGACGCGCTGTACATCACCCCGCCGTCGCCGATGCCGAGCACAACCGGCCGATCCGGCGCCCCAAGCTGCGCGCCGATCGCGGCGCCCAGGCCATAGCCCAGGCTGCCGCCATAGGTCCGCACCATGCGCCAGTCATCGTCGCCATAGCCCAAAGGCATGAGATGGTCCGAGGCGCGGAAATTCTCCGACACCAGCATCGTGTTCTCGGCGAGCGTCCGCGCCATGGCGTCGCCGAGATAGGTCGGATGGATCGGCGTCTGCGCGCTGAGTTCCATCGCCTGTCCGGCTTGGGCTGCCGCCCGCTCCTGACTCTGCGCGGTCAAGTCCTGCTTGCGTTTCTGGATATGCTGCAGATTCGCATGATCGGGTTTCCAAAGGCCGTTCAGCGCCGTCAGCGTGTGCCGCACGTTGCCCCAGATATCAAGGTCGAGCGCGAAGGTATTGCCCATCATTGCTGGGTCGTGGCCGATGGCGATGATCGTCCCGGTATCAGTGAACTTGTCGTCCTGCGCGTTGGCTCGCGTGTTCTGCCGATATCCGACGCAGAAGACGACGTCGTAGCCGCTGTCGGGAATGTTATCGATCATCCCGACATAGTTCGGGTGTTTCAGGGGAAAGGCACCGTAGTCGTAGAACCCGACCGCGGTCGGCAGGGCATAATTCTCCGACAGTTCCAACAACTCGCGCTGCGCGTCGGCGGTCCGGACGTCCGGACCGACCAGCAGCAGCGGGTTTTCGGCATTGAGCAGCGCGTCATGTATTTTGCCGAGCGTGGACCCGCCCGGCGTCTCTGCCATCTCCAGTGGATGGGCTGCCTGGATCGTCCCCTCGACGCCCGTCGCGTCCAGCGCCGGACTTGAGAAAGCGAGATAGACCGGACCGGTCGGCTTGGTCCCAGCGGCCTTGAAGGCGCGCCGCGTGGCCATCGGAATGCCGCGCGCGTCGATGACCTCCCAGCGATTCTTGGTGATGTCCTCCACCGCGCCCATCTGGGAAAAGCCGCTCGACGCGCCAAGCGTGTTGTGGTCGCCGAAGGTGCCGTTGTCGCGCAAGGCCGCGGTGACCACCATCGGCGAGCCGTCGAAATAGGCGTTCTGAAGCTGGCCGGAGCCTTGGCGCGTTCCCGCCGCCAGATGCACGTTCACGAAGGCCGTCTTGTTCGCCGCCTTGGCATAACCGTCGGCGGCCGACAGGACGAGCGATTCCGCCAGCAGCAGGATCGGCTGTACGCCCGGCACGGTCAGGAAGGCGTCGAAGAATCCTGCTTCCGCGCTGCCCGTATTCGTAAACGCATACTCGACGCCCTGGGCGACGAGTTGATGCATGAGCAATTCCCCGCCCGTCCCGACGACTTTCTTCTTTGCGCCCATGGATTCGACTCCCGCACTTGCTGTTTTCCACTGAAGGTTATCGGAGAAGTATAGGCATCCGGCCGAACCGCCGCCAATCCGGTGCGCCGGGGTTTGCCGTTCCGTTTTCCAATCCGTCGAGCGGCAAATCGATTTCTGCGTTATCCTGACCGATATCGACCGTACTGGGACAGGATGACGCCATGCCGATTATCCAAATCGAAGACGCACCGCGCGAAGAACACGAGTCTGGCCGCATTTATCAAACGCTGGTGGGGGACGACGAGGGGTCGACCCCGGTCCGCGTCGGCATTCAGACGTCGCCGCCGGGCTATTCCACCGGCACGCATTCACACCCTTACATGGAAGTCGTCACCGTGCTCGACGGCACCGGCGAAGCCTGGATCGACAGCGAAGACAACGTCACCGCCATCGGTCCGGGGTCAACGATCGCCGCCCCGCCAAACACCGCACACGGGTTCCGCAATACGGGCACAACGCCGCTGCGGACGATGGGTGTTCATGCATCCTCGACACGGATCACGCACCGCGCCGGTCAAACCACCGACTTCTAGCGGCCTGGCCGCCACCCGTTACATCAGGTGTTTGCGGAAGAACGCCACGATCGGGTCGGACGCCTCGTGAGTGTCGCGGCCGGATTTGTCGATATGGACGATCTCGATCTGCCCGCCTGCCTTCTGATAATTCGCGGCGAAACGCTCCGGTTCGTTCAGGTCGACGGGAGACTCGGTGTCGCGATAGTCATGCACCGGGTCGGGCTGGCTTTGCACCCAGATCGCCGGCGGCGTCTCAACCACTTCCCCGGCTTCGAGCAGCAGCATCGGATTCCCTTCCGCCATATTCTCCTCGGTCTTCCAGTAAAGGTCATGGCGCGCCGGGATGTCGCCGACCCAGCCCGGCGTGTCGTCGCTGTTCGTCAGCCGAACCGCCCGGCGGTAGCGTGACAACGGGTTGATGACCGGCCAGGTCATGCCGACACACCGCACACTGGCGTCGACCGCGGGTGCGCCCGCATCCAGTGCGATCGACGCATATCGCGGATCGAGCGGCCGCATTGCCGCCAGCATGGCCAGATGCCCGCCGCTCGACTGACCGGTAACGCCGACCCGCTCCGGATCGAGACCCAGCTCGGCCGCGTTGGCTTTCAGGTAGCGGATCGCGTAGTTGATATCGATCAGCGAACTGGGATAGCCGTCGCCCGCATGGCGGAAATCCAGCGCTGCAGCGGCAATGCCGGCATCGGCCAACGCCGCATCGCGTTTTCCGCATTCTGCGAGGTCGCCCTTGCACCAGGCGCCGCCGTGCAGATCCAGAACGACCGGGAACGGACCTTTGTCTGCCGGGCGGAACAGCCGCAGGATCATCGACCGGTCGCCATGACGAAGGTATTCGATATCTTCGGTGGTGTGGTTCAGCGTTTCAGTGGCCATTGGATACATCCCATTTGTTTGTTGGAGTACCGGCGCGATGACTCAGAAGGAGTCCCGCCACGCTCATTCGGATCAGTGTAGCGCAACGGCCGGAAGCGTCATAGTGGGCCGGCGCCTGGGCCGACTTGTCGATCCGCCGATGGTGCGCCACAGTGGCTGGTGAGACGACAGGTGACGGCAATATCAAAAGGTTCGAAGAGAATGCAGAACTGCGGGGCGAATTGGCATGATTGATCTGTTGCAGGTTTCAGTCCTGCCGCCGTTCCTGACCGAGCGGCTGGCAAAGGAATACACAATCCACGACTTCGTCAATCCGACCGACCCGGACACGCTTCTCGACGAGGTCGCCCCGAAGATCCGCGGCATCCTGGCCGGGGGCATGAAAGGGCCGAATGCCAACCTGATCAATCGGCTCGAGAACCTGGAGATCATCGCCTCGTTCAGCGTCGGGTATGATGCGACCGACGTGGTCGCCGCACAGGCGCGCGGCGTCATCGTGACCCACACGCCCGAAGTGCTGACCGGCGATGTCGCCGATCTCGCCATGACATTTATTCTTATGGCGTCACGGCGGATCGGTGAGTCCGAACGCTTCCTGCGCTCCGGCAAATGGCTGCAGGGCCGCATGGACCTGGCCACGACAGTACGCGGCAGGCGGCTTGGCATCCTGGGTCTCGGGCGTATCGGCCGGGCGGTGGCGCGGCGCGCCGAGATTTTCGGGCTCAACATCGCATATCACGACATCAAGCCGATGGGCGACCTGCCCTACCGCTCCTATCCCACGCTGCTCGACCTGGCCGAGGCGAGCGATATTCTGCTGGTCGCCTGCGAAGGCGGTGACGCCACCCGCGGGCTGGTCGACGCCGCCGTGCTGGAGGCGCTAGGGCCGAGCGGACTGCTGGTCAACACGGCACGCGGCCCCATCGTCGATCAACCGGCCCTGGTCACGGCCTTACAAGACGGACGGATCGCCGGCGCGGCGCTCGATGTGTTCGACGGCGAACCCAATGTCCCAGCGGAATTAATCGCGATGGAGAATGTGGTGCTGACGCCGCATATCGCGAGCTCCACCAATGAAACCCGCCGCGCCATGGGCGATCTCGTCTACGACAACCTGCGCGCTCATTTCGACGGCAAACCGGTGCTGACGCCTGTCCCACCGCAAGGCAATCCAGGCATGACGCCCTAACCGGCGGCAACGTGACAACCGGGCGTCAAGTGCCGATCATAGGAATGATCGAACCAGTCGGCGCCCCATCGCTGAACTAATAAGGAGCAATCCCCATGGCAGACCCTGTCATTCGTGTCGGTGTCATCGGCGCCGGCCGCAATACCCGCGACAAGCATATTCCCGGTCTTCTGGCCCAGCCCGGTGTGGAAATCGTCTCCGTCGCAAACCGTACGCTCGAATCAGCCAAACGCGCGGCCGACGAATTCGGCATCGTCCAGGCGGCGGCCGACTGGACCGAGATCATCGACGACGACACGATCGATGCGGTCTGCATCGGCACCTGGCCCTATATGCACGCGCCCTTGACCATCGCGGCGCTGGAAGCCGGCAAACACGTGCTGTGCGAGGCGCGCATGGCGCTCAATCTGCGCGAGGCGCAAGAGATGCTGGACGTGTCCCGACTCCATCCCAGCCAGATTGCGCAGATCGTTCCGGCGCCGCGCACGCTCGGCTTCGACGCGACGATCGTCGAGATGATTGCCGGCGGTGCGATCGGCGACCTCATCACGATCGATCTGCGGGTCGCCGCAAACAGCGATTATCCGGAAATGGGATCGGCACTTCATTGGCGGCATGATCGGGACTTTTCCGGCAACAACATCATGAGCATGGGGATCTGGTATGAATCCATGATGCGCTGGGTCGGCCCCGCCTCCTCCGTCTGCGCAATCGGGCAAAGCGTGGTGCCGCACCGGGTCGACGAGACCGGCCGGCGTATCCCGATGACCATTCCCGATCACATCGATGTCGTCGGGAGGATGGAACAGGGCGGCCAGATGCGCTTCACCGTTTCCACAGTCCTCGGACATGCGCCGTCAGTCGCCGAGGTCTATATCCACGGTACCGAGGGCACGCTGTTCCTGCATGAGGACAAGTCCGGCGCAATGTCGCTGCACGCCGGGAAACGCGGTCAGTCCGGCATGGAAGAAGTCGCCGTCGATCCCGCCAAGCGCGGCAGCTGGCGCGTCGAAGAGGAGTTCATCAACGCGATCCGCGGGATCGAACCCGTGACGCATACGGATTTCGTGACCGGCGTGAAATACATGGAATGGACCGAGGCGATTACCCTGTCCAATCGCCAGGGCGTGTCGGTCGATCTGCCGTTGATGGCGGATTAGGCCCGGCTCGACAATGGACGGCCAGCGATTCGACGTCGTCGTCATCGGCGGTGGCATAAATGGTGCCAGCAGCGCGCAGCATTTGGCCGCCGAGGGTTACGCCGTCCTGTTGGTAGATAAGGGCGACTTCGCATCGGGATCGAGCAGCCGGTCGACGCGCATGCTGCATTGCGGATTACGGTATTTCGAAACGCCGAACCCGGTGCGGGATTTCCTGCTGAATCCGCGCCGGTTCCGCACCGCGTTGACGATGGCGAAGGCGTCTATGGAAACGCGCGCCGAATTAGTGACGGATTCCAGCGACCGGCTGATGCCGTACACCCTGTGCTTCCCGATTTATAAGAATGGCCCCTACAAGCCCTGGCATCTCGATATTGGTTTCAAAATCCTCGGCGGATTGGGGCCGAAGGCGGTGCCGCTCGACTATCGGCGCCTGCCACCCGAGGAGGCCTGCCGGCTGCCGCTGGTCGATGCGCTGGCGGAGCCGGAGCAATTGCGGTCCGTCGCGACATTCCGAGAATACATGCTCGATTGGCCGGAGCGATTCTGCATCGATGCGGTCCTCGATGCCGAGCGGATGGGCGCGACTGTCCGGAACCACACCACCGCGCGTCTGATCGACCGCGACGCGAGCGGAGAGTGGCGTGTCGGCCTGTCGGACGCCGAAGGCGAGTCCGTCGTCACGGCCCCGGTCGTCCTGAACATGGCGGGTATCTGGATCGACGAAGTGAACCGGCCCGTTCTGGGCGAGACGGATGGGAAACGGTACATCCTCGGCACCAAGGGCTCGCATATCGCGGTCCAACTGCCACCCGAATACCATGACTACGGCATCGCGGCGGTGAACAGCATCGGCGAGCCGCACTACTGTCTGCCGAGTCAGGGCGGATATCATCACATCGGGCCGACGGAGACGATCTACGAAGGCAATATCGAGGATATCCGCGTCAACACGGCGGAGGTCGATTTCCTCCTGACCGAAACGCAGAATGTGTTGCCGGGCCTGGCACTCGCAAAATCCGATGTTGTCTACAGTTGGGCGGGCGTCCGTCCCCTGACTTACGATCCCGCCATTCCCAAGGGCAACCGGTCGCGCGAGGTTCACAATCTTGCGGATCAAGGAATGCCGAACGTATTCGCCATGACCGCGGGCCCGGTGATGAGCCACCGTTCGGCAGGGCGGGAAATGACCGCGGCGGTTCGACGGCTCGTTGCCCCCTCCGGCGCGGCACAGAGTCCCGACTACGCGCCGCGCATGCTGCCGGAGGAAGCCAATGCGCTGCCCCTGGTCGACGGCGACGACAGCGTCCGTCTCTCCCATCTCGGATATGTCGCGGAGAAGGAACATGCGCGCGCCCTGAGCGATATCCTGTTCGCCCGGACCGGGCTCGGCTACCGTCACCGTCTGACCGATGCGCATATCCGGAAAGCCGCGGAAGCCGTCTCGGCCCATCTCGGCTGGGATGATGCCGAACTCCACCGTCAGGTCGAAGCCGTGAAGATGCGCAGAGACCGGCTGCACCAGCCGGCGCGAGACGCGGAATAGGTCAGAGACCCCCGCCTCTGCGCTGACTGTCCGATTCACATTTCCGCTACGTCAGCGGGCGCTCGAAACACGGCAGGAATCGTCCCGGTATGGAGCCGGACTCCGCCGATCCCGATCGCACCGCACCCATCCGCTGATAGAACGCGGCGGCATTCGGGTCCGCTTCGATGCGCAACCGGTTCGCACCCCGTTCCTTCGCTTCGCGCGCAGCGGCCGCGAAGAGCGCTCGGCCGATCCCGCTGTTGATTTGTGTCGATTCGACGTACAGCTTCAGCAGTTCTGCAGCTTCACCGTCGACATCGAGTTGGTAGAGGCCCGCAACAACGCCGTCGACCTCGGCCACCACGATAGACGTTATAGCCAGATCGCTGGCCCCGAGTGTCAGTTCCACGCGGCACGCATCGATAAACGCCTGATCGTAGCCCCAGACCGCCTTGGACCGGAGGCACATGTCGCTGAGTGTCGAAAGTTCCTTGATCCGCGCTTTACGAAGATGCATGAAAAGAGGCTCCTAAAAAAAAGCCTATCCGTCCAACGCGTCGCGCAACCGGGCGAGGCAAGCGGCACGGCCGGGCGCGAAATCTTCCGCGATCCACCAAGTCTCGACGGCAGCAAGCAGCCGTCCGATATCCGGACCGGATTTGACGCCCAGAGCGGTAACGTCCTGCCCCGACAATGGGAATGCCGGCGGTGTCCAGTCGAGTGCAATCTCAACGGCGGCGGCCGAGGGTTCTTCATTTCCGCTCTCGGCCCACAACACCAAGGCCAGATCGACCATCGTCTCTTTTGAAAGCCTGTGGCGGAGGCGGCGCAGCGCCTGATCCGACGCCAGATCCGGTGGGTGGCTGACGGCGCCCGCCATCGCGATAAGCCGCGTCCGCTCGACCGTCGAAACCTTGAGATGGCGCGCCGCCTCCCCGGCCGACTTTTCATCCGGCGGCAACAACGCGCCGACGCGGCGAATAGCGTCGCCGGCGATGTCCGGCCGTCGCACCGCCGCTTTCTGCTCCACTTGGACCAGACGATCGAGCCGATCCACGCCAATCGGGTCCGGCAAAACGGACGAGAGTGCACCGATCTCAACCATCGTTCGAACCACCGGCGCCGGGTCCGGCGCACCCAACAACTTTTTCGTCTCTGACCAGACCCGCTCGACCGACAGGCGCGGCACCCGCGACGCCAGCGCTCGGCAGGCCGCCAGGCTCGGTGCATCAAAGTCGCCGGTGGCGTAATGCGCGTGGAACCGGAAGAACCGAAGCAAGCGCAAGACGTCTTCCTCGATGCGCTGCCTTGGGTCGCCAACGAAACGCACGACACCGTCCCGCAGGTCCTGCTCACCGTCGAACGGATCATGCAGCGTGCCGTCCCGCGACATGGACAACGCGTTAATGGTGAAATCGCGCCGCGCCGCGTCCGCCTCCCAATCGTCGGTGAAGGCGACGGTGGCGTGGCGGCCGTCGGTTTCCACGTCATGCCGCAGCGTCGTGATCTCGAACGGACGATGGCTCGATACGGCGGTGATGGTTCCGTGCTGGAGCCCGGTCGGCACTGCTTTGATGCCGGCTGCCTCGAGCGCCGCAACGACCACATCCGGCAGCGCATCGGTCGCAAGATCGACATCGTTCACAGTGCGGTCCAGCAGCGCATCCCGCACGCAGCCACCGACGAATCGGACCTCCGCGCCGGCCTTTTCCAAGGCGTCGAGAACGGCGACGGTTTCCGGCGCTGTCATCCAGGGTTGAGGCGCGAGCCGGGAGGTCATGTCCGCCGAAGCACGTCGGACAGGTTGACCAGCATGCCGGCCGTGGCGCCCCAAATGTAGCGTTCCTCATAGGGCAGGACGTAGAACTGGCGCAGGACGCCTTTATGCGTCCGGCTGTCCCGCAGATGGTTGACGGGATCGACGACGAAGGACAACGGCACTTCGAAGACATCCGCCACTTCGAAAGGATCGGGTTTGATCGGAAAGGGCGGCGATACCAGGCCGACAATCGGTGTGACCTCGTACCCGGTCCGCGTCACGTAGATATCGAGTTTGCCGACGGTTTCGATCCGGTCGCGCGGCAGACCGATCTCTTCTTCCGTCTCGCGCAGCGCCGTAGCCTCAGGCGTTGGGTCTTCCGGCTCGGTGCGGCCGCCGGGGAAACTGATCTGTCCGGCATGATCGTTCAGGTGATCGGTCCGCTGCGTCAGGATGACCGTGAGTCCTGCCGGACGTTGCACGATCGGCACCAGGACAGCGGCGGGTTTCAATGTCGTGGGCTTCGGCATCCCGGGATTGAGGTCGTGATCACCGCGCTCGGAGCGCTGCTCCCGCGCCATGCCCGACCCCCAGCGTCCGGACACGGCCCCATTCAGGCGGTCTATGATCAGGTCCCGGTTCATGGTCTGCCATCCGTCGGCACAGCGCCAAGCTGGAAAAAGACGCCGCCGCTCCAGATGCCGAACACTGTCGAGTCACCCTCGGCGCGTTCTTCCGCCATTTCCACCAACTGATAAAATTGCGGTCGCAAAATAAGCGCCTCCAGATTGTCGCGAACCAGTACATATGGCGACGGTTCACCGCTTTCCACATCATCGATAACGCGAATCGGATTGTCGGGCCCAACGGTGATCATGTGATCCAGATTCGTTCGGAAGGTGATCATCCGCTCCTCGCCGGCCCCTTCGGAAATGACCTCAACCGCGGTAAACGGCGCATCGTCGACATCAATCCGCCCTGCCTCGACCGGCGTCACCAAATAAAAGTTGCCCACGTCGTCGCGCCGTAGCACGGTGGAGAAGAGCTTACACATCGGTTTTCGCCCGATCGGGGTACCATGATAGTACCAAGTGCCGTCTCGACCGATGCGAATCCCGAAGTCACGGCAGGTTTTGGGATCAAATTCCCAATGCGGTGCGGCGCCAGGTTCGTCGCCGGTCCGGTGTTTTTCGATCGAATCAGCGAGAAAGACTGGATTAGGGGGTTGCTTGCTCATCCCCGGATCATATCATCACATTCATCATACTCGATTACAGGAGATACGCCGTGAGCCCGGCAATTACCAGCCCTGCGGATACCAAGACCGAGATCGAGACGCTTAGCAGAGATATCGAAACAACCGGCGAAACGCTGGTTCAGACGCGCAAAGCGATCGGCCAGGTTATTTTCGGCCAAGAACACGTTATCGAGGAAACGCTGATTACATTGCTGGCAGGCGGCCATGCCTTGTTGATTGGCGTGCCCGGCCTGGCCAAGACGCGCCTGGTCGAAACCCTGGGCCATGTCCTGGGGCTGTACGACCGCCGCATCCAGTTCACACCCGATCTCATGCCGGCGGATATCCTGGGGTCCGAGGTCCTGGAAGAAGGCGATGGCGGGCGGCGGTCCTTCCGCTTCATCAAGGGGCCGATTTTCGGCCAACTCCTGATGGCGGACGAAATAAACCGGGCCAGCCCGCGCACCCAATCCGCGCTGCTGCAGGCGATGCAGGAACGGCGCGTTTCCATTGCCGGCGAGTATCACGACCTTCCCGAACCCTTCCATGTCCTGGCGACACAGAACCCGCTGGAACAGGAAGGCACCTATCCGCTGCCCGAAGCGCAGCTCGACCGGTTCCTGATCCAGGTCGAAGTGGGATATCCGGACGAAGACGCGGAACGGAGCATGATGCTCGCCACGACCGGACTCGGGGAAAAAGAGCCGCCGACGATCCTGTCGGCCGAACAGCTCATGGCGGCGCAACAGTTGGTCCGGCGGATTCCGGTCGGCGAAAAGGTAGTCGAAGCAATCCTGACCATGGTGCGTGCCGGACGGCCGGACACGACGGACATCGACCCGGTGGCGCGCCATGTCGCCTGGGGCCCGGGACCACGCGCCAGTCAGTCGCTGATGCTGGCCTGCCGGGCGCGTGTGCTGCTGCAGGGACGTCTGTCGCCGTCGGTCGAAGACGTCATAGCCCTCGCCTCGCCGGTCCTGCGCCACCGCATGGCGCTCAACTTCGCAGCGCGGGCCGAAGGCGTGACGATCGATTCGATCATCGGCCATCTCTGCGAGCGGCTGTCCTGACGGGGGGCGGCAACAGCGATATGGACGGCGGCAACCCGACCCTCAAGCGGCAACAACGGGCCGAGCAGCTCGCGTCACGGTTTCCGGCGCTGCTGGTCGCCGCGGAACGCGTTGCAACGACCGTGGCGCAGGGCGTGCACGGGCGCCGCCGCGTCGGGCAGGGCGAAACCTTCTGGCAATTCCGGCGCTACGAGCCGGGTGACGAGACGAGCGCGATCGACTGGCGGCAGTCCGCCAAGTCGCGGTTCGTTTTCGTACGGGAAACCGAATGGGAAGCCGCCCAAAGCGTCTGGCTCTGGCGCGACACGTCGCCGTCGATGGACTACACCTCGTCGCCAAATCTGGGCACCAAGCGGGAACGCGCCGACCTGCTGCTATTGGCCCTTGCCGCCTTGCTGATGCGCGGCGGCGAACGCTTCGCGCTCTTGGGCAGCGAGCATAGGCCCTCGACGGGCCGCGCCGCGTTCAATCGTCTCACCGCGACCGTGCTCGACCCGATCATCCGGAACGGTGCGGCGGCGCAAGACACGACTGAAACGCCTGACAAAACGCCAGACAACTTGCCGCCGGGTGATCCCCTGCCACGCTACGGGCATGTCCTGTTGCTAAGCGACTTCCTGGTCCCACTACCCGAAATTCAGTCGGTGGTCATGCGGCTGGCCGATCGCGGCGTGCGCGGCGTGATGATGCAGGTCCTGGACCCAGCGGAAGTGCAGCTTCCGTTCAAAGGCCGAATCAAATTCAGCGGATTCGAAGGCGAGGACGATACGTTGCTGAGCCGGGTCGAAGCCGTCCGAACTGCCTATCACGGCCGCCTCGAAGACCATCAAGCAGGACTGGAGAGCATCGCCGGCCGGATCGGGTGGCATTTCACGACGCACCGGACCGATACGTCACCGGAATCCGCGCTGCTGCATCTTTACACGGCGATGGCGCCGGAAGTGGGGGCATAAGACATGCTCGAACTCGGACCGCTCGCCTTCGCATCGCCGTGGATCCTGTCAGCACTGGTCCTGCTGCCGCTGTTATGGTGGCTGCTGCGGGTCACGCCACCGGCGCCGCGCAATATCCGCTTTCCCGCGATTAGGCTGCTGTTCGGCCTGGAAAGCCCGGAAAAAACACCGGCGAGCTCCCCATGGTGGCTGATCCTGCTGCGCCTCGCCGCGGTGACGCTGCTGATCCTCGGACTCGCGCATCCATTGCTCAACCCGAACGCGCAGCTGACCGGCCGCGGCCCTGTATTAATCGCAGTCGACGACGGCTGGGCCGCGGCGGCGAATTGGAGCGCGCGGCAGTCGACGATGCGTCAGGTGATCACGCAGGCCAAACGGGAAGACCGCGGCGTCATCATCCTGACCACGGCGCCGACCGGCGACGCCCGCGCGGCGCTGGTTTCGGGCGTCCTCAAGCCAGACGACGCGCGCGGCCGGGTCGATGCCCTTCGGCCCAAGCCGTGGCCAAGCGACCGCAGCGCCGCAGCTGCAGCGCTGGAGAAACTGAAGAGCACTGGCAATGCCACGGTTCTCTGGCTGAGCGATAGCCTGAGCCATGCCGATTCAGCGCCCTTCATCGAGACCTTAAGGAACTACGGATCGGTTCGCGTCCTCCGCGACAATGATATCGATCTCCCCCGGCTCGTCCTTCCCGCGGATGAATCTGGCGCCGCCCTGTCCGTGACCGTGCGACGCGCCGTGTCGGGCGCGGTGGCAACCGCTAAGATCCGGGCGCTCGCCGAAGACGGCCGAGTCCTTGGCACCAGTGGCGCGGTTTTCGACGCCGATGCCTTGGAGACGACCGCCACGTTCGACTTCCCGAACGAAGTGCGCAACGAAGTGGCGCGGCTCGACCTGGACGGTGAGGCGAGCGCCGGTGCCGTGGTGTTGCTGGACGAACGATGGCGCCGCCGGCCCGTGGGCCTGATCTCCGAAAAACCTTTGGATAGCGATCCATCGTTGTTGTCCGAGAGTTTCTACCTGGACCGCGCCCTTCGCCCCTACAGTGACGTCCGCTATGGGGATATCCCGACATTGATGCGGGCCAGTCGCGCGGTGATCGTCGTACCCGACGAGGTTGCAATCAATCCGGCGGATCGCGGCGCGCTGACCGAATGGGTCGAGAACGGCGGACTGCTTCTCCGGTTTGCCGGGCCGCGCATCGCCCGTGACGTCACGGACGACCTGACGCCGGTGCGCCTGCGGCGCGGCGGCCGGGCGCTCGGCGGCGCGTTGTTGTGGAGCAAACCGGCGCGGCTTGCCGGATTCTCCGGTGAAAGCCCATTTTCCGGTCTCGAAATTCCCAAGGACGTGACGATTTCCCGGCAGGTACTGGCGGAGCCGTCGCTCGATCTGACGGATAAGACCTGGGCCCGCCTCACCGACGGGACGCCGCTGGTCACGACGGAACGGCGCGGCAAGGGCCGGATCGAGCTGATCCACACCACCGCCCACACGAATTGGACGAACCTGCCGCTTTCCGGTCTGTTCGTGGAGATGCTGCGCCGGGTTATCGCGGTCAGCCGCGGCGTCACCACCGATACGACGGGTGACCGTCCCTTGCCGCCAATCGAAACGCTGAATGGATTCGGACGCGCGGCGAAACCGGGGCCATCGGCCACTGCGATTACCTCATCCGCCTTCGCCGACGCCGTTATCGGCCCGCAACACCCGCCCGGCTACTATGGCACCGGGGATACACGCCGAGCCTTGAACCTGGCGCCGCGCGTGACAGACTTTTCCGCGATGGGGTCTCTGCCGGCCGGGGTCGGCGTCGAACCTTATGCGGAATCCGATGAAACCGATGTGAAGCCGTGGCTGCTGTTGCTGGCATTGCTGCTGTTCCTGGCCGACGTCATTGCCACGTTGGCGCTGCGCGGCCTGCTAGTCGATGCCTTGCTGGCCCGGAAACTGCGGCCGGCCTCGGTCCGCGGAGCAACCCTGGGCGCTGCGACAGTCTTGATTCTATTGACCATGCCAAACGATCTGTCGGCGCAACAATCTTCCATTGCCGACCGCTTTGCCCTCGAGGCCAGTCAGGCAACCCGATTGGCCTATGTCATCACTGGCGCGAATGACGTTGATTCGGTCAGCCGCGCCGGATTGACCGGCTTGAGCAACGTGTTGAACCAGCGGACGGCCGTGGAAACCGGCGCACCGATCGGCGTGAATTTGGACACGGACGAATTGGCGTTCTTTTCGCTGGTCTATTGGCCGATCACGGCGGCCCAGCGTGCCTTGCCCGAGGAGACCGTCGGCAAGCTCAACCGGTTCATGGAAACCGGCGGCACCATCCTGATCGATACACGCGACCGCAACTTGTCGTCAGGTGCGACGAGCCCGTTGCTGCAATCGTTGCGCCGCCTCACCCGCGGCCTGAACCTGCCACCGATCGAGCCGATCCCGCCCACCCACGTACTGACAAAGGCTTTTTATCTGATGCAGGCCTTCCCAGGCCGATGGACCGGGGGACAGGTGTGGGTAGAACGCGGCGACGCGCGCACCAATGACGGAGTCTCTCGCGTGATCACCGGCGGCCACGACTGGGCCGCGGCCTGGGCTATCGACGATGCCGGCCGGCCGATGTTTCCCGTCGTCCCGGGCGGCGAGCGACAGCGCGAAATGGCCTATCGATTCGGCGTGAACCTCGTGATGTATACGCTGACCGGCAACTACAAATCGGACCAGGTTCATGTGCCGGCGATTCTCGAACGGCTGGGACAATAACGGATGAGCTGGACCACCCTCGACTTCGCCCCTCTCCTACCGATGCCAGTCTTGATCGTGGCGATCGTGCTTGGCGTTTTGGTAATGTGGCTTGGGTTTGCGGCGCGCGCCCGCGGGTCCGGCCTGCGGGCTATCGGTATTTCTGTCCTGCTGCTTGCGCTGATGAACCCGGCGCTGGTCGAGGAAGACCGTGAGCCCCTGAAAGACGTCGCCGTCGTCATGGTCGACGAAACGCCCAGCGTCGCCGTTGCCCGCCGCAATGAAGCGATCCAGAAAAGCGCGACGGAAATCATCGGAGCGCTGGAGAAGATGTCCGCCACGCTGGACCTCCGAGTCGTCCGTGTGAAACATGAGAATGTGTCGGACGGTGCAAACGGCAGCCGGTTGATCGGTCCGCTGCGGCGCGCGATTCGGGACGTTCCCGCACGGCGGCTGGCGGGGTCGATCCTCCTGACCGACGGGCAGGTTCACGACGTACCGAACGCTTCCGACGTCACAGGACTGCCGGCGCCGATACATGTGCTGATCGCCGGCGACCGGAACGAGACCGACCGCCGTCTTATCGTCAGCCGTGCACCGTCCTATGGCATCGTCGGTAAGGAAATCACCATGACGGTGCGCATCGAGGACCATGGCCGCGCAGAAACCACAACCGGCGGCGCGGCAGACGCCGAACTTACAATTCGGCGGGACGGAACCGATGCCGAGACCCGCACCGTGCCCGTCGGCGCGGATCACACGCTGACCTTTACCCTGGAGCATGGCGGGCCGACGGTATTCGAACTCGCGGTGGCGGGAATCGCCGGCGAGCTTACGCTTGCCAACAACCGGGCGGTGCTGTCGGTCAATGGCGTGCGCGACCGGCTTCGGGTGCTGCTGGTTTCCGGCGAACCCCACGCGGGCGAGCGGACCTGGCGTAACCTGCTGAAATCCGATCCGTCCGTCGACCTCGTGCATTTCACGATCCTACGGCCGCCGGAAAAACAGGATGGCACCCCGATCAACGAACTCTCGCTGATCTCCTTCCCCACACGGGAACTGTTTGAGGTCAAGCTGCAGGAGTTCGACCTTGTCATCTTCGACCGCTACCGGCGGCGCGGCGTGCTGCCGCCCGTGTACCTGCAGAATATCGTCGACTATATCGAGGGTGGTGGCGCCCTTTTGTCGGCCGCCGGCCCGACCTTCGCAAGCCCGTTCAGTATCTATCGGAGCGCGCTTCGAAAGGCGCTGCCGGGAGAACCGACCGGCGGTGTCGTGACCCGTGGCTATCGCCCCCAGGTCACCGAGACCGGATTGAGTCATCCTGTAACCGCCGCCCTTCCCGCCGGTCCCGAGCAACATGCCGAGGGAAAGCCGCAATGGGGCCGCTGGTTCCGCCAGATCGAGGTGGTGGCCAAACGCGGACACACGCTGATGCGCGGCGCCAACGCATCGCCCCTGCTGATCCTGGACCGGGTCGGCGAAGGCCGCGTGGCGCAGGTGACGAGCGACCACATCTGGCTGTGGGCGCGTGGATTTGAAGGGGGCGGCCCACAGGCCGAGCTCCTGCGCCGTCTGGCGCATTGGTTAATGAAGGAACCGGAGCTCGAGGAAAATGCGTTGCGCGCCAGTGTCCGCGACGGAAAGCTCGATATCGAGCGCCGCAGTGTCGATCCGATTGCGCCGGAGGCAAAGATCACCAATCCGGACGGCACGGTAGGCACAATCGCCCTGACGAAACGCGGCCCCGGGCGCTACGGCGCCGTGGTGCCGGTGACGCAGACCGGACTGTACTCCGTCGGTAACGGCGATCTGATTGCCATGGCAGCGGCGGGAACGCTCAACCCGCTTGAACTGGCCGACGTGCGGGCGACCGAGTCGATTCTGCGCCCGATCGCGGCGGCAACAAAAGGATCCGTCAATTGGCTGCGGGACGGAACCCCGTCGCTGCGGCGGGTAACGCCGGAACGACGTACCGCGGGCCGGGATTGGATCGGTCTGGTTGCGAACGAGGACTACCTCGTCACCGACGTACGGCGAATACCCGCGTTGCCGGGCCTATTGATCCTGTTCCTCGTGCTGGCGACGGCGGCGCTTGCGTGGCGGCGCGAAGGCAATTAACGCACCGGCGGTTTGTGGTTGCCGCAGAACGTATGAGCACCTGTCATATTGTTGTGGCAACCGGTCGCGGGTTTTCAAACCCTAACCAGGTCCACTATCGGCACGGCCGAACAGTGGTTCGAGATCGCTGACCAGGGTGCACCCTTGGTCACAACCGCCCGAATCCAAAATTTAGAATCCAAAATCCAGGCATAAAAAAACCGCCGGTTCGGGATTGGCCCGAACCGGCGGTCTAATCGGATACTGCTATCGCTGAAAGATGACGACTCCGCCGCGTTTACCGGTCAGGAGACCGGGGCCCTTGCCAATCGCGCCTTCTCCATCGGACGTATCGACGTCCTTATCGCCCTTGACCCAGCCGCAAGCGCTAAGCGCTAACGGCGGGGCCAGAGCAATGGAAGCGATTAACAAGGTACGGAAGATCCGCATCAGGTCAGCTCGCAAACCCTAGAAGCGTTGGCGGAAGCCAGCGCCGACGAACCACAGATTTTCGATGTCGTCATTCGTGGCCGTTTCGACATCTACCAGACGGAAGGTCGCGTAGTACTCGCCACCCGTGCTGTCTACTTTCTGTGCGACGGTCACGGCATGGCCGATGCCTTTGTCGTCTTTCAGACCGCAATGTTTGCAGTACTGGAAGGCGTATTCGGCAGTCGTGGCACCAAGCTCGGTGACCTTCGTCGTGTACCAGATCGAGGGCTGAATGTTGAACGGATCGCCTTCGGTCGCATGCGCAACACCGGCACGATTCTGCCACTGCTTAGCACCGGAGAAGGTGGCGCCAAGGCCGATCGGGGTCTTCACCGAAATCGAGCCGTTGACCTGTGCGATGCCTTCGATGGTGCCGCCGTTGCCGAAGCACGCGCCGTCACCAGCCGTCCGTGCACCCTTCGTTTCGCAGAAGCCCGCCGCGGCCTTGATGGCTGTACCGGCGATCTTGCCGCTATAGCGCAGGGCTGCGTCGAAGTTGTGCTTGTCGATGACACTGGCCGATGCCTTGAAGCCGAAGAAGGTCGGCGAGTCGTAACGAATACGATTCTGCCGGCCCGCGCCGTCAAAGCTGTTGAAGAAACGATCAACAGTGCCGATCGACTGGGTCGCGAGGCCATCGTTCTTGTCCATCAGGCGGAATTCGCCGATGGCGTGATGGATGGAACCACCCAGACGGCCAGTACCGATACCCGGCGCCAAGTTGACTTCCGAGCTACCGTTCGTGGCCGAGTCGCCACGGCCGATCCAGATCGCGCCAGCCTTCTTATGGCTGAAGATCACGTCCAAATGACGAATGTCGAAGTCGTTGGAACCAGGCTGGTTGGCAAACTGCCGACCACCAACCGAATCACCGGAATTAATGGCGAATTCGACGCGGGTCCGAATGCTGACGTCCTTCGTCACCTTGCCGCGACCGTCGATGCCCATGCGGGTCGAGGTGTTGGCGTTCGAGCCCTGCTTAAAGGTAGTCGCTTCGCCGTCGTTGACGAAACCAAACTGCCGGGTGACTTGCCCGTACAGTCGTAACTTAATTTTGTCGCCGCTTTTAACGACGCCTGGCGCTTTCGACGGATCCTGAGCGGATGCCGGAAGAGCCAGACCGGATGCAAAGGCAATGGCGGTTGTGGCCATCAACGCTTTGTTTAACTTGGTCATGAAAACCTCCACACTGATAAACTTGCAAACTCCCCAAAAAACAACTTGAACCGCCCTGTCCATCTTTCGCAATTGCCACACTGCGTCGTAAAACACAGGAAACGTCTCAGTTCGCTGGATGAAAGTAGTAAGTCATCAATCGGTTTGTCCAATTAAAAACATCCAATTACCCAATGTGTGGAAATGTCTGTTGCACAATTGCGACAAACAGAAAGGCCGCCTAAGACTATGAATTTCTGGGAAATTCGGCATCAAACGACAAGGCGTCGATACCCCGGCCGTAAAGCGGGATTCACACGCAGCTATTCAACCATCGACAAGGGCGATGGCGGGACCGTTATCGATCGATTTTCTCGAAACCCGCGCCGGCGGGATATAAGAATAAACTAATTAAAATCAATGATTTAAATAGAATCGGCCCCGCCTCTCCCTTGGGAAAGACGGGGCCGGTCCAAAATCGGTCTGGGTTATCGCTGGAAGATGACGACCCCGCCGCGTTTACCGGTCAGGAGACCGGGTCCCTTACCAATCGCCCCTTCGCCGTCGGACGTATCGACGTCCTTATCGCCCTTGACCCAGCCGCAAGCGCTAAGCGCTAACGGCATGGCCAGAGCGATAGAGACTATCAACAGGGTACGGAAGATCCGCATCAAATCAGCTCAAAACCCTAGAAGCGTTGGCGGAAGCCAGCGCCGACCCACCACAGATTTTCGATGTCGTCGTTGGTGGCTGTTTCCACGTCAACCAAACGGAAGCCAACAAAGTAGTCACCACCGGTGCTATCGACTTTCTGTGCAATGGTCACGGCATGGCCGACGCCCTTGTCGTCTTTCAGACCGCAATGTTTGCAGTACTGGAAGGCGTACTCGACGGTCGTGGCACCAAGCTCGGTGACCTTCGTCGTGTACCAGATCGACGGGTTGATATTGTACGGATCGGCTTCGGTCGCATGCGCAACACCGGCACGATTCTGCCACTGCTTACCACCGGAGAAGGTGGCGCCAAGGCCGATCGGGGTCTTCACCGAAATCGAGCCGTTGACCTGTGCAACGCCTTCGATGCTGCCGCCGTTGCCGAAGCACGCGCCGTCACCAGCCGTCCGTGCACCCTTCGTTTCGCAGAAGCCCGCCGCGGCCTTGATGGCTGTACCGGCGATCTTGCCGCTATAGCGCAAAGCTGCGTCGAAGTTGTGCTTGTCGATGACACTGGCCGATGCTTTGAAGCCGAAGAAGGTCGGCGAGTCGTAACGAATACGATTCTGCCGGCCCGCGCCGTCAAAGCTGTTGAAGAAACGGTCAACGGTGCCGATTGACTGGGTCGCGAGTCCGTCATTCTTGTCCATCAGGCGGAATTCGCCGATGACGTGATGCACGGAACCGCCCAGACGGCCGGTCGTAACCGCAGGCGCCAACTGAACTTCCGAGGTGCCGTTGGTGGCCGAGTCGCCACGGCCGATCCAGATCGCGCCAGCCTTCTTATGGCTGAAGATCACGTCCAGATGACGAATGTCGAAGTCGTTGGAACCGGCCTGATTCGAGAACTGATTACCACCAGCCGAATCGCCAGTATTCAAAGCAAATTCCAGGCGGGTCCGGATACTAACATCCTTCGTCACCTTGCCGCGGCCGTCGATGCCCATACGAGTGGACGTATTACCCAACGAGCCTTGCTTGAACGTCGTCGCTTCGCCGTCATTGACGAACCCGAATTCACGGGTGACCTGGCCGTACAGTTTCAACTTAATTTTGTCGCCGCTTTTGACGACGCCTGGCGCTTTCGACGGATCCTGCGCGGATGCCGGAAGAGCCAGACCGGATGCAAAGGCAATGGCAGTCGTTGCCATCAACGCTTTGTTCAACTTGGTCATGAAAACCTCCACACTGATAAACTTGCAAACTCCCCAAGAAACAAATTGAACCGCCCTGTCCATCCGTCGCAATTGCCACACTGCGTCGTAAAACACAGGAAACGTCTCAGTTCGCTATACAAATAATCGCGTATCTCTTTCCGATATCCAATTAAAAACCATAAGAAACATAATTATCGAGCAATATTGTTGCGGTTTAGCCACAAAATAGACAAGTAAATCATATATTTAGATTATATTGATCGGTATTTTCGATTGATATTTATTGTGCTGACCCGGTTTGTTGATTCTAAATTGATTTAGGTTGGTTTTTTTACTTATCTATATTTTGATTTGAATCAATCGATTATTTCGATCATTTGGGGTCGCATGTCTCGGAAATCCCGAATCGGCCAATCCGCCAAGCGCCGCGCTTGCCAACCTCGGCATAGCCCGGTAGACCGTAACCAGTTCACTTCATTCGGATTCTCAATTCGTGACACTAGACCGCGACGCCATCCGACGGGGCGCCTTCAGGGAAATGGCCGCCAACAGTCGGCGCCATGGCCGCATTTGGACCGACGCCGAACGCGACGCGTCCAAGAACGCCATGCTGTCCGCGGTACCGGACGGCGACGACGTCTGGGTCTTCGGGTACGGATCGCTGATGTGGAATCCGGCATTTCATTTCGTCGACCGCCTGCCCGGGCGAGTCCATGGCTACCACCGCAGTTACTGTATGATTTCCACCGCCGGACGCGGCACCGAGGCGCAACCCGGCATGATGCTAGCGCTGGAACCCGGCGGGTCCTGTTGCGGCCTCGCCTTCCGAATCGCCGCCGACTCGGTTCACGAAGAACTGGATATAGTCTGGGCTCGGGAAATGCTCGCCGGCACCTATCGCCCAGTCTGGGTAACGGTCGCCGGGGCGACATCGACGGTCCGCGCCATTACCTTTGCCAGCAACCAGCGGCACGACCGTTATGTCGGACGGCTTGACCCGGCGACGGTGGTTCAACGCCTTGCCACGGCCGAGGGTCGACTGGGAAGCTGTCAGGACTATCTTAGGAATACGGTATCGTGTCTGTCGGAATTCGGATTCCGTGACCGGCGGATGACAGACCTCCTACTACAGGTGCAGCGATACCCGACACCGTGACGAAGACAGACGAACTGCGACAGGGAGAACGAAAACCGATGGCAAAGGTGCAAAAATCAGATGCGGAATGGCGCGATATTCTCTCGCGCGAGCAATATCATGTAACCCGGCAGCATGGCACCGAGCGGGCCTTCACCGGCAAATATCACGACAGCAAGGATGACGGCACCTACGTCTGCATCTGCTGCGGCACGCCGCTGTTTTCGTCGGAGACCAAGTTCGATTCGGGTACCGGCTGGCCCAGCTTCTACGCGCCGCTTGACGATGGCGCCGTGGATACCCGCGAAGACAACGGCCTCTTCATGCGTCGCACCGAAGTGCTGTGCGCAACCTGCGACGCCCATCTCGGCCACGTCTTCGAGGACGGCCCGCAGCCCAGTGGGTTGCGCTATTGCATGAATTCCGTCGCGCTCAACCTCAAGCAGGATGAGTCCGACGAGGGCTGAAGGATCAGCCGCGGCGAACGGGCTCGAAATCGAAGGCGATACTGATCCGCCGGGTATCCGAATCGAACGGAACGGTCCGGTGATACACATATGACGGGAACAGCAGGAACATCCCCGGCTCCGGCTTGTGGTAGCGAAGACCCGGCCGCTTTGGCGCGGGAAAATGATCCGGCGGATTCCCGAACTCAATCCATCCGCTATGACCCGTGTCGCCCTCGCTGACCACCTCCGGCACCTGCACATAGTACACGCCGCTAAGCCAGCCGCTCGGATGGATATGCGCCGACTGGTGTCCCTGTCGGTCCAGAACGGTCGCCCACATTTCAATCCGCCAATCTTCCGGCGCGCCATCAACGAATGGATGCTCCTGCGCAGGGTCGATGCCGCGTAGATACCCATCGAAAGCGCGGACGAGCAGCGTTTCGAGATGGGCGACGGGCCCTTTCGGCTCGGCAAGCAAATTGTCGCTCGTAGCGCCGTTGTGACAGGACGTCGCCTCCAGGTCGAAACTGAGCGACGGATGGTTTTCGATGTGGTCGATCAGGGCGGTATTGAAGGCATCGACACTGTCGAATCCGGCCGGTGGCTCGATCCGTCCGATCCGCAAAAAATTTTCTAAGTCAACCAATTCGGCCGCCGCCTCACGGTCACCAAGCGCGTCCAGCGCGACCGCCTTATAGGCAATGGCGCTGGTGTCGCCGGGCAACATCCGGAAACATTGCTCGCAGGCGTCGATCGCCTCGGCCGGCCGGTCGAGGTCCAGCAAGGCGGCGGCGATCCCGGTATGGGCTTCCCCGAAATGCGGTTTCCGCGCCAAGGCCTCGCGATAGGCGGCAATCGCATCCTCAAACCGCTTCAGCCCTTCATACACGCGGCCCAGGTTGAACCAACCGCCGGCTGCTTCCGGCACCAGGTCATTGAGCCGCTGGTAGACTAAAATCGCTTCCTCGAATCGGCGCGTCTCGAGCAGCATCATGCCGAGCCGGGCATAGGGCTTGGCATCCTGCGGCGCGGCATCGATGGCCCGGTGCATAATCGCAATCGACGCATCGTAATCGCCGATATCAGCGCAGATGCTGCCGAGGCTCGAAAGAATATCCGGATGGCCTGGCTGCGCGCCGTCGGCCTTCTCAAGCGACTCGATCGCCTCGCGCTTCCGTCCAGTCTGGTATAGCAGGATGCCACGGTAGTACCACGCCTCGGCGTTACCGGAATCCTCTTCAACGACTTGATTGTACAGCCGTTCCGCATCCAGCACTCGGCCCGACTCGTGATAGTCGCGGGCCAGCGACATCAGGCTGCCTACCGTCTGATCTGCCATGATCCCTCTCGAATATGCGGCATCACCTATCGCGGACGCTTTGAAAGCACAAGTCGATAGTTCGAGGTTGTTGTCCCGACTACAGCGCCGCGGACCACTCGCCGACGACATCGATGATCGCGCCGGTCAGCACGGCAAGATCGTCCGATTCGATGACTAGGGGCGGCATCACGTAGACGATGTCGCCGAACGGACGAATCCAGACGCCCTTCTCCACGAATCGGCCGCGGAGTGCGTTTAGATCCATCGGCCCGTTAAGCTGGACAACGCCGATCGCGCCCAGGCACCGGACATCGGCAACGCCCGGAAGCCCGACACACGGCTGGAGATCACGGACCAATTGTTTCTCGATTCGCTTCGCCTGGTCTTGTCGTGGTTCCCGTTCGAAAAGATCGAGCGACGCGTTCGCAGCAGCACAGGCCAACGGATTGCCGGTATAGGTCGGCCCATGCATCAGGGCCGCGTCGAATCGATCGGACAAAAACGCGTCATAGACGCGGTCCGTCGCCACTGTCGCCGCGAGTGCCATGGTCCCGCCGGTCAAGGATTTGGACAGTGTCACGATGTCGGGGCAAACGCCGGCCTGTTCGCAGGCGAACATGGTGCCGGTACGGCAGAAGCCCGTGGCGATTTCGTCTACGACAAGCAGAACATCGTGTTTACGGCACAGTGCCGCGATCCGCTGCAACACCGACGGATCGTGAAACTTCATCCCGCCCGCCGCCTGCACCAGCGGTTCGAGCATGACGGCGGCGATTTCATCGGTGCGGCTCGCCAGCACCCGGTCGAATTGTTCGAACCCCGCCTCGTCGCGCGGCAGGTCGACGACGATCTGTTCCGGAAGCAGACCGTGAAACATCGTGTGCATCCCCTCGTCCGGATCGCACACCGACATCGCGCCGATCGTGTCGCCGTGATAGCCGAAGCGGAAGCTCACGAAACGCGCGCGTCCCTTAATGCCCTGGTTGAGCCAATACTGCACCGCCATCTTCATGGCGATCTCAACCGACACGGATCCGGATTCCGAAAAGAAAACATGGCCGAGGTCGCCGGGCAGAATCTCCGACAGGCGCCGAGCCAGGGTCAGCGCCGGTTCATGCACAAAGCCGCCAAGCATGACATGGGGCATTCGCTCCAACTGGTCGGTGACCGCCGCGCGGATATGCGGATGGTTATACCCGTGAGCCGCGGTCCACCATGACGCCACCCCATCGACCAACTCCCGGCCATCGGCGAGCCGTATCCGAACGCCGTCGCTCGCCACCGCCTCGACGGGGCGCGGCGTCGTCTTCATCTGCGAATAGGGTAGCCAGATATGCGGGAACCCGGTCTCACTCCATTCCGGGCGGTCCGGCGGGCTCATTCCCCTGCTTCGGCCTCATAAGGTTCTTCGACCTCGTAGGGTTCGATGCCGAGCCGATCGAACAAGGCATCGTCCTGGTCGACCTCGGGATTACCGGTGGTCAGCAGCTTCTCGCCGCAGAAAATGGAATTCGCGCCGGCGAGGAAACAAAGCGCTTGCGCCTCGTCGGTCATCGCCTCGCGGCCGGCGGACAGCCGCACGAAGGAATTCGGCATCAGGATACGGGCGACCGCGATGGTGCGGATGAATTCGAGGATGTCGAGCTGGTCCGTCCCGGTCAGCGGCGTCCCTTCGACCTGGACCAGCATATTGATCGGCACGCTTTCGGGATGTTTCGGCATTGTCGCCAGCGTCATGAGCATACCGGCGCGGTGATCGCGGCTTTCGCCCATCCCGACGATGCCGCCGCAACACACGTTCATGCCGGATTGCCGTACATGTTCCAGCGTATCGAGCCGGTCCTGATAGGTCCGCGTCGTGATGATCTCGCCGTAGAATTCTTCCGACGTGTCGATGTTGTGGTTGTAGTAATCGAGCCCCGCTTCGGCGAGCCGCGCCGCCTGCGCCCCGCTCAACATACCAAGGGTCATGCAGGTTTCCATGCCCAGCGCCTTCACGCCCTGCACCATGTCGATGATGGCGCCCATGTCGCGGTCCTTCGGGCTGCGCCAGGCAGCCCCCATGCAGAACCGGCTGGCACCGCCGTCCTTCGCTTCGCGCGCCTGCGCCATGACCGCGTCCACGTTCATCAGTTTTTCGGCATCGACGCCGGTCTCGAAATGCGCCGACTGCGGACAGTATTTGCAGTCCTCCGGGCAACCGCCGGTTTTGATCGAAAGCAATCGGCTTTTCTGAACCCGGTTGGCGTCGAAGTGATGGCGATGAACCGCCTGCGCGCGGAACAGCAGGTCATTGAACGGCAGGTCGAACAGCGCCCGGATTTCCGCCTGCGACCAGTCATTGCGAACCCCGTTGGATTCGGTCTGCAGTGCGGCGTCCGAGGATCCAATGACGGTGGTTCCGGTAACGGGGTTCTCGGCAGGCGTTTGCACATCACTTTGGCTCGCGTAACTCATCGTTTGGTCGGTCCGGTGTAATTCTTAGGAATGGGCCCGCACGGAAGGCCCGGACGCCCGCATCATCTTTGAGCGGCGTGGTAAAGTCAAACCTACGAAACACCAACGGCACCCCTATCGACTGGGGCGTTGACAGCGGGCCGGGCGGCGTGAAAATGCACCCTTATTCCTGACCCAGAAAGAGCGAGAGGCATGGACTCTCTGGAACTGTTTGTTCGCGACAAACTCGAACATCTCGAGGCGCAGTCGCTGAAACGCACGCTTGCGGAAACCGACCGTTTCGCGGCCGCGCTGACCCGGCGTGACGGCAAGGTGATGATCTCCTTCTGCTGCAACGATTACCTCAATCTCTCGCATGACCGGCGGGTGATCGATGCCGCGAATGAGGCAACACAGCGCTATGGCGCGGGCTCAGGCGCGTCGCGGCTCGTCACCGGGAACCATCCGCTCTACAAAACCCTGGAAACCAAGCTTGCCGCCCATAAGGAGACGGAAGCCGCGGTGGTCTTCGGCAGCGGCTACCTGACCAATGTGGGCGTCATTCCGACGCTCATTGGCCCCGACGACCTGATCGTGGCCGACGAATTGTGCCATGCCTGCCTGTTCGCGGGATCGCAGATCAGCCACGCCAAACTCGTCATCTTCCGGCACAACGATCTTGACCATTGCGCCGAGCTTCTGGAAGAGCACCGGGCGCAACACCCGCGCTGCCTGATCCTGACGGACGGCGTGTTCAGCATGGACGGGGATCTTGCGCCGGTCGTCGAACTGGCCGAACTGGCCGAGATGCATGACGCCTGGCTGATGACCGATGACGCGCATGGCCTCGGTGTAGTTGCCGGGGGTAAGGGCAGCAGCTTCGTCACCGGACAGAAAGCCCGCGTGCCGCTGCAGATGGGCACCCTATCCAAGGCGATCGGCGTCTATGGCGGCTATCTCTGTGCCAGCCAGGCAGTCGTCGATTTCATCAAGACGCGCGCGCGCAGCTTCATATACACGACCGGCCTTCCGCCCGGCGCCGTGGCCTCGTCGATCGCCGCACTCGACCTGATCGCAACCGACGCCGAACTGGTCGCCAAACCGATGGCGAAGGCCCGGTTGTTCACGCGGGCGCTCAACCTGCCGGACCCGGAGAGCTGCATCGTGCCGCTGATCATGGGGGACGCGGATTCCGCGCTTGCCGCCAGCCAAACCCTTGCCGAACAAGGCTTCCTGGTGACGGCGATCCGGCCGCCGACCGTGCCGGAGAACACCGCGCGACTGCGCTTCACCTTCACCGCCGAACATCGCAACGAAGATATTCTGCGCCTTGTGGAAGCGGTCCGACCGTTTCACCGCGGCGACAAGGACGCCGCGTGACCTCAGTATTCATTACGTCGTCCGGGACCGGCGTGGGCAAAACCCTGGTCACCGCATCGCTCGCGCATCAACTACGTCGGGGCGGTACCGCGGCGCGCGTCCTCAAACCCGTGATCAGCGGATTTACGCCGGAGGACTTCGACGAAAGCGACACGGCAATCCTGCTGCAGAGCCAGGAAACGGCGCCGACTGGAGATGCGATCGACCGCATGTCGCCCTTCCGGTTCGCAGCACCATTGTCGCCGGATATGGCAGCGGCACGGGAAAACCGGTCGATCGATTTCGAGGCGTTGGTGGCGTTCTGCCGGGACGCCGCCGCCGGACCGGAAGACATTACGCTGATCGAAGGCGTCGGCGGCGTCATGGTGCCGCTGACCGAGCGCGAAACCGTACTCGACTGGATGGCCGCGCTCGGCGCGCCCTGTCTGCTGGTCGTCGGCAGCTATCTCGGCACGATCAGCCATACATTGACCGCCGCCGGAACGATCGCCGCACGCGGACTGGCCATTTCAGCCATCGTTATCAGCGAATCGGAGGAAAGCCCGGTGCCGGTCGCCGAAACCCAAGCCACGATTCAACGATTCCTGCCGGATATCAGCATCTCGGCGGTTCCGCGACTGTCAGGCGCGAAGCCGTGGCTGGAAGCGCCAGACCTCACGTCGCTGATATGACGCCAAGAGCGCGTACGCGCATGCCGTTACTGTACGTATTTGATTTAGTTGCGATCCACCCTGGCTGCGACGCGTCGCCAAGTTATGCGTACGCATGACTATGCCGTATCGCAAAATTTCAAATCTAGTTGTTTTCTGAGAAATTTCAGGAACTTGAACGTACGCACTGCCGCGACCTGCACGACGCCTTGCCGCTAAGGCGAAACGGAGATCATGCGTACAGACATCAAGGTGGCGCCATGCCCATATTCGCAGGCGCCTCGTCGGGGTCGTATTGCCCGATGATGTTCGACTCGCGCAATGCGGCGATCTTATCCTCGCTGAAGCCGAGACCGGCGAGGATTTCAACGGTGTGTTCGCCGATATGCGGCGCATGGGCATTTGGATTGCCGGATTCGGCCGCCGGCAGGCCGGGAATCTTGGTCATCGGGATGGTGCCGACCGTCTCATGATCGACCCAGGACACCACGCCGGTTTCCTGCACATGGGCGTCGGCGAGATAGTCACCGTAATCGTTCACTGCGGCATGCAGGATATCGAGTTCGGTAAGGTCGCGGTCCCATTCCGCGGAGGTCCGTGTCTGGATCGCCTCGTCGATGATCGCGAGCAGTGGCGCCTCGTTCTCGACACGGGCGGCCGGCGTCTTGAACCTCGGATCGTCGATCAACGCTTCCTGTCCGATCAGGCGGCAGAATTTGGCGAAGACCGGGTCACGGCGGGCATTGATATTGATAAAGCCATCCTTGGTCTTGAATGCGCCGATCGGCACGCCGATCCCTTCAGCGCGGTTAATCCCGAAATGATGCTCGACCACCGGCGCGGACTGTAGCGCCGCCGCCGCCTCCATCAGGCTCAATTCGATATGCGTGCCCACGCCCTTCATCGCCTTGCGATAAAGGGCCGTGCTGACCGCCTGGAACGCGTACAGGCCCGACATCACGTCAATCGCCACCATATTGACGCGCTGCGGCTTGCCGGACGGATCCCTGTTGATCGTCATCCAGCCGCTGAATGCCTGCAGCACCATATCGGTCGCGGGCCGGCTGCTGTAGGGGCCGGTCTGCCCGAAACCGGTCAGTGACATGTAGACAAGGTCGGGATTCTTCGCGCGAACCGACTCGTAATCGAGGCCGAACCGCTTCATCACGCCGGGCCGGAAATTCTCCAGCATGACATCCGCCTCGGCAGCCAATTGTTGGGCGATCCCACGCCCCTCGTCGGTCTTCAGGTCGAGCGAGATGCTGCGTTTACCGCGGTTCACAATCAGCGAATACGGGCTGTAATCACCCAGGCTTTTGCCGAGGACACGGCTCCAATCGCCATTCAGCGGCTCCATCTTGACGACATCGGCGCCATGCTGCGCCAGCAGCAGGCCGCAATGCGGTGCGGCAACCCCCTGCGACGCGTCGAAAACTTTGAGCCCAGCGAAGGCCGGTTCATCGTCGATCATAGGGTTTCCTATTCCGCCGCCAATTTGCTGTCATAGGCTGCGACCGTGCCGTCCGCGCAGAGAGCGTCGACTTCGGCCTCGCCCATCCCCATCTCGGCAAGAATCTCGCGGCTGTGCTGGCCGATATGCGGCGAGTGCGACCGCGGATTGTCCGTCGCGGCCGCCGGCACACCGGCGATGTTGCCCATTGGCACCATGCCGACCGCGTCATGGTCGATCCAACGGACAGCATCGACCGCCTTTACCTGAGCCTCCTCGAACAGATTGCCGTAGTCGTTGACCGGCGCATTCAGGATTTCGATCTCGCTAAGCGCATCAACCCATTCCGCCGTCGTCCGCGTCGAGATCGCGTCCTGCACGATCGTCAACAGATCTTCGCGGTTGGCGACCCGCGAGCGCGCGTCCGCATAGCGCGGATCGTCGATCAACTCCTCACGGCCCAGCAGTCGGCACAATGCCTGAAAATGCGGATCGCGGCGTGCGTTAACGCAAACATGGCCGTCCTTGCTTTGAAAGGTGCCGACTGGCGCGCCGATCGGTTCCGCGACCGGGCCTTCCAATTGGAATTCCACCATCTTGACGTCCTGGAAGCTCAACGCGGATTCCAGCAGGCTGGTGCGGATATGCTTGCCGCCGCCCTTCGTCGCCCGCCGGTACAGCGCGCTGGATACCGCCTGGAAGGAATAGAGGCCGGTAATCACATCGATCGCATAGTAGTTGATGCGTTGCGGCGTTCCCTCACCATCCCGGTTGATCGACATAAACCCGGTGAATGCCTGCATGACGGAATCGGTGGCTGGCAGTTTCGCCTTTGGGCCGGTCGGGCCGAAGCCGGTCAGGGAAAGATAGACGACGTCCGGATTGCCCGCGCGGACGGACTCATAGTCGAGGTCGAATTTCTCGATGACGCCGGGGCGATAATTCTGCAGGACCACATCCGCCTCCGCGGCGAGACGTTTGGCGATCTCATTCCCCATCGGCTTTTTGAGATCCAGCCCAATGCTGCGCTTGCCGCGGCACAGGATCACCGAACTCGCGCTTTGGTCACCATAGGGTTTGCCCATCGCACGGCTCCAGTCGCCCGGCGCATGCGGTTCCATCTTGATGACATCAGCGCCGTTCAACGCCAGCAGCATCCCGCAATACGGCGCCGCCACGCCCTGCGACATGTCGAATACCTTGAGCCCTTCGAAGGCAAGTTCGTCCGCCATTCCTGACCATCCTCCAGAATAAGATGTAACCGCTATGGGCCGATGCCCGGCCGGGCTTAGCTCAAAAACTCCGGGATTCCCGCGACACTGTCAAATCCACCCCCCGGGTGCGACACCTTCGCCCGGCCCCTCGCCCGCGGTACCGTAAGCCTGTATGATACCGTCACAATATCGATGCAGGAGAAGAGACATGGCGGCGAAACTTTCCCAGGAACAGGTCGATACGTATTTCGAACAAGGATACATCGTGATCCCCAACGCGGTCGCGCCAGCGCGTATCGCCGAAATCAAGGCAGAGGTCGACCGGATGGTTGCGGACGCCGTCAATCTCACCGAAAGCAACGACGTCCTGGACCTCGACCCAGCCCATACGCCGGAAGCGCCGCGGGTGCGCCGCATCAAGTCGCCCCATATGAACTCCGACTTCTTCCACGCCCATGCCGCGGAACCGCTGATAATGGACATCCTCGACCCTATTCTCGGACCGAGCGGCATCCGAACGCACAACACCAAGGTGAACATGAAATCCGCCGGCCATGGCGAATCGGTCGAATGGCATCAGGATTGGGCTTTCTATCCGCACACCAACGACGACGTGCTCGCCGTCGGCATTTACCTTGAAGACTGCACGGAAGAGAACGGCCCCATGCTGGTCCTGCCGGGGACCCACAAAGGCCCGACCTACGACCACCATTCACACGGGTATTTCTGCGGAGCGATGGACCCGGACGCCTGCGATCTCGACTTCTCCGCCGCGGTGCCGTTGACCGGCCCGGCAGGCACGCTGACCGTCCATCACGCCCGATTGGTCCACGGATCGGCCTTCAATCGATCCGACCGGCCGCGCACCTTCCTCCTGCAGGCCTACGCCGCGGCCGACGCTTGGCCAATCGCGGACATGAAGGGCAGCCTGGAGGATTTCAACAACCGAATCGTCCGCGGCGAGCCGACCCTGACACCGCGGGTCGTGCCCGCGCCGGTCCGTATCCCGCTACCGTACCAGCCCGACGCCGGGCCAGGATCGATCTACGACAACCAGAGCATCCTGCAGAACCGCTACTTCGGCGGCGAAGCGAAGGCCGCACCGCAGCCGGCCCACGTCTAGGCCGGGAGCATGGCGGTCGTTGCCGTAAGTTCTGAAGGCGAGGGCGTGGTTCGGATCACCTTGAACCGGCCTGAAAAGGCGAATGCCCTGAACGAAGCGATGGTCGACGCGCTTACCGATGCCATAGCGCAGGCCGAAGGCGGGGATACCCGGCTGTTGATCCTCGATGCCGCGGGAAAACATTTTTGCGCGGGTTTCGATCTCAGCGATATCGCGGAGCGCAGCGACGGCGATCTCGTGCTGCGCTTCATCCGGATCGAAACCCTGTTGCAGAAACTCTACTCCCTGCCTTTCCCGACACTCGCGTTGGCAAAGGGTCGCGCAATGGGCGCCGGCGCCGATGTATTTTGCGCCAGTAGCCAGCGGATCGCCGCGCCCGGAACCACCTTCCGGATGCCCGGCCTGGCGTTCGGGATCGTTCTTGGAACCCGGCGGCTGGCCTCGCGAATCGGCGTCGATACCGCGCGAGCAATCCAGAACGAAACCCGCGCATTTGACGCTGACGAAGCCAAGGACATCGGCTTCGCCACCCGGCTGGCCGCCGAGGACGAGTGGCCCGCGATCATCGATGAAGCAAGCGCCGCCGCCCAGACACTTCAAGCGGACGCAACCCGCGCGCTGTTCAACGCCACGGCCCAGGATACCCGTGCCGAGGACATGACAGACCTGGTCCTCTCCGCCGCCAAGCCCGGCCTGAAGGATCGTATCCAGCGCTATATCGCAGCGATGCAGCGCGCCCGCTGACCGGACCGGTACGATAAAGACCGGTCCGAAATGACGCATCGGATACCCCCGAATGGGGCATAAGGACTATCCTTTCGAGGGATTCGGCTTAGCCGCTCTCAAGACGGTACTATCGTCCTGGATACGGTATGGACGAAGGAAGCCCGATGAGCGAGCCACAGAAAATGACAGCCTTCGCGCAAGCGTCCGAGGCTGCCAAAAACGGACGGCTGGACGAAGCTGAAACGCTGCTGGCGCCCGTGCTCGTCGAATCGCCGAAGGATGCCAAGGCGCAGAATCTCAGTTTCGCGATCGCGATGCAGCGCCAAGACTTCGCGCTTGCCCGGAAGCGCGCAGAGGCGGCGTTAGCCCTCATGCCGGACGACCCCAGCACGCTCAGCAATCTCGGCGCGGCCCTGATCCAAGGCAACGACCATGCAACCGCGATGTCACATTTGACCGCAGCGGTCGAAGCGGACCCGAACCATTTCTTCGCGCGGCGGAACCGAGGCATGTTGAATGCCGCGCTCGGCCGGCACGCCGAAGCCGTCGAGGATATCAAGGTCGCGGTGGCTGTCCAGCCGAACCGCGGCGACATCCGGATGGCGCTCGCCGATGCCCTCACCGAATCCGGACAACTCGACGAAGCCACCGCGGTGATCCAGGAAGCCGCAAAGCTCAACATCGGATCGCAAGTTGAGCGGACGTTTTTCTGGGGCCGGCTGATGTTTCGCATGAACCGCTTTCCGGAAGCTCGGCAAGCGTTCTCCGCCGTCCTATCGGCGGACGCGAGCGAGATGAAACACTATCGGGCCCTGGCGGCCGCGAGTTTCCACTGCGGCGACCCCCTCCATGCCGAGAAGGTCACCGCGGGCGCCTACCGAAAATTCCCAAGCTTCGAGCGCGGTAGCGGCGCCTCCGATTTCCGGGTTCTGGTGCTCGAGCCGATGGGCCTGGATTTCTTTAGCGATATCGGCCGCCACCCGGTCAATTACATCACGGGAAATTTTCCGGCATTTCTGCCGATCGAGCGGATCACATACACCCATGCCGTCGCGGATACCGGCTGCGATCTGAACGATGCACTGGACATGAGCCAGTACGATGTCGCCATCAACAACCGGCCGGTCTTCGAGCGGATCGAAGCGCGCAGGCACGCCGAAGAGTACGAGAATTGGGTGTCGGAACTGCCGATGCCTGTCGTGAACACACCGGCGGCGGTGAGCATGATGACGCGGGACGCGAACGCCAAACGGTTTGCCGACGCAGAAAAATTTGTCTTCCCGCGCACGATCGGCGTCGCGCATGCAACGGACATCGATACCACCCGAGACCACATCCTGGCCCATACGCGCTTCCCGATTATCCTGCGCCCGCGCCACACGCATGTCGGTCACGGCGTTATGCTGATCAACGACGAAGACGGCTTGCGTGAGATTCTCCGGCAGAACCCCTTTTCTAAATTTTACGCGATCGACTACCACGACTGTGCATCACAGGACGAGATGTTCCGGCGCTATCGGCTGGCCTGCGTGGGCGGGCGACTTGTTCCCGAGGGAATGCGCGCCGATTTCAAATGGAATGTCCATAGCTGGGACCACGGACCCGAGAAATGGTCCGAATTGGGTCTCGACGAAGAGGAAAAAGCATTCTGGGAAAATCCGGCGAAAGTGCTCGGCGCGCCGCCCGAAGAATTCTTCCGCGACATCGTCGACGTCACGGAGTTGGATGTATACGGCATCGATTTCGGGTTCCGAAAAAAGGACGGCCGGGTGATCGTGTACGAAGTCAACAGCGCGATGGCCATTGCCAATGGCGGCGATCTGGTGAAGTTCCCCTACCGAATTCCACAGTGCGACCATATCAAGGGCCTGATCACCGACTTGTTGTTTGAGAAAGCGGGTAAGACCGCGGCATGAGTGAACCGACCGGAATGAGCGCCTTGGCGAAGGTTAGAGAGGCGGCGCAGAACAGACGGTTCGGCGAGGCCGAAACGCTGTTGTCCGCTATCCTCGTCGAGACGCCGAAGGACGCGGAGGCGCATATTCTCAGCTTCGCAATTGCCATGCAGCGCCAGGATTTTGCGGTCGCCCGTAAACGCGCGGAAGCCGCGCTGGCACTCTTACCGGACAATCCAATCTTTCTCAGCAATCTCGCCGCGGCCATGATGCAGAGCGGGGAACACGAGATTGCGATGCATCATCTCGATGCCGCGATTGAGATCTCACCCGACCATTTCACGGCCCGGCGCAACCGGGGGATGCTTTATACCGCACTCGGCCGTTACACTGATGCCGCCAACGACTTGAAGGTTGCGGTACAAACCGAGCCCAATCGGGGCGACGCCCAGATGGCATACGCCGACGCCTTGATCGAGTCCCGCCAGTTCGAAGACGCCATCGCAGTCATCCGCGAAGCGGCTAGGCTCAACATCGGGCCGCCAGTTGAACGAACATACCTGTGGGGGCGATTGATGTTCCGCATGGGGCGGTTCAGGGACGCCCGCCAAGCTTTCTCGACGGTCTTGTCGGCGGACCCGAACCGGATGAAACATTACCAAGCCTTCGCGGCGGCGAACTATCACAATGGCGATACGATCGATGCCGAACGGATTACCCGCGCCGCGATCGAGAAATTCCCGAGCCAGACGCGCAGCACCGGCACCCCGGCATTGCGGGTACTGGTCCTCGAAGCCCTCGGGGAAGATTCCTTCACCAATATCGACCGCCATCCCGTCGCTTACGCACAGGGCAATTTCCCCGCCTCCTTCCCAGCGGACCGTCTTTCGTTCACCTATGTCCTGGCCGACAACATCGAAAACCTCGGCGACGTGCTGGACATGTCCGAGTTCGACATCGCACTCAACAACCGGCCGGTCTTCGAACGCATCGACGCGCGCGGCCATGCCGAGCGGGTCGACCGCATGGCGGCCGCCCTGCCGATACCGCTGGTCAACACGCCGGCAGCGGTGAAGCAGACGACCCGTGAGAGCAACGCGCAGCGATTTGCCAGGGCCGAACGATTTATCTTCCCGAGCACGATCCGCATCGCACACGAGGCAGACGTCACCGCGACCCGCGACCGTATCCTTTCAGAGATGGAGTTCCCGGTCATTCTGCGGCCCTTGCATACGAATTCCGGTCATGGCGTAACGCTTGTGCAGAATGAAGCCGACCTCTCGGAGATTCTTCGCAATCATCCCTTCGCCGATTTCTATGCGATCGCCTATTATGATTGCCAATCCGAAGATGGATATTTTCGCCGCTATCGGTGCGCCAGCATTGGAGACAAGATGCTTTCCTGCGGTCTACATGTCGGATCGGGTTGGAATGTCCACGGCGAGGATCGCGGAACGCTTGATTGGTCCGGGCTCGGCTTCGACAAGGAGGAGATTGCCTTTTACGAAGACCCCTCGGCGATGCTCGACAGCCCCCCCGAAGACTTCTTCCGGGAGATTACAGACGCTATCGATCTGGACATATACGGGTTCGATTTCGGCTATCGCCGTGACGGTGGGGTCATCGTTTTCGAGGTCAATTCCGCCATGGGACTATCCCTCGCAGGGAACCCATCGAGCGACGCATATCGCGAGCGCTATAAGGCCGAGTTGGTAAACAACATCGAGACCTATCTGTTCGACCGCGCCGGAATATCACCGCCCGCAGACCGACGCTGATACTATGGACCAGCCGGCCTAACAGTTCCGGGACACGCCATGCGCCGCATTACACTGATCAATCCCAACACCAATTCGGAGACGACGCGGCTGATGGCGGACATCGCCCAGGCCGCGGCGCCATCCGGGTTTTCCGTCACTGGTGCCACCGTCGCGGAAGGGCCGTCGCTGATTGTCGACGAGACCGGCTTGGAGACCGCCGCCGGAGCGGTCGCCGCGCTGTTGGAAACGATCGAAGACAATGCTGACGGCTACATCATTTCAGCCTTCGGTGATCCGGGTCTCGCCGCCGCGCGACGAAATCTACAGGTCCCGGTAACGGGCATCGCCGAAGCCGGCATGACCGAAGCCGCCGCCGGCGGACGGCGGTTCGGCGTCGCCACCACGCTGCCCGGGCTGGAATCCGCCATCCGCCACCGTGCCGAGGAATACGGTTTCGCGGCGCAATTCGTTTCGACCCGCCTTACCGAAGGCGATGCGTCATACAATATGGCCGACCCGGCCCGACTGGCCGACGCGCTCGAGGGCGCCATTCAACGCTGCCTGGACGACGGGGCGGAAGCGGTGGTGATCGGCGGCGGCCCGCTCGCCCAAGCCGCCAAGGCGCTGGCGCCACGGGTGCCGATACCGCTGATCGAGCCGGTCCCCGCCGCCGTTCGCGCGATGGTGCGCGCCGTTTGACGGACGGCACCCGGTAATTGTCACCGGCAAACGGCCAAAATAGGGGCGACTCCGGCACCTCAATCAATTGAAATAAAATAGTTTTCAAAAATCTTGCCGTCAAATTGGGCAGTTAACGGTAATTTTAAATTTTCCACTGCAAGATGAATTTTCTTAAGTGCCATCAGCCAAAAGGATATGACCGACCGTTCATCCTGACCCGACTACGTGAAGAGTCGGTTTTTGGGGGCGCTCCAGGTTTCAGGGGGTGTCGAACCGCTCCAATCTGGTCGGAATTTCATCGTCATGACACAATGGTTGTCCGATATTCTGATCCGTCGGCCGATTCAGGCACTCTCCTTTCTCGCCAGCATCGGGTTTATTCTGGTCGTCGTACAGTTCTCGTCGATATCCGACAAAATTGCCTACAACACTGCGCTGAAAAGTGCTGAAGCCTATTCCGACGCCATGGTGAGCATTCGCGATTTTTACTCTTCCGAGATCGTGCCCCGTGCTCGGAAAGGGGGCGCCACAACAACGCATGCCTATCACGAAAGCGACGGTGCCATTCCGCTGCCGGCGACTCTCTCGATCGAGCTAGGCGAACGCGTGAGCGGAACTTCCGAAGGCGGGAAGTTCCGGTTCTACAGTGCCTTCCCTTTTCCCTGGCGGACCGGGGGCGGTCCACGGGACGCGTTTGAATCAGACGCGTTGGAAGCCCTGTCACAGGGCGATAAAGATCACTTCGTCCGTGTCGAAGGCATCGGCGGCGTACAGGTCTTACGCTACGCGGCCCCAGTGCATATGGGCGCAAGTTGCGTCGCCTGCCACAACACTCGGGCAGATAGTCCGAAAACCGATTGGGCGGTCGGCGATCTGCGCGGGGTGCAAAGCGTTCAGGTCAGTCTGCCAGCGCTCTCCATACTGGACAATGCCCGCCATTCCGGGCTGTACGCGTTCATGGTGATTGGAGTCGTTACAGGCCTTTGGATCTTCGCTTTCCTGCTGCGCCGGCTGACACGTCTCGTCGCCCAAGAACGCGAACACCTGGACAAGGCACAGCGGCATAATGAAGAATTGCAATCAGCCAAGAACGCTGCCGAACACGCGAATCATTCCAAATCGGAATTTCTTGCAAACATGAGCCATGAGTTGCGGACGCCGTTGAACGCAATCAACGGGTTTTCCGAAGCGATGGTGAGCGAAGTTCATGGTCCGCTCAAAAACAAACGTTACGAAGAGTATGCGAACGACATCCGCGAAAGCGGCGTTTATCTCCTCGATCTCATCAATGTTCTTCTAGATCTGTCGAAGATCGAGGCCCGTAAATATCAACTTTTCGAAGAGGACGTGGATATTCGCGCAATCGTTTCCTCCGCAATGCGCCTTGTCCACGGTCAAGCTCGTGCCGGTAAACTGCGGCTCGAAAGCCGCCTCCCGGAAAATCCACTACGGCTGCACGCCGACGAACGCGCCCTCCGCCAAATCATTCTGAATCTGCTGACCAATGCCGTAAAGTTCACCGAGGAGGATGGACGCGTGTTGTTATACGTGGATGTCGAAGACGACGGCAGTCTCACGATCGCCATCGCTGATACCGGTGTGGGTATTTCCGAAACGGAAGTCTCCCGTCTTTTGGCGCCGTTCGAGCGTGCGAATGACGCACACACCCGCAAAACCGAAGGGGCGGGGTTAGGACTGCCTTTGGTCGCGTCGCTCGTGCAACTTCACGGCGCCACAATGACGATCGACAGCACCATTGGCGACGGCACCACGGTGTCGGTCCGCTTCCCGGCCAACCGCGTGGTGCGGCCGACTGTCGAAACCGCACATGGCGACGACCATGGCGCGACGGCTGCTTAAAGCCCTCACCCGCGTCTCTAAAAAGGCGGCTTTAGGATATGCTTCGGAAAGGTTGGCTGGGGCGGCAGGGATCGAACCTGCGATCACGGGATCAAAACCCGATGCCTTACCGCTTGGCTACGCCCCAACGGCGGCGGAAACATAGAGGCGAACGCGGCGCACGGCAAGATGTTCGGTCGTTATATCCGGTACGACAGCTCATCAACCGGTCCATCCCCGCACCGGGCGGACTCAACCGACCAATCGCGTTACGCCGCACCACCAATTCTCGCGTTGAAGCTGGTCCTTCGCCCGGACCGCTGTCTCGGCGTCGTCGAACAACCCGAAACAGGTCGCCCCGCTGCCCGACATACGGGCAAGCCGGCAGCCGGGCGCGGCATCGATCGCCGCCAGCACTTCTTCGATGACCGGGCTCAACCGGATTGCCGGATCGGTCAGGTCGTTCGTCCGCGCCTCAAGCAGGTCCGCAAGGCCGCGAACATCGCCCGGTGCGTTGCTGAAGCGCGCTTCCGGCGAGAACCCACCCTTGCGGGCCTCAAACACGGATTTGGTCGAAAGCTGCACGCCCGGATTCACCAAGAGCATATCGACCGGCGGCAAAGGCGGCGTCGCATCGATGCGGTCGCCGATCCCGCCCACGAAAATCGACTGGGCTTCGAGGCATCCCGGTATGTCCGACCCGATTTCAAGGCCGAGTGTGGCCAGATCGACCGCGTCTGCAGGAATCTCCCAATGACGGGACAATGCTTTCAGGGCGGCGGCCGCATCCGACGAGCCGCTACCCAACCCGGCCGAGACCGGCAGGTTCTTCGTTAACGTCATCTGCCCGGTCGGCTCGACGCCCGCGGCATTGGCCAGGGCGCGCGCCGCCTTCATCACCAGATTGCTTTCGGTATCCGATGGCAGGTTCGCGGCGAACGGCCCTTCCACCGCCAACGATAAGCTGTCGGACGGCGCGACGGTCAGCCGGTCGGCCAAATCCATGAACACCATCAGCGTATCGAGCTCATGGTATCCATCCGACCGACGGCCGGTAACGTGAAGATAAAGATTTACCTTGGCAGGCGCCTCAACCGCGATGAGGCCGAAATCGCGGTCGTTCATCCACGGCTATCCGGCTTTGCGATCGGTTCCGGTTTGCCCAAACCCTCCTTGAGCTTGCTCTCGATCTTTCCCTTATTCTCATCCGTCGGCTTGAAGCTGAGCGCGCGACGCCATTGGAAGCGCGCCTCGTGACGCCGGCCGACGCGCCAATAGGCATCGCCGAGATGATCGTTGATAACCGGATCCTGCGGCCGCAACTGCACCGCCCGCTCCAATTGCGTGACCGCGTCCTTGTAGCTGCCCAGCCGGTACAACACCCACCCCATGCTGTCGACGATATAGCCGTCGTTCTGGCGCTGCTGCACCGCGCGTTGGATCATATCGCGGGCCTGGTCGATATTCTTGCCCTGCTCGACCCAGGAATATCCCAGATAGTTGAGCACATAGGGTTGTTCCGGTTGGAACTCTAGGGCCTTCAGAAAATCCTTCTCGGCACGCTTCCATTGCTTGGAGCGCTCCAGCGCAATGCCGCGGGAGTAATACAACGTCCAATGCTGTCGGCCCGGATTCTCCAGCCGTTCAAAGGCGCGGTCATAGGCGCTGACGGCCTCGGTGAACTTTTCCTTGTACCGCAGGTAATTACCAAGCTTCAGCAGGACGTCCATGCGGGTCGGCCGCTGCTTGGCCATATCTTCCAAATGGGCCGTCGCCTCGTCCAGCTTTTCCAGCTCGTACAAAGCGTCGGCGATACGAAGCTGCGCCGACCAGCCATAGGCTGTTTCCTTCGGGACCTCGCGGTAGACTTCGATCGCTTCCTTGAACCGTTCCCGCGAGACCAGCACGTCACCGACCAACAGGCTGCTGAGCGAGAATTTCGGGTCCAGGTCGAGCGCAATGCGGCCATACAACAGGACGATGTTCTCCGCCCGGTCGCGCGGCAGCGCCGATGCGATGTTGAACAACCCTTCGGCAAAACCTTGTACCGGCGTCGACACGAGATGCGACAGCCGTTTGCCATCTTTCAATAGTTGCAGATCTTCCAGGAGAATCATGCTTTCCGGCGCATGCTGCAATTTGGCTTCGATCGCCTTGCGCGCTTCGTCCGCCTTGCCGCTGCGCTGCAGCAGCGACGCTAGGACGCGAACGACACGCGAAGCAGCTTCCTTCGGCTTTTCCGAAAGCTTGCGGTAGCGTTTCTCCGCCGCATCGGGACGCCCGGCCTGTTCTTCGATAAGCCCTGCATGAAGGCCCGCCATCGCCTCGAAGCCCTTTTCCTTTTCGAGTTCGGCAAGCGCCTTGAGCGCGCCATCGAAATCCTTCTTGGCGGCAAGCAGCCATGCCCGGCCAAGCGGCTTGGCGAAACGGCCAAGACCACTGTTCGGCAACGCGTCGATGCGTGTCAGGGCGGCATCGTATTTTCCGGATTTCAAATCCTCTGCGGCAACCAGGAGCGATGCGGACGTCAGTGTTCCGCCACCGTCGAGATAACGTTCCGCAAATTCGGCCGCGCGTTTCGGCTTGCCGGCGCCGAGGGTCAGGATAAACGCCCGGCGCAGTATCCGCTTGTCGTCCGGATTTTCCTCCAGGACGCGCTCCATCATACCGGCGGCGAATGTGAGATCGGACTCACTCTCCGCGAACCGGCCGGCCAGGAAGCTTCCGAAGACGGACCCTTCAGCGGGCGTTCCCTTCAGCTTGACCGCCGAGCGACCGACGTCCGCGACATCCCGGCTGCCGGTTTCCTCATCCGGTGTACAGGCGATCAACGCGCCGCCAAGCATCGTGGCGAGCACCACCCTCTTGGCGGCAGTCCGGTACCCTATCGGTGTGCGCAGCATGGGCTTTTCCAAGATCCTCATAGTACTTACGACGTGCACTTATGGCGTGAAAAATGACCCAATCCGGCGCCAAATACAACTCTCCGGCAGGGGTATTCCGGCGCAATACTACTCGACTTGCCACAGCGCCAACAATGGCAATCGGGTGCTCTACATATTGGGATAATTAGGCCCGCCGCCACCCTCCGGGACCACCCATTTGATGTTCTGGGTCGGGTCCTTGATATCGCAGGTTTTGCAGTGAACGCAGTTCTGCGCATTGATCTGCAGCCGCGGATTGGTGCCATCCTCCTCGCGCACGATCTCGTACACCCCGGCCGGGCAATAGCGCTGCTCGGGCGCATCGTAGTCGGCGAGGTTGATCTCGATCGGCACCGCGTCGTCCCGCAGCGTCAGATGGATCGGCTGATCCTCTTCGTGGTTGGTCGCGGAAAAGGACAAATTGGTCAACCGGTCGAAACTGATCTTCCCATCCGGCTTCGGGTAGTCGATCGGCTTGCAATCGGCGGCCTTGCTCAGCGTCTCATGATCCGCATGACCATGGCTCAAGGTCCAAGGCGCCTTGCCGCGCAACAGGACCTGATCGATCCCTGTATAAAGTGTGCCGCCCAGCAGCCCCCATTTGAAGGCCGGCCGCACGTTGCGCGCTTCGTGCAATTCCTTGTAGGCCCAGGATGCGCGAAAGGCGTCGCCGTATCCTGCCAGTTCGGGCTCCGGCGCGCCGCCGGTCAGCGCCTCGAACGCCAACTCGGCGGCGATCATGCCCGACTTCATCGCCGTATGAGATCCCTTGATCTTGGGCATGTTCACGGTGCCGGCATCGCAACCGATCAACAACCCGCCCGGGAAGGACATCTTCGGCAGCGACTGCAGTCCGCCCTCGTTGATCGCCCGCGCGCCATAGGCGACACGGCGGCCGCCTTCAAAAGTACTGCGGATCTTGGGATGCGTCTTGAACCGCTGGAATTCCTCATAGGGCGACAGGTACGGGTTCCTGTAATCCAGCCCGACCACATACCCGACCGACACCATGTTGTTTTCCAGATGGTACAAGAACGAGCCCCCATAGGTGTCGCTGTCCATCGGCCAGCCGGCAGTGTGCAGGACCAGACCTTCCTGGTGATTTTCAGGCTCGACTTCCCACAATTCCTTCAGACCGATGCCGTAGGTCTGCGCCTCCACGCCGTCGCGCAGACCGAACCTTTCCATCAAATCCTTACCGAGGTGACCGCGGCAGCCTTCGGCGAAGAAGGTATATTTTGCGTGCAACTCCATACCCGGCTGATAGTTCGGCCCTTGCTCGCCTTCGCGGGTAACGCCCATATCGCCGGTTGCGACGCCGCGCACCGCGCCTGCATCATCGAACAGAACTTCCGAAGCCGCGAAGCCCGGATAAATTTCCACGCCGAGCGCTTCCGCCTGTTCGCCCAGCCAGCGGCATAAATTCCCGAGGCTGATGATGTAGTTGCCCTTGTTATGCATGGGTGGCGGCAGCAGGAAGGTGGGGATCGAAAAACCGCCCGTCTCCGACAGAAACATGAACTTCTCGTCGGTCACCGGTGTGTTCAGCGGCGCGCCCTGCTCGGCCCAATCGGGGATCAATTCGTCCAAGGCGCGCGTTTCCAACACGGCACCCGACAGAATGTGGGCACCCACCTCCGAGCCCTTCTCGATCAGGCAGACGCTGACGTCTTTTTCCTGCTCTCCACATAGCTGTTTCAGCCGTATCGCCGCCGCCAGCCCCGCCGGGCCGCCGCCTACGATGACGACATCATATTCCATGGAGTCCCGTTCCATATTCGTCTGCCTCGTCTACTGCGCTGTAATTGTTGTCGGCCGATGTCTATAGCAATCTAACCCATTTTGGTAGAGAGTCCCGACCGAGGACAGATCAGCATGGCCGGAAACGATCGCAATATGCCGCCGGAACTGAATCCCGAAGCGGCACTGCGTTGGCTCATCGATATGGGCGCTGACGAAGCGATCGCCGACGCGCCTATCGACCGGTTTGCCGCACCGCCCCCTGCACAACAGCCCACACCTCAGCTTGCGGAAGCCAGCGCGCCTGCGCCTCACGCCGTGTCGCAAACCGCGCCATCGCGCCCGGCGGTCGCCGCATCGCCGGACCTCGTCGCCCCAGCACAAGGTGCCGCCGATGCCTCGAGTGCTGCGTCGGCCGCCGAGACACTCGACGCGTTGCGTGATGCGGTCGCCGCCTTTGAGGGATGCGCCCTGAAGTTCACCGCAACCAACACGGTGTTTTCCGACGGCCACGCCGATTCCGCCGTTATGTTCGTCGGCGAAGCGCCCGGCGTCGAAGAGGACCGGCAGGGAAAACCCTTCGTCGGCGCCAGCGGCAAATTGTTGGATCAAATGCTTGCACCGATCGGATTGGCGCGCGACGAGCATGGCGAAAAGGGCGCCTATATCTCCAACATCTTGTTCTGGCGGCCGCCCGGCAACCGAAGCCCGACGACCGCGGAAATCGCCGCCTGCATGCCGTTTATCCGCCGGCATATCGAACTCGCAGCACCAAAGGTACTGGTCTACCTCGGCGGCACCGCGGCCAAGACAATGCTCGACCGCGCCGAAGGCATCATGCGCTTGCGGGGCAAATGGTACGAACACTATTCGCCGGGCCTCGACGCGCCAATACCAGCTATCGCGACCTTCCATCCCGCCTATTTATTGCGTCAACCAGGTCAAAAAAGAGAATCTTGGTGCGATTTACTTAATCTTCGCTCTAAATTAGATGAAATTATTAATAAAAATTGACCATAAGACTTAAGTAAATCAGTTGTTCATACATCTATACTAATTCTTTATCCCTAATGCTTGCGATTTGAGTAGAAATTCGCGATAATTCTACCATAAAGACTTAGGGGAGCAGGGGTAAAACCCCTTCAAATTGAACATGCCAAGGTTCACGCAGACGCGCGACACCATCCGTTTGATCGCCCTTTTTTCGGCCATCAGCTTTTCCACCGCCGCACCTGCGTCGGAGGATCTGGAATTCTATGATTCCAGCGCCGCGCCGGTGCCCGGCTTCCTGATGACCACGCCCGACACGGATCTGACCGTCCCGACAAGCACGGTCCGCACTATGCTGCGGCAGCTTTCTCGCGACGAAGCCGCCCGGATTCAAGCCTCCGAGCACGCACAGAATCGAGCCGCCAGCAATCTGGTTGAAGACTATCAAGCCGCTGGCGAAAATTCTGATCAGGCCACCGAGGCGACCGGCGAATTCGTAACAGCCGAACCGGCAATCGCCACACCGGCGCCAATGACTGCCGCAGGCGTGGTCCAAACGCCGGACCCACGGCAGATCGCGACAATGCCGACGCAAGACGCAACGCCAATGTCCGGCGTCGACCTGCCGCGCATCCTTTCGGCATCGGATGCCAAGCTCTATCGCGAGATATTTGATCTACAGGACCGGAAGCGTTGGCGCTCGGCCGACAAGCTGATCAAGAAGTTGTCCAGCCCGCTGTTGCTCGGCCATGTCCGGTTTCAACGGTTGATGCACCGCAATTACCGCGCCAAATACAAGGAACTGCGCGACTGGATGGTCCGGTACCGCGACCATCCCGGCGCGGAACAGGTTTACACGTTGGCCCGCAAGCGGCGACCGAAGAACTATCGCTCCCCGCCGCGGCCGGTCCGCGAGAAAACCGTCCAGCACCAACAGCCCCGCCGGGACCGTTATGACGGCCGCACCAGCTATCACCAACTGAGCTCCTGGAAGCGCCGTTATGTCCGGATCACGCAGCGGCGCATCCGCAATCATTTGTACCGCGGCCGCACGACGCGCGCCCTGAAGCTGCTCAACCAATCGAAAACCCGACGGGTCTTCGATGCCGTCAGCCTGGACGAAAGCCGCGCGCAGGTTGCCGGCGGTCTGTTCCAGATCGGCAAGGCCAAGAAGGCCCTGGAACTCGCCGCACCGGCAGGCGACCGGTCCGGCCCGGTTGTTCCGATGGCGCATTGGTGGGCCGGGCTCGCCGCGTGGCGGCTTGGCAACTCGGAATTGGCGGCACGGCATTTCGGCGCAATGTCCGACGGCAAGCTTCGGTCGAAATGGACCCGGTCGGCTACGGCGTTCTGGGCCGCGCGCGCCTATCTAGTGAGCTCACAGCCGGATCGGGTGAACTATTATTTGAAGAAGGCGGCGCGTTACCCCCGCACCTTCTATGGCCTGCTGGCGATCCGTTCGCTCGGCACCGAGCCGGCCTACGACTGGTCGCTTCCCGCGCCGACCGGCGATGCCTGGCAAGCACTGCAGGAAAAGCCGCATGTGAAACGCGCGGTCGCCCTGCTGCAGATCGAAGAGGTGGGCCGGGCAGATAAGGAACTGAAGCGGATCGGCGGCGCACTCTCGCCGGAGATGGCGCGCGTGCTGGTATCGGTATCGGTGCGCCACAATCTGCCGTCACTGTCACTGCGTGTTGGCGATGTGCTGCATCACCGCGACAACGAGACTTACGATTCCGCGCTATATCCGCTACCGGAATGGGAGCCGTCGAACGGCTTCACCATCGACCGCGCCCTGCTTTATGCGGTCATGCGGCAGGAATCGCGCTTCCGTATCCGGGCCAAAAGCCGGGCCGGTGCGCGGGGCTTGATGCAGTTGATGCCGCGCACCGCGAGCTACATGGCCGGCAAGCGGTTCCGCGGATCGCGGCGCGGCCAGCTATTCGACCCCGAACTCAACATGACGCTGGGCCAGAAATACGTTCATCACCTGCTGGAAGACCCGAATATCGACGGCGACCTGTTCTATACGGTCGCGGCGTATAACGGCGGCCCCGGCAATCTGCGCAAATGGCGGCGGCGCAACGACTATCTGGGCGATCCGCTGCTGTTCATCGAAAGCATCCCGCTCAGCGAGACCCGTGACTATGTCGAACGCGTATTGACCAACCTTTGGATCTATCGCTACCGTCTTGGTCAGCCCTCACCGTCGCTCGACGCCATTGCATCCGGCGAGTGGCCAAGCTACACCTCGCTCGACAGCAAACCGAGCAGTTACGCGAGTAAAACCGCCACGGGACTCTGAGTATCGTGCCACTGGATGAAAAACGGCCCTTCCTTCCCGTAAACATCGCAGTCTTGACCGTTTCCGACACGCGAACCGAAGCCGACGACCGATCGGGCGACACCCTCGTCGAACGGCTGGAAAGCGCCGGGCATATCTTGGCGGCGCGCACCATCGTCAAGGACGTGGCCGATACGATCGCCGATACCTTGGCCGGTTGGGTCGCCGATCCTGAAATCGACGTGGTGATCGCCACCGGCGGAACCGGGGTCACCGGCCGCGATGTCACGCCGGAGGCCTTCGAGCGCATTTGCGAGAAGGACATTCCCGGCTTCGGCGAATTGTTCCGCTGGGTCAGCTATCAGAAGATCGGCACCTCGACGATCCAGAGCCGGGCCATGGCCGGTGTTGCGCACGGCACCTATCTGTTCGCGCTGCCGGGATCGACCGGTGCATGCCGCGATGCCTGGGATGAAATCCTGGTCCATCAGCTCGACAACCGCTACCGGCCCTGCAATTTCGTCGAACTGATGCCACGGCTTCAGGAAACCTAGCGCCTTCGCGCGTCCTGCCAACGCGCCAACCCAGCACCGTCATCCACATCGGTCAGCGTTTCCAGCATCGCCGTCGTTACGCCAGCGCCGAGCAGCCGGCGTGTGTCCGCCAGGGCGTGCTCGGTCGACCAGCGCACCGGTCCGGCCAATCGCGGCGTATACGGGCGACGCCGTAACCCGATCAGCCAATAGCCGCCGTCATCCGCCGGGCCGAAGACCGCCTGGTGATCGCCGAGCCGTGCATGCGCATCGGCAATATGCCGCGGCTCGATATCCGGAATGTCCGTTCCGATGATGACGACCGGACCCGGCGGCACGGTCCGCATCACCCGGTCCATACGGTCGCCAAGGTCGCCGCCTCCTTGCGCGATACGGGGAACGCCTGCGGGCCAGCCGCCGGACCCCGGCGTCACCGCCAGCACCGTGTCCCATCGCGAATCCCGCGCCAGGCGCCGGGTGATCCGCCGCATCGTATTGACGTAGAACTGCAAGGCCGCGACCGGCCCGATATCGCGGGCGAGCCGGGTCTTCACCGTGCCCAGCCGCGGCGCTTTCGCGAATATGACGAGACGCGGCCTCACCCGTAGAGCTTGACGATGGCGCGCGGCGGCACGCCGAGGAAATAGAGTGTCAGACAGCATAGGTTGCGGAGCGGCCGCAGCAGGTATCCGTCCCGCCGGTAGCGCACAGCCGATGTTACCGCGGCGCTCGGCAAGGCGGTCAGCCGCCGCCATCCCACGCGGCGCACCAGGTCCACATCCTCCATCAGCGGTACCGGCTTGAACCCGCCGAGCCGTTGATACAACGCGCGCGAAATCAGCAAACCCTGATCCCCGTACGGCAGACGGAAGAGCCGGCAGCGCACCGCCACCAGCATTTCCAGCCAGCGCGCACCCGGCGACCGGTCATCGAGCCGATAGCGAAAATATCCCGCTAGCTCGGCATTCTCGGGATCGTCGATGAACGCGCGGACCACCGCGTCCCACCCAGGTTCCAACGCCGTATCCGCATGCAGGAACAACAGCCAGTCACCCCGCGCGGCATTCGCCGCCGCGGCCAATTGGTTGCCTCGCCCCTTTTCCACGGTCAGGAAATCCGCGCCCGACTCTTCGGCGATCCGCGCCGTTTGGTCGGTCGATCCACCATCGGCGAAAATCACTTCCGACAACAGGTCGAGCGCCGAAAACGTGCCGACCGCTGGCAACGAGGCCCGCAACGCCGCCGCCGCGTTCAACGTGGGAATGATGACGCTGATCTTGCCCATGGCCGGATATGTATCACGCCGCCCCTTGAGGGTCATATCCAGAATCATCTTGAATGTTCTCTTTTTGTTCCATATCGTTTCCGCATGGACGATATCCTGCCCGATCTGCCGCGCAAGGGGCGCGGGGCCGTCAGCAACAAGACCGGCCGGTTCGAAAGCCACGACCATGTGCGGGTCGATGACGGTTGGCCGGGCGACGACGACGATCCGCCGCCACTGCGCACGATCCTGGGCGTCGATACGGCGCGGCACGTCATCACCTACAACACGTCGCCGGACATTCCGTTCGACCGCTCGATCAATCCGTACCGAGGGTGCGAGCATGGCTGCGTCTATTGTTTCGCGCGCCCGACCCATGCCTATTACGGCCTGTCGCCGGGACTCGATTTCGAAAGCCGCCTCTTCTATAAGCCGGACGTGGCCAACCTGCTGCGCCGGGAACTGCGCGATCCGAAATACAAACCGGCGAAGATCGCCCTCGGCACCAATACCGACCCGTATCAGCCGATCGACCGCGAGAAGCAATTGATGCGGCAGATCCTGCTGGTGCTGCAGGAATTCAACCATCCAGTCACCATCGTGACCAAGTCGGCGCTGATCCTGCGCGACCTGGACATCCTGGCGGAGATGGCATCGCGCAACCTGGCGTCCGTAACACTGTCGATCACCACGCTCGACCGCCATACCGCACGCGTCATGGAGCCGCGCGCATCGACCCCGGCGAAACGGCTCGCCGCACTCAAGGCGTTGAGCGACGCCGGGGTACCGACGAATGTCCTGGCCGCGCCGATGATCCCGGCGATCAACGATATGGAATTGGAGCGAATCCTCGAGGCCGCCGCCGAAGCTGGCGCGCGCGGTGCGGGTTACATCTTGCTGCGGCTGCCACTCGAAATCCGCCACCTGTTCGAAGAATGGCTGCACGCCCATTTCCCCGACCGCGCCAAGCATGTGCTGTCGCTGATCCGGGATACCCGGAACGGCGGCGCCTATCAATCCGAATGGGGGGTGCGCATGCGCGGCACCGGCAGCTATGCCGAACTTTTGCGCAAGCGCCATCAACTGGCATTGAAGCGGTTCGGTCTCGGCCACCGGACCCAACCGCTCGATATCTCCAAATTCCAGCCGCCGCCGCAGGCGGGCGATCAACTTTCCCTGTTATGAGCGCGCGAATCACGGCAAAAGATTAACGTCAAAGCAACGCTGTGCTGCTAGGATTTCGCCGCGATGGAAGGTGCGCAGGAACTTACGGGAATTACGATCGTCGCCCTGGCGGCGATGGTTTGCGGCATGGCCATGACCTGGCTCAAGCAGCCCGCGATCGTCGGATACATCCTGGCGGGCGTCATTCTCGGCCCGACGGGCTTCGAATTGGTGCAGGACCGCGAACAGGTGCACTTCCTGGCCGAGCTCGGCGTCCTGATGCTTCTTTATTTCATCGGCATGGAGTTGTCGCTGCGCAGTTTCCGCCGCATGTGGCGGCTCGCGGTCCTGACGGCGGCGATGCAGATCACCGTCAGCGTCGGGGCGATGCTCTTGCTGATGTATTTCCTCGGCTGGCCGCCGGAGCAGGCGGTGCTGTTCGGCTTCGTGCTTGCGCTCAGCAGCACTGCCGTCGCCGTGCGCATGCTGCAGGATATCGGCGAGCTGCGAACCCGTGCCGGACGCATCACCGTCGGCGTGCTGATCGCACAGGATCTGGCGGTCGCGCCAATCCTGCTGATCATCGGCAGCATGTCCGGCGGCGAGTTCTCGTTCTGGGTCTTCGCCAAGGTTTTCGCCGCCGTCGCCATCCTGACCGGCGTCATCCTCTTCCTCAGCGGCCGGCGCAAGATCAACCTGCTGTTCGCCGACCTGCTTGTCAGCAAACCCGACCTGGCGCCGTTGATGGCGCTGTGCGCTTGTTTCGGTTTGGCCGCCGCTGCGGGCCTGCTCGGGCTCTCGCCGCCGTTCGGCGCATTCCTCGCCGGGCTGATCGTCGGCAACAGCGCCCAACGACAGGTGATCTATCAGATGGCCAAGCCGATCGAGAGCATCCTGATGATGATGTTCTTCCTGTCGATCGGGCTGCTGGTCGACCTGCCCTTCCTGTGGGAAAATATTGGACTGGTCGCCGTGCTTTGGCTGTTCATCACCGTCTTCAAGTCGGCGCTGAACATCACCGTGCTGCATCTGATGGGCGAACGCTGGCAGGTCGCCTTCCTGTCGAGTGTCATTCTCGCGCAGATCGGCGAATTTTCCTTCGTCCTCGGCGCGGCGGCGATCAATCACGCGATCATCAGTACGGATATCCATCGCCTCATCGTCGCGGTCACCGTTCTCTCGCTGATCTCAAGCCCGCTCTATATGGAAAGCGCGCGCCGACTTCAGCGCAAAGCAGCCCGGCGCATCGACTCCTGGAGCGACCTGCTGCGGATCATGTATTTTCGCGAGTGGCGGTTCACGCGCCGGATCACCGACCGGGTGATGTCCGCGACCTTCCGTCGGAAGCCGGCGGTGAAGACCAAGAACGACACAGCCGATGCAAGGGACGGACAGGGCAGCGATGGGCCGCCGCCCGCCCTCAAAGGTCCGGATTCCGCTCCCGAGACTGCGGAGACGACCGAACCCGCGGAAACCGCAGAGACTGCGGAGACCAAAGAGACGACGGAGACACCGGACGATGCCGGATCTGATGCTGGAGACCGAGTTGGGCGGCCGCGTGGCGGGCGTGGACGAAGCCGGCCGCGGACCGTGGGCGGGACCGGTCGTGGCAGCGGCGGCAGTGATTGACCCGGCGCGCGTGCCGCAGGCCCTGCTCGACCGCCTCGACGATTCCAAGAAACTCAGCCGCAAGACGCGCGAAGAACTGTTCGCTGCCCTGGACGGGCTGATCGACTACGGCGTCGGTATCGCCGAACCGGCCGAAATCGACCGCATCAACATCCTGCAAGCGACCTTCGTCGCGATGCAGCGCGCAATCGAGGCGTTGCCGGCACCGCCCGACGCCGCCTTGATCGACGGCAATCGCGCGCCCGACCTGCCCTGCCCGGCACAGACCGTGGTCAAAGGGGACGGCCGTTGCCTGTCCATCGCGGCAGCATCGATCATCGCCAAGGTGACGCGCGACCGCATGATGACCGCCCTCGCCGAACAGCACCCGGGATACGGCTGGGAACGCAATGCCGGATACGGCACGGCAGAGCATCAGGCCGCGCTCGAAAAGCTCGGCGTGACGGAACAGCATCGTCACTCCTTCGCGCCAATTGCTAGATATTCCAAGTAATTTATTAACACAACTCAACATATAGTATGCGTCTCGAAACATTTGACGCAGCGAATCAAGTGAATCATGGTGTCGTTGTGAACAATGGCGACGGTGCGATGAATAAACTTCCAAATAATGAAATTCTCGCGGGCGACTGCATCCAAATATTGGAGAGTTTGCCCGAGGAATCCGTGGATATGATCTTTGCGGATCCGCCGTATAACCTGCAGCTTGCCGGTGAACTACATCGGCCGAACAACAGCCGGGTCGACGGCGTCGAGGATGACTGGGACAAGTTCGATACCTTTGCCGAATACGACGACTTCACCCAGCGCTGGCTCGCCGCCGCGCGTCGGCTGCTCAAGCCGGACGGCACGATCTGGGTGATCGGCAGCTACCACAACATCTATCGGGTCGGCACGACGCTGCAGGACTTGGGCTATTGGACGTTGAACGACGTCGTCTGGGTCAAGACCAATCCGATGCCCAACTTCCGCGGCCGCCGTTTCACCAATGCGCATGAGACGCTGTTGTGGTGCTCCAAGTCGAAGGAATCGCGTTACACCTTCAACTACGACGCCATGAAGGCGCTCAACGAAGACCTGCAGATGCGCAGCGATTGGGTCATGCCGCTCTGCACCGGCGGCGAACGCATAAAGGGCGAAGACGGCCAAAAAGCGCATCCGACGCAAAAGCCGGAAGCCCTGCTCTATCGCGCGATCCTGGCGGCGACGAATCCCGGGGATGTGGTGCTCGACCCGTTCTTCGGCACCGGCACCACCGGCGCGGTTGCAAAGAAACTCGGCCGCAAATATGTCGGCATCGAACGTGACACGGATTACATCGCGGTGGCCGAAAAGCGCCTCGCCAGCATTCCCAACCATATCGACATGCAGTTGATCGAAACGCCGTCGAAGCGCAAACAACCGCGCATCCCCTTCGGCAATCTGGTCGAACGCGGCATGCTGTCGGCGGGCGACGTGTTGATCAGCCCCTGCAAGCGCTGGACGGCAAAGGTCCGCGCGGACGGCACGATCATCTCATCCGAGTTTCGCGGATCGATCCATCAGGTTGGCGCCGCTGTGCAGAACGCGCCGAGCTGTAACGGCTGGACATTCTGGTGCATGGACGTGGAGGGCCGCCCGGTCCCGATCGACATGCTGCGCCAGAAGTTGCGCGCCGAACGCGAGCAGCCCAAACCATCTTAGCGGTCACGCGCGGCCCAGCGCGTGGCGCACGACCTTTTTCATGACGGTGGGCAGCGCGTAGTCGCCGAACGCATCCGGTAGCACCCAGGTGCAGTCTTCCGGCGGCTCCGCCTCGACCCGCGCCGAGGTCACCGTCAGTTCCAGATGAAAATGCGTGAAGGTGTGGCGGACGAGCCCTGGCAACTCGGTGATGCCGGACAGCGTCACCGGCGATTCCCCGGTAACGGCGTGCCCTTCCGCGACAGGCCCTTCGCGCCATTCACTCGACGGGATTTCCATCATGCCGCCGAGCAGACCGCGTTCCGGACGGCGGCGCAGCAGCACCGCGCCATCCAGGCGGACCAACCAGAAGACGACGCCGCGCCGCGTGGGCTTATCACCCTTCGGTCTCCTGCGCGGCAAGGTTTCCGCGATATCGCGGCCGGCGCAGGCGTCGATCAGAGGACAGAGAATGCATTTCGGTGACTTAGGAATGCAGATTGTCGCCCCCAGGTCCATCACCGCCTGCGCATAATCGCCGGCCCGTGTGTCCGGGGTATGGTCGTCCGCCAGGTCGTATAGCCGGGGTTTGCAGTCCGGCAGCGGCTCCGTCACCCGGTGAAGCCGCGCCATAACACGCTCGACATTGCCGTCGACCACGACCGCGCGCCGTCCGAACGCGATCGCCGCGATGGCTGCGGCCGTATAGCGCCCGATCCCCGGCAGTTTCAGCAGCTCTTCTTCCCGGTTCGGAAACCGCCCGCCGTGGTCGCCGACGACGACCTGCGCACATTTGTGCAGGTTGCGCGCCCGGGCGTAGTAGCCAAGGCCCTGCCAGGCATGCAGCACATCGTCCAGGTCGGCGGCAGCCAAATCCTCGATCCGCGGCCAGCGCCCGAGAAACCTCTCGAAATACCCGCCGACCGTCGCCACCGTCGTCTGCTGCAGCATGATCTCGCTCAGCCAGACATGATAGGGATCGGCGACCGCATCGGGCAGCGCGCGCCATGGCATCTTGCGCCGATGCCGGTCGTACCAGTCGAGGAGTCGTGGAGAAAGATCGTCGGTCGGACGCGAATGGCTGGCAGTTTGCTCCATGCGCGCTACTATAAACCACCAGACAAGGTGCACTAGGAGCAATGGCAGGCATGGCGCGCGAGTACGCCAAGAAAGGGAAGGACGACCGTCGGCCCGGCAAATTGCGGCCGGTCGGCGCGCTGATGCACGGCCTGACGAAGCGCGCCCTCGGGAAACACGGCTTCTCGTCCGCCGCCTTGATCGAAGAATGGGACAACGTCATCGGCCCGGAGCTTGCGGCGACCTGCCAGCCCGTGAAACTCGGCTTCCCGCCCCGTCAACGCGACGGCGGGACGCTTCACATTCGCGCCGACAGCGGCACCGCGTTGGAATTGCAGCATCTGGAACCGCAGATCATCCAGCGGGTGAACGCGTTCCTTGGCTATGCTGCGGTCGCGCGTTTGGCATACATTCAAGCTCCGATAACTCAGCGGCAAATGGACGCACGGCAGACCGCAAAATCACGGCCTGACCCTACCGTTGCGCCCCCCATACCCGCCGCGACGGCGAAAGAAATCGCCGCCGTCGACGACCCGAATCTCCGCGCCAGCCTTGAGCGTTTGGGCGCCGCGATCCGGCAATCCGAATCGCGTGATAAAAAGTAGAACGCTTAAGGAATTAATTCCTTATTTTTCGTTGACATTGATGTGATGAATGGGTCACGGCCTCCGCCTTGAAGCGGCCGTATAACTGCTTCTATACTCCGCTCGATTTGAACCTTTTTGGGAGTGTCAGGTGAAGCTATTCGCTGTGTTCTTGGGTGCCATTGCATTGCTGTTCTCGGCATGCGCGGAGGCCGAGCCCCTGCCGACCGAACAAGCCCTAAAAGAGCGTGTGCTCGGCGACCCGAAGGCGCCGATTACGCTCGTCGAATACTCCTCGCTGGGCTGTCCGCATTGCGCCAGTTTTCACGCTAACACTCTGCCAAAAATCAAGAAAAACTACATCGATACCGGCAAGGTCAAACTCGTCATGCGGGACTTCCCGCTGGGGGGCGCAGCCTATGCCGCGGCGATGATGGCGCGCTGTGCACCACCCAATCGGTATTTCCAATTCATCGAGGTTCTGTTCCAGAATCAGGAAAGCTGGAGCCATAGCCAACAGCCCGGCGCAGCGCTTGCCCGCATCGGAAAACTCGGCGGCATGAGTCAGAAGGATTTCGAGGCCTGCACCGGCAATAAAGAACTTTTTGAGGGAATCCGAAAACTGCAGCTTGAAGGTCAGGAGAAACATGGGGTAAACGCAACTCCGACCTTTCTCGTCAATGGCCAGAAAATTTCCGGGGCGCAGCCTTACGAAGTTTTCGAAGAAGCCTTCAAGAAAGCCATGCCGTAGGGGTCGAATTTCTGTAGCGATTATGCTGCATGATGTAGTCAACCGGTCCGCCAGTGCACTTTTCTAAAGTCCGACTCACCGGGTTCAAGTCCTTCGTCGAACCCACCGAGGTGACCATCGAACCGGGCATGACCGGTGTCGTCGGTCCGAACGGCTGCGGCAAATCGAATGTCGTAGAGGCCCTGCGCTGGGTCATGGGCGAGACCTCGGCCAAGCAGATGCGCGGCGGCGAGATGGACGACGTCATCTTCGGCGGCACGGCGAACCGCCCGGCGCGGAATATCGCCGAAGTCATCCTACATCTCGATAACGCGGACCGGACGGCCCCCGCACAATTCAACGACAGCGAAGAAATCGAGATATCCCGCCGCATCGAGCGCGGATCGGGATCGACCTACCGTATCAACGGCCGCGAAGTGCGCGCCCGCGACGTCCAACTCCTGTTCGCGGACATGGCGACGGGCGCCCATTCAACCGCCATGGTGAGCCAAGGCCGGATCGGCGCGCTGATCGGCGCGAAACCGACGGAACGACGGTCCCTGCTCGAAGAGGCCGCCGGCATCAAGGGACTGCATTCGCGCCGGCATGAAGCCGAACTGCGCCTGCGCGCCGCCGAGACCAACCTCGAGCGGCTCGACGATGTGATCGGGGCGCTGGAAGGTCAGTATCAGGGACTGCAGCGACAAGCGCGGCAGGCGACGCGCTATCGCAAGGTCTCCGAAGAACTGCGGCAGTTCGAAGCGATCCAGCTGCATGTCCGTTGGACCACCGCGACCGCGGCCAAGAACGCCGCCGACGAACAGCTCAAGGCAAGCGACCAGACCGTGACGCAGTTGACCGCCGCCGCCAGCGCAATGGCGACACGGCAAAGCGAGGCGGCCGCCGCGATGCAGGGCCTGCGGGACGCCGAAGCGACGGCCGCCGCCGAACTGCAGCGCCTGATCATGGCCCGCCGGGAACTGGAAAGCGAAGAGGGCCGCGTCCAGGAGGGCATCAATCAGACCGACCAGCAACTCGAGCAGATTTCGACCGACGTTGAACGCGAAGGCACGCTGGCCAACGATGCGCGGCAGGCGCTCGGCCAGCTCGAGACGGAAAAAACCGCCATTGCAACCGCCAGCGACGGCGAAGAAGACACCCAGGCCGAAGCGCGCCAGAACCTGGAAACGGCGCAAACCAACCTGCGCGCACGGGAAGAAGAACTCAGCGCGCTGACCGAAGCGGTGGCCAAGGCGGAAGCCCAGGCCGGCGCCCTCACCCGTCAGCATGTCGAGTTGCAGCAGCGGATGGCGCGGCTGCAATCGCGCCTCAACGATATCGGCGTCGAACGCGACAAACTCTCCGCCGAAATCGATCAGGATTTGGCGCTACGGACCGCCGAGCGGGAAATCGCCACCACGGAAGCCGCCGTCGGGGCCGCGCGCCGGGACATGGCGACCGCCGAACAGGCCCGCAGCGAAGCGGCCGAGGCGGAAACCGCAGCGCGCAACACCGCGCAAGCCGCCGACTCTGAAAGGTCGAAACTGGCCGCCGAAGAACAGGCGCTCGCCGACGTCCTGCAGACCAACGAGGGCGACTTGTTCCCGCCCCTGATCGACGCCCTGCAGGTGGAGATCGGATATGAATCGGCGCTGGGCGCGGCGCTCGGTGAAGACCTGACGGCGCCAATCGACACTGCCGCCGAGATTCACTGGGCCATACGACGGACGGACGGCGCGCCACCGGCACTGCCCGGTTCCGTGACCCCATTGTCCCGGTTCGTGACCGGCCCCGACGTCCTGGCGCGGCGGCTCGCCTTTATTGGCGTGATCGACGACGCTTCGCAGGGCGCGGCTCTCGCCGACGCGTTGCAGCCTGGCCAACGGCTAGTCTCGCGCGACGGCGCGTTGTGGCGCTGGGACGGCTTTACGATCAAGGCCGGCGCCCCGACAGCGGCGGCGAAACGGCTGCAGCAACGGAACCGCCTCGCGGAAATCCGATCGCAACTCGTCACGGCGAACGCGGAGGCCGACCGCACGGCCAACCGGCTGCGCGATATCGAGAGCGCCACGCAAAGTGCTGCAGCGGCGGAAAAACGCGTTCGGCAGATCCTTGAAGAAGCCTACGGGCAGCTGAACGCAGCCCGCGAGAAACACGCCACGGCGGCGAGCGCCGCGGCAGGAATCAAGTCTCGGGTCACGACGCTGACCGAGAACGCCGAGCAGCACGCCACGGACCTGCAGGAAGCCGAGCAAGATTTCCGCACCATCGAGGCCGCGATTAAGGCTCTCGAAGATCCGATGGAGACACGCCAGCGGATCGAAACCCTGCGCGGGGAAATTACCGAATTGCGCCGCGTCGAGGCCGAATGCCGCGGTGCCCATGACCTCTTGATGCGCGAAGTCGATGACCGCCGGCGCCGACTGGCCGCCATCGATCAGGACCGTATCACCTGGCAGCAACGCGCGGACGGCGCCGCGGAACGGCTGTCCCATCTGACGGAACGCCGTGAATCCGCCCAGCAGCGGCGCACGCAATTGGGCGAACGTCCCGCCGAAATCCAAACCCAACGCGCGGCGCTGCTCGACACGATCGGCGTGTCCGAGCAGAACCGGAACGCAGCGGCGGACCGGCTGGCGCAGGGTGAAACGACGTTGGAAGAAGCCGATACCGGTCTTCGCAAAGCGGAAGCCTCGCTCGCCGAGGCGCGCGAGAACCGCGTGCGCAACGAAGCACAGGTCGAGCAAACCGAAATCGAATGCCGCGCGGTTGTCGAACGCATCACGGAACGCCTCAACTGCAGCCCGGAAAACGTGCTGCAGGAAGCTCAGATCGAGGCGGACAGCGAGCTTCCGGCTTTGGACGAAGTCGAAGCGAAGATCGAACGCCTCACGCGCCAGCGCGACGCCATGGGACCAGTCAACCTACGGGCCGAAGCCGAACTGACCGAGTTGGAAGAGCAGATCACGACCATGCAGTCGGAGCGCGATGATTTGATCGCCGCCATCGCCCGCCTGCGACAAGGCATATCGTCGCTCAACCGCGAAGGTCGCGAACGGCTGCTTGCTGCTTTCGAAACGGTCAATAAACACTTCCAGGACCTGTTCGTTCGGCTGTTCGGCGGCGGACGCGCACATTTGCGGCTGACCGAAGCGGAAGACCCGCTGGACGCCGGCCTCGAGATCATGGCGAGCCCGCCCGGCAAGAAGCTGCAGATCATGTCGTTGCTGTCCGGCGGCGAGCAGGCGCTGACAGCGTTAGCCCTGCTGTTTGCGGTGTTCCTGACCAATCCGGCGCCGATTTGTGTGCTGGACGAGGTCGACGCGCCGCTGGACGATGCAAATGTGGACCGATTCTGCACCTTGCTCGACCATATCGCCCATTCAGGCGACACCCGGTTCCTCTGTGTGACACATCACCGCATGACCATGGCCCGGATGGACCGGCTCTATGGCGTCACCATGGGCGAACGCGGCGTCAGCCAGCTTGTGTCCGTCGATTTGCGGCGCGCCGAGGAACTGCGCGATTCGGCCTAAACGGGACAATTTTTCCTTTCGAAAGCGCGCGCGAAACCGCGCATTTCACGCTATTTCGGCGCTGCGCCATTGCGCCTTGACAGCCCTTTCCCTGCTCTCTATCGTGCGCGCGATTTCGGGCGCGGGGGCAGTCTATCTATAAGGCGGTCCGCGGGTTCGGGGCGGTGAGGGCATGAAAGACAAAGAACCTTCGCCTACCCTGGATGACCTGGATGCCAAGCTTCGCAAGGCACGACGCGATCGACCGGGCCCAGACGAGACCAAAGACCCCAAAATGGTCAGGTCCGGATTGGGGTTTGGGTTAAAGATCGGGGTCGAACTGGTTGCGGCGCTGGCGGTCGGGGTCGGGATAGGGCTGCTGCTCGATAGGTGGCTGGATACTGCGCCTTTGTTTTTGGTTGTGTTTTTTTTCATGGGAAGCGCAGCCGGATTTTTGAATGTTTACCGCGCGGTCAGCGGTTATGGTTACGCCGCCGGTTATCGCCGGGACAATAACGACCCCCCACGGCAGGACGATCCGCCGAACGGGGACAAGGGGAGCGAGTAAGGGCAGAAGATGGCACAGGCAGGCGCCGGCGAGAGCCAAGGTCCCCTCGCGCAATTCATGATTCAGAAGATCATCCCGCTGAAAGTCGGCGGCGTTGATGTATCCTTCACTAATTCGTCGCTCGCAATGGTGGCGGCGGTGGTGCTGGTGTCGTGCTTCCTGGTGTTCAGCATGCGCCGCGGCGCGCTGGTGCCGGGCCGTTGGCAGATCGTGGCCGAAATGTCTTACGAGTTCATCGCCAACATGATCCGCGATAACGTGGGACAGGAAGGGCGGCGCTATTTCCCCTTCATCTTCACGTTGTTCATGTTCGTATTCGCCGGCAACATCATCGGCATGATCCCCTATAGCTTCACATTCACCAGCCATATCGCCGTTACCTTCGGCCTGGCGATCGTGGTGTTTATCGGGGTGACCTTGATCGGGTTCATCAAGAACGGCGTGAAGTTTTTCGGGTTTTTCCTGCCGCATGGCGTGCCGTGGTTTCTGGCCTGGCTGATCATCCCGATTGAAATCCTATCCTACCTGTCGCGCCCCGTGAGCCTGTCGCTCCGGTTGTTCGCGAATATGACGGCGGGCCACACGATGATGAAGGTCTTTGCGGGCTTCATCTTCTTGTTGGGCGTCGCCGGTGTCGCGCCGCTGATCATGGTGGTCGCGCTGACAGGGCTGGAACTGATTATCGCCTTCTTGCAGGCGTATGTTTTCACCATTCTCACCTGCGTGTATCTCAACGACGCCCTGCACATGCATTGATGCGGGACGGCGGTCGAGTTCACGGAGATCCCAACGTAATTACGATTGATTGAAGAGTAGAAAGGACGAAGAAGATGGAAGTAGCAGCCGCAAAACTGATCGGTGCGGGTCTGGCGGTCATCGGACTCGGCGGTGTTGGAGCCGGTATCGGTAATATCTTTGCCTCGATGATTTCCTCTGGCGCGCGCAACCCGGGCGCCATTCCCCAGGTTCAGTTGTTCATGTGGATCGGCTTCGCGCTGGTCGAAGCCGTCGCGCTTTACGCATTGCTGATCTCGTTCCTGATCCTGTTCGGCTAAGCCGGGACCGGGTTAACCGAACCGGCCGGGGAGCGACGCCATGCCTCAACTAGATCCGTCAACATTCGGAACACAGCTTTTCTGGCTGTTCCTGACGTTCTCGACGCTGTTCTTCATTGCGTGGAAGATTGCCTTGCCGCGCATGACGGATGTGCTGAACGCGCGCCGGGACCGGGTCGACGGCGATCTGGAAAAGGCAGAAGCACTGAAATCCGACGCGGAAGAAGTGCTCGCGTCCTACGAAAAAGCCCTGGCCGACGCGACGTCCAAAGCGCAAGGCCTGCATCACCAACTTGCGCAGGAATTGGCGGACGAGCGGACCAAACAGCAAGAAGCCCTGTCGCATACGCTGCTCGAAGAGACCCGAGCGGCCGAAGCCCGGATCGCCGGCGAGAAAAGCGACGCCGTCGATAATATCCGTGATGCGACCCTGAGCGTCGTTCAAAGCGCCGCACAGCGGTTGATCGGCACGGACATCGCCGAACAGGATGCCGACCGCGCCATCCGCGCCGCGCTTGAGGAGAGCCGGACATGAGTGCCTTGCTGCATGATCCGACATTCTGGACCCTGGTCGCGTTCATCATATTCGTGGCGGTGCTGTTCAAACCGCTGAAAAAGGCATTGCTGAACGGTTTGGATAGCCGGATCGAGACGATCCGGTCTGAGGTCGAACAGGCCCAGCAACTTCGCGAGGAAGCACAGACCCTGCTGGCGTCCTATCAGCGCAAGCAGCGCGAAGCACAGCAGGAAGCCAACGAAATCATCAATCGCGCCAAGCAGGACGCGGAGAACCATCGCGCCGAGGCCGAAAAGGACCTCAAGGCGCTGCTCGAGCGGCAGAAGGAACTGGCGGTCGAGAAAATCGCCCAGGCCGAGGCCACCGCCGTGCAGGAAGTCCGCGAAATCGCCGTCGACCTCGCAATTGCCGCGACCGAGAAGGTCCTTGCCGAGAAAGTCACGGGGTCCCTATCGGACTCGCTGGTGGACAAGGCCGTGGCGGAGCTGCCGCAGAAGCTTCAGTAAACAATTCACTTGTATCGGGAAGACGGCGCGGCATTCACCGCGCCTATTTCTTTGCCTGCTATGTGCCGAGCATCGCCTCAGTCAGCGGCGTCCTGGTAGGCCTCCAACGGCGGGCAACTGCACACCAGATTACGATCCCCGTAGGCCTGATCGATCCGATTGACCGGCGGCCAATACTTATCCGCCCGTAGCGACGCGACCGGGAAAACCGCCTGCTCGATGCTATAGCCACGTGTCCATTCGGCAGCGATATCCTCGGGCGTATGCGGCGCCTGCCGCATCGGGTTGTCCTCCTGGTCCCAATCGCCGGATTCGATCGCCTTGATCTCCGCGCGAATGGCAATCATCGCATCACAGAACCGGTCGATTTCCGCCAGTGATTCACTTTCCGTAGGCTCGATCATCAGAGTGCCTGCAACGGGCCAGGACATGGTCGGCGCATGAAACCCGTAATCCATTAGCCGTTTGGCCACATCGTCCACGGTGATGCCCGCGGTATCCTTGAACTCACGGATGTCGATGATGCATTCATGAGCAACCAAACCATGCGCGCCGGCGTAGACGACCGGGTAATGCGCCGCCAACCGCTTAGCGATGTAATTCGCGTTCAGAATCGCCACCTGGGTCGCCCGCGTGAGCCCGTCACCGCCCATCATCGCGATATAGGCCCAGGAAATCGGCAGGATGCTGGCGCTTCCCCAGGGCGCGGCCGCGACGGCGCCGACACCGTCCGGGCCGGCCTCGGGGACCACCGAATGTCCGGGCAGGAAGGCGGCCAGATGCGCGCCGACGCCGATCGGTCCGACACCGGGGCCGCCGCCGCCGTGCGGGATGCAGAAGGTCTTGTGCAGGTTCAGATGCGCGACATCGGGTCCGAACGCGCCGGGCAGGCACAAGCCGACAAGCGCGTTGAGATTCGCACCGTCCATATACACCTGTCCGCCGTTCGAATGGATGATCTCACAAATGTCGACGATGCTTTCCTCGAAGACGCCATGCGTCGACGGATATGTCACCATCAAGGCGGACAGCCGGTTCGCATGCGCTTCGGCCTTCGCGCGCAGGTCACCGACATCGATGTTGCCATCGTCGTCGCAGTCGACCACCACGACGGTCATGCCGGCAAGGATCGCGCTGGCCGGATTCGTACCGTGTGCCGAGCTGGGTATGATGCAGACATCACGCTGCCCCTCGCCCTGGCTCTCGTGATAGCGCTTGATGACCAACAGCCCCGCATATTCGCCCTGGGACCCTGCATTGGGCTGTAGCGAAACCGCGGCGAAGCCGGTGATCTTTTCCAGCATCGTCTGAAAACTCTCCAGCAGCGCACGATAGCCCGTTGCCTGATCCAGTGGGACAAAGGGATGGATGCGGCCGAATTCGGGCCAGGTCACCGGAATCATCTCGGTGGTCGCATTCAGCTTCATGGTGCACGAGCCGAGTGGAATCATCGACCGGTCGAGAGCGACATCGCGCGCCTGCAACCGGCGCAGATACCGCAGCATCTCGGTTTCCGAATGATAACTGTTGAAGACCTCATGCGTGAGGAAATCGGATTTACGCCGCAGCCCCTCGGGCAACGCGTTGGGCCGGCCGGCGTCGATTTCCTCGACCGTGAAGCCGATCTTGTCCTGTCCGCTGATAGCCTGCCACAACGCCAGAATATCGGCCGATCTGGTGGTCTCGTCGAGCGATATGCCGACCGTCGCGTCGTCGACCCGGCGCAGGTTAATACCCGCAGCAACCGTGCGTGCCAGGACCGCCACCGTGTCATCGACTGGCACCGTGAGGGTGTCGAAATAGGCGGTTTCAGTCGGCGCGACGCCGAGCTTGTCCAGCCCCGCCGCCAGGATCGCCGTTAACCGGTGCACCCGCGCAGCGATGGTGCGCAGTCGGTCCGGACCGTGATAAACGGCATAAAATCCCGCCATGACCGCCAGCAGAACCTGCGCGGTGCAGATGTTGCTGGTGGCCTTCTCGCGACGGATGTGCTGCTCGCGTGTCTGCAGTGCCAGGCGATACGCGGGCCGGCCGCGTGCATCGACCGACACGCCGACCAGACGTCCGGGCAGCGTACGCTTGTGCTTGTCCAGAGTGGCGATGAAGGCCGCATGCGGACCGCCGAAGCCGAGCGGAACGCCGAAACGCTGGGCGCTGCCGACGACGATGTCCGCCCCCCATTCGCCCGGCGGCGTCAACAGCAACAGGGAAAGAAGGTCCGTGGCGACGCAGACGACAGCGCCGCCGTCGTGAGCCGCCGTCACGAGGTCCGCATAGTCCTCGACCGCGCCGGTGGTCGACGGATACTGCAGCAGCATGCCGAACACCTCGGCATCCGGCAGGCCGCTGCGATGATCGCCCACGATCACCGAGATACCCAACGGCTCCGCCCGCGTCTTGACGACGTCGATGGTTTGCGGATGACAGTCGGCGGAGACGAAGAAGGCGTTACCCTTGCTGCGGCCGACGCGGCGGCACATGGTCATCGCTTCCGCCGCCGCGGTCGCTTCATCCAGCAGCGATGCGTTGGCGATCTCCATTCCGGTCAGATCGGAAATCATCGTCTGGTAATTGATCAACGCCTCGAGCCGGCCTTGGCTGATTTCCGGCTGATAGGGTGTGTAGGCGGTGTACCAGCCCGGATTTTCCATCACGTTGCGCAGGATGACCGGTGGCGTGACACAGTCGTAATACCCCATGCCGATCATCGATCGCAGCACCTGGTTCCGCGACGCGATCGACCGCAACTCGGACAGAATGTCCTGCTCGCTACGGCTCGCTGGAAGATCGAGCGCGACGTCCGAGCGGATTGCCGCTGGGACCGCCTTATCGATCAGGCCATCCAGCGACGGCTCGCCGATCGTTTCCAACATTACGGCGACATCACCCTCGGTCGGGCCGATATGCCGACCAACGAAATCGTCGTTCTGTTCCAATGCATCGAGGGGCGCGGTATCCGGCATGGAAGTCTCCCGGTTTGCGGTGTCTAGCCGTGGTCTTTGGCGAAAGTCTTGTAGGCGTCGGCGTCCATCAGGTCGTCCAACTCCGTGGCATCGGCCAGCTTGATCTTGAAGAACCAGCCCTCGCCCTCGGCGTCGTCGTTGATGCGTGTCGGTTCGTCGGCGAGCGATTCATTGACCTCGACGACCTCGCCGGACACCGGCGAATAGATTTCCGACGCCGCCTTCACCGATTCGATAACCGCCGCTTCGTCGCCCTTACCGAAGACCTTACCGACCTCGGGCACTTCGACGAAAACGACATCGCCAAGCTGTTCTTGAGCGAAATTGCTGACGCCGACCGCGCCGACATCGCCATCGACCCGGATCCATTCATGATCTTCTGAAAACCAAACTTTACTCATCGATCGTTTTCCCCTCCGTAGGTTCGTAGCCGCACCGCTTAACCGCGGTAGTAATTCTGTGTGACGAACGGCATGTCCGCCACCTGTGCCGGCAACGATTTGCCGCGCACGATTGCGTTGACCTGGGTTCCCGTATCCGCGTGTCCGGTCTGGACATATCCCATCGCGACCGGGCCACCGGCGGTCGGGCCAAAACTGCCGCTGGTGATCGCGCCAATAGCGTTACCGTCCGGATCGGTCAGCGCCGCACCCTCGCGCGCCGGCGCGCGCCCATCGGGCCGGATGCCGACCCGCCGTCGCGTGGTCCCCTCGCTCAGTTGGCGCAGAACGACGGAATCGCCCGGAAACCCACCCTCGGCGCGCCGGCGCTTGCCGATCGCCCAGGTCAGCGCCGCTTCAACCGGTGTGGTCGTCTCGTCGATGTCATGACCGTAGAGGCACAATCCCGCTTCGAGGCGCAGCGAATCCCGCGCGCCCAATCCGATCGGCTCCACTTCGGGTTCTGAAAGCAGTGTTTCCGCCAACGACTGCGCATCGCCTGCGGGAACGGAAATCTCGACTCCGTCCTCGCCGGTATAGCCCGAGCGGGAAACAAGGCACGGGGTGCCCCCCACGGCCATTTCCGCACTCGCCATGAAGCGCAACTGGGAAAGGTCGGCATCGGTATGCCGCTGCAGTGCGGCGACCGCCTGCGGGCCCTGCAACGCCAGCAGCGCCCGGTCCTCCCACGGCTCCACCGTCACCGACGGCGGCAACGATGCCTGCATATGCGCAATATCCGCCTCCTTGCAGGCGGCATTGACGACCACATAGAAGTAATCGCCGCGGTTCGTCACCATCAAGTCGTCGAGAATTCCCGCCTGTTCGTTCAGCAGCAGGGTGTAGCGCATCCGGCCGTCGCCGAGCGCCTGCAACTCACCCGGCACCAGCGTTTCCAATGCCGCGGCGATACCGTCGCCGCGCAACGCCACCTGTCCCATATGGGAGACGTCGAAAAGTCCGGCGGCGGCACGAGTATGATTGTGTTCCGCCAGAACGCCTGCAGCGAATTGCACCGGCATCGAGTATCCGGCAAACGGCACCATTTTCGCACCAAGCGACCGGTGCAGCGCATCCAGTGGTGTTGTCTTCAGGGGGGACTCGGACCCGTTGCTCACCGGCAAACCTCCACGAACAGGCGTCATTGCTCACGGTCCGAACCATGGACCCTGAGCCCCGCTCTGTCGTGGAACCTGAGAGTATCACCGGGCCCGGTTTAGGCCTCGGCTTACCCCTTCGGTGAGATTCGCCACCGCGTTGCGGAAGCAATCTACTCTCCAGAGTGCTCTTACCTTGCGGTCCGTTCGCCTGAGAGATTCCGGGGCGGTTGCTCCTTCGGCGCCGTCTTCGTCACTGCCTGCGTCTAGGTTGGTGGCAATGCCGGGACAGTCTCTCCCGCAAGGATCGGCGAGCCTTTCCTTAACGGAACCTAGGCTACGGCCTTCGCCGAAATTGTCAACATCGGAGGAAAGTGCATCCCGGATTTGTTATCGCAGCGTGTTATCGCCGCTTTTGACGCCGCCGGTTATAGGCCAGTTCATCCGGGGTCATCTCAAATCCGAGATAGACCGAATAATCGGTCGGCGCCAACCCTTCTTTCCGCGGAATCGACAGGGCAAGGCTCTCGGAGAAGTTGATGTCGTCATCGTCTTTCTCGAACACGGCGATCAACGGGAATTCCTCGCGCATCAGAATCTTGCGATCTGCGTCGATGACCGCGATGAAAAAGGTGAACTGGGCCTTGCCGTCCGCATTGGCCGCGCCGCGCTTAGCTTCCATTGCGATACTCAATTCCATATCAATCGACTTTTCGTCGAAATCGCAGATGCCGGACACATACTTCATCTTCGTCCGGTAAAGCACATTCTCCGGTCCTGCCGCCGTGCCCTCCTTGAACCGGACGAGTTCTCCCGGCGCTTCGAGAACGGCCGCATTCGGACACAGCGCGACTTCCTGGTCGAACTGCGTGCAGGACGCTAAGACCAACAAACCGGCGGCGGCGGCACCCATTTTCATGTGGTTAATCCGCAATATGGGATCTCGATCCAATGCTCGGCAATGTCAGGCTACCCATCGTCGTTAACCGCGGCGTTTGACGCTTAAGCTGCATCTCGCCGCCACAGACCCCTGTCCAAGTCCTAGCGCATAATTCCGTCTGGTAAAACTGCAGCATTGACGCGCCAGCGCGCTGGATACTAGACAAGCGTCTGCAATGCGGCAAGGCGTGCCCGAACACAATCGCGGCAGCGGCGGGCCGCCCATTCCGTCCGGCGAACGGTTCGCCGGCAATCCACTGGGACAAAACCGAAAAGCGGATCCGATGGCCGTTTACACCGAAGTGTCCGACGAAGATCTCGAACGGTTTGTCGCCGAATACGATATCGGCGACGTGTTGTCGTGCAAGGGCATCGCCGAGGGCGTGGAGAATACTAACTATTTGCTGCAAACCGAATCGGGACATTACATCCTGACGCTCTACGAACGCCGGGTATCGCCGGAAGACTTGCCCTATTTCCTCAATCTTATGGAACACCTGGCGGGCCAGGACATTCCCTGCCCGACGCCGCTGCATGGACGGGACGGCAAGTCTTTGCGCAGCCTATGTGGCCGTCCGGCCGCGATCATCAGCTTCCTGGAAGGCATGTGGCCGCGCCGCATTCATCCCTATCACTGCGCCGCGCTTGGGGAGGCCTTGGCCGATTTCCATATCGCCGGCGCGTCCTTCGGCATGTCGCGGCGAAACAACCTATCAGTCAAATCCTGGCGGCCGCTGCTCGACAGCTGCATCGACCGGGCCGATCAGGTGGAATCTGGCTTGAGCGACACGTTGCTGCGTGAACTCGACCATCTGGAAGCAAACTGGCCGGAAAACCTACCCGAAGGCGTGTGTCACGCCGATCTATTCCCAGACAACGTTTTCTTCAGAGGCGAAACGCTGTCCGGCATGATCGATTTCTACTTCGCCTGCAACGACTTCATCGCCTATGACGTCGGCATTTGCCTGAATGCATGGTGTTTCGAACGCGACCGCAGCTTCAACGTAACCAAGGCCAAGTTGATGCTGGCCGCCTACCGCAAACGCCGCCCCTTCTCGGCCGAGGAGACGCAGGCGTTGCCGTTGCTTGCCCGCGGAAGCGCAATGCGGTTCCTGCTGACCCGGCTCTACGACTGGCTGAATCATCCGGAAGGTGCCTTCGTCAAACCGAAGGATCCGCTGGAGTATCTGCGCATCCTCAGTTTTCACCAGCATGTCACCAAACCACAGGATTATGGGCTCGAATGATGGGCGGTACCGGACGCGTAGAAATTTTCACGGATGGCGCCTGCAGCGGCAACCCGGGTCCCGGCGGCTGGGGCGCATTGCTGCGGTGGAATGGCACGGAAAAGGAACTGAACGGCGGCGAACGCGACACCACCAACAACCGCATGGAGATGATGGCCGCGATACAGGCGTTGGAAGCGTTGAAACGCCCCGCCCACATCGATCTCTATACAGACAGCGTTTACCTGCGCGACGGGATCACGAAGTGGATCCACAACTGGAAGGCAAAAGGCTGGAAAACCGCTGCCAAGAAGCCGGTCAAGAACGTGGACCTGTGGCAGCGACTGGAAACCGCGATGGCCCATCATCAGGTGGAATGGCACTGGGTCAAAGGACACAACGGCCATCCGGAGAACGAGCGGGCCGATATGCTGGCCCGCGACGGCATCCCCGGTCGATAAGACATCGGCGGCAGGGCATTTCGAAGTCCCGCCGCCGAATTGTCTAACCGCTGGGACGCGACTGTCCCTTAGAGCTGTTCGAGGATCGTCTCCGCGCCCGAAATTTCCAGCGCCCCGCCCTCTTCGAGGTTCAATTCCTTGACCACACCGTCATCGACCACCATCGAGAAGCGGCGGCAGCGCAGGCCCAGGCCCCGGTCGCCGAGATCGAGTTCGATCCCCATCTGTTTCGTCAGGTCGGCGCTACCGTCGGCCAGCATTTCGACATCGGAGCCGGTGCCCTGATCTTTCGCCCAGGCGCCCATGACGAAGGCATCGTTGACCGACATGCAAGCGATAGTATCTACACCCTTGGCCTTGATCGATCCCGCGTTGGAAAGGAATCCCGGGACATGCTGCGCGGAGCATGTCGGCGTGAACGCGCCCGGCAACCCAAAGAGAACCACTTTCTTTCCGCCGCAAAGGTCATCCGTGGTCACAGCTTCCGGACCGTCCGCGCCCATCCGGTACAACGTCGTCGACGGCAACTTATCTCCAACTTTAATGGTCATGTTGAACTCCCATGAGGTGTTTCTTTGGCCCACCTTATTGCATCAGCCGGATTCGATGCCAACGACAAAAGGCCGACAGACGCACGTGGCGTCATCGACCGGCCAACGTCAATCTCTGCGGTTATTTTGAAACGACGGCGCGGTCCGAGCCGGCTTCGGAAAACGCCGACATCACCGCACTCTGCGTCAAGAGTTCGGGCAGGATGATGCCCTGCGGCGCCTTCGGTCCGAAGATCACGTTGAACGGAATGCCGTAGCGGCCGAAACGCGCGAGATACTCGGCGATCTTCGGGTCCGGCCGCGTCCAATCCGCCTGCATGGCGACAATCGCAGGACTGGCCAGCGTCTCGGCGACCTCGCCTTTGTCGAACACGAAGGATTTATTTACCTGGCACGTTATGCACCACTCCGCGGTCACATCGACAATTACCGTCTTGCCCTCGCTGACCAGACGCGGAATGGCCGCTTCGTCGAACGGCTTCCAAACGCCGCTGGCGGTGCTGAAGCCTTTGGTCGAGGTCACCGATGGGCCGAAGACCGGGACTAGGACGGCCGCCACCGTGAGGCTTGTAACGACAACGACGGCATATCGACCGACGCGCGACCCTTCCAAACGCCGGGCCACAAACACCAGCGGCACGATTCCCAAAAGCGCCGCAATCGCAATTGTCGCTTCCAACCCGACCAGCGTATGGACAATCGAGAGCAGCCAAACACCGTTCGCCACAAGCGCAATGCCAAGCACGCGCCGCAAGTTCGCCATCCAGGGTCCGGGGCGCGGCAATCGTGTCGCCAGCCCTGGGAAGGCCGCGATAATGAGATATGGCAGAGCAAAGCCGATGCCAAGCGCGGTAAACACGATCAAAATTTCGGCCGGCCCCCGGCTCAGTGCAAAGCCGACAGCGGTGCCCAGGAACGGTGCGGAACACGGCGTCGCCAGCAATGTCGCGAAGGCCCCGGACATGAAATGCCCGGTCAGGGAACTGCCCTCACCGTGGCGCGACGCGAAGTCGGTAACGCGGCCCGGCAGGTTGATCTCGAACAAGCCAAACAGGTTGCACGCAAACAGGACCAGGATCGCCGTCAGCAAGACCAGGAAAACCGGTTGCTGGAACTGAATCCCCCATCCGATGGCCATGCCGGCGCTCTTGAGGCCGATCAGGACACCGGCGATTAGCAGCAACGAGAACAGGATTCCCGCCGAGGATGCCAGGAATCCGGCGCGCACGGCCCCACGCTCTGCACCGCCATGTCCGACCACATTCAGCAGCTTGATCGACAGGACCGGCAGCACACAGGGCATCAAATTGAGAATCAGCCCGCCGATCACTGCTAGGACAATGATCGTCAGGATCGATTGGGAGCCCGTCACGCCGCCGAATCCAACCGGCGGAACCGTCCCCTCACCGAGCCGGACTGTAACGACATGCTCCATCGCGCGGCCGTTGTCGACAAGCGTAAGACGAAGCGGTGCTGCTTCGAATTCCTTCTGCGGCACGCCACCCGCGGTAAGCGTGAGCACGGCGCTCCGGGCATTCGATGCAATCGACACCTTCGGCCGCGTGAAAAATGCCCCTTCGGGACCTTCGACATACAGATCGGGTTTCACGAACGCTTCGGCCGCGGTGGCCTGGACGTTCAAGATCACCTCCTCACCCTTCGCGGTAAGCGACACCGCACCGATCGAGAGTCCGTGTCGCGGGCCTTCTCCCGGCACCTGCGAGGTATACCGGGCCAGCACATTTGCCTGATTCGAGGGTTTCGCCGACGCCGCGGGTAAATCCAAGCCCAGCTTCACCTGATGCGGCACGCATATTTCGTCGCAGGTGAGATAGGAGATGTCGGCGCGCAAGACGATAGGCTTTCCCGGTTCAACCGGTTCCACCTTCAACGGCAGAATGACTTCGTCCTTGTAGCCGAGCGTTTCCAACCCAAGCACGGAGAACCGTTTCGGCGCAGGCCATTCAAGCCGCGCCGACGCGACATTCTCCGATTTCTGCCAATCGATCCGTGGCGGATAACCGGCATCGCCCGGCGACCGCCAATAGATCTTCCATCCTGGCTGCAATTTGAATTCGAGCCCAAGCGCAATCGACTTGCGGTCGCCGACGCCATCGACCGCCGATACGAGGCGCAATTTGCCCTGATCGTTCACCGACCAATCGCTCGCCATCGCGAAAGCGCCACCAGTCACCCCCATCAGCGAGGCAACCAGCGAAATTGTGGCGCCGATTCGGAATGCAAGTCGCAAGATCACGTTAAACCTTTGTTAACCATATTATTCCCCATGGTCGTCGGCGGAAGACCTGTAGGAGAATATAGTCTCGCCAAGTAAAGGAATCCCCTCAATTTTACGTGCGAATCCGCGAGCGGACGGTGCGGTTTCGATGGTCTTAATCCGCCTTTGGGTTCAAATCCTTCCCGTCAGCACGTATTATAATGGTGTGTATCAGCAGCGTATGTGGTGACGGGTTATCCGATGGACGTTTTTGATGAAACCCCGGGTCGTCAGGAAGGCGGCTACCTGACCGGCCATCTATTGATCGCCATGCCCAACATGCGCGATCCGCGGTTCGAAAAATCGGTCATCTACATGTGTGTGCATAATGCCGAAGGGGCGATGGGGCTGGTCGTAAACCAGCAGATCGACGGCATTACATTTGCGGAATTACTGGACCAACTGAATATCGACACCGAGGCCAAGGCGCCCAGCCTGCCGGTTTATTTCGGGGGGCCGGTCGAAACCGGCCGCGGATTCGTGCTGCATTCAGCCGACTATGAACAGAGCGGCACGATCATGGTCGACCCGCTGACTGGCCTGACCGCAACGGTCGACATCCTGAAGGACATCGCCGAGAAAAGCGGCCCGCGACATTCTATTCTCGCCCTCGGCTATGCCGGTTGGGGACCAGGCCAGCTTGACGGAGAAATCCAGCAGAATGCTTGGCTGCATGTGCCTTCGGACGACACGCTGCTGTTTGAAGGAGACCTCGGCACGAAATGGGAGCGGGCGATCGCCAAGATCGGCTTCGACCCGGCCCTTTTATCCGGTGATGCCGGTCACGCCTGAGCCTACTGCAGTGAGCCTACTGCAGGTCCGGCAGCCGCCCATTCGATTTCTTGAAATCGTCGCGCAGGATCGCATGCGTAACGTGATCCTGCCATCGCCCGTTGATACGAAGGTATCGGCGCGCGATACCTTCCTCATGAAATCCGGTTTTCAGCAGCAGATGCCGGCTGGCATCGTTGTGCGGCAGGCATGCCGCTTCCACGCGATGCAATCCCAAAGTATCGAAGGAGAAGGACAGCACGAGTGAGACCGCCTCCGACATATAGCCCTGACCGGCAAAGGGCTCGCCCATCCAATAACCGATGTTGCCGCATTGCGCGACGCCGCGCCGGACATTCGATAGCGTGATGCCACCGGTCAACGCGTCGCTCGATTGCTCGAAAATGAAAAAGGCGAAGCTCGACCGGCTCTGCCAGTCGAGACAAAACCGCCGGTAGCGCCGGTTGAACGCCGCCGTCGTCGCCGCATCGGGCGGCCAGGCCGGCTCCCACGGTACTAGGAATTCACGGCTTAACTGCCGCAGATGAACCCATTCGGCGCGGTCGCGTTTCTTCGGTGGCCGCACGTAGACCGTACTGCCATCGATCCGGACCGTAGGCATCCGACTAGAGAGAATTCCGAACATGCCGCCGCCCCCGACCTTCGCCCCGCTACATGACAAGCATGCCGGTTACGCTGTCGAGCCCCGGCAACTGTTTCGATGGGCCGATCGCAGCGATCGTCGGGCGGCCGGAAAAGGTCCGGTGCGCGAAACGCGCAACGGATTCTACGTCCACCGCCTCGATGCGAAGCACCTGCTCGTCCAACGGCACGGGCGCGCCGAACGCGAGCGTCTGCTGGCCGAGCTGGTCGCAGCGCGACCCCGTGGATTCCAGCGACATCAGCGTGCCTGCCTTGAGTTGGTTACGCGCGCGGATAACTTCCTCCTCGCGGATGGTATCCGGCAACCGGACAATTTCTTCACAGACCGATTGCATCAAGGATTCTGCTTCGGCGTCCCCGGTACCGGCATAAATACCGAAGAGACCGCCATCCGAATAATACGACGCGAAGGAATAGATCGAATAGACGAGGCCGCGTTTCTCTCGAATTTCCTGGAACAAGCGCGACGACATGCCGCCGCCGAACAGCGTAGACATGATCGTCGCCGCGTAGAAGTCGTCATCGCCGTAAGAAACACCCGGGAAGCCCAGAACCAGATGGAGCTGTTCCAGGTCGCGGTCGACCCGCTGCTCGCCGCCACCATACTGCGCTGGCTCGGAAATCAGGCTGCCATTCGGCTGCAGGCCCCCAAAGCGCCGCTCCGCGAACTTGACCAGAGCATCGTGATCGACACGGCCCGCCGCCGCCAACACCATCCGATCGCTGGCATAGGCTTGGCGCATATATTCCATGATGGTCTCGCGCGTCATGCCACGCACCACGTCGGCGCTGCCGAGCACCGGCCGGCCAAGCGGCTGATCCGGGTAGGCTGTTAACTGGAAGTTGTCGAAGATCAGGTCGTCCGGCGTGTCATGCGCCTGCCCAATTTCCTGCAACACCACGGCGCGTTCACGTTTCAGTTCTTCGTCGTCAAAGGTCGCGTTCTGCAGGATATCGGCCAGGATATCGAGCGCCAGGGGCACGTCGTCCTTCAAGACCTTGGCGTAGTAGACCGTACTCTCGCGGCTGGTATAGGCGTTGAGATGGCCGCCGACGGTTTCGATCTCTTCCGCGATATCCACTGCACTGCGGCGCTCCGTTCCCTTGAAGGCCATATGCTCCAGGAGATGGGCGACACCGTTCACCTCCGCCGGTTCATTGCGCGTCCCCGCGCCGACCCAAACTCCCACCGAGGCGGATTCGACGGACGGCATTTCATGGCTGACGATGCGAAAGCCATTGTTCAGGGTCGTCAAATGAACGGTCATGCGGCGCCTCGCAGCTCGGACGTTTCGCGGACGAAGTCACGCAGCGCGTCCAGGCTGTTCGGAAGAATCTTCATGTGTTCGTCCCGATCGTGCAGGTCCGCGAGCCGAGCCGGCAATTCCGGCCGGACGCCTGTCGCCGATTCGACCGCATCGGGAAACTTCGCCGGGTGCGCCGTCGCCAACGCGACCAATGGATCATCCCCGTCGGGGCGACGGACGGCTGCGGCATCAACGCCGACCGCACTATGCGGGTCGAGCAAAACGCCGGTCTTGGCGAAAATGTCGGCGATGACCTGTTTGGTCCGCGCGTCGTCGACCTTGTATCCGGTGAACAGCTCAGTCGCAGTTTGCCATTGCGCCGCGTCCAGCGGCAGCGTGCCCTTTTCCCGGAATTGCGCCATAGCCTGTTTAACAGCATCGCCGTCACGGCCGAGCAGATCGAACAGAAGACGCTCGAAATTGCTCGACACCTGGATGTCCATGCTTGGCGACAGCGTTGGCTCGACGCCCGAGATCGACATGTCGTTGCTGTCGAAGAAGCGAGTCAAAATGTCGTTGCTGTTCGACGCGACGACGAAACTGTCGATCGGCAACCCCATCGCGCGGGCGGCGTAGCCGGCATAGACATTGCCGAAATTGCCGGTTGGAACCGCGAAATTGACCTTCCGGTCGGGCGCGCCTAAGGCCAGCGCCGCATGGAAATAGTAGACGATCTGCGCCATTACCCGGGCCCAGTTGATCGAATTCACGGCGGACAGCTTCAATTCGTTGCGCAGGCCCGTATCGTTGAACATCGCCTTGATCAGGTCCTGACAGTCGTCGAAGGTGCCTTCGACCGCGATCGTATGCACATTCGGCGCATCGACGGTGGTCATCTGGCGGCGCTGTACGTCGGAAACGCGCTCATGCGGATACAACATGAAGATTTCGATCGCCGATCGCCCGCGGCACGCCTCGATCGCGGCTGCGCCGGTATCGCCCGAGGTCGCGCCGACGATCGTGATTCGCTCGCCCCGCTTGCTCAACAGATGATCGAACAGCCGTCCAAGCAACTGCATCGCCACGTCCTTGAACGCCAGCGTCGGGCCGTGGAACAGTTCGAGCAGCCAGAAATTAGGGCCAAGTTGGACCATCGGCGCAACGGCGGGATGTCCGAAATCGTCGTAGGTTTCGTGGACGATAGCGGCAAATTCCGCCGGATCGATCCGGTCGCCGATGAACGGCGTCATGACCCGGATGGCAAGCTCGGGGTAGGTCAGTCCTCGCATGGCCCTGAGGTCGTCAGCCGTGAATTGTGGCCAGGATTCAGGGACATACAGACCGCCATCCTCCGCCAGTCCAGCCAGCAAGACCTGGTCGAACGACAGAACGGGTGCATCGCCACGGGTGCTTATGTAGCGCACAGTTTGGTTTCCTCCCAACACGGTGCGCTAACCTAGCCTCACCGCACAAATGGGGCAAGTTGCGGAGGATTTAGCCCTGCCACCGACGGTCTAGCCGTCGAGATAACGCTGCCGCAGATGCGCCTTGAAGGCGTCGGCGGCCAGCGGCGCGCCCGTCGTCTGATGAATCAGGTCATCCGTCGCATGGCACGAACCGTGGCCGTGCACCTTTTCCCGAAGCCAGCCCATCAGTGGCTTGAAATTTCCCTGTTGGATCGACGGCAGGATAGTCGGATCGGACGCGGTGGCCGCCTGGAATATCTGAGCCGCCGCCAAGGCGCCCAGCGTGTAGGTCGGGAAGTAGCCCCAGGCGCCCGAATACCAGTGAATATCCTGCAGGCAACCCTGCCGATCGTCCGGCGGCACGACACCAACCAAATCCTTCATGCCGTCGTTCCACGCCGCCGGCAGGTCCGGCAATGCGAGATCGCCGTCCAGCATGGCTTTCTCCAGCCGGTAGCGCAGAATGACATGTGCCGGATAGGTGACCTCGTCGGCATCGACGCGAATAAACCCGCGCTCGACCCGGGTCGCCCACCGCAACAGGTTGTCCCGCGTCCAGGCCGGCCCGTCACCGTCGAAGGCATCGCGCAAGGCCGGTGTTGCCCAGTGGTAAAATTCCTGAGTGCGGCAGGCCTGCATCTCCAGCAACAACGACTGGCTTTCATGCAACACCATGCCGCGCGCCCGGCCAACCGGCTGGTAGCGCCAATCTTCCGGACGGCCGCGCTCATACATGGCATGTCCCGATTCATGCAGGACAGCCATCAGCGCCTCGCCGAAATCATCCTCGTTGTAGCGCACGGTGATACGCGAATCCTCGGGCACGCCGCTTGAGAATGGATGCGCGCTCTCGTCCACGCGCGCGGTGTCGAAGTCCAGCCCAACGGTTTCCGCCATCTGCCGGCACAGCGCGCGCTGCGCTTCCGTGGAAAACGGACCTTCGGGCGACAAAGGCTCGCCCGCCGCCGTCTGCCGGGTCAGCACATCCTCGAGAAAGTCGGGCAGAAACCCGGCCAAATCGTCGAACAAGGGATCGATATAGGCGCTGGACGCGCCAGGCTCGTAGTCCTGCAACAGCGCGTCATAGAGCGAGCAATCGAGTGCTTCGCCCCGTGCCGCACCGATCGCCCGGGTCAGTTCGAGGAGTTCGCCGAGCGGCTCGACGATCGCGGAAAAGTCATCGGCCGGCCGGGCTTCCCGCCACGCGAATTCGCACAACGAAGAGGCCCGGCTGTGCGCGGCAACCAGGTCGGCCGGCACGGCGACCGCCTTTTTGCGGATTCGATGCATCTCACGCAGGTTCGCCGCCGGCCAGACATCCATTTCCGCCGCCTCGGACGCCGCGGCAAGGTCGTCGGCAAGGCCGGGAGCTGTCAGCTTCTCATGGCGCATCACTTCCAGCCGCGCCAACTGCTCGGCACGCGCGACTGCGCCACCCGACGGCATGACGGTGGCCTGATCCCAATGCAAAACCTGGATCGTATCTTCCAGGACGCATATATCGTGGAATTGCGTTTCCAAACGCTGATAAGCGGTCGTCTTGTCTGTCATGGAGATTCCGCGCGCCGGCGAGGCCGAAGGTTATGGTCTATTGCGATGATAAAGCAGATAGATGACAAGTAGGGCGGCGGCAAGCGCGAACCAGGTGATCGCATATTCCAGGTGATTGTTGCGGATATCCATCCGCCACTGCCGGCCGACTGGAAATCCGCCCGGCGTGCCCGCCAAATCGGCGACGACATAGAAGCCGCCGGCCAGCGGAACACCGGTCACCTGCGACATCTTCTTGCTGTCGATCGTGAACCAGTTGTTCTTCTTCGGATCGTCATCCGGCGTGAACCAGCCCGGCTGTCTTTGCAGTCGAACAATGCCCTCGATTGTAACCGGGCCGCTCACCTGCCCTTCCGCACGCTTCGCCGGATATTGTTTGTCGAACGGCACCCAACCTCGGTTGACCATGACGGCTGGCGCTCCTTCGCCTCGCTCGAACGGCGTCAACACGTGAAATCCAGGATTGCCGCGCAGCGACCGGCTTACGAGATACAATTCACGGTCATGGCGGAAGCGGCCGGTGATAACGACACGCTGAAACTCGAAGGCCGCCAGGTTGTCCGACGGTCCCGGCGGCGCGACCGCGGCGGCGGTAGAGCGGGTTTGCAGCTTATCGATCAGGTCCGCCTTCCAATGCAGCCGCTCGATCTGCCAAAGCCCTAAAGCAATCAGCGCGATCAACGCGGGAACCGTGAACAAGGTCGGCCATAATGTCGGTCGAAAGGCCACCGTGGTGCTCCTACTCTGATTCGCTGTGGAAGGTATGATGCCGCGTGTCGCCCGACCGGTGCCGGTATTGCAGTGCGACCAACGTTGCCTTGAAGGGGCGCAAGAGCAGGAGGCAACCAACCAACACAGCCGGCCCCCACAATACGACATGAACCCAATACGGCGGCTGAAACGTCATCTCAGTCCACAGGGCAAGCCCGGTCACGATTGGACCGACGATGAAGATGATGAAGACGGCGGGGCCGTCGCCGCTGTCCGCGACGCTAAAATCGAGACCGCAGGCGGTGCACTTATCGGCCACCGTCAGGAATCCGTCGAACAAACCGCCGATCCCGCATCGCGGACATCGGCATCGCAAACCGGCGGAAAACGGAGAAACGTCAGCTATCGTCCTCCGCATTCAATAAACCCTTAGCTGCCCCACCAGTAGACGCAGCAGAACAGGAACAGCCAGACCACATCGACAAAATGCCAATACCAGGCCGCGGCCTCAAAACCGAAATGATGATCCGCCTTGAAATGCCCCTTGCGCGCCCGGAACCAGCACACGATCAGGAAGGTCGTGCCGATCAGGACGTGGAAGCCATGGAAGCCAGTCGCCATGTAGAAGGTCGACGAATAGATGCCATCGGAAAAGCCGAACGCCGCGTGGACATACTCATATGCCTGGAAGCCGGTGAACAAAGCGCCGAGGACGATCGTCATGCCGAGTCCGGTGATCATCGCGCGCTGGTTGCCTTCACGCAGCGCATGATGCGCCCAGGTGACGGTGCAACCCGACAACAACAGGATCAGCGTGTTCATGAACGGCACGCCGAAGGTCGGCAGCGTTTCCACCCCTTCCGGCGGCCAGACCGCCGGCGACAATTTCGGGAACAGGCTTGAATTGAAGAAGGCCCAGAAGAAGGCGACGAAGAACATCACTTCGGACGCGATGAACAGGGTCATGCCGTAGCGCATGCCGATCTGCACGACCGGCGTGTGATGCCCTTGGTGGGTCGCTTCCTTGATCACGTCGCGCCACCACATCCACATCGTCAGGAGGATGAGGAACACACCGGGCATGAAGGTCCAAATCCCAAGCGCCTTGATGGTCTTTTCGCTCTCCGATCCGAAGAAATCGGGGTGCATGAACACCACCGTGCCGAACGTCAGCGCAAACGCCGCGCCTGCGCCCAATGCCGGCCACGGACTTGGATCGACGAGATGGTAGTCGTGTTTGACTTCGTCGTGATGGGCTTCAGCAGTCATTCTTTCATCCCCAATTCATTCCGCGGCATGGTGTCGCCGTGGGCCTTGCTGGTTAGTTAAGTCTTTGTTCGCTATCAGTGCGGTCAAGACGGCTCACCGACCGTTTCTTGGCTGCGGGCTCCTGCTCGACCGGGAAAAACGTGTAGGACAACGTGATCGTCTTCACCTCTTCCAAATTACGGTCTTGCGCAATTTCTGGATCGACGAAGAATAATACAGGCATGTCCACCGATTGACCCGGCTCGAGCCGTTGTTCGGTAAAACAGAAACACTCGATCTTATTGAAATACTGACCGACCTTGAGCGGCGTCACGTTGAAGGTGGCAGTGCCGACCACGGCGCGGTCCGACGTGTTGGTCGCACGATAATACGCCACCACCGACTCACCGACCCTGAGCTTGATCTGCCGCTGCACCGGCTGAAAGGACCAGGGCACGCCATTCGCCGTCGCATCGAAGCGCACGGTCATCATGCGGTCGAGCACAATCGAGCTTTCCTCGGCCGCCACCTGGGTCGTGCCGCCGAAGCCTGTCACCTGGCAGAAAATCCGGTAAAGCGGGACCGCAGCGTAGGACGCGCCGACCATTCCGAACACGAACAACACGAGTCCCGCCAGCATGCGTTTGTTTTTTCGAGCCGCAGGCGTTGGCATTAATATAGCCATCCGATCAGCTCCCGCCGCCTATGCGGACAATCGCGACGAAATACACCAGGACGGAGAACCCGAGTAACAGCAGCATCAGCGCAATATTTTTTGTGCGCTGCTTGCGGTGCATCTCGCTCCGGTAGGGTTTGTCGGCTTTGCCGTCTTCTTTGGCCATTATTCCATCAATCATTGAACCGCCCGCTACCCGGCGACGCCCGGCACGCGATCGACGATCAGCAGTGCGAACAGTGCGAAAAGATAGAAGATAGAGAAACCGAAGGTGCGCTTCGCGCTGCGGTCCGTGTCGTCGCGACAAACCGCCACAGCAGCGGCGAGAAACAGCGCGCTCAACAGGATCGCCGCCGATCCGTAAATCCAGCCTGCGAAGCCAAGCAGCGTCGGCGCCACCGCGACCGGCGCCAGCAAAACTGTGTAGATCAGTATCTGCCGTTTGGTTTCACGTTTGCCGGAAACCACCGGCAGCATCGGCACGCCTGCCGCCGCGTAATCGCCGCAGCGGTACAGCGCCAGCGCCCAGAAATGAGGCGGCGTCCACATGAAGATCAGCAGGAACAGAACCAGCGATTCGACGCCGACAGTGCCCGTCACCGCGGCCCAGCCGATCACCGGCGGGAAGGCCCCAGCCGCACCGCCGATCACGATATTCTGCGGGGTCCGGCGCTTCAGCCACATTGTATAGACGAAGACATAGAACAGGATGCTCGCCGCCAGCAGCCCGGCCGCGACGAAATTCACCGCAATTCCCATCAGCAACACCGAGCCGCACGCCATGACCACACCGAAGGTCAGCGCTTCATCGGGCTCGACGCGCCCCATCGGGATCGGCCGCTTCCGCGTCCGCTCCATCACCGCGTCGATATCGCGGTCGTACCACATGTTGATGGCACCCGACGCACCGGCGCCAATCGCGATGGCCAACACGGCCACGGCGGAGAGCAGCCAATGCAGCTCGCCCGGCGCGGCAAGCAGCCCGGCGAGCCCCGTAAACACGACCAGCGACATGACGCGCGGCTTCATCAGGGCCAGATAATCGCCCAGTTCCGCCGTGGGCAGAACTGGGGTGACCGGTGCCACGCTCACGCGATAAGCCGTATCAGACACGCGTTATCTCCGCCGTATGCTTCATGCGCCTCTACTTGATTTGCGGTAGTTCGTTGAAAGTATGGAACGGCGGCGGTGACGGCAGCGTCCATTCCAGGGTCGTCGCCCCCTCGCCCCAATAATTCGCCTCCACGCGGCGGCCGAACTTCACCGTGTAGATCAATATGCCGATGAAGAACAACGTCGATGCAAAGGAGATGTAGGAGCCGATCGACGACACATAGTTCCACCCCGCAAACGCGTCGGCATAGTCGATATACCGACGCGGCATGCCCGCCAGTCCGAGGAAATGCTGCGGGAAGAAGGTGATGTTGACGCCGATGAAGGTGGTCCAGAAATGGAGCTTGCCGGCCCATTCCGGATACTGCCGGCCCGACATCTTGCCGATCCAGTAATAGATGCCGGCGAAGATTGTAAACACGGCGCCCAGCGACAGCACGTAATGGAAATGCGCCACCACGTAATAGGTGTCGTGCATGACCAAATCGACGCCCGAGTTGGCCAGGACCACGCCGGTAACGCCGCCGACCGTGAACAGGAAGATGAACCCGACCGCCCATAGCATCGGCGTGTCAAAGCGGATCGAGCCACCCCACATGGTGGCGATCCAACTGAAGATCTTCACGCCCGTCGGCACGGCGATGACCATCGTCGCGGCCACGAAATAAGCACGCGTGTCGACGTCCATGCCGACCGTGTACATGTGATGCGCCCACACGATGAAGCCGACGAAACCGATCGCGACCATGGCGTAGGCCATACCGAGATAACCGAAGATCGGCTTGCGCGCGAAAGTCGAGATGATGTGGCTGACGATTCCGAAGCCCGGCAGGATCATGATGTAGACCTCGGGGTGTCCGAAAAACCAGAACAGATGCTGGAACAGGATCGGATCGCCGCCGCCGTCAGCCTTGAAGACCACGGTGCCGAAGTTACGGTCGGTCAGCAGCATGGTGATGGCGCCACCAAGCACAGGCAGCGACAGCAGCAGCAGGAAGGCCGTGATCAGGATCGCCCACGAGAACAGCGGCATCTTGTGCAGGGTCATGCCCGGCGCACGCATGTTGAAAATTGTGGTGATGAAGTTGATCGCGCCCAGGATCGACGATGCGCCGGCCAGATGCAGCGCGAAAATCGCCATGTCCACGGCGGGTCCAGGATGGGCCCCGTCGCTCGACAACGGCGGATAAACCGTCCAGCCGGTACCGGCGCCGCCGCCGACCACTGCGGAGCCAACCAACAAGATAAAGGCCGGGATGAGCAGCCAGAAACTGATGTTGTTCATGCGCGGGAACGCCATGTCCGGCGCGCCGATCATCAATGGCACCATCCAGTTTCCGAAACCGCCGATCGCCGCGGGCATGACCACGAAGAACACCATGATCAGGCCGTGCGCGGTAATGAACATGTTCCACATATGGCCGTCGGGCTGGCCGTCTGCCGTCGTCATGTACTGGACGCCCGGCTCCATCAATTCCATCCGCATGTAGACGGAGAACGCGCCGCCGATCAGCCCGGCCACGATCGCAAACACAAGGTACATCGTGCCGATGTCCTTGTGATTGGTCGAATACAGATACCGCTTGAAGCCGGTCGGCGTGTGATGATCGTCATGCCCGTGGGCGTCGGCTGAATGTCCAGTCGCCATTATGTTCGTCCCCAATTCGCTCTTAGTTGCCGGCTTGATCCTGCGCGACCGTCAAGGTCTTCGCAGTCGATTGCGCCTTCGCCGCCTTTACGGGGCGAACGGGCTCGTCGGCCCGGGCAAATTCCTTCTTCGCTTTCATTACCCAGGCATCGAACTCCGCCTGAGGCACGGCCTTCACCATGATCGGCATATAGGCATGTCCGGCACCGCAGAGTTCCGAGCAGAACCCGTAGAACGTGCCGGGTTTGTCGACCCGCACCCAGGTCTCGTTGATCCGGCCGGGCACCGTATCGAGCCGCACGCCGAAGGTCGTAACAGCCCAGGCATGTAAGACGTCGGTCGCGGTCATCAATAACCGAACATTCTTGCCAACCGGCAACACGACCGGATTATCGGTCTCCATCAGCCGTTTCTGGCCCGGCTTCAGTTCATCATCCGGCACAAGGTTCGCGTCGAACGTGAAGTTGCCGTGATCGGGGTACTCGTAGCTCCAGTACCATTGATTGCCGATGATCTTGAGCGTCATGTCGGCTTCCTGCGTCCGGTCGGCGAAATACAGCAGCCGGAAGGACGGAATCGCGATCCCGATCAGGATCATGATCGGGATCACAGTCCATAGGATTTCAATGGTCGTATTGTGCGTCGTCGTCGTCGGTGTGGGGCTTCGTTTTTCCCGAAACCGCCAACTCACATACAACAGCAACCCGAGTACGAAGATCGAGATGACCGTAATGATCACAAGCAGCAGATCGTGAAAATCACCAATCAATTCCGCTGTCGGCGATGCAGCCTCCGGAAGTCCGAGCTGCCAGTTGCGCGGCCCTTGTGCAAAGGCCGGCGCAGTAAAGAGCAGCGTCGCCCACGCCGCGAGCGTTGCCAATCGACTTGTCACGCTTACTTCCCCCGTAAAATCGCCGGCCAAAGGCCAGCGTATAATCCGTTAAGGTCGAGAATTTCCAAGAAACCACCCCTGAAACGGCAGCATGTATACCACTCGCCGTCTTGACCTTGGACACCTAGCGACACTATGTCGCAAAATCGGAAACTGTCGTCAAATATGCCAAATAGCAAGGGTTTCGTCTCAGCGCATCCTGCGCTATCAACGACTCGACGAACAAGTGCCGGCGTGAGCAATTGTGAATTCGCTGATGTGGAAGCGACGCCCGCCGGGTATACATATAAGAACAGGAAACGGGGTGCCCGGGCGCAGCCTCGGAACTCCTGTCGATGGAATTTACGATTGAGCGTTCAACCGTTACACGGAGACCCCGCACCATGACGAACTTGGTCACGACAGACGAGCTGTTTTTCGGCAAGACCGGCCTGGACCGGGACCGCGTCACCGATATCGCGGCCGAGGCGTTAAAGGGTGTGGATGACGGCGAATTGTTCCTTGAATACTGCCAGTCGGAGGGCATCTCCTTCGACGACGGCCGGGTGCGCAGCGCCAGTTTCGATACCACACACGGATTTGGCCTCCGCTCTGTTGCCGGCGATGCCACGGGTTACGCACATTCGTCTGAAGTCTCCGAGGCAGCGATGCGCCGCGCCGCGGCAACGGTACAGGCGGTCAAAGGCGGCCATAGCGGCACTTTCTCGGACGCCCCGGCGCCGACGAACCGCAGCTTGTACACGGACGACAATCCGCTCGGCGAAATTCCCTTCGAGACGAAGGTAAGCCTGCTGGCCGACATCGACGCCTATGCGCGCGCCAAGGACAGCCGGGTGAAACAGGTGTCGGCCTCGCTTGCAGGAGAATGGCAGGCGGTCCAAATCATCCGGCCCGACGGCTATCGCGTCGCCGATATCCGCCCCCTCGTGCGCCTCAACGTCATGATCGTCGCGGGCGAAGGCGACCGCATGGAAAGCGGCAGCCACGGCGCCGGTGGCCGCACCAGCTTCGCTGCCTATCTCGATCCGGCCGCTTGGCAGGGGCAAGTCGACGAAGCACTGCGCCAGGCCGTGGTCAATCTGGAATCGGTTCCCGCGCCGGCTGGCGAGATGCAGGTCGTGCTCGGCCCCGGCTGGCCCGGCGTACTGTTGCATGAAGCCATCGGCCATGGCCTGGAAGGCGATTTCAACCGCAAGAAAACGTCGGCCTTTGCCGGATTGATGGGCGAGCGGATCGCCGCATCCGGCGTCACCGTGGTCGATGACGGCACGATCCCCGACCGCCGCGGCTCGCTAACGGTCGACGACGAGGGGACGACCGCAAGCTCCACTACGTTGATCGAGGACGGCATTCTTGTCGGCTATATCCAGGACCGGCTCAACGCCCGGCTCATGGGCATGGAGCCGACCGGCAATGGCCGAAGGCAGTCCTACGCCCACGCGCCGATGCCGCGCATGACCAACACCTACATGCTGGACGGCGACAAAGATCCGGATGAAATTCTGTCCTCGGTCAACAACGGCCTGTACGCAGTCAACTTCGGGGGTGGCCAGGTGGACATCACCAGCGGCAAGTTCGTCTTCACCTGCACCGAGGCCTATCAGATCGAGAACGGCAAGGTCGGCGCGCCGGTGAAAGGCGCCACGCTGATCGGCAACGGTCCGGATGTGCTGACCAAAGTGTCGATGATCGGCAACGACACGAAACTCGACGACGGCGTCGGCACTTGCGGTAAGGACGGCCAATCGGTCCCCGTCGGGGTCGGGCAGCCGACCATGCGGATTGACGGACTGACGGTCGGCGGCACCGCCGCGTAGTTTGGTCCGGCGGGATGGCGTTCCCGCCCCCGGCGTTCGAAGAAAGGCTAACCGGTGACCAACGGACGGATCCGTCCCGCGATCCCATCCGACGCGGACACGATCCGCGCCGTCGTCGATGCCGCCTATGCCGTCTACCTGCCGCAAATGGACAAGCCGCCCGGCCCCATGCTGGATGACTATGACGCCCGGATCGCGGCCGGCGAGGCATTCGTGTTGGACACCGGCGCGGACATTCTGGGAATCCTCATCCTCATCGACGCGAACGGGCACTTGTTGCTCGACAACATCGCGACCGCCCCAGGCGCACAAGGACAGGGCGTGGGACGCCAGCTCGTGTCCTTCGCCGAATCGGAGGCGCGGCGGCGCGGCTACGGCGAAACCCGCCTCTACACTCATGCGGTGATGGCGGACAACGTCGCGTATTACGAAAACCTTGGGTGGGAAGAGACCCATCGTGGCGAACAGGCGGGGTATCAGCGCATCTTCATGCGCAAGCGTCTGTGAATGCCGCCAACGGTCGGTAGGATCAGTAAGACATATCCGCGTAGACGCGGTCGATGTCGCCCTGCCATTCGCCGTTGAACTGAGCGAGCAGCCGCTCGGCCGGTGAGATTCCGGACTCCGCGATTTCCTTCAATTCGTCCAGATACGGTTCTTCGTCGACATACTCGACATCGGGAACGGCGCGACGGCGCAGACCGGCCGCTGCCAGATCCACCATCTGCCGCGCGATATCCTGCACTGTGCCCTTGCGGAACGGCGCCTTGAGCGCTTGGCGCGGCACCGCGTCGCGCATCGCCGACATCTCTTCGATCGTCCAGTCCTTGCACATGTCCCAGGCGGCATCGAGCGCCCCATCGTCATACAGCAAGCCGACCCACAGCGCCGGCAAGCCGCAGAGCGTCGCCCACTGACCGCCGTCGGCGCCACGCATTTCGATAAAGCGTTTCAGGCGAACTTCGGGGAACGGCAAGGTGATCTGGTCGTTCCAATCGCCCATATGCGGCGCCTGGCCTTCGAACCCTTCGAGCCGGCCCGCCATGAAATCCCGGAAAGATTTACCCGAGACATCGTTGTAGATGCCGTCCCGGTAGACGAAATACATCGGCACATCGAGCACGTAATCGACCCAGCGCTCGAACCCGAATCCTTCGTCGAATACGAAGGGCAGCATGCCGCAACGGTCGGGATCGGTGTCGGTCCAGGTATGGCTGCGGTAACTCGCAAAGCCGTTCGGTTTGCCTTCGGTGAAGGGCGAGTTGGCGAACAACGCCGTCGCGGCCGGTTGCAACGCGATGGCGACGCGCATCTTTTTGATCATGTCCGCTTCGGACGCGAAGTCCAGATTGACCTGAACCGTGCAGGTGCGGAGCATCATGTCGAGACCGAGCGAGCCCTTCTTCGGCATGTATTCGCGCATGATCTTGTAACGGCCTTTGGGCATCCAGGGGATATCTTCGCGCCGCCACTTCGGATTAAACCCGAGGCCCATGACACCGGCGCCGATCTCGTTGCACACTTCGCGCACCTGGTTGAGATGGGTATGCACCTCGTTGCAGGTCTCGTGGATATTGCTCAGCAATCCGCCGGACAGCTCGAACTGGCCGCCGGGCTCCAGCGTCACCGCCCCACTGGTCGGATGGGTCAGCGCGATCACGTTGCCAGCCTCTTCCGCACGCTGCCAGCCGAACCGCTCCAGTCCTTCCAGCAACATCTTGATGCCGGGCCGGCCGTCATACGGCAGCGGACTGTTGTCGGTCAGATTGTAGGCAAACTTCTCGTGCTCGGTACCGATTCGCCAATCCGAACGCGGCTTGACGCCTTGCTCCAAATACTCGACCAGCTGTTTCTTATCGGTGACGACTTCGCCGCCGGCAGACGCGGGTGCAGCCATATTCGAGGTGCTTTCGGTGGTTTAGACCCGATCGGCGTGCCAGTCCCCAAGAACCGATTGCCAACAAACTAGGGCGGATAAGGCGGCGGTTTCAGCCCGAAGGATGCGGGGGCCCAGACTTACCGGCGTAACAAAGGGCAGTTTTCCGAGTGCGTCAAGTTCGGATGACGCAAAGCCGCCCTCCGGCCCGGTCAATATCGCCCAATCGGCCTGTGATCCGCTCGCGGCGTCTGCTGTCAGCACGTGGTGAATTGGCTGCGCGGGTCCCGCCTCGGCGCACAACAGAATGCGCCGCGCGGCAGGCCAGTCGGCCAATACCGTGGATAACGGCTGCGCCTCGCCCACGACTGGCAAAGTCGTCCGTTCGCACTGTTCCGCCGCCTCTGCGACATTTGCCCGCAGCCGTTCGACATTGACCCGTTTCACATCAGTGTGGTGGGTCATGACGGGTTGCAGCATCGACGCGCCCAACTCGACCGCTTTCTGGACGAGAAAATCGAGGCGCGCGCGTTTGATCGGCGCGAACAACAGCCAAATGTCCGGTTCCGTACCCTGGGGACGCGTCTGCACTTCGACGACCAGCGAACACCAACCCCGCCCGAAACCGTCGATCCTGGCGTGCCATTCACCGTCACGGCCGTTGAACAGCGCAATCATGTCGCCGGATCCAAGCCGCATGACATGCTGCAGGTAATGCGCCTGCGCAGCGGCCAAGCCGACGGTCAAACCGTCGCCAAGGTCATCCTCGACAAAAAGACGGGCCTTCGCCCGATGTCGCATTTTCTGTGTCTCCATCGCTTGAGCCGCCTGCAGCTCACCGGCAAGATTAGCGCATGACGGACGACATCCCCAGCCATAGCACAAGCGACATCGCCTCGGACGACTGGATCGACCGGATCGTGCCCGCTCCGGCCCGGCCATATCTGCGCCTCGCCCGCATGGACCGGCCGATCGGCACATGGCTATTGCTGATCCCCTGCTGGTGGGGCACCGCACTGGCAACCGCGGCGATCCTCGGCCCGGATCCGAGACAATCGCTGATATACGCGCTGCTGTTTGCTGTTGGGTCCCTGGTCATGCGCGGCGCCGGCTGCACGTGGAACGATATTCTCGACCGGGATTTCGATGCCCGCGTCGCCCGCACCGCGACCCGCCCGATCCCGAGCGGCGCAATCAGCGTAAAGCAGGCGGTCGTATTTCTGGCCGCCCAATTGCTCGTCGGGCTAGCGGTGCTGCTTTACTTCAATGCCTTCACGATCGTCATCGCCATCTCCTCGCTGCTCCTGGTTGCGCTCTATCCCCTGATGAAACGCATCACCTATTGGCCGCAGGCGTTCCTGGGCGTGACATTCAATTGGGGCGCATTGGTCGGGTGGGCCGCGGTGACCGGATCATTGGACGTGCCGGTGCTGCTGCTCTATTCGGCGGGAATCGCCTGGACGCTGGGGTATGACACGATCTACGCCCATCAGGACAAAGAGGATGACGCGCTGATCGGGGTAAAATCCACCGCACTCAAATTCGGGGCGAACACGCGGCCGTGGCTCTGGTTCTTCTATGCGCTCGCCGTCATCCTGTTGGTCGCGGCTTTCTGGACCGCGGACCTGAAGTGGACGGCCTATCCCTTCCTGGCCTATGCCGCATTCCAGCTTGCACGGCAGGCAGCAACCGTCGATCTGGACGACCCGGCCGACTGCCTCGCCAAATTCAAGTCCAACCGTTATGCCGGCCTGCTTGTCCTGGCTGCCATGCTGGCGGGCGGCGTGCCGCTTACCTAGGGATTAAATTGCACAAAGACCCTAGAACCTTCATCGAGGCGAACACCGCCGTCGAGACACCGCCGCTGATCCCGGAAATCCGATTGCATCTCGCGACCGAGATCGTCCCGATCTGGCAGGCAACGGAAGCAGATCTGGCGCATCTCGGCATCCCGCCGCCCTACTGGGCCTTCGCCTGGGCCGGCGGACAGGCGGTTGCGCGCTACATTCTCGACAATCCGGATATCGTCGCGGACAAGCGGGTACTCGATTTCGCCAGCGGCTGCGGACTGGTGGCAATTGCCGCGGCAAAATCCGGCGCCGCTTCCGTGACCGCCTGCGACATCGACCCCTTCGCCGCAACGGCGATCGACATCAACGCCACCCTCAACGCGACGACGGTCACGGCCACGCAGGACGACCTGATCGGGCAGGACGGTCCCTGGGATGTCATCCTTGCGGGCGATATCTGTTACGAGCAGCCGCTCTCCGACCGGGTGACGCGGTGGCTGCGGGGCCTGTCGCGGGACGGCCGGACCGTGCTGCTCGGTGACCCGGGCCGCACCTATCTGCCAAAGGACGGGCTGGACTGGGTGGTTCGCTACGCGGTGAAGACGACGCGGGAGTTGGAAGACACCGACGTGCGCAACGCGGTCGTCTGGAAATTTTCCAAGGACTAATCGAAGTTCAGGCCGAGAGCTTCTTCCGCCGCCGCCTGCAATTCCGGATCCAGCGGCCGCGGTTTGAGGTCGACCCCCGCGGCCATCTGCTCGGTGATAAGCGACAGCGCCTCGATCCTCGCGCGCTTCTTATGGTTGGTGGCGATCACATGCCACGGAGCGTTCACGGTGGAGGTTTTGGCGATCATCTCGTCGATCGCCATTTCGTAGAGATCCCATTTCTCGCGGTTACGGACATCCTCGAAGGTTAGTTTCCAGCGTTTCAATGGATCGCTGACACGCTGCTTGAAACGCTCCAATTGTTCGTCCGGTGACACATGCAGGAAGATCTTCACCAACCGAACACCGTCGTTGATCAGCATGTGTTCGAATTCATTGATCTCGGCGTAGGCACGGCCCCATTCCGCTTTCGTGGCGAACCGCTCGACCCGCTCGACCAACACCCGGCCGTACCAGGACCGGTCGAACACCGCGAGCCTGCCGGATTCGGGCAAGCGACCCCAAAACCGGGTCAGGTAATGTTGTTTGCGTTCTACCTCGTTGGGTGCACCGATCGGCCATACTTTATACGCACGCGGGTCCAGAACACTGGTCAATCGCCGAATCGTCCCGCCCTTGCCGGCGGCATCGACCCCTTCGAACACCACCACCGCGCGGTCGCCCGTATGGAGATAGGCCTGGAGGATCGTCTGCATACGCTGCTGCAGCGTCGCCAGCTTCTTTTCATAAGCCGCCTTGCCGATCCGGCCGTCGGTGTCGAGCGCGGCAACCGAGATCTTATCGCGACGCAATTTTATCGCGGTCTTCATCACTCAACGACCCGGTATTGGTAGTCGAAAGGCACAGAATCCTCTGACAACCGATCGATGCAAGATCGTCGATAGCCGGGGTCGTCGACCAGCCGCAGCACGAAGTCGTCGTGATCACCGTCATGGGCCAATCGGTCCTGTACATGCTGCAGCATTTCCGCCGTCGTCCGCACCGCGTTTTTTCGCCCCGCCGCCGGCACTGCGCCAAGGCTGATCGGTCCCGCCTCGTGAACAAGATGCCCCAACCGCGCCACGTAGAGAAAAACCGACTCCCGCGTCCTATCGCCATCGAGCCGCAGATCGACGTCGGCGATCTCGGCAAAATGATAGTTGCCCTCGGTCGCATGCATGATGTCGAGCTGCGCGTCGTCGAGCCAGGTAACATAGAGTGTCACATCGACACCCGGCGCGCGCTGCAACATCGCCGGCACGGCGCCGTAACTCGAGATATGCGCCGCGAACACCACGTCGAAATTTGCAAGCGTTGCTTGCTGCACAGGGATCGCGTGATGGCTGCCGACGCCGTATTTGCGCGCCAATTGTTGCGGTGACTGGTTCGAGCCGACGGCCAGCACCGGTGTCCGGCCGTCGGTCATTGCAGGATCGAACGCGTCTACATGCATCGGGTCGGTCTGCGTCCCCGACCAAACATAGGAACGGCCCGGCAGCGCATAGGGATAGTCGCGCGCGCGGGCGAGGATAGCATCGGGATCGGCCATGGACTCTCTCAGCAGATACATAAAGCTCGAAACGCCTAGTCGATCAGGACAGTCCAATGCGGTCAAGCGACGCGCCAAGGCATCCGCGGGGCGTGCTATCCTGCGCCGTCTCGAACAGGTCCCGCCCGCTCATGTTGTCTCGCCGCGCCGCCGCCATCACGATCATCGCCGTCAGCCAGGTCGCGGCGATGGCGCTGTGGTTCTCCGCCTCGGCCGTCGTGCCGTCGTTGCGCGCGCAAGGTTTGATCGACCCACAATCCGCGTCGCTCTTCACGAGCGCCGTGCAGCTCGGCTTCGTTGCGGGCACGCTGTGCAGCGCCTTCTTCGGCCTCGCCGACCGGCTCGACCCGCGCCGGTTCTTTATGGCGTCCGCCCTCGTCGCCGCGGTGGCGAATGCGGCAATTCTGCTTGTCGACCCCGCCTCGCCCACCGTTGTGGTGCTGCGATTCATCACCGGCATCTGCATGGCCGGGATTTATCCGGTCGGCATGAAACTGGTGACCACCTGGGCCAAGGCCGACATGGGCCTGATGGTCGGCCTACTGGTCGGCGCGTTGACCCTGGGCTCGGCCTCGCCGCACCTATTCAACGCGGTTGGCGGTGTCGATTGGCGATTGACGCTGCTTGCCGCATCGTTGTCGGCGTTGGCCGCCGCGCTTCTGATCCTCCTCGCGCCGGTCGGCCCCAATACCGCGCCATCACCGCCCTTCAATCCGCGCCATGCATTGAAGGGCTGGACCACGCCGTCGCTGCGCCTCGCCAATATCGGTTATCTCGGGCATATGTGGGAACTCTACGCCATGTGGGCCTGGATCGGTGTGTTCCTCGACGCCAGCTTCCGGCTTACGTTCGTCAACGACGACCAGGCTGCCGTTTGGGCGGCAGGCGCGACATTCGCGACGATCGCCGCCGGGGCGGCCGGATGCATCCTGGGCGGCGCCTTCGCCGACCGCTGGGGCCGGACCACCCTGACCATCGCCGCCATGACGGTCAGTGGCGGCTGCGCACTGATCACCGGCTTCCTGTTCGGCGGCCCGCCGATCGTGATCATTGCGGTGTGTCTCGTCTGGGGCTTCTCGATCGTCGCGGATTCCGCGCAATTCTCCGCCAGCGTTGCCGAGCTATCCGAAAAATCGCTGGTCGGCACGATGCTGACCATGCAGACAAGCCTCGGGTTCCTGTTGACGCTGCTGACGATCCACCTGATCCCGCCGTTGGTCGAGACTGCCGGCTGGCCCTATGCCTTCGCCGTGCTTGCCGCCGGGCCGGTCGTCGGGGTCATCGCCATGGCACGGCTGCGCGCGCATCCGGACGCCGCCAAGCTGGCCGGCGGGCGGCGATAGCCATTCGGCAACCGGCGCGCTAGGGTGCGGCCATGTCATCGAAACCGTATGCCTCGCTGCGCGAATTCATATCCGCCCTGGAAGCGGACGGCCGCCTTGTGCGCGTCACCCATCCTGTCTCCACCGAGCTGGAGATGACCGAAATCCAGACGCGCCTGTTGGCCGAAAACGGTCCCGCCGTGCTGTTCGAGAATGTCACCGACGGCGACGGCAAACCGCAGGTCATGCCCGTGCTGGTGAACCTGTTCGGCACTGTCGACCGGGTCGCCGCCGGTATGGGCCGCGCACCGAACGACCTGCGGGCACTTGGCGAAACGCTCGCCGCCCTGCGCCAGCCCGAGCCGCCCGGCGGCGTGCGCGACGCCATCGACAAAATCCCGCTGCTCAAGTCGGCGATGACGATGAAACCGAAGACCGTTTCGCGCGCCGCCTGTCAGGAGATCGTGTGGCAGGGCGACGAGATCGATCTCGCCAAGCTACCGGTACAGACCTGTTGGCCGGGTGAGCCCGCGCCGCTGATCACCTGGCCGCTGGTCGTCACCAAAGGCCCCGGCGACCGGCGCGAAGACGACTTCAACCTCGGCATCTATCGCATGCAGGTGACCGGCCGCGACACCACGCTGATGCGCTGGCTCAAGCATCGCGGCGGCGCGCAGCATCACGCGCGATGGAAGGATACGAAAGCCGAACCGCTGCCTGCCGCCGTCGTGATCGGCGCAGACCCGGCCAGCATCCTCGCCGCCGTCACGCCGGTGCCGGATACGATGTCGGAGTATCATTTCGCAGGATTGCTTCGCGGCAAACGCACCGAATTGGTCGACTGCAAGACCATACCGCTGAAGGTGCCCGCAAATGCCGAGATCGTCATCGAAGGTCATGTCAGCCTCGACGAGTATGGCGAGGAAGGCCCTTACGGCGACCATACCGGCTACTACAATTCGGTCGAACGCTTCCCGGTGTTCAAGGTCAGCGCGATCACCATGCGACGCGATCCGATCTACCTTTCTACCTTCACCGGGCGGCCGCCGGACGAACCCAGCGTGCTCGGCGAAGCGTTGAACGAAGTGTTCATCCCGCTAATGCAGCAGCAATTCCCGGAGATCGAGGATTTCTGGCTGCCCCCGGAAGGCTGTTCCTATCGCATCGCAGTGGTGTCGATCCGCAAGGCCTATCCCGGCCACGCCAAACGCATCATGATGGGCGTTTGGTCCTATCTGCGGCAGTTCACTTATACAAAATGGGTGATCGTGGTGGATGCCGAGATCGACGCCCGTGACTGGAAGGACGTGATGTGGGCCGTCTCGACGCGCATGGACCCGGCGCGCGACATCACGGTGATCGAGGGCACGCCGATCGACTATCTCGACTTCGCCAGCCCGGTCTCCGGTCTCGGTTCCAAGATCGGCCTGGACGCGACGAACAAGATGCCGTCCGAAGTCAGCCGCGAATGGGGTGCGGAAATTCGAATGTCCGACGCCGTAATCGAAAAAGTCGACGCCATGTGGCAGGACTTGGGCCTGCCCGGCAGCGGAACCAGTATCTGGAAGTGAAGCCGCTTACGCGCTGGCCCGATCCGATGAACGGCCCGTTGACCGGCCCCGCGACCAGGTCGTTAACTCTTGACGCAAGACCCGCACATCGATCGGCTTGGTAATGTATGAATCGAAGTCCGCGTGGTGAGCCCGGTCGATTTCCCAATCCATTGCATTCGCGCTGACCGCAATGATCGGAACGTCCGACAGTAGCGGGTCACGGCGCATCAGCTCCGCCGTTTCAATGCCATCGATACCCGGAAGGTTGATGTCGAGGAGAACCAAATCCGGGCGCCGGGAGCGCGCCGCTTCGAGGCCGCTTTCCCCATCGACTGCCGTCCGCAAACTGTAGCCTGGAAATTCGCTGAACATCGCTTCCAACAAACGCAAATTGAACTTGTTGTCTTCGATATAAAGGATGTCGCAGGGAGTCGCGGTCGACCCGACATGCGTCTCAATCTCCGTGTCGGTTCGCTCCGCCGTCGAAACGAAAGACTCGCCGCGCGGCAACTCGACCCAGAACGCACTGCCGTGCCCGACCACGCTTTCTACGCCGATCTCGCCGCCCATCATTTCAATCATTTTCTTGGAGATCGTCAGACCGATTCCCGTCCCTTCGACCTCGCCATATTGCTCGCCCAGCCGTTCGAAGGGTTCGAATAATCCGTCAATGCACTTCGCGGGAACGCCCTTACCCGTGTCCACCACCGTGAATCGCACCGACCCGCCCTTGCGACGTTCGGCAGTCAATGTCACCCGTCCGCCATCGCGATTGTATTTCACCGCGTTGGAGAGAAGATTGAGCATCACCTGCTGAAACCGCTTACGGTCGGCAGAGATTGCATATGCCCCCTTCAATCCGTCGAAGGCGTCCACCGTGACACCTCGTTTGTCCGCAGCGGAACGGACCATATTCAACGCCCCGGTTATCGCCTCGGCCGGGTCGAAGCTCTCGATCGAGAGGTCCTGATGACCGGCTTCGACTTTGGCGAGGTCCAACACCTCGTTGATCAACTCCAGGAGATGTTGGCCCCCGTTGGTGATATGGGATGCGTATTCTTTCAACGTTTCGGGTTTCAGGGTGTCGGGTGTCATCTCGATGATCTGCCCGAAGCCGATGATGCTGTTCAACGGCGTCCGCAATTCGTGGCTCATGTTTGACAGGAATTCCGTCTTGGCGGCATTTGCCTGTGCTGCCTCCTCCATCGCTTCCCGCAGCTCCGCTTCGGCGCGGCGGCGATGCTGCACCGTGAGCACGAGCACAACGATAATACCCGTCTGCAACAACAGGAACGCCACGCCCCCCGCCGTCAAGAGCGGGTTGGTATCGAACACGCTCACCGGCTTGTTCACGATCTCTGCGCCAGCCGGCAACCGGTTGTGATCGAGACCCAACCGCCGCAGTTCCGGGTAATCGAACAGGAAGACGTTGGGGCTCTCGGACACGACGGGAATGGAGGCGATGGCCTCGCCCCGAAGCACCCGCGACGCGAGCGTCGCCGCGACCCTGCCCTGTTCGAAATGGCTGACTATCCGACCGCCCAAAACACCGCGACCGATACCGTGTTCCTGCAGAGCAAAGATCGCGCCGCGATAAACGGCTTGTATCGAATGCAGCATTTTCGGGAAAGACAATGCACGACCATTCGTATCGCGATACGCACTTAGTATCAGCAAAGGTTCGCCGGGCGGCAGAGAGCGCATCCGTTTGAATGCTTGGTCGTAGCTCAGTTTGCCCAAATCGATGTAGCGAAACGAAACGTCCGGAAACTGCGCAGCGGCGCGTCTCGCGGCGGCATGATTGATCCGGCCCGTCCGGGTACGGTCGACAACTAAGTGAAACGATTTCGAAGCCGGGTAGAGTCGCTGCATGCCTTGGATCGTCTCGCGCAGCGATCTGGTTTCCACAACACCGGTTGTGCTGCCATTGCCGCTCAATGCCATCGCCCGCTTCCGATCGTTTACGCCAAGGAACACGATCGGCAATCCCTTGAGCAGGGTGTTCCTTTGCTCACGGGAAAAGGTCAGGGCGTTGTCGTCGCCGATGATGACCAAGTCATACGGCGGCAGCGTGGGAAGTTTTGCCTTTAGCGAATTCCGAAGCCGGGTAGCAGCTTCCGCGTATGGGAAACGCTTGCTGTCCATAAACTCGACGTCGATCCCGACGTTCCAGTCTTCGAATCCGGCCTCTCGGAAACCCGCCTTTATCCCGTTTAGCTGCTTCAGGAACGACGGGAAAGACGCATGATACGAACTGATGAAAAGCACACGATAGATATCGAATTCAGGTGCCTTGTCGCGCCCGCCGACACCAGACGGTGCTGCGGACAATCCTGTTTGAAGACCGAGAACGAGGAATAGACCGACGGTAAATCGCGCCAGGGCACGACAAATCGGTCGAAATGAAATTCCCATCAAATTTTTCGCTCTTAAATATCAAGTCGCGTGAAATATTCGTGGTGGCAACCGAACCACCTGGTTTTCATCGCTGATTGATAGATACTTATGGTGAATATTTGGTTACCGGTCGCAGCGAGGCACACGCACGCCGTACCGGGCAACGGGAGCGACGGTCATGACGACGGATACCATCCTGATAACCGGGTCGAGCGGGCTCGTCGGCTATCCGCTGAGCAAGCTGCTGACCGTACGCGGCGACCACATCGTGGGCCTGGATCCTGCGCCGCCGCCCGAAGCCGTACCGGGCGTCACGTGTATCGAAAGTGGCTTCGGTGACTACGAATCAACATGCGCACTTCTCGAACGGCATGACATCACAAAAATCGTCCACGCCGGCGGCATCTCCGGGCCGATGCTGTCGCGCGACGCGCCGCACCACATCACGAAAACAAACCTCGTTTCGACGCTCGACCTCGCCGAAGCCGCCCACCGACACGGAATCGCGCGCTTCGTCTACTGCTCGTCCGTATCCGCCTACGGGATCATGGATGAGGGCCCGGTGCGCGAAGACGCGCCGCTGCGTCCGGAAAGCGTCTATGGCGCGACCAAGGCGGCGTCCGATCATGTGCTCATGGCCTATCGCGCGGAATACGGGTTGGATGCGGTCGGCCTGCGCTACTCGACCGTTTACGGACCGCGGCGCGCCACCGACTGCGTCATCCGAACGATGATCGAGGACGCGATGGCCGGACGACCGACGCGCCTGCCGCAGGGCGCCGGGCGGCGTTGGCCATTTGTTTATGTCGATGACGTGGTGACCGCGACCGTCGCCGCACTCGATGCGCCCACGCCGCCGCAATACGCATACAATGTCGCCGGGCCGGACTACCCGTCGATGGAGCAGATCGCCGAACGCGTGTGGTCCGAGCTCCGCACCGCCGACATCGAAATCCGCGGCAACCCGGACGATCCAATCCGCGAGCGCCTGGACCTCAGCGCCGCCGAACGAGACTTCGGCTGGACGCCCGATTGGACGATCGAAGCCGGCATCAAAGCGTATATCGACTGGTTCCGCCGCTGACCCTTACCAGTTCGGCTTGCGTTTCTCGTTGAAGGCGGCAAGGCCTTCCTGCGCGTCGTCGGTCGCGATGATGTTGCAGATCGTCTCCACCGTATTTTCGATAGCCCGGCGATATTCGAAATCGTTGGCCCGCAGAAAAGCATCGCGCGCGAGCTGCATGACGACCGGCGATTTCGCTGCGAATTCCTGTGCCATCGCCCGCGCCTCGGTCAACACATCCCGCTGCGGCACAACGCGATTGACGAGCCCGTGACGCTCGGCTTCAACCGCCGGGATCGGCTTGCCGCCGAACAGCATCTCGAATGCCTTGTGCCGCCCGATCTGGCGCGGCAGATGGACGAAATGCATCGCGGGTATGACACCGACATCGATCTCCGGATAGCCGATGCTCGCCCGCTCGCTGGCGATCAGCACGTCGCAGGAAACGGCGAGCGTCACGCCCGCCGCGCGGGCCGGGCCGGTCAAGGCCGCGATCGTCGGCTTACCCATGCGATATTGGATGTCGTGCATGCCGAAGTAGAGCTTCTCCAAAAACCGGCGCAGGTCGAGACCGCTGCCGCCCCGGATCATCGCCAGATCCATGCCGGCGCTGAAGGCGGCGTCGAAGGCACTCGTCAAGATGATCGCCCGCACACCTTCGTCGTCCTTGGCCAGTTGGTACGCCGCCAGAATGTCGTCGATCAGCGCATGGTTGATCGCGTTCACCGGCGCGCGCCGCATGGTGATTTCCGCGACCCGATCCGTCACGGCGTAGTCGATCGTCTCGAATTCCGGCATGGCGATGCATCCCTTATCTGTTGAGGCCATTCCTATACAGGCCCGACGCAACCGGGAGCAAACAGATCGCTTGGCCGCACCTTTTGGGATCGGGAACCCCGGGTGATATGGTTGGATCAACGAACCGGTAGAAAAATGGCCGGCTGTGACAGGGAGATGACGATGCGCGGCACGATCATGGACTACCCGTTGACGCTCCCGACGATCCTGGAGCATGCCGGGCGGCTGCATGGCGCGCAGGAAATCGTCTCGCGGCAGCCCGACCGGTCGATCCACCGCTGCACATTCTCCAACTTTTACCGCCGGACGCGCCTGCTTGCCGAAGCGCTGCTCAAGGCCGGGCTCAAACCCGGTGACCGGGTCGGCACGTTGTGCTGGAACAATGCGACGCATCTGGAAGCCTATTTCGGCGTACCCTGCGCCGGTGGCGTACTGCACACCTTGAACCTGCGGCTGCACGCCGACGAGCTGGCCTATATCGCGCAACATGCCGGTGACCGTTTCCTGATCGTCGATGAAGACCTGCTGCCGATCCTGGACGGATTCAAGGACAAGGTGGATTTCGAGCGCATCTTCGTCGTCCGCAGCGGCGGTGATATTCCGAGCGGGATGGAGGATTACGACGACCTGCTGGCGACCGCGACCGGCGACTTCGACTACCCGACAATCGACGAGAACGACGCCTGCGGCATGTGCTACACGTCGGGCACGACCGGCAAGCCGAAGGGTGTCGCGTATAGCCATCGCGGCATGGTGCTTCATACCTTCGCCGTCATCGCACCCGACGTCTTCGGCCTATCGATGCGCGATTGCATCCTGCCGATCGTGCCGATGTTTCATGCCAACGCCTGGGGCATGCCGGTCGCCGCCGTGATGGCGGGCTCGAAGATCGTGTTCACCGGTCCGCATGCGGACGCCGACAGTGTGCTGGAGCTTCTCGACAACGAAGGCGTCACGCTGACCGCCGGCGTGCCGACCATTTGGCTACCGGTTCTCGACGCACTGAAACGGCAGCCACAGGACTGGTCCTTGCGCCCCGAGATGAAGATCATCATCGGCGGGTCGGCCGCGCCGGAATCGATGATCCGCGACTTCAACGACATGGGGCATCAGGTCATCCACGCCTGGGGCATGACCGAAATGACCCCCGTCGGCACCACCGGCGTGCCGAAACCCGCCTTCGACAATATGACCGAGGACGAACAATTCACCACCTTGGCAAAACAAGGCATCCCTTTACCGTTCGTCGATATCCGGGTGATGGGCGACGACGGGCCGGCGCCCTGGGACGGCGAAACCATGGGCGAATTGCAGGTCCGAGGACCGTGGATCGCCAGTTCTTATTACAAGCCGGAAGGCACGATCGACAGTTGGACCGACGACGGCTGGTTCCGCACCGGCGACGTGGTCACCGTCGATGCCGAGGGCTACGTGAAGATCACCGATCGCACCAAGGACCTGATCAAATCCGGCGGCGAATGGATCAGTTCAGTAGATGTGGAAAACGCGCTGATGGGGCATCCGGAAATTCGCGAGGCGGCGGTCATCGCGATCCCCCACGACCGCTGGATCGAACGCCCACTCGCCTGCGTGGTCACCGAAGTAGGGTCGGCACTCACCGCCGAGGCGGTGCAAGCGTTCCTCGGCGAGACATTCGCCAAATGGTGGATCCCCGACGCAGTCGAATTCATGGAGGAGATCCCGCGAACCTCAACCGGCAAATTCCAGAAGACCGCGTTGCGCACACGCTTCGCGGACTACAAACTACCCTAGGACCAAGAAACCAGAGCACGCGTCAATGGGTCGCGTCGTTTCACGCGGCTTGAGGCAATACGACGCGGCTTCGCGGGTTGATAGGCTTTCCCGCCGGCATATCTTTGCCATGTCTAACGCTCCGGACCTGTTGCCACACGGAGAACGAAGCGATGTTCGACCATTTGGACCCGATCCTGCTGGCGCGAATCCAGTTCGCCTTCACCGTTTCCGCGCACATCATCTTCCCCTCCTTCACGATCGGACTGGCAAGCTATCTTGCCGTGCTCGAAGCCTTGTGGCTCCGAACCGGGGACGAGACCTACATGACGATCTTCGATTACTGGAAGAAAATCTTCGCCGTCGCCTTCGGCATGGGCGTGGTTTCCGGAATCGTCATGAGCTATCAGTTCGGGACAAACTGGAGCGTCTTTTCCGACAAGACGGGCCCTATCCTCGGCCCGTTGATGGGCTACGAGGTTCTGTCGGCTTTCTTTTTGGAGGCGGGCTTCCTCGGCGTCATGCTGTTCGGCCTGAACCGGGTCGGACCGAAGCTCCATTTCTTCGCGACCATGATGGTGGCCATCGGAACGCTGTTCTCCGCGTTCTGGATCCTGTCGGCGAATTCCTGGATGCAGACCCCGGTCGGATTCGCCTTCAACGAGCACGGACAATTCATCCCGGATGATTGGTGGGAAATCGTCTTCAACCCGTCTTTCCCATACCGCTTCGTTCATATGACGATGGCCGCCTATCTGACGACCGCCTTCGTGGTTGGCGGCGTCGGCGCGTGGCATCTTTTGCGCGATCGGCACGACCGTGGCGCGCAAATCTCGTTTTCCATGGCCATGTGGATGGCATTGATCGTGGCGCCGCTGCAGGTATTCGCGGGTGATCTGCACGGGCTCAACACCCTGGAGCACCAGCCGCAAAAGATCGCGGCAATGGAGGGGCATTACGAAACGCGGAAAGGCGCTCCGCTGATTCTGTTCGGCCTGCCGGACGACGACGCCGAGACGACGCGCTACGCCATCGAGATTCCGAAGCTGGGATCGATGATCCTGACCCACGATTGGGACGGCGAAGTCCTCGGCCTGAAAGAGTGGCGTAAGGAAGACCGCCCGCCCGCCGCCATCATATTCTGGAGCTTTCGGATCATGGTCGCCGTCGGCATGGCCATGGTAGCCATCGGGCTGTGGAGCTCTGTGATGCGCTTTCGCGGCAAATTGTTCGAAGCATCCTGGCTGCAACGCGCCGCCGTGGCGATGGCGCCGTCGGGGTTTCTCGCCGTGCTCGCCGGATGGGTAACCACGGAAGTCGGCCGGCAGCCCTGGACCGTCTACGGCATTCTACGGACCGCCGACTCCGCCTCGCCAATGGCCGCCGCCGCGGTCGCGCCGTCCCTCATCGCATTCGTCCTGGTCTATTTCGTCGTGTTCGGCTCTGGCACTTTCTACATCCTGCGGCTGATGGCAAAGAGTCCCGGTGCTGGCGGCGGCGAAGACATCGGCCCAACCCGGGCGGCCGGGATTACCCCGGCGCCGGCCGTGCTGAGCACGCGAACGGAAACGGGAGGATAGAACATTGGAAATAGATCTTCCCCTCATCTGGGCCGCGCTGATCGCCTTCGCCGTCCTCGCCTATGTGATCCTCGACGGCTTCGACCTCGGCGTCGGTATCCTTTTCCCACTGATCAAAGGCGAGCAGGATCGCAGCACCGCCATGAACTCGATCGCCCCGGTCTGGGACGGCAACGAGACCTGGCTCGTGCTGGGCGGCGGCGGGTTGTTCGCGGTCTTTCCGTTGGCTTATGCCACGATCCTTCCCGCCCTCTACGCGCCGATCATCACCATGCTGCTCGGCCTGATCTTCCGCGGCGTCGCCTTCGAGTTCCGCTGGCGGACACAACGCGGCCGGTTCCTCTGGGATTGGAGCTTCGCCGGCGGATCGATCATTGCCGCATTCGCCCAGGGCATCGCGCTCGGCGCGTTGGTGCAGGGGATCGAGGTCACGAACCGCGCCTATTCAGGCGGCTGGTGGGATTGGCTGACGCCATTCAGCCTCGTGACCGGCGCCGCGCTGGTCATCGGCTACGCCCTTCTCGGCGCGACCTGGCTGGTCATGAAAACCGACGGCGACCTGCAACGCCAAGTCCGCCGCTATGCCCGGATCACCGGCGTGGCAACGCTGACCCTTATCGGCGCGGTCAGTCTCTGGACGCCCTTCCTGCGTCCGGTTTACCTCGAACGATGGTTCACCTGGCCGACGGCGGCGTTCAGCATGGTCGTCCCCGCGTTGATCCTGGGCTGCGCCTGGATGCTTTATCGCGGCCTCGCCGATCGCCGCGACACCCAACCCTTCCTGGCGGCGCTTGGCATCTTCATCCTCTGCTACGCCGGGATCGGGATCAGCTTCTATCCCTATATGGTGCCGACCAGCATCACGATCTGGCAGGCTGCGGCGCCGGACAAGAGCCTGCTTTTCCTACTCGTCGGTGCGGCGGTGCTAATCCCAACCATCCTCGCCTATACGGCCTATGTCTACTGGGTGTTCCGCGGCAAGGTGGACCCGTCTGAGGGCTATCACTGATGTCCAAGCTGCATCGGGTGCTTTGGTTCGTCGGCCTCTGGGTTGCCGGCGTCGCGACAGTCGGCATCGCCGGCTATGCCATCAAGTTGGTTTTGGCGCCCTAACAGAAGCGCAGTCGCCGGGGCATTCGTAGCGTGCAAATTTGCCACCGCGCGCCGATCCGTCTTACGGTGCTGAAAATCAATATATCTGTTTAATAGAGGAGCAAGACGGATGGGCCCACGGATAGCGGTTGTCGGAACGGGCGCGGTCGGCGGATACGCGGGCGCGCATATGGCGCAGGCGGGCGAGGACATCACCTTCGTGGATTTCTGGCCCGAGAATGTCGAGGCCATGCGCAGCAAAGGGATGAAGATCAGCCATATCCAAGATGTCCCGGAATGGTCGACCGATCCGCTCAAGGCGCTTCACATCACCGAGCTTCAGAACCTCAGCAAGCATGATCCTATCGACATCGCCTTCGTCTGCGTGAAGTCCTATGACACCGCCTGGGCGACGACGATGATCCAGCAGTATCTCGCTCCCGGCGGATTCATCGTCTCGCTGCAAAACTGCATCAACGAGGAGACCATCGCCGGGGTCGTCGGCTGGGGCCGGGTCGTCGGCTCGATCGCCAGTTCGATCACCGTCGATATCTGCGAGCCGGGCCATGTGCGCCGGGCCAGCGGCAAGAAGGGCGAAGGCCACACAGTATTCCGCGTCGGCGAAGTGCACGGCCGCGTCACCGACCGGGTCAAGGAAGTGCACCGTCTGGTCGCGCTCTCGGACTCCGCGAAAATCACCGACAATCTGTGGGGCGAGCGCTGGTCGAAATTGGTGACCAACGCCATGGCGAACGGCATGTCGGCCAGCACCGGGCTGATCAGCAAGGACATCCTGACGAATGACGTGCTTCGCGGTTTCGGCGCACGGCTCGGCAGCGAAGCGATCCGGGTCGGCCAGGCGCTCGGCTATCAGCTCGAGGAAATCCACCATATCGATCCCGAGATTATCGCGCGCGCCGGCGAAGGCGACGCGAAGGCGACTGCGGAATACGATGCCCACCGCCTGGAGGAAGCCAACAAGCCCGGCGGCGGCGCGCATCGCCCGTCGATGGGGCAGGACATGGTCAAGGGCCGTCGCACCGAGATCCAGTTCCTGAACGGCTTCATCGTCGGCAAGGCGCAGGAGATCGGCATCGACACCCCGGCGAACGCCGCCTTGACCGATATCGTGACGCGCGTCGAGAAAGGCGAGTTGGAAGCCAGCCCGCAGCATATCCTGGACCTGCGGCTGAACTAGACAGCGGACCGGCGGGTTTCGGCCCGCCGCCGTAGCCCGAAAGAACTGCTTCTTTTCGCGTATACCGAATCCGTCGGCATTGTCCTAAAATTGGTATCTGGATAGTGCTAACGGCAGGCGTCGCGATATGCGGTTACTCTCAAATTACTGGCGCAAGGTCTCGGACATCGGGCTGTTTTATTCGATCCAGACCTTCTTCTGGCGAATCGTCCCGTCGTGGCTCTTCGACATCAATGTCTGGGTCGTCACGGCGACGGACCATCGCGCCTTCAAACCCGGGGTCACGGAGCCCGGCATCCGCTGGGCGAAGGAGCGCGATATCGGAGAGTTGGTTGCCTGCGGAATCGAACGAGCCGCGCTGGTCGACGGTTTTGCCCGCGGCGTCAAATACGCCGTGTGCGAACGCGACGCTAAGATCATCTGCTATGCGATCTACGAGACCGACACGCATGATCAGGAGAGCTGGTTGCGGTTCCGGTTCGGCACACATGACTTCTTCGGCGCGCGCATCTGGGTCGCACCGGAATACCGCGGCCAGGGGATCGCGCCGCAGGTCATCCGCTTCGCCCGTGCGCATTTCCTGAAATCCGACCGCCGCCGGTCGCTCGGGATCATCAATGGCCTGAATAAGAGTTCGCGGCGGGCCTGCGCCAAGACCGGAATCGCGGAAACCGGCCGGATCCTGTATCTGCGCCTGCTGGGCATCACCTACCTGCATTATGGGCGGATCAACCGGATCGGCTTCTGGAACGCCCAGCACCGCTTGGAAATTCCTTTTCCCCAGTAAGATTCCCCGCCGCGGCGACGAAATATCCCCGCGCGCCTAGATGACGCCAGCGGCCTTCTTCTGTTCCTCGACATAGGTGGATTGGAACTTTTCCTCGCCGGTCGCAAAGCGGAGTCCCGTGGACAGAATCGTGTCATCCGGAACTTTCTCTATCGGCCGGTACGGTGTTCCCGGCACGACGGCCTTGAAGGGACTGTTATGCCGCGTGTTGAAACAGTCCAATAGCATCCATCGGTGCGTATCGGAGCGGTTCCGGTCGGAGCGGTGCAGTGTGTTGCAGTGAAAGAACAGCGCATCGCCCGGATCCAATTCGCAATAGACCAAATCCAGCACCTTCATGATTTCATCCACCCGTTCGGGATCGGCGCAACGCTGGCCGCCTTCGGTAAAGACATGCCGGACGGTGCCCATCCGGTGGGAGCCGGCCAGCACCTGAAGACACCCGTTCTCTTTCGTCGACGGGTCGAGCGCCAGCATCATCGTTCCCATATCCGGATAGTGGCAGTTTTGCTCGTACCAATATCCGTAGTCCTGATGCCACGCCCAAGAACCGCCCTCTTGGGGTTCCTTGGCGTTCAGCTTGGCCTGATAGTGATAGACCTCATCGCCGAGACAGGCTGCCATGGTATCCACCACGCGCGGCAGGCGCGCGACCCGACCATAGGTGCTGTCGCCCGGTTCGAGCCACACGACCGACCGCGTCACGGCGCCGCTGTCATCCTCGCGATTCACGCCATTCGATCGAACGGCGGGGTCTTGCTCCAAAGCCGTTCGGATAAGCGAGATTTCGTCGCGGCTGAACATGCCACGCACCACCAGAAACCCATCCCGCTGGAACGCCGCGACATGGTCCGGCGGCACCGCGAAATCGACCTTCTCGTCTTTCTGCTGCATTCCCGACTCCCTCGCCCAAACCGAATGACGCCGCCATCGTGATCGTCCACAACAGCCTAACACGCCGCTCATTCAATCCGTAACACGGCCGGTTTGAGGTGTTGCGAGGCCGCAAAACGACATTTACCAGCCGTTAAGGCGCCAAGGATACGGTCGGCCGACATGCCCCGTTAAGGCGCATCCTGTTCAACGGCCGGAAGATTCCATGGGCGCGCATCGTATCCAGACGCGAAAGGCGATTCAGCAACTCTATGTCAGCGGGCATGTCGATGACGCCGCCGACCGGATGAACGCGCTGATCCACTCGCATCCGGACGCGCCGAACCTCGACGAATACAAGCTCCTGTCGCTCTTTCATTATGCCAAGCGGGATTACCGCCACGCGATCGAAAGCCTCCGGCAAACGCATCTGTTGTTTCCGGACGATTTGGACACGGCGCAGAATATCGGCCGCCTGCTGCTGGCGACGGGACGCTCGACGGAAGCCCTGGTCTGGCTGGAACGGGTTCACCGGGTGCGCCCGGATACTCCCTCAATCCATGACGGATTGGCGGAAGTCTACGGCCGCCTCGGCAACCGGGTCCGCGCGCGGTATCACGGCGAGCGATCCCTGACGCTGAAAGATGGTCTCGCCGCCGCCCGCGCACCGATCTGCGCCATGCCGGACACGCCGCCGCCGCCCTTCCGTCCGGATCGCCCACGCCGCAATGTCATCGCCTTCAGCCTTTGGGGCAATCAAGCGCGCTATATCAACGGCGCCATTAGAAACGCCGAACAGGCCCGACAGATCTATCCGGGCTGGCACTGCCGCTTCTATTGCGGCCGCAGCGTGCCGGGCCCGGCAGTCGCGGCACTTCTAGCGGCAGGGGCCGAGGTAATCATCAAAGAGCAAACCGGCGCCTTCCTTGAAGGGCTGTTCTGGCGCTTCGACGTCGCCTCCGACACGGCGGTCGACCGGTTCCTCGTGCGCGACGCGGATAGCGTGGTCAGCCCGCGCGAGACTGCGGCGGTCGCCGACTGGCTACGGAGCCCGAAAGCCTTCCACCTGATCCACGACTACTTCACGCACACGGACCTGATGCTCGCCGGGCTCTGGGGCGGTAGCGGCGGCATCCTGCCGGACCTCGCCCCGCACTATGCGCCGTATCTGCAGAACACCGCGAAGACCTTCAACAGCGACCAGCAATTCCTCGGCGCCGTCGTCTGGCCGACGATCCGCAAGCACGCGCTGGTGCATGACAGTTGGTTCCGCGCCAACGGCTCGCACCCTTTCCCCGCGGGCGCGCCGGTGATGCGAGGCCGGCACGTGGGGCAGAATGCAAGTGTGCACGCGGCATCCCACGCCTAGGGATTTCGGCGTCATTTCCGCCACAGCCCAGCATCGCGCGGTGCGCCGTGCAACGACTGTTTCGGCGTGCAAATACTATGCACCGCTACCGTCAGTGGTGCTCCCGTAAGTTTTGCCCTACGATATTACCGTAACTCGATTGCAGCGACGCACTGTCGGACCGCCTAAGCGCGTCGGAAGCAATTCGGTACACAACGAAGAACAGGGCGACAAGCCCGGGATATCGCGAACCAGAGGGACAAAAGTCCCCGAATACCGCGAATGGGGAGTGCTATGGAACGTCAACTCAAGACGATCTTTCCCTCCGTTGTACAAATCAGCGAAGTGGAAGGCGCGGAAACGCTTAATCGAAACTTACTGCAGACGATCGAAGACATCCGTTCGGTAACGCCGAATGCCCGGCCGGACTCCTGGGTATCCAGCGTCTACACGACACTGAACAGCGCGGACCGGCTGCACGAGATGCCGGAATTCGCCCCGCTGCGCGACATCATCCTTCGGGAGGCTTCTGATTTTGCCGATACGCTTCGGCTCAATCATCGCCAATATCCGCTTCGGATCAGCGATTGCTGGTTCAACATCTATGGACCGAAAGACGGACAGGAAGTCCACCTGCACGCCAACAATCTGATCAGCGGCAGCTACTACGTGAAGGCACCACCCGGGAGTTCCGGGCTGATGTTCCACTCACCGATGGACGGCGAGATGCTGTCGCCGCCGTATACCGAGATGAACGCCCTCAACTCGATGGCGCTCGAAATGCCGGTGGAGGAAGGGATGATCGTGCTGTTCCGCAGTTGCCTGCGCCACAGCGTGCGGCCCAGCGCAACCGACGACGAACGGATCAGCGTCTCGTTTAATCTCGCGATGTAGGCGATGCGGCGGGTTGGATCAGACCTGTAACGGGCTAACCTCTTGCCCTTACCCACGTTTCGGCCTACATTTCGCGCCATGATTATCGGAACCGGATACCGGCTGCTTGGCCTGCGACTTATGGGCCCGACGCTCTGAAGCGTCGGGGTTGCCCGTTCGTCCTGGTTTTTCCGCCGGTTAACAAGGTTCCGTTTGATGATTTCCTTTCCAGATATTCAGTCTGAGTCCGACTCCGCCCCGCGGGGTTTCGGCATTGGTTTGCGTCTTGTCGGCCCGATTTCGGGGCCGATCCTGTCGCTGCGACTTACCGGCGGTCGCCGGGACTGAAGCGGCCTCCCGGTGGCCGTAGCCGCGCCGCGGTTTACGAACACCCCATAAATCGGTAAAGACGCAGCCGAAGACTGACAGGAGTTAAGACCATGGCTTTCATGCCCGTGGAGAAATACAAGCCGTTCCCGCAAATCGATTTGCCGGACCGGCAGTGGCCGACCAAGACCATCACCAAATGCCCGACCTGGTGTTCCGTCGATCTTCGCGACGGCAACCAGGCGCTGATCGAGCCGATGGGACCGGAGCGCAAGCTCCGCATGTTCCAAACGCTCTGCAATATGGGCTTCAAGGAGATCGAGGTCGGCTTCCCCTCCGCGTCGGACACGGACTTTTCGTTCGTCCGCCAGATCATCGACGAGGACCTGATTCCGGACGACGTGACGATCCAGGTACTGACCCAGTCGCGCGAGGAATTGATCCGCCGCACCTTCGACTCCATCGCGGGCTCGAAGCGGGCGATCGTGCATCTCTACAACTCGACATCGACGACCCAGCGGCGCGTGGTATTCCGCGAGGACCGGGCCGGCGTGAAGAAGATCGCGACCGACGGCGCGGAACTGATCAAGCAATTGATCCCGACGGTGCCGGAGACCGAGATCGTCCACGAATATTCGCCCGAGAGCTACACGCAGACCGAACTCGATTATGCGCTCGAGGTCTGCGAGGCGGTGATGGACGTCTGGGAAGCCAGCTCGTCGAACAAGACCATCATCAACCTGCCGGCCACGGTCGAGGTGGCGACGCCCAACATCTACGCCGACCAGATCGAGTGGATGCACCGCAACTTCACGAACCGCGAGCGGGTCGTGCTGTCGCTGCATCCGCATAACGACCGGGGCACCGGCGTGGCTGCCGCAGAACTGGGCGTGATGGCCGGGGCCGACCGGATCGAAGGAACCTTGTTCGGCAACGGCGAGCGCACCGGCAACGTGGACGTCATCACGCTGGCCATGAACATGGTGAGCCAGGGTCTCGATTCGCAGCTCGACATGCGCAACATGCGCGAGCTGCGGGCGACCGCTGAATACTGCAATCAATTGCCGGTGCATCCGCGCCACCCCTATGCGGGTGAGCTGGTGTTCACGGCCTTTTCCGGCAGCCATCAGGACGCGATCAAGAAGGGTCTGTCGGCGATGAAGGATTCGAATAGCGGCGAGTGGGACGTGCCCTACCTGCCGATCGACCCGGAAGATGTCGGCGCGATCTATGAAGAAGTCATCCGCATCAACAGCCAGTCGGGCAAGGGCGGCATCGCCTATATCATGGAGGAGGAATACGGCGTGCAGATGCCGCGCAACCTCCAGATCGAATTCTCCCGCGTCGTGCAGGGCATCTCCGACGACACCGGGCAGGAGCAGAAACCGGAAGACATCTGGACCGCCTTCGAGACCGAATACCTTAAGGCCGAATCTCCCTACGGCTTCGTCGACCACCAGACGATCCCCGACACCCATGCGTCGGAGATCCGCCGCCTCACCGCGACGGTGAAGAAGAACGGCGGCGAGGTTAAGATCGAAGGCCGCGGCACCGGCCCGATCGACGCCTATGTGGATGCGCTGACGAAAGAAACCGGCAAGGATATCAAGGTCTATAGCTACAGCGAGCATTCGGTCGGCGTCGGTGCGGACGCCACCGCCATCGCCTTCGTCGAAGCGGAAGTCGGCGGCGAAAAGATCTACGGCGTCGGCCGCGACCCGAACATCGTGACTGCCTCACTCCAGGCGGTGACCTGCGCGGTGAACCGGGCGCTACGGTAAACCGACAGACTAGAACGACCAAGAACGCCATGCGGGCCAATCCCTGCATGGCGTTTTTTAATGCTAGTCCGTTGAGCCACGATGGCTAGGACGCGGAGGTCAAGCCGCCCGCGCTTTCAAGCCAAGCCGAAACCCGGCGCGCGGCCGCCAATGCGGCGGAACATACTGCGTGGTCCATTCGCCGTTCGGTTGGATATCGAATCCAGTTCCAAGCTCGGTCACGAAAATTCGCCCCACCGTAGAGGCAAAGGCCGCCCCGATGCAGTTGTGACGGAACAGACCGAACGGCGCGTATTCCTCGAGCGAGTATTCCTTTCCCAGGAAACGGTCGGGATCGAACTCGGTCGGCCGGTCGAAGGTTTCCGGATCGCGGTTGTTCTCGCGTATGCCGATCCGGATCGACCAATCCTTGGGAATGCGATACCCCTCGAACCAAACGTCCTTCGTCGACTTGCGCGTCAGAAATTCGCTGCGCTCCAGTCGTAAGGTCTCCTTAACGATGCGCCCGGCAAGGGAGTCCTCTCCCCAATCCGGCGCGTCGCCATGCGCACCCTGTTCCTGGCGCAACCTTTCCGCCCATTCCGGGTAGTCGATGAGCATCTTCACCAGCCATTGCAGCAAACCGATAATATCGACCGTGGCAAATTCGACCATGGCGACCCAGTTGCCCCGAACGGTCGCATCGAGCGCTGCAGCGTCTTGACGGTCCGCCAAACTTTTCAGGAAACAGGATGGTGCTGCGTCCGGATCTTTGGCGAATTCATCGATGCGCGCCCGTATCCAGTCGCTCATGCCGTTCATCGCACGGATCCGCCGATCCTCGATCCCGCAGGTTTCCCGTCGTGTATCGATGTCGGCAAAAAAGGATTCGATTTGATCGAACTGCGGGGTATCGGGCCGGACGCCAAAGAAAACCGCCAGCACGATCGGGAAAATCAACTCCCGAAGATTATCGTCGATCAACACACCGCCGTTGGCGGGCCGGCACCCCTCTTCGCAAATCTGCAGGAGCTTGGCTCTAACGGCGGACAAAATCATAGGGCTCGCGTCGTCAATGACGTCCGTCGAAATACCGGAGAGGAGAATTCTCCGGTATTTCGTATGCGTCTGGGCAGGCATATAGCGGACGAACCCCTTGGGGATGCCGGCGCTGATGGGTTGCGCCGCACCGATCAGCACGTCGTCGTTCTCACGGAGAAACTTAAGCGCGCGCTTGTGGCTGGCGATGTAGATATAGGGGTGAAATTCGACATTGAACTTGAAAATCGGGCCGTATTTCGCGATCAGTTTTTCGAAGTGATACGGATCGCGTTCATGATTCCGCGGCACGACACCGAGCGAACCCGGCGGCAGGCCGCTGCCGCGACCGTAGCTGGGACGCGCCCGCCACCGTTCATAAAGCAAAATTCCCAATGCGAGTACCGCCCCGAAATGAAGCAGGACCGGCGCGAAGACCGCAACGGCCGCGATGAACGCAAAATAGCCAATCAGCAACGCGATTCGTTGCGCCGCCTTGCAGGGAAGTTTGTAGCGAAACGGCTCGAAGGCGAGCTGCCGAACCAACGGCCACGTGACCAAGAGGCAAACGACAATTTCAATTGGCAGGATGACGTCGCGAAGCTCCATCTACTTGCCCGCTTGGTGCTTGAATTCAGGACCGTCGTATTTGACCGACACTTCGGTTTTGCCGCTGGCGAGCGCTTCCCGCAGTTTTTCGAGCTTTGCACGAATGTCTTGCGGAACACCCGGCGCCAGCGCGAGGCGCACCGCATCGCCATTTTCGAGACCGATTTTATTGATCACCCCCGGCTTCCAGGCCCCGCTCTGAACGTCGTTTGCGGCATGAAAACCAGCCATGCTGACATTCGCCATCGCCGACGCGATGAACACATCCGGCGCAACCGGATACCAATCGCGGACATTCCCGATTTGATGGACCTTCTTCTCCCGCATGGCTTTGATGGCGCCGACACGCCCGGCATTCAACATCGTGAAGATGATATCGGCGCCGGCATCGATCTGCGCGGACGCGACGCCATACGAAAGCTCGTTGTCGTCCTGGTCGCCCGCAAATGTCGTCAGGTATTTGGCATTCCGGTTGGTGTGCATGAGACCGTTGAAGAAGGCACCGCGCCCCTTCAGGCCGGGGCGAACCCTGATCCCCGAGATATGACCGACCACGTTCGTCTTGGTCAGCAGGCCGGCGGCGGCGCCGGCTAGCCAGGCCGACTGTTCCTGCAGGACTTCATAACTGGACAGATTGCTCCCCCGGACGTTGCCCTGCACCACGACGAATTTGATGTCGGGAAACTCGGGCGCCACGGCAACCATCGCTTTGGAATTCTGGCCGCCATGCGCGATGATCAGGTCCGGCCCTCCGGCCGCGAGTTGGCGCAGCGACGCCGAGAGCAGGTCCTTCTTCGGCTTGATCTTGTCGATGTAGGCAATGTCCGCGCCCAGCTTGTCACGGATCATCAAGAGTCCTTTGTAGCCGGCCTCCATGAAACCGCCGTCATCGATGTGACCCGGAATCAACATGGCGACTTTGAGCTTACCGGCCTGGACGGATGCCGGCATTACCAAGGCTTGCGCAAAGCAAATGAATGCGCCCACCAGAATTGCGAAATTGCGAGCGATCATCGTTCTTCTCCGATCAAGTGGATTGGCCTGTGCCGCCGTTCCGCATCAGGCAAAAGCATGGCGGTTCCATCACGACACCGCATCACGACGTTTCCTCCTCCGGCAGCACCGCATTCAAGACGACCGCCAAAAATGCTGCGGGAATGATTCCCGATACCAGAAGAAGTTTGATCTGTTGCGGCAGGATTGCGACCGCGTCGGGGACTGCCTGAAGGCCAAGACCCACCCCAAGCGACAGGGCAATGATCACCAGGTTTCTGCGGTTGAGGTCCGCCGTGGCGATCAGCTTGAGTCCGGCGGCGGCTACCATGCCGAACATAATGATCGCCGCCCCGCCCAACACGGCATTGGGAATGGACGCAACGACAGCACCAAGTTTCGGAACGAGCCCTGCTATGACCAGAACGACCGCGCCAATGGACACCACGTGCCGGCTCATCACGCCGGTCAGCGCAACCAGCCCTACATTCTGGCTATAGGATGTGTTCGGAAGGGCATTGAAAACGGCGGCGATCGACGTCCCGATACCGTCTGCCATGATCCCACCCGACGTTTCCTTGTCCGTCGCGTCGCGACCGGCGCCCCCCATGGTGATTCCCGAAATGTCACCGACCGTTTCGATCGTGGTTACGAAGGCCATGACCCCCATGCCGATGATCGCCGCCGCCGGAAATTCCAACCCGAACTGCAGCGGCGCGGGCACCGCGAACCAAGCCGCACTCCCGACATTGCCGAGGCTCGCCATCCCGAACGGGAATGCGACCGCATAGCCAACGACGATGGCGATGAAAACCGCTGCCGCCGAAATAAGTCCCTTGAAGGAGAATTTCAAAACCACCGTCAGAAGGACGACGAACAACGCCATCCCCAAGTGATGGGCAGCGCCGAAGTCCGGCGCTTTTACGCCACCGGCCGCATATTTTATGCCGACGGGCAGCAAGGCGACCCCAATCGCCAACACGACGATCCCCGTCACCAGCGGTGGCATCCAATGCCTGATCCTGCCCAGCATCGCGCCCAGCGCCACTTGAATCAGCCCGGCGATCAGTGCGCCGCCGAGGACGGCAGCCAGACCGAAGCTTTTCGCTATCGGGATCGCAACGGGCAGGAAGCCAAAACTGGTGCCCTGAACGATCGGCAATCGCGCACCGACCGGGCCGATCCCGACCGTCTGTATAAGGGTCGCAATTCCGGCGACCAGCATCGCCGCCTGGATCAAGAATGCCTTTTCATCAGGGGTCGCGCCGATTACGCCGGCAATGATGATGGGAACGGTGATATTGCCCGCAAACATCGCGAGCACATGCTGCAGGCCGAGCGGGATGGCATGCTTGAGCGGCGGCATATACTCAACATCGCCGTCACCGACGCCATCCGATCCTTTTGCTGTCGGCCCTTGGCCAACTTTCTCTGGATTAGCCATAACTCGTCCCTAGAACGGCTCGATCCGCGATTTTCAATATGGCCACCGCGGGCAGGCCCATCGCGCCGCGGCCACCCGCACCCATTTTCATGCGGTAATTCGGCCTAACACGGCAGTTCCAATACTGATCCGGGTCCGCTACCAGAGTAAATCATCCTCTTGGAAATCAGATTGGTTAGGTCACTCACTCCTTTTGAGAGGCCGCCCGCTACCCGCGCGGTTGGTCCATTTCGGTATTCGAGTATTATCGGCCTACCAAATCGACAATTACCGACGGAATATTCAAACGTGGCTGAAGCGCTCTCTTCCTTTCGGGTTTTGGAGCTGGGATCGACGATCGCGGCGCCCTTTTGCGGACGGCTGCTGGCCGATTTCGGCGCAGAGGTCATCAAGGTCGAGGATGTCGCGGGCGATACCTTGCGCGTCGTCGGCGAAAGCTTCCAGGGCAAGTCGCTCTACGCGGCCAGTCTATTTCGAAGCAAATCCACGGTCGCAATCGACTTGCGCACGGAAGAGGGGCGCGATCTGATCCGGCTTCTCGCCGCCGAATGCGACGTCCTCATCGAAAATTTTCGACCAGGACAGATGGAGAAATGGGGGCTGGGATACGATGATATCAGTGCGATCAATCCACGCCTCGTCATGCTGCGCATCAGCGGGTTCGGACAGACCGGGCCCTATGCCCAGCGGCCGGGATATGGTGTGATCGGCGAAGCGGTCAGCGGTCTGCGCTATATCAACGGCGACCCCGACCGGCCGCCGGGACGCATGGCGACGGCGCTCACCGATTACATCACCGGACTCTACGGCGCGTTCGGCGTGCTTGCCGCGTTGCACCACCGCAAACTAACCGGCAAGGGACAATGCGTCGACGCGGCGCTGTATGAATGCGCGTTCAGCTTCATGGAGCCTTATGCCCAGAATTTCGACAAACTGGGAACCGTCGTCGAGCGGGCCGGCTCACGGATGCCGGGCGCGTCGCCGAACAATCTCTACGCCACCGGGGATGGTCAATACATCCTGATCGCCGCCTTCGCGGACTCGGTTTTTCGCCGGCTGTGCGACGTGATGGAACGGCCGGAACTCGCCGATGACGCCAAGTTCAAGACGTCAACGGCCCGGAATGAAAACGCCGACGAGATTGACGAGGTCGTCGCGACCTGGGCGGCGGGGCTGCCGCTGACGGACCTCGAAGAACGGCTGGACTCGGCGCAAGTGCCCGCGACCCGCATTTTCAACATGGCCGATATCTTCGCCGATCCCCACTACAAGGCGCGCGACATGTTGATCCCGGTTCCGGACGAGGACCTCGACACCATCACGATGGCCGCGCCGGTACCGCATCTATCCGCCTCCCCCGGCCGGGCGAAACATGCCGGACATCGGATCGGCCAGGATACCCGCTCCGTATTGCGCGATGTCGGTGGCCTGTCGTCCAACGCGATCGAGACACTGATCGAGGCCGGGATCGTCCGTGCCGAAAAAGACACTACTGGAGAATAAAAATGTCAGTGCTGTACGGTGTTAAGGACAAGGTTGCGACGATCACGCTCGACCGTCCCGAGATGAAGAACGCGCTCGATCAGGCCGGGCTGGATGCGCTCACGAAGCATCTTGCGGAAGCGCGGGAAGACGACGGTGTTTGGTTGCTGGTGATCCGGGCCAACGGCACTGACTTCTGCACGGGACAAGACGTCAAGGAACTGTCCGGTCAGGCCGAGCCGGGCGGCGATTTCTTTGCGCCGATCTTTCGCGGGTTGAAAGCCTTTCACAAACCAGTCGTCTGTGCGGCGCAGGGCCTGTGCCTCGCCGGCGGCGCGGGCATCGTGATGGGATCGGACGTCCGGATCATCACCGAAACGGCGCGGATGGGCTGGCCGCACACCAAGATCGGCATCTGTTCGATCGGCGGCCCCTCATCGCTGGCCCGCGCGGTACCGGTCAACATCGCGCTGGAGCTCATGTTCACCGGCGATTTGTTGCCGGCGGACCGGGCCCAAGCGCTGGGACTCGTCAATCATGTGGTGCCGGAATCTGAGCTTGAGACCACGGCCACAACAATTGCTGAAAAGATTCTCCGCAACGCCCCGCTGGCGGTCCGGGCGGCGAAACAATCCACCCTCTCCACCATCGACCTGCCCTATGACGAAGCCGTATCGCAGGCGCATTCAATTCTCGACCGCCTGCTTAAAACACGGGACGCCAAGGAAGGCATGCAAGCATTCGTCGAGAAGCGGCGGCCGTCCTGGGAAGCCCGGTAGCTTCGCGGCTATCCTCTGACGGCGCTCTCGGAGAACCCGAATTCGGCAAGAGTGTTTTGCCATTCAAAAATTGCGGCGTCCGAGAAAAACGCATGAGCGGGCGGTTCAGGAGATAGGCTATTGGCTCGTGCGATCATGATTTGACGGCTTCCGGATAGCGGTCCAGTGAATCTTCGCCAACCGAGTCTACGGGTCGTGATCGAAAAGCGAGGCATTACGCTCACGCCGAGACCGCGAATAACCAATTCCTGTATCCAATCATCTCTCTGACTACTACACACCACCCTAAGGTTCAGGTCATTTTGATCCATGAAATCGAAGAAGGGTTGCCGAATTTCGCATTTTAATCGATCCACATAAGCTTCTTCCGCAACATCGTATAAGGTCACTTCCTGCAACTCGGCGAAGCGGTGCCCATCGGCAAATGCGACGACCATGTCTTCCTCGAACAAAGTATGCGTCGACACCTTTTTGAAATCCTGATCGCCGTGCAACGCAACGAAGGCGCAATCGAGCGAGCCGGTATAAAGAAGTTCGGGCAATGCCTCCGGTCCGATGTCGTGCAAAATCACAAGAATATCGCGATGACGGTTTCTGAACTCATTCAGAAAAGCCGACAACACGTCAGGCCCGATCGTGCACATGACGCCGACATTCAGTTCGGAGGGAGTCTCATGCAGAAAATTTTTGGCCACTGTGCGGGCCATCTGCTGGGTTTCTTGAATGTGTTGCAAATGCTCACGCATTAGCCGGCCAAGCGGAGACAGTGTCACGGCCCGGCCGTCCCTGACGAACAGGGTTCCGCCAAGCTCATCCTCGAGTTTCTGAATCGCGCGGGTCAGCGCCGGCTGCGACACATGGCATTGCTTTGCAGCGCGCGTGAAATTGAGATTTTCCGCCGCCATAAGAAAATAACGAATCTGATGAAATTCCATCGACGATTCCTTCTCCACCCTGCGTGCATTGAACCATGAACCATCGGTATTGGACAGCGCTTGCCGGCGGACCTTAGGTGTAAGGGCTCAAAAGGCAAAATCAACGGGTCGCAGATTCGACCATCAGTCATACCCCAGATTGGGAGGGAGAGTACGATGTCTCGACACGCAGGATTACGAAATCTTAGATCGCTTGCCGCGTTAACCCCGGGTACGGTCGTTGTCGCAATCGCGATCCTGAGCGCCAGCACAGGACCGACGAAATCCCAAGACGCGACATACACGCCGGAATTCACCAGCGACAAAATGCTGAAAATTCCGAATGGGAAGATTTGGCGCGAATGGCCCTATGTCGGTGGATTGGTCACGCCGAACGCGCTGAACGATGGCAATGCCCCGTTCCCGGAACATCACATCATCTACATCGATCCGGTGAGCTGGGCGCACTACAAGAAGACCGGCACGTTCCGCGAGGGAACCGTCCTTGCCAAGGAACTGACCCGCGTTCGCGCACCCGACGGGGCCAACAAGGATGGCTCGACGGATGAGGTCAGCGGCGCCGGCTACTTCATGGGCGAATATTCCGGCTTCGAGATCACCATCAAGAGCAAGAAACTTTTCCCCAAAGAGCCGGGTAACTGGGCCTACTACACCTTCGGTCACAAGCCAGAGCCCTACAATTCGACGGCGAAAAAGCAGCCGACGGAAGCCTGCAACGCCTGTCACGAGGCGGCGGCGGCCGAAGATTTCGTCTTCACACAATTCTACCCGGTGCTGCGCGCCGCAAAGCAGAAGTAGGGGTATCGACATGAATAGTTCGCGCGCATTCGTATTGGTCACAGGAGCCGTGTTGTCCGGGTTAATCCTCGGCGGCGCTGCGGTGGCCGAGTCCTTCTCTCCCTACGTGGACGACAAGGGCAAAATTAGCATCCCGACGGATTTTCGCAGTTGGTACTTCCTCGGATCCTGGGGCGTGGCAGCCGACGAAGAAGGCAAGGCGGGTTCGAAGGGTTTTCACAATGTCTATACCCAGCCTGAAACAGTCTCGGCCTTCCGCAAGACCGGAAAGTTCCCGGATGGCGCGGTGTTGGTGAAGGAACTGCTCAAGGCCAAGACCGATGGCATGACCACTGGCGAGATCAGCTACGCCACCGAGACCGAGGGCTGGTTCGTCATGATCAAGGACAGCAAAGGCCGGTTCAAAGGCAACAAGCTGTGGGGCCGCGGCTGGGGCTGGTCATTGTTCAAGGCCAAGGATCCCAAGAATACCGTCACCAAGAATTTCAAGGCCAACTGCATCCCCTGCCACGTGCCGGCCAAGAAAAACGACTGGATCTACGTTCGGGGCTATCCGGCTCTGAAGAACTGACGCACGCAGAACGGCACGACTCTACAAGTCGATTGCCGTCGAACGCGTCCTCAAAGGGAGGGTGAAACCAATGCGCTACGAAAGATTTTTCTCCAACGCAATTTCGAGATTAAGAAGCGAAGGCCGGTATCGAGTTTTTGCCGACCTCGAACGCAAGGCGGGCAGTTTCCCGCGCGCCGACAGTCATTCCGAACGCGGTGTCGACGAGGTGACGGTGTGGTGCTCCAACGATTACCTCGGCATGGGGCAGAACAACGTTGTGCGCGGCGCGATGAAACATGCGATCGACAAGGTCGGCGCCGGTGCCGGTGGCACCCGAAACATCTCCGGCACGACGCACTATCACGTTCTCTTGGAGCGCGAGTTGGCGGCGTTGCACGGCAAGGAAGCCGCCCTCTTGTTCACGTCCGGTTATGTCGCCAACGAAGCCGCATTGTCGACACTCGGCGCAAATATGCCGGGCTGCGTAATCCTGTCGGACGCGCTCAATCACGCATCGATGATCGACGGTATCCGGCACGGCAAGTGCGCCAAGAAGATATTCCGCCACAACGATCCGGAAGACCTGAATCGGCTTCTGTCCGACATCGACCCGCAGACACCCAAGGTCGTGGCGTTCGAATCCGTCTATTCGATGGATGGCGACATTGCGCCAATCGGCGAAATCTGTGACGTGGCCGAACGCCATGGCGCGATGACTTATCTGGACGAGGTCCACGCCGTCGGAATGTACGGCCCCGGCGGTGCGGGCGTGGCCGCGCGCGACGGCCAGGCGCACCGGATCACCCTACTCCAGGGCACGCTCGCTAAAGCATATGGCGTGGTCGGAGGATATATCGCGGCTTCCGAAGCGTTAGTCGACTTCATCAGGTCATATGCGTCGGGCTTCATCTTCACGTCGGCATTGCCGCCGGCAGTCGCGGCCGGGGCACTCGCCAGCGTGCAACTCCTGAAAGAGCTTGAGGCGAAGCGGGTACGCCACCAAGAACGCGCGGCGACGCTGAAAACTCTACTGCGCGAAGCAGGCCTGCCGGTGATGCCGTCCGTGTCGCACATCGTGCCGGTAATGGTGGGCGATCCCGTGCGCTGCAAACAAGTCACCGACGAGCTGATGGCGAACCACGGAATCTACGTTCAGCCAATCAACTATCCGACCGTGTCGCGCGGTACCGAGCGCATCCGGTTGACGCCGTCGCCGCTGCACACTGACGACGACATGCGTCACCTCGTCGCCGCGCTCTGCGAAATCTGGACCCGGTTGGATATACGACTGGCCGCTTGAACGAACGGCCAATCTTCGGTGGACGTTGCGAGATATCAACGCGGCCGTAGCAACCACCATTAGGAGGATACATAGGATGTCAGAGAAATCTCTTTATGAGCGCCTGGGCGGCTATGACGCCATTGCCGCCGTCGTATCCACGTTGATGGTGCGAATCAAAGCCGACGATAAGCTCCGCCGATTTTACGACCATCGGGGCGCGGACGGGATCGCACGCGAGGAGCAATTGCTCGTCGATTACCTATGCGCGTCGTCGGGCGGCCCGATGGTTTACACGGGCCGAGACATGAAGACTCTGCACGTTGGGATGCGCCTCGACGGGGAGGATTGGACGCGCGCGATGGCCCACCTGACCGACACGCTCGAAGCATTCGACGTGCCCGAGCAGGAGAAAGACGATGTGACGAGCTTTCACGAGGCCCTGAAGCCAGAGATCGTCGAAATCCCGTAAGAGGATTCTGCCTCCGATCCACGCCCCGCAAGCGTAGCTACCACCGGCGGGAAAGGGAAAACTGACACCAACCAGCGTCACCACAGTCTTTGATGGGAAGAGCAGCATGTTGGCTAAATCCAGATATCAGACGATTGCGGCGGTTTTCGCGTTGACCTTGATTGCGCCCGTGACGGTAGCAGGCGCGCAGGCATCTGAGACAACGCCGTTAAATCTCGCCGGCGCATACCCCGGCATGACACTTCATGCCTTTCGAATGCTGCACGGCAACGCAACGATAACTCGAATGGCAGCGGTCCGGTACTGCTACGGACATCCCATCACCTCGAAAGGACCCACACGGCAGTCGGCGCTTGTCACGCTCGAACGCACGACCCTAACGGTAAATTTCGGGAAGCACGGCGCAGGCTTTCGAGCCGCCGCAATCGAGCTGCGGGAGGAAATTTCCCCGCAGCCGGAGCGGATCCGCAGAATTAGAGACCGACTCATTCGAAAGTTCGGACCATTCGACGAGGTTTTGCATCGGCGCAAGATGGAACCCGCCGGCTTGATCGTCGGATTCCGATGGAAGGCTCCGAATGGCTCGGTGCTAACCGCCAAGGTCCACCGGGATCACGCGGACGATCCAGAGCGGTTCTACCTTACGAGCACCTTGGCAAATCCCACGGCGGAAAATCACAGTTCGCATCATACCACCAAGCGCGATCGAAACGCTCTGCGCGCATTCCGCGACCGCTGTTCCCGCGACGGAATGTCGACGTTCGCCAAGGTCAACAAAGAGACGACTCACCCTGAACGTCGATAATTTTCGCGGTGACCGACCGTATGGCGCCACTCGAGCAAAGCCTGGAAGCGACCGAAGTGCGAAACAACGACGATGAGGCCAGACCCAAGTTTTGGCCAAGGAAACTTTTATGTTGGGAGAAACAAAGGTAGGCGCGCGGTGCGTCTATCGAATATTTTTTGAAGGAGGACCGACGATGTACGCAAATTTTATACGCAAAAACGCACTGGCAGGGATCGCAATTGCCGCGATTCTTGTACTGAGTGTTTTCCCGTCCGGGACCAGCGTTGCCAAAGATAAAACCTTGTACGAACGTCTTGGCGGATACGATGCCGTCTCGGCCGTGGTCGATGACTTCGCTGGGAAACTGTTCATTGATCCCGTCGTCGGCGCACGTTTCTTCGGCATGAGCGCCGACTCGCGCGAAGGGTTCCGCCAGAAAAATAAGAACCTCGTCTGTAAAGTGACGGGCGGGCCTTGCAAAATCATCAGTCGGTCGACGGCCACGACGCACGGCGGACTCGGGATCAAGGCGAGCGAGTTCAAAATCGTCGCGCAGCATCTGGTCGACACGCTCAACAAATTTAAAGTCCCGGAAAAGGAACACAAGGAACTGATGGCGATCATCGCCACGCTCCGCCCCGACATCGTCGAAGTCGAAGACAAATAACCGATCGCGGCGGCGTTGTGTTCAAGCGGGTCACTGCCTCCACAAATGCCGCCGCCGTTCGGCCCATCGGCCATCATTCCAAAATGGTCGAATGTCATCGGTTCGGAATGGAGGCAAAAGGTCAGTAGAGGCGGCCGTCCTGGGAAGCACGGGAGTGGTAGAGTCGGCTTTGGACACGTTACTCTCAAGGGAAGCGACTGAAGGAAATCCCAATAAGGAGCTGATCATGGCAGAAATCTCGCCCGAGCGTCTCGCGGTGCTCGAGGACCATTTAGAGGCCGAAAGCTCACACGACATGGAACGCGTGCTCGATGGGTTCACGGACGATTGTTTCAATGATATCGCGGGATTCCCGGAACGCTTCGTGGGTCCCGAAAAGGTCGCCGAACGATATCGCCTCCTTTGGCAAGCCTTCCCCGACTTCAACGTCCAAATCCACCGATTCCTCTCGGCCGACGAGGACTGTATCGTCACGGAAAACCAGTGGACCGGGACTCATCGCGGTTCCTTTTTCGGCATCCCGCCGACCGGCCGGCGCGTTCGCATCCGCTCGTTGGTCGCGTGGCACTTCCGGGGTGACAAGATATTCGGTGAAACGGTGTTCTTTGATGTCGGCTCGATCGTGAACCAGCTTGGTGCCGAGATCATAATCCCGCCCGAACTCAGCCCGAGCGAATAGGGCCCACATGGCACGTCTGTTAGGTATCCGCCCGCGCAAAACCTCCCTCAGGAAGCTTTGCGCTCTAGCATCTTTTCAATTCCGTTGTACTGCTCGCGGATGAAGTCTGCGGTTGGGCGTGCGGTGAAGAACCGCAGCCAGAGGCGTACGAGATGGCGCTTGTTTTCCGGCGTCGCATCGTCAACGAAGGCCGTCCGGCCATGCAGGATGGTGTAGTTGTTGACGAACTGAATGTCGCCGGGCTCGAGTTCCATCTCAAGGACGAATTCAGGGTCTTCCGCCACGGAATCAAAACATGCGAGGGCTGCCGTCTCCAGCGGCGTCATTTTGATTTCCGATCGCTCGATCGCCTTCTGTACCGTATTGCGGCGGATGGAGCAGCTCAGCACGTTGTCGGTGAGGCTGAAGACCGGTTCCTTCCAACTCCGCATCTCGCCCGCTTCCTCGATATGGATGTAGGGCACGCCCTCATAGAGCGGCGGCAGATATTCAGGATGCCGGGCCAGTATCGCGTTGTGGACCGACATGGAACTGACGACGCGGCTCAACCCCCCTTTTCGGCCCTTGTGCAGGCAAAGAAGCGAGGTCATGTCGGCGCGGTCTACATGGAACCGCAGTTCGCCGCTCGTCTGGTAACCCCGGGTCCGCGTGGAGTTCGGATCGAGCCCATGATCGTAGACATGGCCGAGCAGGTCCCCATAGGCGTTCTGGGAAACCTTCTCACCCAGATGCGTGCCGATGCCCCACTTGATCAGGAAGACCTCGTCCGCGGTATAGCGGTCTACCGGAATGCCACGGAGCAGCGCAAAGCCACGGCCGGTGCGCACGGTCTTCTCCAAATCAGCGAGATAGGGCTCGAGCACCGGCAATGGAAAATCTTCGCGCGTGACGGCGGCCATTTCCAAGCCACGCTGCTGAACCGCGCGGAGGGCACGGTCAAGGTCCTCGATCTCTGCCTCGGTCAGGACGTGTGTCCAGTCATCCCGCGCTATCATCTCAGCGCTTTTCCACGCGGTCGCGCCGGTAACCGGCTGCCGGTAAATCTCCATCACGAAACCCTCACGCCATTGCCTTCGTCGCCAACCGCTGCTGGCATCAACTCTATTCGCCGGGATTGTACGGCTGATCGACAATTTCTTTCTCGTCTTCCAACCACTGGTCCGCTCTCTCCCAATAGAAAGCGATGTAACCCGCGTAGGCCTCGCCTTCGTCATACGGGGTCTCATAAGACCACGCTATATCTTCTTCAATTCGATCACCTACTCGCACGGAGTAGTAGGACGCATGGCCCTTATACGGTCAGAACGACGTGTTGTCGGAACGCGCCATTAAATCCATGCGAATGTCGGCACGCGGAAAGTAGTAGACGTCCTTGTGATTGGTCTCAAGCATGAGAAAGGCATTCGTCGAATCCGCGATAACCTCATCGCCGATCTTCAGGCGAATACGGTTCGGGGACGCCTCCATATCAACCCGATATCCGGGCGACGCGGCAAATCCCGGTGCCGATCCGCTTGATTTCGGTGCTTCGACCATTTGATCCACTCCTTTTAACGGGGGCGCAAAGCGCGCCGGAGACGGCAACGGTACCATGGCCGACAAAACCGCCTCAATCGCCAAAGACGGCTGGATGTCGGCCGGGCTCTTGGTTTTCACCGTCCTCGCGCAATGGTGATTCCCCGCCGTGTGGCGGCGGCGTAGACTTGCCCCGGGTAGTGTCAGATCAATAGGGGGAATTCCCATGCAATCCGTGCAAATCACATTGCCGGTGGTCACCGCGCTTTATGCGGGGTTGAACGGCCTGCTTGCCGTCCTTCTCGCGATCCGCGTCAGCCTCCACCGGGCCAAGAAACGTATCGATCTCGGCGACGGTAACGACGGAGCCCTGCTGCAGACCATTCGCGTACACGCCAACAATGCGGAATACGTGGCGCTCGGCCTGGTGCTGTTGCTGGTGGTGGAGATGCTGGGCGCGCCCTTGGTCGCGGTGCACGCGCTGGGCGCGGGCCTGTTTGTCGCCCGGGCGCTGCACGCGCAGGGGCTGTACAGCACGACCGGGCCATCCTTCGGGCGGATCGTCGGACAGACGGTGACCTGGCTGATGCTCGTGCTGGTCTGCCTCTACGCGCTCTACCTGTTCTGGATCGGGGGCCGACCTTAAGAGATTCACGTCCCGCAACAGCTCGCCTATACTGCGGCGCATGACGTCGAACGACCTGATCCGAGAATACGCCTGGGTGATTGCCGCCGCGGTCGGCATCCTCTTTCTCCTGTCGCGCTATATCATGCGGCGCCTGCGCGAACGGCGCGAGGAACGCGCGCGCGTCCTGGCCGAGGAAGCCGGGGAAACGCCGATCATCACACCCGAGGATTTCAACCGCGCCCGGAAACTATTCCTGCTGACGTTGGTGCTGCTGATCGTGGTTGTAATCGTTTCGATCCTGACCCATTTTCAGTGACGGTCCGATAGCCGGACAGTTGCCACTCCAAGAGACGGAAAGACCTGCCCCATGCCCAGCGATTCATCGTCCACGCTTGCCAACGAACAAGAGACGCTCGACCTGCTATCCGACCTTATCGGCAAGGCCCAGGCGGCCGGCGCCGATACCGCCGATGCCATCGCGGTGTCGGGTATTTCGCTGTCGCATGCTCAACGCCTTGGCGAGATCGAGAAGCTGGAACGGTCGGAAAGCACCGATCTCGGTCTGCGCGTGCTGATCGGCAAGCAGCAGGCCATTGTCTCATCGTCTGACGCGTCGCCCGGCGTCCTGAAGGAACTGGTCGAACGCGCCATCGCCATGGCACGCACGGTTCCCGAAGACACCTATTGCGGCCTCGCCGACCCGGACCAAATTTTCAAGGGACCGGTCGCCGATCTCGAAATCTGCGACACGGAGGAGCCGACACCGGAAGCGCTGATCGAGCGCGCACGGCAGTGCGAGGACGCCGCCCGAGCCGTGGACGGCGTCACCAATTCCGAAGGCGCGGAAGCAAGCTGGGGCCGGTCCGGCGTAGCGCTCGTTGCGTCCAACGGGTTTTCCGGCAGCTATGCGGTGTCGCGGCAGAGCATCGGCGCGGCCATGCTGGCAGGCGAAGGCACCGGGATGGAGCGCGACTACGAATTCACCACAGCGGTCTATACCGCCGACCTGGACGACCCGGCCGAGGTCGGACGGCAAGCGGGCGAACGCGCGGTACAGCGGCTCAACCCTCGCAAGGTGGGCACGAAAAAGGTGCCGGTCGTTTACGACCCGCGCGTGTCGAATGGCTTGCTGCGGCATCTCGCCGGCGCGATCAACGGCACCGCCATCGGGCGCGGCACCAGCTTCCTGAAAGACAGCATGGGCGAGCAGATCCTGCCGAAAGGCCTGTCGATCGTCGACGATCCGCACCGCAAACGCGGCCTCGCCTCGAAACCTTTCGACGCGGAAGGCATCGCCAATGAATCGCTCTCTTTCGTCGAGGACGGCGTGCTCAAGAGCTGGGTGCTCGATCTCAGCGCGGCGCGGCAACTCGAACTGGAAACCACAGGCCGGGCGTCGCGCGGCACCAGCGGCCCGCCCTCACCATCGACCACCAACCTTTACCTGACGCCCGGCAACCAGACCCGCGATGCGTTGATCGGCGACATCAAGGAAGGGTTTTACGTCAACGAGCTGATGGGCTTCGGCATCAACAACGTGACCGGCGACTACAGCCGGGGCGCGGCCGGGTTCTGGATCGAAGACGGCGAAATCGTCTATCCGGTCAGCGAAATGACAGTGGCAAGCAACCTCAAGGACATGTTCCTCAACATGCAGGCGGCGGACGACCTGGCGTTCCGCTACGGCGTGAACGCACCTACGGTCCGCATCGACGGCATGACCGTCGCCGGCAGCTGACCCCGGACATCACCGTCATGGCCGCGCGCTTCGTCGATACGATACGACAGTTGGCGCGATACAACCGGCTCGCCAACGACCGACTCTACGCATCTTGCGCCGAGCTGAGCGACGCCGCGCGCAAGCAAACCCGTCCCGCCTTTTTCAAAAGCATCCACGGCACACTGAATCACATTATGGTTGGCGACCGCATCTGGCTCGCCCGGTTCGAAGGACGCGAGGTACCGTCGACCGGCCTCGACGCAATCCTATACGAGGACTTCGAGGCGTTGCGAACAGCGCGGTCCGATGAGGACACACGGATTGAAGATTTCGCGGCCGGTGTCACCGACGCGTTCCTCGCCGGCACCATTCGATACGAGAATAACGAAGGCCGGATATTCGATGATCCGGCCGATATGCTAGCGAGCCATTTCTTCAATCACCAAACCCATCATCGAGGACAGGTGCACGACATGCTGTGCCAGACCGATGTGGCGACGCCCGTGCTCGACCTGCATCGTGTGCTGAAACCGAACCCGGACTCCTAGGAACGGCGGCCGTTAGCTGACGACCTGCCAGACGCCGTCATCGCCCCGGCAGGCTTTACCGCCGGCTTGATGCTCCTGCCCGCCGATCGTGACCGTCTGACGGTACTCGCGGCAATACCGACCCTCCGCGTTCAGATAGGTACGGGCCGGCGTCATGGTGCCCCAATGCCCGTTACGCGGATTGCGCCAGATTCGGGTTTGGCCGGACGGCTGGGTTTCCAGCGTATGGCTGGCGGACTTGTAGGCTCGGTCAACGTCGCCGCGTTCCAGGAAGGTGACGAACGGCCCTTGCAACAAGGCGCCTTTCACGGAGATTCCGTCGGTCGCCCCGGCGTCGCCGTTCGAACCGCCCAACAGACCGCCCATGGAATATTGCCCGAGGCCGCCGTCCAAAACGGGCAAGGGTTCGGACGGACCGTCTGTGGCCGCCCCGTCCGTGCCGCTGGCCGTGCTGCTGGCTGTGCCGCTGACTGGGCCCTTATCGGCGACCGGCGCACAGGCGCCAATCCCGGCGGCCAGCGCCGCGGCGGTTAGAGTTCTCAGAAGGCTGAAACGCACCGGATGCCTCGACCCTGCGATCGCGCCAGTCGCGAACCGTCGGTCATCCTACGGTGATGGCCAGGAAGTGCAAGCTTCGCCCGGCCCGGTCCGCACCCCGCTACCGCAACCGTGCCAAACAGGCCGCCGCTGCGGCATCCAGGATCGCGTCGGTGTCGATCCCATGAAAACGGAAGGCGTCGGGAATGTCGCTCGACTGGCCGAATTTTTCGACCCCAAGCGCCGACATCCGGTAGTCGCCCACCGAACCCAGCCAGGACAAGGTCGCGGGATGACCATCCAGTACGGTGACCAACGCCGCCCCGGCGCCCAATTGGCCAAGCAGCGATTCCACATGCGCCTGCGCCGTGCGATCGCCGGCGGCGCGGCGCTTGCCAGCGGCGAGCCAACCAGCATGCAACAAGTCGGGCGACGTCACGGCGAGCAAGCCGGCCCCCGGCACGTCGTCTTGCAGTTCCGCATGCGCGGCGATGGCTTCCGGGGCAACCGCACCGGTATAGGCAATGGCGAGATCGCATCCGGGTGCCGGCGGCACCGCCCAATAAGCGCCGGCGCAGATCGACTGCCGGTCCGCATCGCTGAGGCTCCGCTCCGGCTGTTCGAGCATCCGGGTCGACAGCCGCAGATACACCGATCCGCCGTCATCGTCCTGCATATAGCGCATGCCCCAGGCCATAATCGCCGCCAGCTCATCGACATAGGCCGGTTCGAAATACGCGAGCCTGTCGATCGACATGCCGATCAGCGGCGTATTGATCGACTGATGCGCGCCGCCCTCAGGTGCCAACGTCACGCCGGACGGTGTCGCCACTGCCATGAAACGGGCGTCTTGGTAACAGGCATAGAACAGGGAATCGAGACCGCGGTTGATGAACGGATCGTAGAGCGTGCCGACCGGCAGCAGCCGCGCGCCGTACAGCGAGTGCGACAAGCCCAGAGCTGCCAGTATCAAGAATAGATTGTTCTCGGCGATGCCAAGTTCGAAATGCTGACCGTCGCGCGATCGCACCCATTTCTGCACCGACGCCACTTTTTCTTCGCGGAAGACGTCGGGCCGCTCTTTGCGGCTGAACAGTCCGCGCTGATTGACCCAACCGCCCAGATTCGTCGACACGGTCACGTCGGGAGATGTGGTGACGATGTGATCCGCCAGCGTGCTGTCACCTTGCGCCAACTCGTTCATGATCTGACCGAACGCCTGCTGCGTCGCAATGGTCGTCCCTTTCGGTACCGGGAAGCTATCCGGCACCTGAATGCGCGGCGCACTGTGCCGGCGCGGCGCTTCAACGGCGAAGGGCACTGCGGCCAGATAGTCGGTCAGTTCATCCTCGGTCGCGTCCAGCCCCGCGAACAGATCCCATTCCTTGCCGTCGGGGATGCGCATGGACGCCTTGAAGGCGGCCATCTGATCTGGATTCATAAGGCCAGCGTGGTTGTCCTTATGCCCGGCCAGCGGCAGGCCGAAGCCCTTGATCGTATAGGCAACGAAACACTGCGGCCGGTCGTCACCGGCGGCTCCATGGAAGGCTTCCAGCACCGATTCCATATCGTGCCCGGCCAGATTGGTCACCAGCCGGTGCAACGCCACGTCGTCATGACTGTCGAGCAATTCGCCAAGCCCGGACGTGCCCTGCAGTTCGGCCTTGAGATGCTCGCGAAAGGCTTCGCCGCCCTTGAAGGTGAGCGCGGAATACAGATCGTTCGGACATTCGTCTATCCAGTGCAGCAGCGCTTCACCCGCCGGACCGTCCCGCGCCGCTTCCAGCCGCTTGCCGTATTTCAATGTCACCACGTTCCAGCCGACCGTATCGAAGAAGGACTGGATCTTCTGAAACAGCTGATCGTTGACGACGCCGTCCAGGCTCTGCCGGTTGTAGTCGATCACCCACCACAGATTCCGGACGTCGTGCTTCCAGCCTTCGAGCAGCGCTTCGAAGATGTTCCCTTCGTCCAACTCGGCATCACCCATCAGCGCGACCATGCGGCCGGCTTCCGAATCGGCGGCGTTCAGCCCATGCATCCGGGCGTAATCTTGCACCAGCGATGCGAACAGCGTGACGCCCACGCCAAGACCGACCGACCCGGTGGAGAAATCGACGTCGTCGGCATCCTTGGTCCGCGACGGATAGGATTGCGCCCCGCCGAGCCCCCGGAACAATTCAAGGTTTTCCTGAGACTGCCGCCCGAGCAGATACATCAACGCGTGATAGACGGGGCTGGCATGCGGCTTGACCGCGACCCGGTCATGCGGCCGCAACACATCCATATACAACGCCGTCAGCAGCGTGGCCGCCGACGCGCAGGAGGATTGGTGACCACCGACCTTCAGCCCATCGCGGGCGGGCCGCTCGTGGTTCGCGTTGTGGATCGTCCAGGATGACAGCCACAGCACCTTCCGCTCGATTTCCGAAAGGATACGCAGCTTCTCTTGGGGCTGAAGAGCATCGTCCTGGCCTGTGACCAGGCGCAGCGGGGCAGCCATCACCGACTCCTGTATCGACTATTAAGCTGGCGCAATTATACGGCTGAAGGCTAAAACGATCCTTGCAAAGATTGCGTTAAACACGCTTGCATTAGCAATCATGTGCCAAATTATCTGCTGACTGGAACATAATATGCCCAAAACCGCCTTGGATGAGATAGACCGCCGCATCCTGACCCGTCTGCAGGAGAACGCCCGTATCTCCAACGTCGATCTCGCGGCCGAGGTCGGTGTGTCGCCGTCGCCGTGCTGGCGGCGGGTCCGCGACCTCGAACAAACCGGCGTCATCGCGCGTTACGTGACGCTGGTCGATCCCAGCGCCGCGGGACTGCCGGTCAGCGTGTTCATCCAGGTCTCGCTGGAGCGGCAGGCGGAATCGGCGCTGGAAATCTTCGAAACGGCGGTGCTCGGCTGGCCGGAGGTCCTGGAATGCCATCTGATGACCGGCGACGCGGACTACCTGTTGCGGGTCGTCGTCGCCGATCTCGCGGCGTATGAGCGGTTCCTAATGGATCACCTAACGAAAGTGCCCGGCGTCACCAGCATCAAATCGAGCTTCTCGCTGAAACAAGTTAAGTACGGCACGGCGCTGCCGCTCGATGCCGTGGCGAAGGCGTAACCCGGCCACGCACCCGTATTCTAGCGCTCCGGCAACGGCGCAAGACGCCGCAGGAATCCGAGTTTCACCATCCAAGCAACCGTCCGCAGCAGGCGCGCCGGATCGTCCTCGGCAAGACCGGGGACCAACTCCGCCAGCGCCACACCCGGACTGCGCCCCACGGCATTGACCAACTTCGCAATGTCGTCCGCGCTCAACAGGATGTCCGGCGTGAACATATTCATGCGGTGCCGGATCAATTGGTTGATGGCCTCGACGGATTTCGCGGCAATCTCGATCCGATCCTGCAAGGAAAGATGTTCGGTCGGGAAGCCCGCGAACATTCGGTACGGGTCGGGCCGCAGCGGATGAGCCGCGCGGTGTTGCGACTTGGCCGCCGATTCCGTTCCCGTGGCACGCCGGCCGGCGAGTTCTTCCCACACGGATTCATAGGCTGGGATGACATGCCGCCAATCGTAGATCGACTCCGCGCGCTGCACGCCCGCTTCCGCCATGCGATGGCGCAGGTCCGTATTGACCGCCAATTCATGGAGGGCGTCGGTGACTGCTTCCACATCCACCGCCGTGGTCTGGCTGCCACCCGCGATAAAGGTGCCGTAGCTGTCCTCGCCGGACAGATAGCGTGTCGCGTTGGCGTCGCCCGCGCCCGGCGGCGGTGTCAGTGTCGGCACCAGGAAGCCTTCGACGCCGTTCGTCACCGTATCGCGGTACCCGTCCCAATCGGTCGCGACGACGGGCAATCCGCTCGCCATCGCTTCGATCGGCGCCAGGCCGAAGCTTTCCTGGATGTTGTCGGCCAAGGACATGAAGACGTCGGCGGCGGACCACACGCCGTTGGGAAACCGCGGATCGCTGTTGGCGACGACACGAACCTCGGCCTTCCTGCAGACCTCCGCCGCGAGGGCGTTGAATTCCGTCTCGAAGCGCTCGGTGTCGAAGTATCCGTAGAAGACCATGCTGACCGGCGTCGACAAACGCTCGGCCAGCCGCTCCGCCGCCTGCAGAAAAGGCAGCGGATGCGCCTTGGAATAGAAACTTATCCGGCCGTGGAACAGCATCACGAAGGCGTCGTCGGCCAACCCCAATTCCTTGCGCAGGCCAGTGCGGCGGCCGCCGTCGCGGTTTTTGGCGAAACTGCCCGTGTCGATGCCCAAGGGCACGATCGGCAACTGTACCGGACAGGCCATGCGCCCGCCGGTCCGATCCGCCAGATAGGCCCGCCATTCGTCCCACAGCGCCTGGATTGCCCCGGCGATCGCGCGAGACGGACAGATGATCGCGTCCCACTCCTGAGTCGGGTAGTGCACGCAATTGGCGACGGCGTCCATGACGGCGGCGGACGACATGGTGTGGCTGATGCCGCACAGGCTGTAGGCACGCTGATCCTGCGCCCGGCGCATCCAGGCATACGGCGCGATGTTTGGGTCCGGCTGCAGCAGGCAACCCGGTTCGATCAGGCGTTCGGATTCGGTCAGGGCAATAAAGGCGCAGTCTTCCGCCGCCCGCCCCTGAGCAACTGCGCGCTGTTTGAACTGCTCGAAGACGTTTTTGTCCTTCGCGTAGCAGAACAGGCGGTCCTGCCGGGCATACCGGAGATAGGCGTCGACCAGGCGTTCGACGGCCACGTCCAGGCCGATCACGCGCTCGGACTCGAGATCGCGCGCCACGAAATAGATCGCGGCGCCATCGGTTTTCACTGCGTTCATTCCCCCTCGCGTCCCGCGATACGCCGCATCACAAAGCCCGCCCCGGCAACCATCACCCTTCGCCGCGCCGTTGCCAACAGCAACGCCGTTCGCGCCGGCGGCTGGCTCACCAATACCCGCTTCCGGCCCAAGGCGCGCAACGCCTTGCGGGCCACCGGTTCCGGCATCTCCGAATAGCCCGGCGCCTTGGGCATCCCGGCGCGGTCGAAGAACTTCGTCCGCGTGGCGCCCGGACACAGCACCAGCACATCAACCGGCGCGTCCTTCATCTCGTCCGCGAGCGCCTCGCCGAAGCTCAGCTCGAATGTCTTAGTGGCGGCGTAAGTGGCAAGCATGGGCATCGGCGTGAATGCGACGACACTGGATACGATGATCAGCCCGGCGCGTCCACCATCCGCATGCGCCCGCGCGGTCATGCCCGGCAGCAACGCACGGGTCAGGTGGACCACGGCGGTGACATTGACGGCGACCATCTCCATCTCACGGTCGAGCGCATTCCCGATCACCGGACCGAACACGCCGAGGCCGGCATTGTTGATCAACAGATCGACGCCAAGCGCCTCGGCCCAGGCGAGAAGCTCAACCCGGTCTGTCTCGACCGCCAGATCCGCGACATGCGTTTCGACCGTGCGCCCTTCGGCGGCCAACGTCGCGGCCAAGGCATCCAACGCCGCCCGGTCACGCCCGGTCAGCAGCAAGCCGGTCTCCGGCGGTAACGCTTCGGCGAAGGCCGTGCCGATCCCGCTCGTAGCACCCGTCACCAGCGCCATTCGATACTGCTGCATCGTCCCACTCCCCCCGGCCATATAGGCCTCGAATCCGCCCCCATAAGTTAACAAGTTCTTAAGTCTGAAGTCCTAAAAAGTGGCCTCAACGGGGGCTTCTGTATGGACACTGCGCTTAGCATTTTTGCGAAGGCGATTTCGCCTTTTTTCTACCCCACCATGTCGGGTCAGCGGATTTATTGGCTGTATCTGATGTCGGCCGGGATCATCGCCGCGGGCGCCTATCTCTATGGGCGGACCCTGAAGGGGCAAAACGGGGCGGAATCGGCCGGTTGGCGCGAATTCATGGGATTCCTGTTGCCGCGCGACGTGTTCCTGCACCGCTCCGCCATCGTCGACTACAAATATTTTGTCATCAACGCCTTCGGCTTGGCCCTGATCGTTAGCCCGATCCTGCTGGGCGCGCCGGCGGTCGCCGATCTGACGAAAAGCGCGCTGGCGCCGCTTGCCGGGGCGGACGGCTGGGGTCTCGCCCCCGGTGCCGGCGACCATCTCGGCTACACGCTGGTGATGATCATCGCGATGGATGGCGCGGTTTTCCTCGCGCATTTCCTGCAGCATAAGGTCCCCGCGCTCTGGGAATTCCATAAAGTGCATCATTCGGCGGAAGTTCTGACGCCGATCACCGTCTATCGCATGCACCCGGTGGACGACATCCTGACCGGCTTCATCTCGGCGCTGGTCCTGGGCGTGGTCGACGGCATCTTCCGGACGATCTATGCGGCATCGCCGACGACCGTGCTGTTGTTCAATCTCAACCTCTTTCTCTTCTTATTTTATCTCGCCGGATACAATCTGCGGCATTCCCATATCTGGGTCAGTTATCCCCAGGCGGTCAGCCATTTCCTGATCAGCCCCGCCCAGCATCAGATCCATCACAGCAGTGATCCGAAGCATTTCGACAAGAATATCGGATTCATATTTGCCATTTGGGATGGCTTCGCCGGAACCCTCTATGTGCCGAAGAACCGCGAGATTTTGACATTCGGTCTCGACGGAGACGAACACCAGGCCTTCGACAGCGTGTGGCAGCTCTATGCGCGCCCGTTCCGGGTCGTCTTCGCGAAATACCTTCCCCCTAAACGGAGCCAGACATGAAACGCGGACTCATTGTCGCCATCGTCCTCGCCGTCGCCGGCGTGGCCGGGCTGACCTATCTGCCGAAGCAGTTACTGCACGACACGGATACCGGCGAGTACCGGGACGTCACGCCGATCGCAACCGAGAACCTGCCGGTCCATCTCGAAGACCTGACCTGGACCGAAGTGCGCGCATTGGTCCGCGCCGGACACACCACCGCTATCGTTCCGACCGGCGGCACCGAGCAGAACGGCCCGCATATGGTGCTGGGTAAGCACAACTACGTGGTTCGGCACACTGCCGGAAAGATTGCTAAACAACTCGGCAACGCGCTGGTGACGCCGGTGATGTCCTATGTGCCGGAAGGCGCGATATCACCGCCGACCGGCCACATGGCCTATCCAGGCACGATTAGCGTTTCCGAGGAAATCTTTGCGGCGGTCCTGGAATCCACGGCGCGAAGCCTGAAGGCACACGGTTTCAGAACGATCTGTTTCATCGGTGACAGCGGCGGCAACCAAACCATCCAGGCCAATATCGCGAAAAAATTAAACGAGGAATGGATCGGCTCCGGCGTCGCCGTGCTGCATGTCGCGAACTATTACAGCGCCAACGGCCAGGTCGACTGGCTGCTGACCAGCGGCGAAAGCGAATCCACCATCGGCAGCCATGCGGGCATTCGCGATACGTCGGAACTGCTCGCGGTTCATCCCGCCGGCATCCGCCTGGATCGCCGGCGGTCCAGCAGTGAGGCCGGCATGGCGACCAGCGGCGTGATCGGCGACCCGACACGGGCAAGCGCGGAAACCGGCGAAAAGATGCTGCAGCTCAAGGTCGACGCCGCGGTAGAACAGATTCTCCAGACCTTCCAGGCCGAAGGCTAATCCGAGGCGGAAGTTTAGGTCGAGGTAGGTGGCCACATCGTCACGCGTGGACGATGAGACGCCCCACCGCCGGGTCCACCGTGACCTGATCACCCGTCTTCACCGCCACCGTGATGTCGCAATCGAACCGGTCGAGCAGCGGAAAATCCGCATGCGCGGCACCTTGCGCCATGATCGGATTGGCGTAGTTCAGGACCAGCGCCAGCGGCGCCCGGTCGCGGGCCGCCATTTCATACAGCATCCAGGCCGTCGCCACACCGCCCTTGGCGATGTTGAGGATCAGCACCTTGCCCAGGTAACTCTCGCCGTAGAGTTTATGGGCCTCGCGCGAGAAGGTGCCGTCAATCCGGTTGAGATCATAGCGCGCGCTGAAATTGTCGTCGGCGACCAGCGCCGGTCCGGTGACCGAATCGCCGATGCCCACATGTCCTTGGAAAATCCGCTCGGCCATCAGACGATCCTCCCGGCGACGGCGGAATCGACGCAGCGTTCCATGGTCGACAGAACCGGCTCGTAACCGTATCCGCCGAGAATGTTGACGATCTTCGCCGAGTTGCTCATCAGGCGCTTCCAGCCGTTCGCCTCGCCCATCTCGCGGGCATACATCTGATAGAAGCAGACGCCTTCGAGCAAGATTCCACCGGAGTCTTCGATCTTCGCGGTGATCCCCATGCGGTCGGCGGCGTTCTTGATCTCCGGCGCGGTCGCCGCGATCAGCGTGATCGCATCGTTCACCTTGCGCCCGTCCAGCAGATGGCCGAGCCGCTGCAACTCGAACAGCGACAACTGCGGTGCGGCAAACACCACCACGTCGAGTTGGTCATCCGACACGCCGTAGGAATCGTAGAAGGCGTCGATGTCGGCGCGGGTGATCGGGATCGGGTCCGGCGGCGCGCCGTCGAACACCGTCTCCAACGACGGCGCTTCCGGCGTCACGCCTACCATGTGGAACAGCGGTGTCGACCCGAAGCTCGCCATCGCCGCCCCGAAATGTTTCATCTCGTCCGAGGTCGGCGTACCATCGACACCGTCGATCACCGGCACTTCCCAGTAGGACCCCATGTTGCGGCCGATGATGCCGCCCGCAGCGCCCCAGTCCGCCCAATCCTGCGGCCGGGTTTCCAACACGTAACGCGCGGTACCCCGGCGGCGTTCATCCAGATGGAAACCGTAGCGCGGCGTTCGCCCGGTCAGGGCGGCGGCAAGTGCCGACGGTCCGCCCTCGAAATTGGTGCGCGCACCGAGCACGCTGTTGGTGTAGATGCTCGATCCAGTATCGCCGAAAGCCACGTGTTCGCCCTGCACCGGCGGGATGATCACCTGATAGTTGATGCAGGTATCGGTCATCATCACGTCGAGCGACTGGAACGCGGCGATGGCGCGGCGCTCCAAGTCGATCCAATCGTCCTGCTGTTTCATCCGCTTATAGGCGTTGAAATCAGTGCCGCGAGGATCGGTCACCGTCGGCACCATCGTGCGCCGCTCGTCCTTGGGGTAGCCCGCGACCTTTTCCAGGAACTCCACGCCGGCCACGCCCAGCGATTCGGTATCCGCCATCAGATGAACCTGGCTGATCTCCACCAAGTCCTCGGCATCGAAGAACTGCCCGACCTTGATCTGGTGTTCCAGCGCCAACCGGCGCGGTTCGCCCATGTCGCCCGCGCGGATGCTTTCCTCGTAGTCCGTCAACTTCATCGGGTGCTCCCCACCGTATTTGTTCTGCTTCGTTTATATCGCAGCAGGTTGCGTTCCGCACGCCGCCGCTTGCGCAGCATTTCTCCCTCGACCATAGTGCCTGTCTACCCCGCAGCAACGCCGTGAGTCCGATGCCCCGCCTGACAACGCTCGACGACATCAAGGAAGCGCGTAATGCGCTGCCCGAATTCATCCGCCATACGCCGATCCTGCCGCTCGCCCGCGACTCCGCCGAAGTGGGCCGCGAGAAGCTTTTCCTGAAATGCGAGAACCTGCAGGTCACCGGCGCCTATAAGGTGCGCGCCGCCTATACCGTCCTACGGTCGCTCAGCGACGAGCAGCGCAAGCGCGGATTGGTGGTCACGTCCTCCGGCAATTTCGCGCAGGCCTATGCCTACGCCGGAGCGAGCATGGGCGTGCCGATCGTCGTCGTCATGCTCGACAACACCAGCCCCTTCAAGGTGGACAACACCAAGGGCTACGGTGCGGAGGTCGTGTTCTGCGGCACCGACGCGCTGGAGCGCCAGCCGACGGTTGACCGGCTCGCCGAAGAGCGCGGCATGACCGCGATCGACAATTGGGAATACCCGCCGATCATCGCCGGCCACGCCAGCATCGGCATGGAAATCGTCGAGGATTGCCCGGACGTGGAAACCGTCCTGGTGCCGGTCAGCAGCGGCGGCATGGCGGCCGGGGTCGCGACGGCGGTAAAGCTCAGCAAACCGGACACCAAAGTCATCGGCGTCCAGCCGGAAAAGGCCAACGCCGCCTATGTCTCGATGCAGCAAGGCGAAGCCACGTCCATCGACTATTGGGACAGCATGGCCGATGGCCTGTCGGCGCGGCGGCCGGGCGAGTATCCGTTCAGCCACTTGCAGGAATACATGGACGAGATTGTCCTGATCAGCGAACAGGACATCGCCGACGCCTTCCGGACAATCCTGTACCGCGGCAAACTGATGGGCGAACCGGCCGGCGTCGCCGCCGCCGCGGCGTTTCTCGGCGGCAAGGTCGATACATCGCGCAAGACGGTCGCGGCGCTCACCGGCGGCAATGTCACCGAGGCGATCGTCGACAAAATGCTGGCGATGTCGGCCGATTGATCCCTTGATGCGATCGCGGCGATCGAAGATTTATGCCGCGTTTCGCACGTAAAGGATTGATCAAGGCGTCATCTTCATATTGAACATCGCATGCGCCAGGGCGATATGGCCTCTAGGGCGCGTTTGACGCAGCCGATAGAGTCGACGGACCGATCAACACGATGAGCACCTTGCCCGATCCCGTGGCCCGGCGCCGGACCTTCGCGATCATTTCGCATCCGGATGCCGGCAAGACCACCTTGACCGAAAAACTGCTGCTGTTCGGCGGCGCCATTCAGCTTGCCGGGGCGGTCAAGGCGCGCGGCGACCAACGGCGCGCGCATTCGGATTGGATGAAGGTGGAACGCGAGCGCGGCATTTCGGTCGCGTCGTCGGTCATGACCTTCGACTACGGCGGCTGCACCTTCAACCTGCTCGACACACCGGGCCATGAAGACTTCAGCGAGGACACCTACCGTACCCTCTCGGCGGTCGATTCGGCGGTCATGGTGCTCGACAGCGCGCGCGGCATCGAGGCGCAGACCCGCAAACTCTTCGAAGTGTGCCGGTTGCGCGACATGCCGATCATCACCTTCATCAACAAGCTCGACCGGGAAGGCCAGGAGCCGTTCGATCTGTTGGACGAGATTGAGCAGACGCTGGCACTCGAGCCGTCGCCGGCATCCTGGCCGATCGGCATGGGGCGGCATTTCCTCGGCTGTTTCGACCTGTTCCATGACCGGCTCATGCTGGTCGACAAGGGCACCGCCGACGCGCCGGACGAAGGGGCGGTCTGCGACGGACTGGACGATCCGAAACTGGACACGCTGCTGCCGGATTACGCCGCAGAGAAACTGCGCGAGGACGTGGAGATGGCGCGCGGCCTGTGCCCGCAATTCGACCTCGACGCCTATCGCGAAGGGAACATGACCCCGGTCTTTTTCGGCAGCGCAATCAATAACTTCGGGGTTCGCGAGCTGCTGCAGGGGCTCGGCGACCTGGCCCCGCCGCCGCGCAGCAGCTCCACCGACACCCGGACGGTCGAGCCCAGCGACGACAAGGTCAGCGGCTTCGTCTTCAAAATCCAGGCAAACATGGACCCGAAGCATCGCGACCGGATCGCCTTCATGCGGCTGTGCTCGGGGCACTTCAAACGCGGCATGAAGCTGAAGCACGTGCGGACCGGCAAGATGCTGAACCTGCACAATCCGCTGCTGTTCATGGCGCGGGACCGCGAACTCGCCGAGGAAGCGTGGGCCGGCGATATCCTTGGCATTCCCAACCACGGCAATCTGCGGATCGGCGACACGCTGACCGAGGGCGAAGAGCTGCGCTTCAACGGCGTGCCGAGCTTCGCGCCCGAGATTTTACAGAAGGCCCGGCCGGTCGACCCGATGCGGGCGAAACATTTGTCCCGCGCATTACAGCAGATCGCCGAAGAAGGTGCTGCGCGCGTCTTCAAACCGCGCATGGATGCCGACTGGGTCGTCGGCGTTGTCGGCCCACTGCAGTTCGAAGTCCTGGCCGACCGCATCCGCACCGAATACGACGTGCCGGTACGGTTTGAGAATACGACGCTTTATACGGCGCGTTGGGTCGAGGCGGATGATCCGCGTGAGCTGAAGAAATTTCGCGACGCCAACGAATCCAGCATGGCCGAAGACCATACGGGTGCACCGGTCTTCCTGGCGCGCAATGCCTGGCATCTCGAGAAGGCCGAGGAAGACTGGAAAAGCCTTAAATTCCTAAAAACAAAAGAGCATTCCTCCTAATCGGCCCTCCGCACCGGCCCTCCGCGCCGCGTCCTTAATGTTGCCGCAATTCGACGGCAGTTAACCATAAAGCTTTATTTTATGTTAACGGCGCCAGTGCGACCGTGGCATTGGGTGAGCACACAACCGAATTGATCTCTCGTGCTCTTGACAGAGACCGTCGGAACAAAGGACAGTTCATGAAGCTCATGAAGATGCAACGGAAACTCCGAATCAGTCCGGTGGCTGCGAAAGCAGGCCGCCGCATGAGTGCACGCGTGTTCGGCATTGCGCTGATGGGCGCAGTCGTAACACCGGTGTCAACGGGTTTGGCGAACCAGTGTTCGGCGTATGGCAAAGATCGGGCGTCTGACGGCGTCGTGTCGATCGAGGTTCGACGCCTGCAAACGCATTTGATGGTAGCGGCGCTGTCCTGCGGCGCCCGGGCGGACTACAACGCGTTCGTCATTAACCATCGATCGAGCCTTAAGAAATACGGCACGGCGATCCGCCGGGAATTCAAACGCCGCTACGGTAAGTCCGGATCCCGCCGCCTGAACCGCTTCGTCACGCGGCTCGCCAACGAGGCGTCCTCACGCAGCAATGCGGATCGCGACCAGTTCTGCGCCGATGCGAACACGATGTTCCAGAAGACCGCGCAAAGCCGGGTCAACCTCGCGCACCTCGCGCTGCACTATGATGGATCCAACCAGGTCGCCAGCGCGGCTTGCAACCCCTTGCAGACGACCACCTTGCAACCGAAATCCGGAACGCTGCAGCCCAAACGCTGACGTAGCGATCGCGTTCCGCAACGACCCAAAAACAACCCGGCCGGACCCTAGGGTCCGGCCGGTTGCCGTTTTAGCTGTGGCAGGAGCCTAGCGCATCATGATCTCGACGCGCCGGTTCTGCGGCTCCGGAACACCGTCCGCCGTCGGAACGAGAGGTTCGGCCTCGCCCTTGGCTTCGGTCGCGATATCCGCCGACGAGACGCCGAGGCGCCGGAGTTCGGCTTCCACCGAATTCGCACGCCGTTGCGACAGGCCAACATTGTATTGCGACGAACCCGACCGGTCCGCATGGCCCGCAAGCTTGATCCGCACGTAGCCTTTTTTCGCTTCGGCGGCCGCGTCGTTCAGGATCTTCTGCGCTTCCGGCGATAGTTTCGCTTGGTCGAAATCGAAGAAGACGATGAATTCCTTCGGCTGCAATTGCACTTTCGGAGCAGGCTTCGGCGCGGGCGCCGGTTGCTTGACCGGTACCGGCGCAGGCGCTGCCTTCGGCGGCGCACCGAACGTATAGCGCAGCCCGATCATGATCTGATTGGTCGCGTAGTCGCTATCGACGTTGGTACCGCCATTGGTCCGGAAGCTGACATGCGGCACGCGCAAGTGACGATAGTCTAGCGTCGCCGCAAGGTTTTCCGTCAAGTCCAACGACACGCCTGCGATGCCTTGGAAGGCAAATCCGATATCCGAATCGTTGATCGTGCTGCCCGCTACCGGGGTCACGCCATCGAAATCGACATGCGCGATACCGATACCGGCACCCACATAAGGCTTAACTGGAAGATTCCAATAATCGAGATCGTATAAGGCGTTGAACATCCAGTTCAGGACATCAACATCGCCCGAACCACCCGCAACACCGGTGATGTTGTCCACATCATTCGGGCGGTAGCCGACTTCGGTCTCCAAGCGCAGACCGTTGCCCAGCGCATATCCGAGCGCACCGGAAACGGCCCAGTTGAAATCCTCGTATTCCGCTTCGGCGGCATTGAGGTCGGAATCTTCGGTGAGGAAGTTCAGGCCACCGGCACCGCCGATATACAGCCCCTTGTCGTTCGCCGCGGCCAGCGTCGATCCAAAGACCAACGCGCCCATGCAGACGAGCGGCATTATTGTTTTGCGAAACAGCATCGTGAACCTTTCTAAAAAATCGGCGTGCCCTATCAGGAATAAAGCGCCTGCACACGTCTATGGTCAACCTTTATGGTTTATACAACCGCAGCAATTTCCCCAAGGGTGGCACGGGTGCAACAGCCCGGAATCTGGCTAATTATTGCGCATCGGCAACCGTACGACTCCGTGTCCGCGCGCGGACAGTTCGCCATCCTGCTGCAGCGCCTTTTGCTCGACCTCGACATAGCCCAAACCATCCTCGACGAATTTGCGTTTTACCGTTCCATCGATGAACAACATGTCGCCCACCGGGTTATGCCTCCGAATCTCGGTATAACAAGACCTTAGGAAGCCTGAATCGCCCATCCAGTTGGTCAAATGGTGCGTCATCCAGGAGCATCGCTCCGGCCCATAGTCGTAGGCGGCCGGGGCACCGACCCGCGTCGCAAACTCGTCTTCCCAATGCACCCGTTCGGGACAGTCGGGAATGCCGTACTTGTTCTTTATGCCCAACCCCCGGTGCGCCTTGACCTGTTTCCAGGCAAGCTTATTGGCGCGGATGTACAGGCCACCCCATCCCTGAGCATAGGCGATGAAGCCGGTCACGGTCATCGGGCCCTTGACGACGCGCGGCACGGCATCGCCGACCGATACGTCCTCGTAATAGCGCGGTGTAGCGCCGCGGACCTCTTCATCCTCGTAATGCCGGAAGAATTCCGCCAGATCGGCCTCGCTATACTCGACGTCGGGCTTTTCCTTGAGTTCCGTGTATTTCGTGCCCTCTTCCCGCGCCGCATCGCGATCCGTCCGAAAACACCAGCTATCGGCCTCCGACAACAGGTCGCCCTCACCGTTGAAGAACCGAACATGATAGATCTGCTGCACCGCCCGGCCGGAAAACTGCGTATCATGCACGATCAGGTCCTTGAGCGACGCCTCCGTATGAATCTCGTCATTCCGACGGATGACGTTGTGCCAGGTGAAGTCGGCCCCCGCCCACATCGCATGCACGCCCGGCAACCCACCGACATATCCCGAAATGATCCGGCTGCAGGCGAACAGAAAAGACGGCGGTGCAATGATCCCGCCATACGACGTTTCCGACGCGTAATCGGGATCGCACCACAACGGATTGTCATCCCCAATGCCGTGCGAATAGTGGCGGATATTGTCCCGCGTCGCCTCATGGCACCACGGTTCCAGTGTGTTCTCGATCTTGACCCCGATGCGTTGCCGCAGCGCATCCATGCCCTGCTCGGTAATTTTCGGGAACTGCTTGGTGTCTTCGGACATTATTCTCTGGTCTCCCTGCTAGCGGGTCAGCGGTTCAGGTAACGGGCAAGATCGAAACGGCCGGGGCGAAATATCTCCGCCGGCATGGCCGCGAGCGCCGGGCTGACGGCCGGGCGAAATCCCATGCGGGCGATGATATCGCGTTCCAGATCGACGCCCGGCGCGATCTCGGTCAAAACCGGCCCTTCATCCGTGATCTCGAACACGCCGCGTTCGGTCATCGCCGTCACGCGCTGCCCCTTGGCCAAGGCTTGTTGGGCGTTGAACGTCACCTGCTCGACCTGGTCGACGAATTTTACGACCGCACCGTCGCGGTCGATGCGCAGCCCTTCCGGCGTCACGGTAATTTCCTGATCGCCGGCCGTGAACAGACCACAGAAGACGACCCGCTCCGCACCCTGCGTCACGTTGAAGAATCCACCGACGCCCGGAATCCGATGCGCCAGCTTCGAAACGTTCACGTTGCCGGCAGCGTCCATCTGCGCCAGCCCGACGATTGTGATGTCGAGCCCACCGCCGTCGTAAAAATCGAACTGATAAGTGTGATCGATCACGGACCCGGCGTTGATCGATGCCCCGAAATCGAGATTGTAGGCGGGATAGCCGCCGGTCGCGCCGGATTCGACGGTCAGCGTGAACGCGTCGCCGCATTCCTCCTCGCGCGCCACCGTCGCTACATACCCGGCGATGCCGACACCCAGGTTGACCACATCCCCGCGCTGCAATTCCATCGCCGCCCGCCGCCCAATCAACTTCCGCGTATCCAGCGGGACGGGTGCGATGTCGCCAATCTCGGCGCGGGCTTCACCGCTGAACAAGGGGTTATAGGCCGACGCAAAGGTTTGTTGATGGTTCTCCGCCGCTCCCTGCACCACATGGTCGATTAGATGGCCCGGAATGACGACTTCGCGGGGATTGAGCGTACCCCGCTCAACAACGCGTTCCACCTGGGCGATCACGGTACCGCCCGCGTTGCGGACCGCCTGGGCGAATGACGGGCCTTGGAAGGTGGCGATCTCACGCTCCATGGTGATGTTGCCGTCCTGGTCCGCGGTTGTACCGCGCAGGAAACCGATATCGAGCTTCATACTTGGATAAAACAGCCACTCCTGTCCGGCCAGCGTCACCACCTCAACCAGGTCATCGACGGTGCGAGCGTTCACGCGGCCACCCTCTTGGCGGGGATCGACGAACGTGTTCAGGCCGATATGTGTGATCAGCCCAGGCCGCCCCGCCGCGATCTCCCGGTAGAGTTGGACGATGACGCCAAGCGGCAATAGATAGCCTTCGAACTCGTCGTCGATTAGCCGTTTCTGCAGTACCCGGTTCAAATTCAGATAGGAGGTGATCAGGCGACGGATGAGCCCAGCATGCGCCAACCGATCGAGGCCCCGGCCCTGCGCGTCGCCTTGCCCCGTGGCAGCGATCACCGTCAGGTCCCTCGGCGCGCCGCTGTCCAGGAAGCGGGCTTCCAGCGCCCGGAGTAATTCTTCAGGGGTCGCAGCGCCGACGAATCCGTCGACCGCCAAAGTCATACCATCCGCCACCAGTGCGGTTGCGTCCTCGGCTTCCAGCAGTTTGCTCACGAACAGATTTCCCACGCCATAACCATAGGAATACCCAGCGTGCCGTTCGGCAGCAAGTCAGGGCGCGACCTGTCCGGCGTAATAAGAAAGGCCGGCGACAATCGTCGCCGGCCCCAGGCATGAAGTTGGGGTGGTTACGCCGAGCGTCATGCCGCCCGAGCGTTCTTGATGAAGGCTTCGATCTCGCCGTTCAAAGCTTCCGCTTGTTTCGACAGCTCATCCGCAGCGGTCAGTACCTCCTGCGCCGCAGCCCCGGTTTCCGCAGAAGCCTGCGTCACGCCGGTGATGTTGCCGCTGACCTGTTGCGTTCCGGCCGCCGCCTGTTGCGTGTTCTCCGCGATTTCCTGCGTCGCCGAGCCCTGCTCGCCTACCGCCGTGGAAATCGTGTCCGCGATCGCATTGATCTCGCCAATCGTCTCGCTGATGTTCCGGATCGCGCCGACAGCATCGTCGGTCACCGACTGCATCTCGCTGACCTGGGTTCCGATTTCCTCGGTCGCCTTTGCCGTCTGGTTGGCGAGGTTCTTGACCTCCGAGGCCACGACCGCAAAGCCCTTGCCCGCCTCACCGGCGCGCGCCGCTTCGATCGTCGCGTTGAGCGCCAGGAGATTGGTCTGCTCAGCAATCTCGCTAATCAGATTGACCACCTCGCCGATCTTCTGCGCGGCGTCTGCCAGACCTTGGACCGTGCTGTTGGTCCGCTCAGCCTCTGCATTCGCCTTGCCGGCAATTTCCGCCGACTGAGCAACTTGGCGGTTGATCTCGTTGATCGACGCCGACATCTCCTCCGAGGCGGACGCGACGGTCTGCACATTCGTCGTCGCCTGTTCGGCAGCGGCCGCCACCGTGGTTGCCTGACGGCTGGTTTCCTCCGCTGTCGCCGACATCGATTCTGCGGTCGACCGCATTTCCGTAGCTGCCGCGGACACATTCTTCACGACTGCCGAGACCTTCTCGGAAAGCTCGATCTGATCGGTGATCACCGACCAGATCAACATCGGGCCAACATACGTTCCTGCCTTATTACGGATCGCATTGACCCTGAGGGACAGATGCTCCTCGCCGAGTTCAATATTCGCGGCGTACGGCAGATTGGCCGGATCGGATAGAATCGCCCGTTGATGTTCCGGGTTCTTATGAAAGACGTCGATCGAGTTCCCAATGATCTCGTCCACTTTCACCGGAAGCAATTCCTCCAGTGTCCCTAGTGTCTTGTAGGTCGCCTTATTCATGTATGTGACTTTGAAATCCTCGGTATTACACATCATCACGTTGGTGGGCATGTCCTCGATCATTTGGCCCAACTCGAATGCCTTCGACACCTCTTCCTTGAGGCGCAGCATTGCCTGTGCCATATCGCCGATTTCGTCCTTCCGGTCCGCGCCGACGATTTCGATCTCCGTGTCGCCGTCGGCGAGTTGCGCCATCAACGCGCTGGTGGTCGCGATCGGCCCGGCGAGCGCACGGCCAAACATCAGACCGACGCCGGCCAGAAGCGCCATGATCCCCACGCTAATGCCCAAAAGCATCAGCCCCAGCGAATGGGAAGGCTCAAGGACCTCTTCCATCGTCTTTTCGGCAATCAGCGCAAAGTCGGCGCCACCGAAAGTCATCGGCGCGTATGCGGCAGCAACGTCGATGCCCTTGTGATTAGGAAGCTGCATCAAACCGGCCCCGCCCTTCAGCGCTGCATGCACTGCCGGCGTGTCGACTTTCGCTTTCAGAATGGTCGAGTCCTTGGATAGACGCGCATCGTTCCGCATCAACAGGTCCTTGCCCACGATAAACGACTGGCCCGTCCGGCCCATGCCCGCTTCCTGCTTCATGATGCTGTTAATACGGTCGATCGGCATCTGGAAGATCAGCGCACCCTGGTATTGCCCGTCCTTTCCGATAACCGGCGCGGAGATAAAGCTGGCCGGCGCATCGTTACTCGGCGCATAGGGCGCAAAGTCGAAGAACGCCTGGAAGCCCGGTTTCGGGTTGTCGCGGGTCGCCCGGAAGGCGTCGCCCAACCCGGACGCCGCCCATTTGCCGTCGGCAAGGTTGGTCGCGTAATCGAGTTCCTTGAAAACCGTGTAGACGAGGTTGCCTTGGGCATCGACCAGAAAGATGTCGTAGTAGTCGCGCTGCCGCAGGAATCGTCGGAACCAGGGATGATATTCCGCGTGGGCCCGGCTGTAGGTGGATCCATCTTTCGCGGCGTCTAATTCTTCCTTCTTGCCGGTGGGGTGAGGATTCTCCTGAATATAGAGCCGCTGCAGCGTCGCTTCCGCATTTTCGATACCGGCATATCCGTCCCGGAAGGCATTGAGCGCTACGCTGATCGTTTCGTTCTCGCTCATAATTGTGAGGTCTTCGGAGATGCTCTTAAGATATCCCTCGAGAGCGCTTTTCCGCGCTTCAACCGAAGCGCGCAACGTATTTTCGGCCTCTCGGGTGACATCCCCGGCGGCGTTGAAATAAGCGATCATTCCCGTCGAACCTATCGCAAAAACGCCAACCGCAACGATAATCGCCGGCAGTTTCTTGGCGATCGGCACGTTGTTAAACGACTTCCCCAAACTACTGAACATCAGCCTATCCTGTATTCGATTTCTATCTAAAAGTGCAACAATCTATAGTTGGGTGATATTTTCTCTGCCAGTAATGCTTGCTGGCTCTCCATTTCATAGCCGAAATCATTTAATGACGGATTAATTGCCTAAATAAACGTCACACATGAAATTCAACCAGTTCCACCTAACCCCTTCGAACGCCCCAAGGATTTGACAGATCGGGCGTTGCTGGGGCTTGTTGCTCTTACGGCTGTTTAACGGGAGGAGCGATGATGGGACCTTTAGCGGGCGTGAAGATTGTTGAATTCGCAGGAATCGGCCCGGGTCCGATGTGTGCGATGCTGCTGGCGGATCTGGGCGCGGATATCCTGCGCATCGACCGCGTCGATCCGGACCAGCCGATGTTCCGGTCCAACATCCTGAACCGCAGCCGCCGGTCCGTTTCCATCGACCTGAAACATCCCGACGGCATCGAAACCGCGCTGAAACTGGTCGATCAGGCCGATGGTTTGATCGAAGGCTTCCGCCCCGGCGTGATGGAACGGCTTGGACTTGGCCCGGATGTCTGCCTCGCGCGGAATTCGAAGCTGTCCTATGGCCGCATGACCGGCTGGGGCCAGGACGGACCGCTTGCCCAGGCCGCGGGCCACGACATCAACTACATCGCCCTCACCGGCGCATTGCACGCCATCGGACCCAAGGAAGGACCGCCGTCTCCACCCCTCAATGTCGTGGGCGATTTCGGCGGCGGTGCACTGTATCTGGCGCTCGGCATGGTCAGCGCGATCCTGGAAGCATCGCGGTCCGGAAAAGGGCAAGTGTTGGACGTCGCCATGATCGACGGGGCGGCATCGCTCATCACAGCCGCCTATGGGCTGCGCTCGATCGGCGTCTGGAAGGACGAGCGCGAAAGCAACCAGCTCGACGGCGGAGCGCACTATTACGGCGCCTATGAGACGAAGGACGGTAACTTCATCAGCATCGCCTCGATCGAACCGCAATTCTATGCGGAACTCCTGCAGCGCCTGGACCTGGAGAAAGAGTCCTTGCCGGATCAGCTCGACCGCGACAACTGGCCAAACATGCGCGACAAGCTGCGGGCGTTGTTCAAGCAAAAGACCCGGGACGAATGGTGCGCTATCCTGGAAGGAACCGATGTCTGTTTCGCCCCGGTCCTGTCGATGGGCGAAGCGCCGGACCATGCGCATATGAAGGCGCGGGACACGTTTATCGAGATCGACGGTGTGGTCCAACCGGCTCCGGCGCCGCGGTTCAGCAGAACCAAACTCGAAGTCCAATGCCCGCCGCCGCAGCCGGGCGCCAACACCGCGGCGGCCCTGGAGGATTGGGGAATGTCGCAAGCAGACGTCGCGTCCCTGTTGGAAAACGGGGCAGTCTGGCAGCGCGACTGACCGGCAGCATTCGCTGACCGTCCGCAAGCCGGCCAAGAGCTGTGATCGCGCGGTGGTATCACGTGTGTGAGAAGTTGTTATTTCAAATCGGCTCGCGGTTTGACGATAGTCCCGCGTATGAAGATACCTCTGATCGCAACCGTCGCCGCGCTCATCCTTATTGGCAGCGCCACCGCAGGCGCCGGCACGAAAACCGGCCAAGGTTCCCTGTCCGGCTGGAAAACGCTGAAAGTCCCGGGTAAGCCCGCGACCGAATTTCGCACCGCGCCGAACGGCACGATCAAAGTGTCCGCGACCGAAAGCATCGGGTTCCTGTACCGGGAGCTGCCGGCGGCGCAGAACACCATCAACCGGTTGAGTTGGCGTTGGCGGGTGGACATGACGCCGCCGGCGACCGATCAATCGATGAAAGGCATGGATGACCGGCCGCTGGCAATCCACATCTGTTTCGATACTCACGACGCCACATCGAGGCGCTGGTCCCTTTTGGACCAAGTCGGCAAGTGGACCCGGACTTCGCCGCTTCGCGGCAAAGTACTGACCTATGTGTGGGGCGGAACCGGCAACCGTGGCGACCTGATCGAGAATCCGTATCTCAACGCGAACGGCTGGATCATCATCCTCCGTCCCGGCGACAGCCCGACCGGTCGCTGGTTTCCGGAATCCGTCGATATCGACGCAGATTTCGAGAGAGCGTTCGGATACCCCCCGCCTAAAGCCCGCGTGATCGCCATTTCAGCGGATACCGACGACAAGCGCGGGGTGAGCATGGGCAAGGTCGCGGATCTCAATATTCATGCGGAGTGACCCCGCCTTGACCGCCATGGACCACAGCGCCGCCGCCATTCATACCGCCCGCCTGCACCGGTTGACCGAGAAAGGGTTGCGCGCGGCCGACATCACCGATGACGGTATCGACTGGGATACCGGCATCAAAAAGCCGGCATGGCTGCGAATGCAGTATGTGCGAACCGCGGTCAGCCAGCTCTATTTCGGCGAAATTGCGACGATCACCATGTGCGAGCGCCTTCTCCGCGAACTCGACGACGACAACGCCATCCGTTTCGTGCGCACGCAAATCGCCGACGAACAGCGGCATGTCGGCTATTACGAACGTTATCTCGCCCGGGCCGGTGGCATCGAGGAGATATGCGAGGGCGTCGCCATGGCCTATGACCGTGCCTTGACCTGGCGCGGCTCGTATCACGGAGCCATTGTCGCCTTCCACATCGTACTGGAGGGCGAAGGCTTGCGGTTGCAGCAGCTCTATGGCGACTGGTTCCCCTGCCCGTTGTTCAAGCAGATGAATACTCTGATCGCCCGCGACGAGGGCCGGCATGTGGCTTTCGGCAAGATATTTCTGCGCCGCCAACTGCAGACCTTGGCGCTTGAAGAACGGATCGCGATCTATCAATGGGTCCGCAAACTCTGGTTCGACTGCGCCGGCCCCATTCAAGCAGACATGCCAGGGATCGTTTTCCGGGCGGTCGGCCGCAGTTGGGCTGAAACCCGCTGGCGCCGACAACGGGAGGCCCTGATCGATATCGGATTGGTACTGCCCCATGAAACAGCGCAATTCGACCGCTGCTAACCCTATGGCCGATAGGACACGGCAGCTGTGATAGACAGAGCGACATGACCATCTCGGTAATCATCCCCACGCTGAACGAGGCGCATCGCCTGCCCGCCTTGTTGGCACGTCTGCGCGCAGACGCGGCGGAAATCGAGATCATCGTCGTTGACGGCGGCAGCACGGATGGAACACGGGACGTCGCCGCGAAGGCAGGTGCCCGCGTCATTACTTCAGCGCGCGGGCGCGGCCAGCAGCTCCATGCGGGCGCGGCGGCCGCAACCGGCGACATCCTTTGGTTTCTGCATGCCGACACGACCTATCCCGCCGGCGGCCTGCGGCGGATCGAAGAGGAATTGTCTCGCGATTCCACAACGATCGGCGGCAACTTCCGCCTGCTGTTCGACGGCCAGGATCGGTTCAGCCGTTGGCTCGATGGGTTCTATCAGTGGATTCGCAAACACGGCGTTTATTATGGCGATTCGGCAGTGTTCGTCCGGCGCAGCACATACCGCGATCTCGGCGGCATTCGCCCTATCGCCCTGATGGAGGATTTCGATTTCAACCGCCGGATGGAAACGGCGGGGCGGACCTGCTGTATCGCCGACCCGCCGCTGGTCACCTCGTCGCGGCGCTTCGCCGGACGCCGCCCGGCCGTTATCGTTTGGGGCTGGTTGAAGATTCATCTGCTGTTCTATATAGGCGTTTCGCCGGACCGGCTGGCCCGGCTCTACAATTCGCAGCGACGGCGCGGCACCGCTGGCGCGCCCGCTGTTTCTCAAAGCAAAGCGGCTTAGGATCCCGCCGCCGCGTTGAGCGCCCAGTCGTAGACATGGGCATCGATGGACGACCGCCCGTCCAGCGCCGCCCGCAGGTCCGGTGCGGCATAGCGTTTCAAATGGTCGATCACCGCCTGGTCGTTGCCGCCGAAATCATCACGGAACCAAACATAGATGCTGGAGACGGTCAGGCCGTCCGCGTCGATCTTGGCGCCCCGAGCCGTGTTCACATAGCCGCGTGCGGCCGCATCCAGCATGCGGTCGACCGCCGCCCCGGTATAAGCCTTCTTCAGAAGGTTGGGGCATCCAAACGACGCGCAATTCACCCCATAATGCACGCGGGGGTCCCGCCAGATGGGGCGCAGGATGCGGTGCTCGATGTCGTTCAAGCTTAGATCTTCGCCCTCGACGGCGATCAGCTTCTTGCCCCAGGGACCGTCGGCCAGGAAGCCCGGCGAGATGTCGATATCGCGGATACTCTTCACCGGGAAATGCGTCAGAACCACGTCGACGGTCAGCGCGTTGTACAGATTGATCCAATAGGCGAGTTGTTCCTGGCGATTGAGTTTCCCGACAGCAACTTTGCCGAGCCGGTCGATGTAGCGGCGCAGGGCGTCCCGGTCGGCGGAAGACACGTTCTGATAATCGAACCGGTTCAATCCATCCGAATCCGCCTGCACATAGGCGCTGAGAAGCATGTCCCAATCGCCATGGTCGATGGTCTGCGTGGCGGTTGCGTCATGCGCCTGCCAGCGCGGCCACAACTCGGATTTCGGCGCGAACAAGGATTCGAGCGATGCAAAGCCGCTGAGCCCGAAGAACAGGATTATCACCGCCGTCGCGCGAAGGGCGAACCGGGATTGCCTCGATATCGTCATGAAAACCTCTTCCAAATGCCGCGTCGTACCGTCCCAATGTAAATAGGAATCGCCCGCCCACGGACAAATCGCATCGTTACACGTTTCCGTCAAAACAGTTGAAAATGAGGCGCAGCGTTCCGCGAGACTCGCGCTATACTCGACAGGCTATGACCGATCGTGACGACATAGATGCGAAGAAAATGCGATCAAACCTGAAGGAACGCCGGGACCAGCTGCTGGAACGGGCGAATTCCAATAAGGACTCGCGCGATACGGTGGAACTCGATCAGGCCCGGCTTGGGCGCCTGTCACGCATAGATGCAATGCAGGGACAGGCGATGGCTCAGGAAACCGAACGCCGGCGCAAGGTCGAACTGCAACGTATCGAGGCGGCGCTGGAACGGCTGGACACCGACGAATTCGGCTATTGCCTGACCTGCGGCGACGAAATCGCGCTCAAGAGACTCGAACTGGACCCGGCGGTGACGCTGTGCATCGCCTGCGCGAATAAAGCGGCCGACTAACAAGCCCGCGTGTGCGATTAGGCGACTTCCGATCGCTTTGATTCCCGCTTCCGCTCATGCGGATCGAGGAACCGTTTCCGCAACCGGATATACTGCGGCGTGACTTCGACAACCTCGTCATCCGAGATATAGGCGATCGCTTTTTCGAGGCTCATCCGAATGGGCGGCGTGAGGGTTACCGCCTCGTCCTTGCCGGACGCCCGGATGTTGGTGAGCTGCTTGGCCTTGAGCGGATTGACGTTTAGATCAGACCCGCGGCTGTTCTCGCCGATGATCATGCCGCCATAGACCAGCACGCCCGCGTCGACGAACATCGGTCCGCGGTCTTCCAGATTCCAGAGTGCATAGGCAACCGACTTGCCCTGCCCTAGCGAAACCAGCACGCCGGTGCGGCGCATCGCGATCGGCCCCTTGTAGGGGGCATAGCCATGAAAGACCCGGTTCATCACGCCAGTGCCGCGCGTATCGGTCAGGAACTCTCCGTGATACCCGATCAGTCCCCGCGACGGCGCGAGTAGAGTTAATCGCTGCTTGCCGCTGCCCGCCGGCCGCATGTCCGTAAGTTCAGCCTTGCGAGCGCTCAGCTTCTCGACGACTGCGCCGGAAAATTCCTCGTCCACATCCACGACCACTTCTTCGATCGGCTCGAGGCGACCGCCGGTGTCCGGATCGGTCTGATAGAGCACGCGTGGCCGGCCGATCGACATCTCGAACCCTTCCCGGCGCATCTGCTCGATCAGAACGGCAAGCTGCAACTCGCCCCGTCCGGCGACTTCATAAGCGTCCGCGTCATCGGTTTCCCGCACGGTGATCGCAACATTGCCCTCGGCCTCGCGCAACAGGCGGGCCCGGATCACGCGCGACGTCAGCTTGTCGCCGTCTTGCCCGGCCAGTGGTGAATCGTTGACGCCGATGGACATGGCGAGGGTCGGCGGATCGATCGGCTGCGCCTCGATCGGTGTGTCGAGCGACGGGTCGCACAGCGTGTCCGACACCGTCGACTCCGAAAAACCGGCAATCGCGACGATGTCGCCGGCGCGTGCCTCGTCGACCGGCACCCGCTCCAGACCGCGAAAGGCGAGCAATTTGGTGATCCGCGCCTCTTCGCGCAGATCGCCGTCGCGGGTCAGCGCTTTGACCGTCGCGTTCGGCCTGACGCTGCCGGAATAAATCCGGCCGGTCAGGAGCCGGCCAAGATAAGGATCGGCTTCGACCGTCGTGGCCAGCATGCGGAACGCGCCCGCCTGCTCGACCGGCGGCGGCGGCACATGGCGTACGATCAGATCGAACAACGGGTCCAAATTCTCGGACGGCCCTTCCGGCGCATCGGCAGCCCAGCCATCCTTGCCCGAACCGAAGACGGTGGGAAAGTCGAGCTGCTTATCCGACGCGTCCAGCGCGGCGAAGAGATCGAATACTTCATTATGAACGTCGTGGGCGCGCTGATCGGGTTTGTCCACCTTGTTGATCATGACGATCGGCCGCAGCCCGATCTTGAGCGCCTTGCCCAACACAAATTTGGTCTGCGGCATCGGTCCTTCGGCGGCGTCCACCAGGACCACCACGCCATCGACCATGCTGAGGATGCGCTCGACCTCACCGCCGAAATCCGCGTGGCCCGGCGTATCGACGATGTTGATGCGCGTTTCATGCCACTGGATCGAGGTGCATTTCGCCAGGATGGTGATGCCGCGTTCCCGCTCCAGGTCGTTGGAATCCATCGCCCGTTCGGCGACCTGCTGATTGTCCCGGAACGTGCCGCTTTGACGCAGCAATCCGTCGACCAGCGTCGTCTTGCCATGGTCCACATGGGCAATGATAGCGATGTTGCGCAGATCCATTGAGGCAATGCCTTCGGCGATTGAAAAAAGGGGGTGCAGCGGCGGCACTATAGCCATCGGCGCGGGCCGTACAAGCGGTCTCGTGTTTTGCGCCGCCCGAGCCTGTCGGCGATAATGCGGCCAAGAGTAATCTAGGGCGATTTCCCCTAAGAAAAACATAATGGAGGACACCGTGCCAGCTCCCCAAACGATGTTCGAAAAAATCTGGCGGCAGCACGCCATCACCGTCGAGGAAGACGAGACGCTGCTCTACGTGGCGCGCTGCCTGATCCACGAAGGCTCGCGCCATACCTTCGACCGCATGGACGAGGAAGGCCGCGCTGCCGCGGAGCCCGACAAGGTCTTCGCCTTCTCGGATCACTACGTGCCAACTGCCAACCGCGAGCTTGGGCTCGACGCCATCGCGGACCCTAAAATCCGCAATATGATCGAGCTGCTGACCATCAATTGCAAGAAACACGGCATCCGCCATTTTAATATCGACGACGACGACCAGGGCATCCTGCATGTCGCCGGCCCGGAACAGGGCATCACCCTGCCGGGCGTATTGCTGGTCGGTGCGGACTCCCACACCGCCACCCATGGTGCGTTCGGCAACCTGTCCTTCGGCGCGGGCGCGTCCGAGGTCTATCACATCATGGTCACACAGACGCTGTGGCAGCGGAAGCCGAAGACAATGCGCATCGCCATCGACGGCGACCTGCCTTTCGGCGTCGGCGCGAAGGACGTCATCCTCGCCATCATCGCAAAAATCGGCCACGGCGGGGCCGCCGGGCATGTCATCGAATATGCCGGCAGCACTGTCGAAGGGATGACGATGGAACAACGCATGACAGTCTGCAATATGTCGATCGAGGCGGGCGGACGCGCCGGCATGATGGCGCCGGACGACAAGACCTACGACTATCTCGAAGGCCGCCCCTACGCCCCCAAGGGCGATGAGTGGGACACCGCAGTCGACTACTGGCGGACCTTGCCGAGCGACGAAGACGCCACCTTCGACACCGAAGTCTCGCTCGACGCCGACGCCATTGCGCCGATGGTGACCTGGGGCACCAACCCCGAGCAAGCGCTGCCGATCACCGAGCAAATTCCCTCACCGGAAGACGCCGGGACGGAAGCGGGCAAGTCAGAGATTTCAGCGGCGCTCGACTATATGGGGCTGAAGCCGGGCATGGCGATCACCGACATTCCGGTCGACCATGTGTTCATCGGCTCCTGCACCAACGGCCGGATGGAGGACCTGCGGGCCGCCGCCGAAGTCGCGAAGCTGGGCAAGGCCAAAGTGCCGACGTGGATCGTACCGGGGTCGACCACGATCAAACGCGAGGCCGAAGCCGAAGGGCTCGACCGCATTTTCACCGAGGCCGGGTTCGAATGGCACGGCGCAGGCTGTTCGCTCTGCACCGCGATCAACGGCGATCTTTTACAGCCGGGGCAACGCTGTGCCTCCACCTCCAACCGCAATTTCAAAGGCCGGCAGGGATTGGGGTCCCGCACGCATCTGGTCAGCCCGGCGATGGCCGCCGCCGCCGCGATCACCGGCAAGCTGACCGATGTCCGCACCCTGACGGAGGAGCATTGATAATGAAACCTTTCACCAAATTGAACGGCGTGGCCGTACCCTTCGATCAGGCGAATATCGACACCAATCAATTGTGCCCGACGCGGTTCAACAAAGTGCCGATCGGCGATCCCGAGTATCCGAAGATTCTATTCCACGATCATCGCTTCAACACCGACGGGAGTGAGAAGCCGGATTTCATCCTCAACCGGCCGCCCTACCGGGAGGCCAAGGTCATCGTCGCCGACCGCAACTGGGGCGGCGGATCGTCTCGCGAATCCGCCGTCTACGCGCTGGCCGCCTTTGGGATCAAGGCGGTCATTGCGTCGAGCTTCGGCGACATCCATCGCAACAACTGCTTTAAGAACGGATTGCTGCCGGTCGTCTTAGACAACGAGATTTGCGTGAAACTGCGACAGCAGATCCACGCGGAACAGGGCGCGCGAATCGGCATCGACCTGGAAGCCCAAACGGTCACCGGTCCGGACGGAACGACATACGCCTTCGAGACCGCGGCCGTGCCGCGGCGTTGCCTGCTGAACGGGTTGGACGATGTCGGCCGGACCGAGGAGCATCAGTCGGATATCGACACCTTCCGCGACACGTATCGGGAGAAGGTGCCGTTCCTCGCCAATGTACGCGCGGATTAGGCCCACACCCCGGCGACAGGGTTTCGATTGTGATGTATAAAATCGTCGAACGGCGCGCATAAGCGACGCGACGCACGACGGCCGGCCCCGGCCGAACGAGCGCCTAAAGTCTCTATTAAAGGAAGCACCCATGTCTGACCTCGTCGACTATCAAAAGCATGGCGCCGTCGGCGTCATCACGATCAACAATCCGCCGGTCAACGCGCTGAGCCCCGGCGTCCCGGAAGGGATCTACGAATCGCTACAGCAAGGCATGAAGGACGACGACGTCAAGGCAATGGTCCTGATCGGCGGCGGTCGCAGCTTCATCGCCGGCGCCGATATCAAGCACGTGGGCGCGAAGAAAAGCCCGATCGCGATGAAATGGCGTGACGAGATGGAGATGATGGACAAGCCCGTCGTCGCGGCGATCCATGGCTTCGCGCTCGGCGGCGGCCTCGAATCCGCGCTATGCGCCCATTACCGCGTCGCGGTGCCGAGCGCCAAGGTCGGACTCCCCGAAGTCCTGATCGGCATCCTGCCGGGCGGTGGCGGCACGCAGCGGCTGCCCCGGCTGGTCGGCCCGAAAAAGGCGCTCGACCTGATCGTCACCGGCCGGCATGTTCCGGCCCCGGAGGCCAAGGACCTCGGCATCATCGATGACTTGGCGCCGGAAGGCGATCTGCTCAATGCGGCGGTCGCCTATGCGGAGAAGATCGCCGACATCCGGCCCCTACCCCGGGTCGGTGAACGCGATGAGAAGCTGCAAGAGGCGAAGGATGATCCTGGCATCTTCGACGCGATGCGTAAGAAGATCGCCCGCAAGGCGCGCAATCAGGTAGCACCCTATAACTGCATCAAGTGTGTGGAGGCCGCCTGCTCAATGCCCTTGCGCGAAGGCTTGGCGCGCGAGCGTGAACTGTTCGACGAGATTCGCGAGGGCGAGGAAACCAAAGCGCTGAAATACGCCTTTTTCGCCGAACGCGAGGCAACCAAGATTCCAGACGTGCCGCGCGACACGCCGGTCACGAAGATCGAAAGTGCAGCGGTGATCGGCGCGGGCACGATGGGTGGCGGCATCGCCATGTGTTTCGCCAATGTCGGCATTCCGGTGAAGCTGCTCGAAATAGATCAGGGCGCGCTCGACAAGGGCATCGCTAAGATTAAATCCAACTACGAAGTCAGCGTGAAGCGCGGCAGCCTGGACGCGGCGGCGGTGCCCGAGCGGATGGCGCTGATCGAACCGGTTCTCGACTACGACAGTATCGGCAACGCGGATATCGTCATCGAGGCGGTGTTCGAGAATCTCGATGTCAAAAAAGAGATTTTCGCCAAGCTCGACGAGACCATGAAAGACGGCGCGATCCTCGCCAGCAACACGTCGACCCTGGACATCGACGCCATGGCGGCGATGACAAAGCGGCCCGGCGATGTAATCGGCACGCATTTCTTCAGCCCGGCGAACGTCATGAAATTGCTCGAGGTCGTGCGCGGCGAAAAGACCGACGCCGCAACCATCGCGAGTTCGATCAAGCTCGGACGCGCACTCAACAAGGTGGTCGGCGTCTGCGGCAACTGCGACGGCTTCCTCGCCAACCGCACCCGCATCCCCTTCAAGATCGAAATGATGGCGCTACTCGAAGAAGGTGCGCTACCGGAACAGGTCGACAAAGTGATGTACGACTTTGGCTACCCGATGGGGCCGTTTGCCGTGGGCGATCTCGCCGGTCTCGATATCAGCTACGCGACCCGGCAACGGCGCGCCAAGGAAGACCCAGAAGGCTACCGCCCCGATCCGATCTCGGACGCGCTGGTCGAGGAAGGCCGTCTCGGCCAGAAGACCGGCGCCGGATACTTTCTTTATAAGGAAGGCGACCGCACCCCGTACCCGGACCCGAAGGTGAAAGGCATCATCGACGCAGTGTCGCGGCAGATGGGTGTGGAGCGGCGCGAGATCAGCGACGAGGAAGTGCTGAACCGCCTGCTGCTGTCATCGGTCAACGAGGCGGCCAAGATCCTGGAGGAAGGCATTGCCTACCGGTCCAGCGACGTTGATGTCATGTGGCTCAACGGCTTCGGCTTTCCGCGCTATCGCGGTGGCCTGATGTTCTGGGCCGACAACACGCTCGGCGTGCCGAAGGTCTACGACACGCTGTGCGAATGGCATGAGAAATACGGCGGCCATTGGAAACCGTCCAATCTGATCGCCGATCTCGCAAAATCGGGCAAAGCCTTCTCGGACGTTTAGGCATCTAGAAGCTATATCCCGGCGGCGGAGAATCACCGGCGCCGGGATAGTTGCGTCTTACTTGCTCACCCGGCCGGGCAGGCTGAGGTCACCGGACGCGACGTCGAAAACATCCACCACACATAGCAAGGGTGCATGGATATTCGCGTTGACGCGAAGTCCCGACGTGACCCCATCGTAATTCGCATTTTCGACTACCGCGATATCGTCGAACGGAACTCGGACATCAACCGACTGCTTGTTGAAGATCGGGCTCCAGCCAGGACTATCTATCAGGATCGGCAGCCCCGGCCATGTCTTCGGCAGGCGCGGCTTCGCACCCTTGGGAATGTCGATCACCTTGAGCGCGCCTTTCCCGCACGCGTCGTCCGGCCCTAGAACCACCCAGTGACTGTGCCAGACATTGCCGTCATTTTTCAGATTGCCGTCGCCATTCTCGTCATACAACGGCGTATCGTCGAAATCCGGGTGCGCCGTCACGGCCAGCGCCAGGATACCGGCCTTGGCCTCGAAACCCACTTCGGACGTATCGATACTGGTCGGCCAGACATAGGCGAAGACATCGGAATTGGCCAACGTCCCCACGGGCGTCGGTTTCGTTTTTCCAGCCCGCCCCGTTACAGCCATGTGGAAGGTCGCAGTGTTTCCCTTGGTGGATATCTTGGCGTGAACCATATCGAACGGAGCTCGGGCGGCATTACCTTTTTTTGCCTGGATACCGCCGACATGCGCTTTGCGGTCATGTGCCGATGCGGGATGCTCCAGGCCGATTGTAAACGCGAGAACGAGGGCGGCGCACACGAGTGCCGACCGCATAATTGCGCCGCCCCCGTGGTCATACTTGGACTTTCGTGACATAGTGATTGTCACTCCTTTCTTTCCGAAGAGAGGTTGATGATCAGAGCGCCCCGTTCGTTGCCGCGAGCGGGGCGTTCGCTTATTCGGCCGGTGTCGCCGATGCGAAAGCCGCCCACAGCGCGGATGTATCGGTATCTTCGGCCGGTTCATGATCGCCGCAGTCGAGACGCAGGTCGGCGTCCCCGAAGGCGGCGTCCACAAAGGCACAATGATGGGGTTGGTCGGTTCCTTTATGCTTGTTGGGCTGGAAATGTCGACATGACACGCATAGGCGCTGGACCGGAATGGCGCCACGCACCTGCATTGTCCGGATCATTTTCGTCAGGCCTTTCAAGAAGGCCGCTTGTTCGTCCGGCTCCAATACGTCGATGGCCGCGAGCAGGGCGTCTGGCCACACCGCCGCGTCCTGCGCGACCCGGCGGCCAGCGGGCGTCGGATGCAAGAGAACCGCGCGCGCGTCGGCCGGATCGCTTCGTTTCTGGATCATTCCCTTTCGCACGAGTGCGGATACAGAGTCACTTGCCGTCGGCTGCGTCACTGCAATTTCTTCGGCAACATCGGTCACCCGGGCAGGTCCCCGCGAAACGAGATGGACAAGAATCTGGGATTGGGTCGGCGTGAGGCCTGACGTGTCGGCGCGCGCCCACTCGCTGGCCCGGAGCAACATCCCGATCTTTGATAATCCCGTCGCGATATTCATCGATGTCGACATGTATTCTCCTTAGCTCAGGAAATATATATAGGAGTCCTATTCATTGTCAATATGCGACACCACGATTTCCAATGCTGTCGGCCACCTGCCACGGGCGAATCGGACGGCTACAGGAATTTGGTCCTCGCCAGCGTTGCAGAACTCCCTGTTGAACCGCAATAGTTAACCATTTCCAAAGCTTTCGGACATACCGTCTCCGGGAATGCCGCACTACTCGGCCGGCCGAAAAAAGACACCCATGTCCCTGCAGCTCACCCCGGATACCGGATCGATGGCGAGCCGAATTTTCACCGCCCATCGACTTTCGGCCTACCCCCTGATCTTTCTAACGGTTTACATCGTCGCCGCTATTGCGTGGATGAGTCAGGTGACCGATCTGATCGATCCGCGACAGAAACCCATCGGCTACGATTTCATCACCTTCTGGGGCGCCTCCTGGCTGACCCTGCAAGGCGACGCCGCCGCCGTGTTCGACGCGGCAAAAATGTTCGCGGCCGAAAAGGTTGCGGTCCCGGGCAGCGACAAGGTGTTCCTGTGGCACTACCCGCCGACCTTCCTGGCCGTGGTGTTGCCGCTGTCGCTGATCCCCTATATCTGGTCCTATCTCATTTGGACCACCGGTACCTTTGCCGGCTATGCCTGGGTCGTCCGCAAGATGGCGCCGCAACCGCAGACACTGCTGTTGCTGTGCGCATTCCCCGGCACCTTCATGAATTTTTTCCACGGCCAAAACGGCTTCCTCACCGCGGCCTTGTTCGGCGGAGCCATGCTCGTTCTGGAGCGCCGGCCGGTCGCAGCGGGAATCCTCATCGGCCTACTCAGTTACAAGCCGCATTTCGGTTTACTGTTACCGCTGGCCCTGCTGTGCGGGCGGCATTGGACAAGCTTCTTCTGGGCGGCAGGGACAACGGTCGCCTTCGCCGCGCTCAGCGTGGCGGCCTTCGGCGTCGATACCTGGATTGCATTTTGGGATAACGCGCCGCTGGCGCGCGCCGTCTTCGAGGACGGGTTGGTGCGGTGGGCCAAGATACCCAGCGCTTTCGCCGCGCTCCGCTTGGCCGGTGCGGATCTGGCCATGGCATACGCGGCGCAGATCACAATAGGCGTTTGCATAGCAGCGACCGTGGCCGTCGTCTGGTGGCGGCGCCCGCCGCTGCCGTTGCGCGCCGCGACCTTGGTCGCCGGCACCTTGGCCGCAACGCCGTATCTTTTCGACTATGACTTCGCATTGCTGGCAATCCCGATCGCCTTGATTGCGATGGATGGATATCTGCGCGGCTGGAATACGGGCGAACGACCCATTCTGGTTATCGCCTGGGTGATGCCGCTGGTCAGCACCGGGATCGCCGAATGGACCAATGTCCAGATCGGCCCCGCCTGCGTGCTTGCGCTGTTCGTGATAGCGGCCCGCCGCGCATTGTCCGCTCAGGACCGGCGACGGCACACGCCTATACCGTCCCCGATGGAAAACGCGGTCTAGGCTGCCCAGTTCGCCAAGGTCGCATGGAAATGCTGCCTGGCAGAACCACATATCCCTTATTAGTTTAGGATTTGCGCGCGGCATCATGACGACCGGCGGAGAAAGTCATGCCAATCATTCTCGCTGTCCTTCTCTTTTGCGGCGTTCTGGCGCTTTGCTTCGGCCCCGCGATTTGGACCAAACGTATCCTTCAGCGAAACGGCCAAGAGCGCGCCGACTTCCCGGGTACCGGCGGCGAATTGGCGTCACACTTGCTGGAACAACTCAGTTTGCCCGGTGTCCGCGTCGAGGAAACCGAAGAAGGCAAAGACCACTACGACCCCAACGACAAGGCCGTCCGCCTTGGTCCGAAGAATATGCATGGCCGAAGCCTAACCGCGGTGGTCACCGCTGCGCATGAAGTCGGGCATGCCATACAAGATCGAGACGACGACCCAAAGCTCCGACGGCGAAACAGCCTGACGCGATTGACCGCTGTCACCGACCGTATCGGCATCGGCGCCATGGTGTTGAGCCCGCTTGCCGGGCTGATGACCGGGATCCCCGCCCTCACCTTGTTGCTCTTTCTCTCCGGATTCATGTCCACCGCGATCAAGTCTGTCGTGCACCTCGCCACGCTGCCGGTGGAATGGGATGCCAGTTTCAATAAGGCCCTGCCCATCCTCGAAGGCGGCGGCTATCTGCCGCCCGAAGACATGCCCGAGGCAAACCGGATCCTAAAGGCCTGCGCGTTCACCTATGTCGCGGCGGCGCTGAACAGCCTGCTCAACGTGACGACCTGGTTGCGAGCGTTGATCCGCTGACAGGTAGACACGGCGATGCGGTAATACCTGTTCCGCAAGCACCGACCTCACAACCATAGACTAATACATTCAATTCAAAATCGACCGCAGCGCGCAAAATGCACCCTATTTGTGCAATTCGGCGTGTCTATTTCGGGCTTTTAATCCTTTCTAGAGACAATAAGTGCAATCTGTGGTTACCGCCCAACGAGTTTAGTCCGAACCAGTTCAGGACTTGACCCGAGGCATCGCCAATTTCTGGCGGGGCGAAATGAAGACGAGTCCATACGGTCTTCTGGCGCAATTTGAACCGAGGGACGCTTATTAAATCGAAGTTTCTTTGAGGGGAAAATACAATGAGAGCCTGGTCAAAATCCATTCTATCGAGCTGGAGGATTTCCAGCAGAATCAACCTTCTACTAGCGTTGCCCTTTCTCGGCGCGCTGCTATTCTCGACAATGCTGACTTACAACACGTGGCAGGAACAGAGTAAAACGCACGAGTTGCTTGAGCTTGGCTCTCTTGCCCCCAAATTCAGCGCCCTTGTGCATGAACTCCAGAAAGAACGCGGTATGTCTGCCGGATTTATCGCCAGCAAAGGCGTTAAATTTCGCGCCGAACTACCCGAGCAACGGGCACAGACGGACAGTCGCCACACGCAGCTTGATGCGGCGCTCAAGGCGTTCGCCGTCGATGCATATGGCAGCAATATTGCCAACGCCATTCAGCAGGCGACATCGGCCCTGACGCACCTCGCGCCAATGCGCAGTAGCGTGTCCGGCCAAACGGTCACCGTGCCGCAGATGGCAAAATACTATACGCCGACCATCGCAAATCTGCTGAAGATCGTCGGCAGCATGAGCGAACATGCGACGACCGGCGAAGTCGCGAATGCGATCGTCAGCTACACGGCATTCCTAGAAGCCAAGGAACGGGCCGGCGTTGAACGCGCCATGGGCGCAACCGGCTTCGGCGCGAAGCAGTTCGCCCCGGCCATCCACCAGAAGTTCATCCAGCTCATCGCGATGCAAGGCGTGTTCCTCAACACGTTCATGTCGAACGCGACGCCGGACCAAACGGCTTTCTATCAAAGCACCGTCAGAGGCGCGGCCGTGGACGACGTCAATCGCATGCGAAAAATCGCCATCGACAGCATCGTGTCGGGAAGCACCGGCGATATCGACGCCGGCATCTGGTTCCAAAAGATCACCGAGAAGATCAACCTCATGAAGTCGGTCGAGGATCGCCTCGCAACCGATTTCACGACGCGGTTGAGTACGCTCGAATCCGCGGCATCCAGCCAGTTTTTCCTGATCTTGAGCACAACAATTGCACTTTTGTCACTCACCATCGTCGGCTCGCTGATCATCATCTGGGGCATCACCGGCCCGATCAACGACAGCGTCGACGTCATGGAGAACCTGGTGAAGGGCAATCTCGAGGTTGATATTCCGGGATTGGACCGGGCCGACGAGATTGGCGGCATGGCTCAATCGATCGAAATCTTCAAACAGAACGCCATCGAAGTTCAGAAGATGGAAGCGGACAAGGCAGCGCAGGAAGAACGCGTCGCGGCCGAGAAGAAGGCCGCCATGAACGCCATGGCCGACGACTTCGAAAATCGCGTAAGCGCCATCGTGGAAACCGTTTCCTCGTCGTCATCACAATTGACGTCGACGGCGCAGTCGATGACGAAAGCGGCCGACGATGCCAACCAGCAGACCACGACTGTGGCTGCCGCATCCGAGGAGGCGTCCACGAACGTGCAAACCGTCGCGTCCGCCGCCGAGGAACTATCGGCATCGGTCAACGAAATCAACCGGCAGGTCACGCAATCCGCTGAAATTGCCGGTAGGGCGAACGAAGACGCACAGCGCACCAACGAGACGGTGCAAAGTCTGGCGTCCGCCGCGCAGAAGATCGGCGAAGTCGTGGAACTGATCAGCGACATAGCGGAACAGACCAATCTGCTCGCCCTGAACGCCACCATCGAAGCCGCCCGCGCCGGAGAAGCCGGCAAGGGCTTCGCCGTCGTCGCGTCCGAAGTGAAGAACCTTGCGACGCAAACGGCGAAAGCGACGGAGGATATCAGCGCTCAAATTTCGGAAATGCAGTCAGTAACCTCCGACGCCGTTTCGGCGATCGAAGGGATCGGCAGCACCATCGGCGAGATCAACAGCATCACCGATACCATTGCAACGGCGGTTGCCGAGCAGGGTAGTGCTACCCAGGAGATCGCCGAAAACACGCAACAGGCCGCAACCGGCACGCAGACCGTCAGTGGCACGATTTCCAGTGTTACCGAGGCCGCGTCCCAGACCGGCGCGGCGGCGGCGCAGGTGCTCTCGTCAGCAAGCGAACTGTCCGGGCAAGCGGATACCTTGCGGACGCAAGTCGACGAATTCCTGACGCAGATGCGGGCAGCGTAATTCGTCACCTAGTATCGAGTATCGAGTATCCTAAAAAAAGCCGGCGGAATTCGTTTCCGCCGGCTTTTCCTTGGGTACAACGGCATCGGTGGCCGGACCTAAATCGTGCAGTACTCGCCGCCCGATCCGAGATCCTCATCCGCTTCGGCGAGTAACGCGTCGAAACCGCCGGGCAGCTTGATCTCACCGCCCGCAACCTTTGGCGCATTTCCCTGCATCCAAAAGTTATGCGTCGGATGGTGCCCACCCGCGACGCAGAGGATGATCTGTTCCGGCGTGCGAGAGATCGGCCACGGATCCATGCCGGACGATGCCACCGTTTCCGCATCGGCCGCCTGCTCGATCCACTGCTTCATGCCGTTCTCGCGGATTTCGGCCGCCGGTGTGCTGGACCGTTCCCACAGGAACTGCTTGATCTTGGCCTTGTCCCAACCGAGACCGGACAACTGCTTCGCCACAACGCGCGACATCAGCAACGCGCCCGGCGATCCGTTCGCCCAACCATGTGTGTAATGCGGGCTCGGACTGCGCAGGTATTGCCCCACCCGACGCAGACTTTGCACACCTTCTTCTTCCGGCTCTTCCTTGCCAACGCCGCGGCGCATGATGTTCGACGCGCCGGTCGCCACATAGACGGTAACCGCGTTGCTGCCTCGCGGCAGGCCGAGATGATCTGTGCAGACCGGATCCCAGCCTTCGGGCAAGCCATCTTCATCCTCGGCGAATACAGCGTTCGTGTAGCGCATGCCACCGAACATCGCCATCGTGCCGACCCCCGGCAACGCGCCGCCGACATTCTGCAGGATCAATCGCAATGCACGGCCGATGCTGGCCCCCGCCGGATGCTGCGGGTCCGGACCGAGTAGCCCAAACCCGGAGTTCAGGCGAATTTGCTGCGCTATCGGGCCGTTGACGATAACGACCGGGAAGGTGCTGCCCGAGGTCGCCTGGAACTTGTCATGTTCCATACCGGGATCGAGGATCGCCTCGACCGAGGCCAGCATGACCGGCAGGTATTCCGGCCGGCCACCGGCCATGGCGAGCGATACCGCAATGGTTTCGACGGTCGCAATGCCGCCACGCGGCATGACTTTGCCGATCACTTGATCCCGCGGCAGATCGGTTCCCTTGAGCACCCATTCGACGCGGTCGTCGGTCGGTGCATTCAAGGGAAGACCGTCACCCCATGTATTTATGAGGAATTGACGGTTCATCTTGTCGAGCGCCGCTTCAAAGCCGTTGGCCTCGATCTGCATGCGCGGCGGGTCCTGCACGCCGGTCTCCCTGGCGCGCGCTTCCCACTTCATCAAGCCATCCAGAAATCCGTCGAAATTCTCCCGGATCGGCGTCAAGTCGCTGCCGACTAGGAAAGGATCGATCGGGAATGTCACCATCGGTGCGTCCTGATCGAAACCGAGACCGGCGAGCGCGTTGCGGACAACGCCGACGAAGTCCTCGCGGGTCAGTAGTACTGTAGGGATGCCCCTGCTTTCGATTCTAGCGGCAGCACGGCCGCATGCTGTTGCGCAGGCGCCTCAGGAGGCGTTTCCGACAATGACCGCGTCGACCCCGCGCTCGACGAACATGTCGGCGGTTTCGTCGCGATCAATCGCGGTGTTCCCCATCGGAAACTCGGTCTCCGGGATAATCGTGATGTTGTCGTAACGCTCTTCCAGCATCTCCCGCAGCAAGGGCATCATGCGATGCGCCTGCCACATGTCGTCGGACAGCATGGCGACCGTCTTGCCTTCCAGCGAACCGAGACGATCCGCGTGCAATCGCGTGATCTCCGTCGCGCCGGATGGGTCGAAAATTTCCATTGTATTCATGCTTTGGTTTCCTCTCTCAACGCATCGCCCGATATGGCGAGGCGGGTCGTTCCAGTTATCGGCATAATACCACGAAACCGAATCGGCCGCTGACACGGATCGACTCCGCGCGACTGCTTTACGAGGTGACTTTGATCTTATCGAGCACGTCCTGGACCTGCTCACGCTGGTCGCCCCCGGCGATATACAGGTCGCGCATGAAAGCCAGCGCATTTCCGGCCGGACCGATGAAGTCCCAGACGCAGTTCTCGAAAAAGCATTTATTCAGGCTTACCGGCAGCATGCCGCTATACAGCAACGTGCAATTCCGGAAGGTACATCCCTCATAGGTGCCGCCGTCCAAATTGATGCGCATGTCGGTGAACTCTTCTTTTCGTGCAATCAAATCATCCTCCTGTGTCACGGTCGACCGCGCGCGGCGCCATCCTCGCGCGAAGGCCTACCGTATAGCATGAACGCGACGCCGCGATATTGCGCGTAACGCCGCAAGGGCCGTCAAAATCGAAATGCCGCATGCTATGCTGGCGACCGGTCCCACACGTGATGTCCCCAGAGCGGAAGGTCTTCCAATGAACCCGCCAACACAGCAACCGATCCGATTGGAGACAGACCGGTTCATTTTGCGCCCGCTGGACCGAGCCGATGTCACCGGCCGCTTGGTCCGGTGGCTCCACGACGACGAGTTGCTGCGCTATGTCGAATTGCCGGCGCACCCCTCGACGAACGATTTCCTACGGTTCATGCGTCAGTTCGACAATGTCACGAATTTCCTGCTTGGCATCTTCGAGAAATCCGACGAACGGCTTCTCGGCTTCTATCAGGTGCACACGGAACCTCAGCTCGGCAGGGCAAGCACTGAGGTCATGATCGGCGACCGCCGCCATTGGGGCACCAACGCAGTCTTCGAAACACGGACGCGACTGCTCGACTATCTCTTCGATACGCTGGGCCTCTACCGGGTATACGGAACGGTGCACGCCCGCAATCTTCCCGCCCTGTTCAATTACAAAGCCCTGGGGTTCACCTGCGAAGGAATTTTGCGCGGTCATGCGGTCACAACGGACGACGAACATGCGGACGTTTACTTCTTCGGTATGCTGCGCGACGAATGGCTGGGCCGCGGGGCTGCTGACGGGACAGAAAAAACCGGCATTGCCGCGCCGGGCGAGCAAGAAAATGCAAATTCCAGCCGGCCAGCATAAAATGACGGCGCGACGGCGGCGCCCACGTTTTGGGCATGCGTGCCAATTCCCGCGAATCGACGCCCTTTCCGCCTAGAGTTTTGCTGCCCTGCAAATACCCAGTAATTGTCTATAAAATAAGCACTTTTTTTTGCTTGAAACCACTCATGTAGCAATGAAACATCGCAATGCAGTTTCGCAACTGCAGAAAAGGGCGGTGACGGTGTCATCGCAATTCCTCCCGGAAACCTTTTTTAGCTCATCAACTGGGGCGGCCTATCGGCCGCCCCTTCTTTTGCCGCCCCGCCGGCCTGCGAAACATGGCTCGAATCTGCAATCGCGACGATTTTCCCCCTTCCCAGGCCAATTGGGACGTATTACAGATTAACGATCTTCGGGGCACGCCTCCGGCAGGCGCGCTCAAAAAAAGAAGAGGGGAGAGAAAAATGCCGGCTCAAGTTATCCCAATGCGCGGTGGCGACGTGCACTGCGGAGAGAGGACGCTGTTCAGCGACGACGACGTTCGAAGCATTACCGAACTCGGCGATTCATTGGTTCAGAATGGCCGGGCATCCGGCATGCGGCGATTTTCCAGCCAAACCGGCAATGACGTTTTCGTCGTGCTGGACAATGATGGTGTGATCGAATTCGGCATCGAAAAAAACTCGGACGGATACCAGTGTTTCGATTGCGACTGCGAAACCATCGCGGCAGCCGCTGATCTCGCACCGTTGCTTCAGCGATTTTCTTGATCCGCAATTTACGTCACACGGCAGCTCTTTGTCTGCCGCTTGCCGCGTTGATCATGACCGCAAGCTGTGGTCCAGCCGTTACGGAAAAAGCATCGGCATCGGCCAACCAGGAAGACGATCGGCCGGAAACCGCGGATCCATTCGATCCGGGTCTCCGCGACGGTACGGCTTTGTTCGCGCTCTATCTCAGCGAAAGTGATGCGGAACGGGGGTGGACCTGGCTTTGTGCCGCCGCCCTCAAGGGACATCCGATAGCCCAGAACACGATGGCGACCCGATACCGGTACGGTCAGGCACCGGTGGACCGGGATCCCGTGCGGGCCTATCTATGGTATTCGCAAGCCCTAACGAACGGACTCGCGGCCGCCGATGCCCTGCGGAGCGACCTTTCCAAGGAAATGACACCGGCCGACCTTAAACAAGCGCAGGCCAGTGCGAAGACCTGGAAGCCCGGTGGCTGCCAACATTTCGGCGGTTGAACAAACCCACAGCCGAGCGCCGATAGGAGCGTACGAATAAGCCGTTCCCAGTGACGCCAGTCACTGCCGAAAATCCGCATCCGTTTATACTCACCCTCAGTTTCGACGGGGCCGCGCACCCTTTGCCCCTCCCACGCGCGGCCCCGTTTCCTATTTCAGCCCTCCTCCTTATAGACGCCCGAATAACGCCCAAACGCTGACCTGAAATCGGTGGTTTTCTGCCGTTTTATCGGTCTGTGACCGTAATCACTGCATTTTTTTGATATTTAGCTAAAATTTTATCTATCGGGTTTTGACCAACCTGACTCTCCCCTTCGAGGCCGCGTTTCTCCCCTACGCGGCCTCGAATTTGCGCGTAGCATCGCATTACGATAAGTCTCCACACCCCTTTAAAGGGCGGATCAAGGTTCCTAGATTCTACATATGCAGATGACAGCTTCAGGTATTCGGAAAATCGTAGCCGTGGCGGCGCTCAGCGTAGCACTCGGCGCGTGCGCCACGATCCAAGGCGACAATAATGTCGATACCGATGACGGCGAAGGCGCTCTTGGCAAAGGCCCCGGCTTGATCAGCGGTAAGCGGGGCGGTTTCGAGTTGCCGGGCTTCGACTGGGAAGGCGCCGCCCCCAACGATCCGCTCGCGTCGGAATAACCGATACCGCTAGTGTTCCAGTCTAGGCCGCAATCGATGCGGTCGCCGTCGCGTCCCCCACGGTGGCGCGCAGGAACCGTCGCGCCTGGCGAAGCGGATTCTCGCCGGTTCCCTTATGCCATGTGCAACGATTGTCCCAAATAACGGTGTCGCCCAGCTGCCATTGGTGGCGCGCCTGAAACTCGGGGCGGCTGCACCAGTCGTAGATTTCCTCCAACAAAGGAAGCGCCTCGTCGTCGTCCATCCCGACGATCCCGACCGTATGCGCCGGATTGACATAGACCGACAGCCTGCCGGTTTCCGGATGTGGGCGCATGATGGGATGCGCGATCAAGTCGGCATCCTGATCTTCCGCCTCCAACCGCACCTGACCGACCGCCTTGCGCCCACCATAACGGAAGGTGGCGTGCCGCCCTTCGATCCGGCTCTTGAGCGCCGCCGGCATCGCCTCGAGCGCTAGATACATGTTGGCAAACAGCGTATCGCCGCCCTCGTCCGGTATTTCCAGCGTGTGCAGCATGGTTCCCTTGGACGGCACCTCGCGGTAGCACATATCAGTGTGCCACCGCGTCCCGCGCTTGGCGCCGAGCGCATCGATCTTGCCCTCGGCGTCGACGTTACTCATCACGATCAACTCTTCGAAATCGGGATGGTTGTACTTTTTGGTAATGTGGGGTTCGAGCGGACCGAACTGTCCGGCGAATTGGACCATCTCCGCCGCCGTCATCATCTGACCGCGAAACACCAGGACATTGTTGTCGAGAAAGGCTTGATTGACGTCGGCCCAAACCTCCGGGTCGGCGAGCTTCGTCACGTCCAAACCGACCACTTCGGCCAGGAGCGGTTCGCCGAGTTTGCGCACTTCCATTGCCATGAGAGACCTCTTTCCATCCGCCAGCGTGGCATTTCCCGAAGGAAGACTTTGCCCAGCCTATCGGAAAACGCCATACCGTGAAAATTCGCCGGCGCGTGGGAATCTGTCTGTTAGATCGGATCCCAGGTAAACACGTCGCGCGACCGCTCCAGGTCATAGAAGCTCGCCTTGAGCGCCGGAATGCCGTGTTCATGCAATGTCTGGCAGCTCCAGCCGCCGTCGCGATGGACCGAGCGGATCGGCCGCATCTGGCTCATCAGCATGATTTCGTTGGCGCGGACGTAGAAGATCTGGCCGGAGATTTCTTCCGCCACATCGGACATCAGATAGACACAGAGTGGGGCGATCTTCTCCGGCAGCATGCGTTTCTGCCGCTCCACATGCGACGCCTTGTTCGGATCGTTGGTCGGGATCGTCTCAATCATCCGCGTAAAGGCCGACGGCGATACGATGTTCGATCGCACCCGATAGCGCGCCATGTCCAACGCGATCGATTTCGACAGGCCGACAGTGCCCATCTTCGCGGCCGCATAATTGGCTTGCCCGATATTCCCGATCAATCCGGAATTCGACGTGAAATGCACCATCGCGCCGGACGATTGTTTCCGGAAATGCTCGGCCGCGGCCCGCGCGACGTTGAAATAGCCGGTGAGGTGGACACCGATAACGGCACCCCATTCCTCAGGCGACATCTTGTGAAAAATCCGGTCACGGAGAATACCGGCGACGTTGATGACACCATCGATCCGACCGAATGTATCGACCGCCTGGGCCACCATGGCCTGCGCGTCGTCCCAATCGGCGATGCTGCCGCCATTGGCGATCGCCTCGCCGCCGTTGGACGCGATGTCGTCGACGACCTGCTGCGCCGGCGTGGCGTCGGTACCGTCACCTTCCACACTGCTGCCAAGATCGTTGACCACGACCTTCGCCCCCTCGGACGCGGCAAGCTTGGCGATTTCGGCCCCGATCCCACGGCCCGCACCGGTCACCAAAATGACCTTGTCCCGCACGAAACCTTCATCCATGGGAAATCCCTCCGTATTGTTGTTCGTAAGACGTGTCGTTATCATCGCGCAATTCGCGGGGAAGCAGAAGCCCGCCACACCCGTCGACCTGCGTCAGTATCCCAGATCCCAGTCGATAACGTTCATCAGCGGCGCGCCCTTCAGATAGGCGTCGAGGTTGTCGCAGAAGACGTCGATCGCGCGGTGACGGCTTTCGTCCGAGCCGCCGGACGTGTGCGGCGTAATCATCACACGCGGATCGGACCACAAGCGCGCGTCCGGCGCCGCATCGAACTCGCCCACATAGACGTCGAGCGCCGCGCCGCGGATGCGGTCCTCGGCCAATGCGGTCACGAGCGCGTCTTCGTTGACAATCTCACCACGCGCCACGTTCACCAGAACCGCACCGGGCTTCATCACCGCGAAGGCTTCGGTGCCGATCAGGTCGGTCGTTTCGGGTGTCCACTGGCAACACACCGCGACAAAGTCGCTCTCGCCCAACAGACGATGCAAGTCGCCCGGCGGATGCAACGCGTCGAAGCCGTCCGGCAGCGATTCGCCGTCCGCCAACGGCCGCCGCCGGGTTCCGACCACCCGCATCCCGACGGCCGCGCACAGCTTGGCCACGTCGCAGCCGATCCCGCCCGCGCCGATCACGCACACCGTCTTCCCTTCGATCAGCAGCGGTTTGAAAGGCCGGTGATCCAACAGCTCGGACGACCGGTCCACCTCGACACGATGGAGTCCCTTGGCGAAATGAAGAATGCTGGCCAGCGTATATTCCGCGATCGGCAACGTGTTGCCGAAGCCTCGCGACGTGGTGACGACAACATCGCTGCCCCACAAATCGCCGCGCAACAGATTGCTCGCCCCGGCGGGACGCTGATGAAACCATTTCAGTTTCGGCGCCCGGCCGCGCAATTCCAGTGGATAGGGGAAGCCGCCAAGAATGATTTCCGCGCTGGCCAACAAGGCGTCCCGTTCTTCCCGCGTCCCCGTGCCGTTGGCGTCCCGCGCGAGATAGCGCCGCGTCGTGAAGTCCGGCCAGCCCTCGCGGATTTCGCCGTCGAACCAGCCGCCCGCATCGGTCAGGTGTATGGAACTGTCGACCGCTTCGATACGGCTTCGCTCGGCGTCGGACACCGGCTGGATGGCGAGGATTTCCACCATAGACATGTGTTCACTCTCCTATTGGGCGCGATCAAGCCGCTGATGCATTGGTAGCATCGCGGCGAACGGCGGCACAAATCAGAGAGGTTCCGGCTCGGAAAACCGGTCAAACAGCAATGGCGGAAGTTAGATTTGCACCAACGTGATGCCGAGCGCGAGGCCAATGACAGCGCCGATCGCCCCGCCGATGATCAACCGTTTCCGGCTGGGCGGATCTTCCTTGGAGAACGCATAACTCAACCCGGCGCCTGCGGCAGCCGGAATGATGCCGAAGAGAATGACGATCCAGATGCCAAACATTTTTGCCCTATTTTTTAATCGACCAAGCGGAACCGGTCGAAGTGGCGACCCCGTCTATTTGGTGTGTGACTCCCGCATATTCCAGCTTTTTTGTTGAAACCGCCCGTTCCAATCATCAGAACAGGTCGAGAATGAGTGCCCATGCGTCGAATTCGTTAACAGGGTTTTAATGTAGGGCATCCTATCCTGACGGCTTCAATGGTCACGCCATATAGAGATTTTCAATGCGCCCTTTGACGTCAAAGATATCGCCGCTCCGTTTAATCACAGCCGGATTTACGGCACTGATCGGCTTGGCATTTCTCGCTCCGCCCCTTGCGGCCGATCCACCGCCCTGGGCGCCCGCGCATGGTTACAGGGCGAAGAAAGGCCATGGAGCGAACAAACATAAGAAAAAGAAATGGCGTCAGCAGGAAACCCGCGCGGCGTATGTCTTACCCCCGGGATTACGCGACGGCCGTTGCCGTCCAGACCTCTTTGACCCACGCGTTGTTGGCGGTGTCATCGGTGCGGCAGCCGGCGGCTACACCGGATCGAAGTTCGGTAAAGGAGATGGAAAACTCGCCGCGACAGCCATCGGTACGCTGGTCGGTGCGGTGATCGGTCACGCGGTCGGTGATCAGCTCGCGCAGGCCGAGAACACATGTTTCAGCCAGACATTCGAACATGTGCCGGACCGGGAATCGATCACTTGGACAGATTCGCGGCGCGGCGCCCGATACGAGGTGACACCGCAAAAAACGACGAAAACAGCCTCGGGTGAGTATTGCCGTGAATACACTGCGAAAGCGACAGTTGGCGGCAAACCGGTCGATAGCTATGGCACCGCCTGCCGACAACCCGACGGCAGTTGGAAGCTCATAAACTAATTATACGGCGAATTATCGGTTAAGCGGCAGACATCCGTCGCCGACGGGTAATACCGAGTAACGCCAGCATCGCGGTTCCAAACAACCAGATGGCAGCCGGCAGCGGCACGGCAGTCACTGTCGTGAATGCATAAATGTTGCTCACGCCATTCCGAAGCCCATTGATTTCGAAGGTCGAAACCAAGTCGCTGTACAGCACGGCAATAAAATTATTGCCGTAGTGGATCCCGAATACATTCGCCTCGAAGGTTGATGAGCCGCCCTTGTTGGCAGGTCCGCCGCCATTGTCAAAGGCGGTACAGCCGTTGGCGAATGCGGGAGAGGTACCGCACGCCCCGCCACCTACAAAGGTCAGCGGTGTATTAAACCAGGCGGCCGATTCCAGTTTGGATTCGACATTTGCCGGGTTCTGCGAACCGATATCCGTGTTCGAATCTGTGGTGCTGCGGACGGCCGCAAATGGCAGCGGACTGACAGTTACGCCGGCCGGCAGCGTGTTCACCACCATCGCATGGCCCGGCGACGGCAGCAGAAGCCCAAGCGCCAATCCGCCAAAAAGTACGGCCGCATGGAGGTACGTTGGGAGGCGTAGGAAATTTGAAACGTTCATGAAATACGTCCTTCAATAAAAAACCCGGCGCCGGATTGATCAGCGAACCAATCAAAAAACTCCGTCACCTGCCTCTCCCGGCTGTGATGTCTATAGATCCACACGCAAAAGGTCAAAACAGCAGCCTCGGTACCTCTAACGCACCAATCGACGCCGCAGCCCAAGCCAACCGCCCGAGTGAACTATATGAATGAAAGGAAAATGGTGCCCCCAGGGAGACTCGAACTCCCACTTCCAAAGGAAACGTGATTTTGAGTCACGCGCGTCTACCAGTTCCGCCACAGGGGCACGGTACCAGGACGGCCCCACTATAGGCCTGGCATCGGGCCGGTCAACGGCGAGTTTCGCTTTTGGCGATCAGGCGGGCAAAGCTGCTCGGCGACAACCGAGACTGCCCTCTCGCGTTGCGGCGCAACACCGCGTATGCTGCTGAGGGTTAATACGAAAGAGGGGGGTGGCGATGCTGGGTTACGAAGCGCCGGCGGAGGAAGTGACGGCGATTCGCGATTGGTTCGCGACCTGGGACAAGCATGTGGACGCGGTGAACTTTACCGCCGCGCGCGATCTATTCGATACCGACGTCATTGGCTTCGGCACCTTCATGGACACGGTCGACGGGCTGGACAAGCTGGAGCAGCGGCAATGGCGCTCCATCTGGCCGACAATCGAAGGTTTCAAATTCAACCTCGACACATTGCGCGCCGGCGTCTCGCCGGACGGCCTGATGGCTTTCGGGGTTGTCACCTGGCAATCAAAGGGGATCGACGACACGGGCGGCTACTACCCGAGACCTGGCCGCGCGACGGTCCTGTTCGGCCGGGCCAAACGGGGCGACCCGTGGAAAGGCCTGCATACGCATATTTCCTTGAACCCTGGCACGCCGCAAAAGTCGTATGGCGACCGCCCCGAAACCAAGTAACGCCCGGGTGGGCATGGCAACCAATCAAGCGTCAAACGAAGCCACGCTGAAGCTGGCGCTCGAACTGCACCAGGACGGTGACTACCGGGCGGCGGCGGCGCTGTACCGTGCCATGCTGCAATCGAATCAGGAAAACGCAGAGATTTGGGGCCTGCTCGGCAGCGCCTGCCGGATGAACGGCGACGCTTCGGAAGCAGTCAACAGCCTGGAGCAGGCCGTCGCCTGCGCGCCGCATCGCATCGAACTAAAAGCCGAATATGCAATCGCCCTGGCCGAAGCGGAACAACACCAGGAAGCGTTGGACCTGTTGGACGGATTACTGCCGGCGCTTCAGGCACAAAACCAAGACGCGGCGATCGTGTATGCGGCGATGGGCGACGCTTGCTTGGCGCTCAACCGGCACGAAGAGGCAGTGGGCTATTACCGGACGGGACTGGAGAAGGAACCGAACAACGCCACCGCGTCCGTCAACCTGGCCACGGCACTGCAACGGCTGGACCGGTTGGACGAAGCCATCGAAGCCTACGAAGCCGCGGTACGGGAAGAGCCCGACAATCTGCTGGCGCTGAACAATCTCGGGATCGCATTACACGACGCAGGCCGCGACGACGATGCTTTGCCGTTGCTGCAATGTGCCTGCGCGCTGGCGCCGGACGACCCCGGCGTCCGCACCGACCTGGCCGCCGTGCTGCACCGGTCCGGCCAACTCGACGCGGCGGAAGACGCCTTGAATAAGGCGCTTTCCTGCGACGCCGGATTCGCGCGCGCATGGAGCAATCTTGGCAATCTGCTGCAGGACAAACTGCGCCTGACCGAGGCGCGGATGGCGCATGAATGCGCCCTCGCCCGTGAGCCGGCCGACCCCGACTACTACTGGAATTTCGCCATGACACTGCTGCTGGACGGCAGGATCGCGGAGGGTTTTGCAGCCTATGAATGGCGGCGCAACAAGCCGGGCTTCGTAAAGGCGCCCGTTACCGGCCCCGAATGGGACGGCACATCACCGGCGCAGCAGACGATCCTGCTCTATGCCGAACAGGGGCTGGGCGACTCCATCCAGTTCAGCCGCTATGCCAAACTTCTGGCGGAGATGGGCGCTGCCGTCATCATCGCCTGCCCGCCCGCGCTAAAGAACCTGCTCGGCACGCTCGGCGAGTCGATCACCGTCGTGTCCGCCTTCAAGGACGCGCCTCTGTACGATTGTCATGCGCCGCTGATGAGCATGCCGCATCTCATGCGCGGACTGGTCGACGACATCCCCGCGGAGACGCCCTATATCGCCGTGCCGCCGAACACACTGTCGCCGCTTCCGCCGCGCACCGAAGCGCTGCGCGTCGGCTTGGCTTGGGCGGGCAACCCGGAGCATCCCGCGGATCGCCGGCGATCGATGTCGCTGGACCCACTACGGCCATTGTTCAACATCGACGGAATCGAATGGGTCAGCTTGCAAGGCGGCGACGTTAGCGCCGAAATCGCTGAGGCTGGCGTTCCGTTGCTGGACCTTGAGCCGATCCGCAACAGCCTGGACGATACCGCCGCGGCGATGGCCGACCTCGACCTGATCATCAGCGTCGATACCGCTGCCGCCCATCTCGCGGGGGCGTTGGGACGGCCGACCTGGGTCATGCTGCCCCATGCGCCGGATTGGCGATGGCAGATTGGCCGCAACGACTCACCGTGGTATCCCACTCTTCAATTGTTCCGCCAACCGGCGCCCGACGATTGGGGCTCCGTCGTATCCACGGTAGCCGACGCCTTGAAGGATTATAAACCCGACTGATGCTGCGTTCTCTTTACGATTGGACCATGGCGCTGGCCGCACACCGCCATGCCGTCGCCTGGCTTGCCATCATCGCCACCGCGGAAAGCATGATCTTTCCGATCCCGCCCGACGTCATGATCATCCCGATGGTTCTGGCCGCACGGGAACGGGCCTGGGTCATCTTCGCCGTCGCCACTGTCGCCTCTGTGGTCGGCGGCATCATGGGCTATGGCATCGGGTTCTACCTGTATGAAGAGATCGGCAGACCGATCATCGACTTCTACGGCTACGCCGACAAATATGCGGTCTTCCAGGGCTGGTACGAGGAATATGGCGGCTGGATCGTCGCCGCCGGCGGATTCACCCCGATCCCGTATAAAGTGGTCACCATCGCCACCGGTGTCGTGCAGTTGGACCTGGGCACATTCATCACCGCGTCGGTGCTGAGTCGCGGCGCACGTTTCCTGATCATCTGCGCCCTGCTGTGGCGATTTGGCACACCGATCCGGGCCTTTATTGAGAAGTACCTAGGCTTGCTCGCGCTTGCATTCTTCGCCATCTTATTTCTGGGTTTCGTGGCAATCGGGTTGAGCGTCTAATCGGCGCAAGGGCGGTTTCGTGGCACTTTCGGCAGAGGGATTGGAGCGACCGGCGACCGCGCCCGCGTTGATCGTCTTGCTGATCAGCGCGGCGACGCTCGGCACCGCCTATACGTCGCAATATGTCGGCGGTTTGGATCCATGCCAGCTTTGTCTTTACCAGCGCTGGCCGTGGTGGGCCGCAATGGCCATCGCGGCACTGGCGCTCGTACCGGCCCTGCCGGGCAAAGCCCAGCGATTCCTGCTCCTGCTTGCCGGACTCGTAATCCTGGGCGGCGCGGTCCTCGCCTTCTATCACGCGGGCGTCGAATACAAGTGGTGGGCCGGCCCCTCGACCTGCGGCGGCGGCACGATCCCGGCGAGCTTCGAGGACCTGAAGAAGACCATGAACAAACCCATCGTGCCCTGCGATACCGCGGCGTGGACCCTCTTCGGCATTTCGATGGCCGGATATAACGGCCTGATGTCGCTGGCGACCGGCCTGTTCGCGGTGAAGGCCGCGACGCGGCGGGCCATCTAATGGCGCGTCCCGGCCCCGCATACCTGCCGGGCGATCCGTCGCCGGCGCACGAGAGGGACCGCATGGTCCGCGTGGATCACGCCGGCGAGTACGGGGCCGTGCGAATCTATGCCGGCCAGTTGGATGTCCTGAAGAACAAACCGACCGCCCCGACCATCCGTGATATGGGCAAGCAGGAAGAAGTCCATCTCGACCGGTTCAACGCGATGATCGCCGAGCGGCACGTGCGGCCTACGGTGTTTCTACCGTTCTGGCACGCGGCGGGATACATGCTCGGCGCGGGGACGGCACTGATGGGCGAACGTGCGGCCATGGCCTGCACGGTCGGCGTCGAAGAGGAAATCGACGACCATTACGGCAAACAACTGGAACGCCTGGCCGACAGCGACCCGGAACTCACAACCGTCGTCGAGAAATTCCAGGCGGAGGAATTGGAGCATCGTGACACGGCGCTCGAACACGGCGCGGAAGACGCGCCTGCCTATCCCCTTCTGACGGGTGCGGTGCGGCGCGGGTCACGCCTGGCGATCTGGTTGTCGGAAAGGTTCTAGGCCCGCCTCGACAGCGCGCTAGGTCTCGTCCAGTTCGGTATCCCAATACAGGAAGTCGCGCCAGCTCTCGTGCAGGAAGTTCGGCGGGAAGGCCCGGCCATTTTCCTGCAATTCCCAGACACTCGGCGCCTCCGGCGGCCGCAGCAAGCTGACCGCGCTGTCGCGCAACAATCCCCCGCCCTTCTTTAGGTTACACGGCGCGCAAGCCGACACCACGTTGGCCCATGTCGTACGCCCGCCAAGCGAACGCGGCACCACGTGATCGAAGGTCAGTTCCTGCGCCGGGAACCCGGACCCGCAATACTGGCAGGCGAAATGGTCGCGCAGGAATACGTTGAACCGCGTGAAGGCGGGCCGCCGGGCCTGCGACACGTAATCTTTGAGGGAAATGACGCTCGGCAGCCGCAGTTCGAAGGAGGGCGAACGAACGACCTGTTCGTAATGCGACACCACATGCACGCGATCGGTCACCACCGCCTTCACCGCTTCCTGCCAGCTCCACAGCGACAGCGGGAAATAGCTCAGCGGCCGAAAGTCGGCATTCAGCACAAGCGCCGGGCAATCTTTATCGGCAAGGTTCACGGTTAATCGCACCCCTTATCCAGACCGCGCCGTCCGGCACCTTCCGGCCCAATAGCCGAGGCCCGTGCCGAGCGACGCCAATCTGATAACCGAAATCGACGACTCCGACAAGATGCGACCACTGAATATCCTCTAATCTTCATCGACTTGTCACATTCATCCACAAGTTATCAACAACTTATCCAGTATCTTATCAACAAGGCCGATAGCCGCCCCGCAAGGCCCCGACCGACAGTGGCGGCGTCAGCACGGTCACGGTTTCCTGCGACGCTAGCGGCACCGCATCGCCATATCCCCGGTGCGTCCACGGCAAGACCTGTCCGTCCCGCCATAAACATGGTTGCCCCGCATGGGAAAGGAAAGTGCCCGCCGGCAGGTCGCCAAGCCGTGCCTGCCAAACCTTCTGCCGCCGCGTATACGGTTCGACCCGTTCGCGATGAAGCTGCGTATCCATGTCGGGCGCCCGCGGCAGATCCGGCACGCCGTTGCCGTCGCGCCATGCCGCCTGCCAGGCATAAAAATCCTGCCGGCGGCATTCGAAACAGGGCCGGTGGCCCGCGGCGATCGCGACCGCTTCGTCATGGAAGAAAAGTTCGGTGTAGCGGCCGGGTGTCATCAGCACCCGGTGCCGGCCGCGAAACGACAACCGGCAGATGATCCAGGCCTTATGCTTCCATCGGCTGACCCCGAGCTGCCGGTGCCCGTCGTGCAGGATTCCGCGATTGCCCATGAAGCCGCCGCGCGCGCCCACCGCGACGATTTCGCCGGTCGGTGTCACGCGGTTTTGCAGCGGCATGGCGTCTCCGGACGTTAGGCTTGGCCGAGCACCTGGTTGAGGAATTCGGCGCCGCGCACCAGCCCGTTCTGGTCGATCCCGTGGCCGACGCCCGGACAGTCGATCGTGTCCACTGAGATACCCGCCGCGGTGAGTCCCGCTTCCGCCTCGGCCATGGATTCGAACGGCACGACTTCATCCGCCGTGCCATGCGCCAGCAGGACCGGCGGGCGTGACAATGTTTCATCGGCAAGCAGGTCGGGCGCGATCAACCGGCCGGAGAAGCCGACGATCCCGGCGATTTGTTTTTCGCGCCGTGGCCCGACATACAGGCTCATCATCGTACCCTGGCTGAACCCGACCAGCGCCAGTTTGCTCTCGTCGAGCCCGGCGCGCTCCAACTCCGCGTCGATAAAGGCGTCGAGCATGGGTGCGGCGGCCCGGACACCGCCCAACACCGACTCGCGCGACCGGTCCTGCACGCTGAACCACTGATAGCCCATCGGCGACATGTCACAGGGGAACGGCGCATTCGGTGAGGCGAAGGCCGCGTTCGGCAGCACTTGCGCCCAATGCGGCGCGAGGCCGATCAAGTCCTGCCCATCGGCGCCCAGGCCATGCAACAGGATGACCAGTTGCTGGGGGTCGCCACCGGCGGCGGGGCCAAATCGCGGCCCGTCGAGTTCCATCAGTCCGGCCATGAAATTCTTCTTTCGGTTCGAAGGCGCAGGGGTTCGCGCGTTTAGGGTGCGCCCTTGTAATAATGCCACAGGAACAAGGCCGCAACGCCGCGCCAAGGCCGCCACGGTTCGACGATCGCCTCGGAGGCGGCGCGTGCCGGGCGTTCCTCCAGATCCTTGAGCCGGCGCAAGGCCTCCTGGATCGCCAGATCCTCGGCGGGCCAGATGTCGGATCGACCCAGCGCGAACAGCATGTAGATCTCCGCACTCCACCGGCCGATGCCGCGCAACGCGGTCAGCACCTTGATGATCTCGTCGTCCGACGCATCGGTCAACGCATCGGGGTCGAGTCGGCCGGTGACGAATTCCTCCGCCAGGCCCATGCCGTATTCCACCTTACGGCGGCTCAATCCGGCGCCACGCAGGATCTCCTCGTCCGTCGCCAGGAATTGTTTCGGCGTCATCGGACCGACCGCCTCGACCACGCGGCCACGAATCGCGGCGGCCGCATGGACAGAAACCTGCTGTCCGATAATGATGTTGAGCAACGAACCGAAGCCGGGCTCGCGATTGCGCGGTTCGGGATAGCCGACCAGCTTGACCGCTTTTTTGATGTCGGGGTCGGCCTTGCCGAGCGCGTCGAGCGAATCGCGGATAAAGTCGGGCGTCATGCCAATTGACTTAACGCATGCCCGGCGGTAGGGCCAGGGGGATGAGCGCGAAACCGCACACCGTGACGCGATTTGCGCCGAGCCCGAGCGGCCGGCTGCATCTCGGCCACGCCTACAGCGCCCTGGTCGCCTGGCAGGCGGCGCGGGACAGCGGCGGCCGCTTCCTGCTGCGGATCGAGGATATCGATCCGGGCCGCTGCCGCCCTGAATTCGACGCCGGTATCCTGGAAGACCTGACGTGGCTCGGCCTCACCTGGGAAGAACCGGTGATGCGCCAGTCGGCACGGATGGACGCCTACGCGGCGGCGCTGTCCGGCCTGCAGCAACGGGATCTGCTGTATCCCTGCTTCTGCACCCGCAAGGACATCCAACGCGAGATCGACGATGCCGGACACGCGCCGCATCCGGCCGGCCCCGAAGGCCCGGTCTATCCCGGCACCTGCCAACGGCTTGGCGAGGACGAACGGGCGAACCGAATTGTGGCGGGCGAACCGCACGCGACCCGCCTCAAGATGGATGATGCCGTGGCGTCGGCGGGGCCGCTCACCTTTCACGACAAGGCCGCCGGGACGGTGCCGGTGGACGCAGCCGTTTTCGGCGACGTAGTGCTCGCCCGCAAAGACATCCCGACGAGCTATCATCTCGCCGTCGTGGTCGACGACGCAGCGCAGGACGTAACGCTGGTGACGCGCGGCGTAGACCTGCTGCCCGCCACGCATGTGCATCGGGTTTTACAAAGCTTGTTGGGTTTGCCGGAACCGGCCTATGCACATCACGCCCTGCTCATGGACAACGAGGGCCGCCGCTTCGCGAAACGCGACCGCAGCCTAACCCTCCAGGCGATGCGGGAAGCGGGCCAGACGGCGGCGAATGTCCGCGCGGAGGCCGGTTTTCCGGATGATCCGCCGGCACTCGGATAGGCCCGAAAAAACAGCGGACTAAAAAAACAGGACCGAACGGTCCTAGTGCCGAAAGGTGCGGGAACGCCGGCGGCGGGCGGCAAGCAGGATCAATCCGCCGATGACGATGAAAACGACCACAAGGATCGCGACGGCGAGCCCGGCCGGGCGCTGCAACAGCGGCACGGCGATCCAATCCCATAGATCGGCATAGAGATAGCGCTGTACGACCACCTGCGCGGTGTTCAGGCTTTCCTTGTCGAGCGTGAACCAAAGCTGCCCGGCGGCCTGCGTCATGTCATTCCCGGCAAACCACAGCCACGCGCCGAACGCCAAAAGCGCTGCGCCCAGAACGATAAAACCCTGTCCAATAAATCGAATAGCCCGCATGGGCCCGTCACCCCCCGCTTTAAAAAGGCGAAACTACCACGGAGCGGCAAAGCAGGCCACCGCATGCCATGAGGGCGAGCGCCGCGCCGCTTGCCTGACCCGGTCCGCTTGGGTAATGTCCCCTCGCCTTCGAGGCCGGAGGGGTGGCCGAGTGGCTGAAGGCGCACGCTTGGAAAGCGTGTAGGCGTTAACGCGTCTCGCGGGTTCGAATCCCGCTCCCTCCGCCATATTAATTTCTTCATATATTTCAATTAGTTATGAAATATTGAGACCACACGCTGAGACCACACGCAGCGATTAATCACTATTTCTCAGTTACTTGCTTTAGACCACCGATTACACCTGTGCCGAACACCGCCAAATGGTAAAATCCTATCGCCCCGCCAATCCAACGCGGTTACACGTTCGGGCAACACAGGTGCAAACCTGTGAACCGACAAAGGCAGCCTCGCAAGCTGGTAACCTCACTGGGTTGTGGCGCAATCGGCTACGACCGATTGCGCCAAAATTGGGGGCTAGAAAGGAGAATGTCGTGACAGAGAATGTCTATAGAATTCTCGTTTTGGCCCTTATGATTGTTTCAATCATAGTGGCTTTACTAGTCTAATAGGCTAGGCGAGATGCAGATTAGGGATTGCTGGCGAGGCAGTACCCTAATCTGTCCAATTATAAAGAAACCCCCCAACGCTCTACGAAGCTTTGGGGGGTTTTGTTCCAGCGGAGAATATCCGACTGAATGTCTATAGACCCCTAATATAGTGCTTGGCTCTTAATAAATCCACAAAAATTAAAACAATTTTAGCTACGCATTAGGATGAGATTAGCTCTATTGTATCGAAAAATAAACTCTATTTTTCAGTATTTTAGGGAATTTTCGGCAAATTTACAAAGCTATCTGAGCGATCAAACTAAAACAGATTTCGGCCAAAACCCTAGCTCATATGTTCCCGATGTGTTCTATTTGCCAAATGTCGAAGGAAGCGCAACCTACCGATGCCGAGGTGTTGGACGTGATGATCCCGGCGCTCGTCCAGGCCAAGAAGGATGGGGTGTCGCTAACCGACGCCACGCAGCCGGCAATCGATGCGATCCGCCGCCGATGGCCCGACATGCCGTTGAAGTCGGCGAAGGCCAGGGTGACTAGGCTAAGGATTTTGTGAGGGGCTAACGTTCGGCATGAATTCGATCCTGACCGAAGGCACGGGCCGGTACAGGCGAAACTCGATCATTTTGGCGTTTGTTCTGCTGCTAATGTGGTTCGTGCCAGGGACAGATTTTTCTGGCGCGGGGTTTTTCGGCATCAAGATCGCGGCCTCCGATAAGAAAGCCGAGCTATTGGTAATTGGAGTACTGCTGGGAGTGCTCGCTTATCACTTTGCGCTCTTCGTGTTTTATGCACATTTCGATTACGTGGATTGGATGGAACAGCAATCAGTTCCACTTTGGGCCGTAGGTGCTCTATTTCGATTTGGAATTTGTCCAAAGTATTTTTCATGGGACGGTTATGACAATCTGACGAACAATAGTGACCCACCCCACACTATTCGAATTCAATCCCACCAAATTGACAGACCCACTGCGCAGGTATCATTGGCGCTAACGGGGCTTGAGGTGACAAAACCAAGACGCGGGATATTGATTTTCGCTTTGCTAGATTTACCGATCCCGGTAGCCCTAGCGGTCTGGGCAATCCTGCTCACGTCTTGGCGCTGCTATGTCCTCGCTACCGAAATCTGGTGCCTCTACTAAGACGCTCAATTCAGAAAAGTCCGCCGTCCCCTCGCTATCACGCTATCCAGTTTCTGCGTTCCCGTGGCGCGTCCCGGATCGTTGCCGGCGATGTCTGCGCCGTCCTGAATGGACTGCAATAGCGATGGCTGCAACAACGCGGCCCGCTTCCGTTCCTCGTTCTGTTCGGCCAGAACGGCCGGTCGTTTTTCGTCGGCAATCTGCTGCCCTGTCTTCTTAGGGGTCCGGTCTACAACCGGGGCCTTGGCCGGCTCGGGCGACAGGGCGTCCAGAAACTTACCTGGGTTGAGCAGGTTGCCAACGCGCTTGCCCGCGATCTTCCCGACTAACTCGGACGTCGCTAGGCCAGGATCGATGATCCGGCCGAAGATGCCTAGCTTGGCTGTAACGGGTTCTGGCGTACACATGGCGGCTACTCCCCTGCACCGATCTTGGCTTCGATATCCTTCTGCCGCGCTTCCAGCTTCCGCTTCGCAAACTCCGGGTCCAGGATCATCACTTTGCGGGCCTGCGCGCGGGTCGTCGAAAGGATTTTCTCCACAACCTCTTTCCGCACGAACTCGGGAAGGTCGGACCATGCGTCCGCGTTGACGGCGGCGCTTAGACCAAGGCGCAAGTTCGTGCCGGCTTCGATCTGCAATCGATCGTATTCCTGATCCGTCAACTCGATACCTTCGATCTTGCGACCGATACGCGACGGATGGATTTGCAGGGCCAGGAGTTCGCGCACGACGGGGTCGTCTTTCTCCCGGCTCGTGTAAACCGTTGATGCGATGTCCGGGCCGAAGCTGCCTTCAAGCTCGATCGGTTGGCCGAAGATGTCACGGCGCGGTAGCAGTCCCTTGGACAGGCCAGGGACGCGTGACTTGATCTGGTCGAGGACGGTCCGCGCCTCGCGTAGCACTGGATCGTCGACGCGCGCCGCTTGGGCAACGCCGGTCGGTACGACTGTGCCAGCGAGCTTTTGTAAGTACCGCTCGCCATACCGGTCGGGATCGGTCAACGCCTGGATTAGCTCAGACGGGCCGCGTAGCCATGTTTTTGACGTTAGGTTCTTCGCGATGCTGCCGACTAGCATGGCTCCGACTTCCTCCGCTTGGTCGTCCGACATCTTGCCGGCCATGGCGTGCGCGTCAGCCGTCACACCGAGCAACAACGCGAGCGGTTCGAAGCGGGCATACGAATAGTAAGTGCCGTTGATTTTGATCGAATTCGGTTGCCACCCTGTCGCCCGTAGCAATGCTCGTTCCTTCGGGTCGGACGGGCCAGAACCGGTTATCAAGCCTTCAGCCGCAAGTGAAGCCGTAGCGGTCATCACCATTGCGCCGAATGCCTGTCGCGATAGTTCTTCGTCCCGCGCAATGGCTCCGTTCACGCCTTTGATGTTGTCCCTAACTTCTTCGGACAAGGCACCGAGCGGCGTCCGCTTGCCAGCGAACTTGATGATGTTGATTGGTGTCCGCACGAACGGCAGCACCATCTTCGCCAGCGGGTGGCTGTTCGATATCGACATGATCGAGTTGCCGACCTTGCCGAGCGGGTTCTGAAAGGTCAGCGTCAACGCGAACTCGTCCGCCGCTTCCCGCATTTCCTTTGTCGGGCTGGCCACGAGTTCGGCGATGCGGTTGGCTCGTGCTTGTCCGACTAAACCCTCGGTGTCTGCTATGCGGAATGCTTGGGCGTTCAACTCCTGTCGCCGGCCGATCGACTTGAAGAACTCGTCTTGGGCCTGTAGCGCGCGGCCGGGGATGCGGACCTGCCGTCCGCCTATCTCGAATTCTCGGCCAAGGATCGTGAACTTCTTGGAACCGATCGCGGCGCGGCGCTTCTGCTCCAGCTTACTGGCGTCGACCACGATTTCGCTTTGGAAAGCACGAGCGCCAGCTACGACGCCATCACGCGCACCCTGAGCGATGCCGGACAATCGGCCCATGGCTTCGCCAAGGCGTACGCGGTCGGCTGCCCTGTTCCCGGTGAATGCTGCGCGGGCCTTGCCCAGTGTCGCCGCTATGGCTGTCTCAGGGACCGCCGATAAGGCTGTAATCATGTTGCCTGTGATGTTGGCGACATGCGTCTGCGGGCCGCTCAGGAGGGCGTTAATCCAGGCTTCGAGAACCTTCTCCGATGTGGTGGCCTTGCGCGATTCGAGCATGTACTTCGAAATCTTAGCCGGCGTATCCAGCGACGCCACGAGGCGAGCTTGATCGGCGATAGCATCGCGGCCCTGGTTGGCATCAAGGATCGCACCGAGCGCCTTTGCATCCCGGACTTCGCCGGCTGCGATACGGAACTGCGACAGGGCGCGTCCGGCTTCAGCGGTTAGTCCGGCGACTTGTTCTTGTATCGCGGTGTGGCGTGTCACGGCTTGAGCGAAAGCAACGCGATCAGCGTCAGTGCCTTCGGCCGC
>JAJFJD010000002.1 GCA_021774335.1 Alphaproteobacteria bacterium
CCGTGAACCTGAAAGACTGACTTCGCTAGATCCAACCCAACTGTCATAATCTTCGTCATGGACGCCTCCTCGTTCTGGATTGTTCAACACGCTCCAGTATGGCTCATCGCGAAGCCGTGAGGGGCGTCCATACCATCAGACAAATCTAAAGCGGACCCGCAAGAGGTGCTGGTTTGAGGCGTTCAGGCTGCCAACTGGCGCTACCCGGCTCGTGCCGCTCAGCGGCAGCATCAAGGGAAATCGCCTTGAGCCGGGGAGGCGCGTTCCCGAACCTACGTGGATGAGAAATCCGTGACCGAAATTCTGTCACTGTGTGGATCTGGTGAACTATTAAGAGTGAGCAGTTTGCCGGAGATAAGAAATCTAGAATTAAGCGATTACTGGAGCTCTAGACCTCTCGTCTTATCGGCACGACTTTCCGATCTTCTCTTTGCTGCTCCAAAAAAGCTGCCCAAGCTGCCATCATCTTTGCGCGTTTTTCGAACAGATCGCCGCGTCGGTAGGCGGCTTCGACTTTGTTTTGAATGGCGTGCGCCAGCGCCATTTCTGCAACGTCTCGAGGGAAGCTGGAGACTTCGCCGGACCAATCGCGGAAGCTGGAGCGGAACCCGTGCGGCACGTAGTCGCCGCGCGCCCCATTCACGCCATAGCCCATACCGCGCATCAATTGAAGTAAGGCCATATTCGATAGCGGTCGGCCATAGCGTGTGCCGGGAAACAGGTATGGGTTGCCTTCGATGCGTGGCAGGGCGTTTAGTAGGTCCAGTGCTGCGTCAGGCATCGGAACTCGGTGGTCTTGTCCGCCTTTCATCCTTGAGCCTGGAACTGTCCACACAGCGGCCGCCAGGTCAATCTCTGGCCACTGCGCCTTTAGCACTTCGCTGGTCCGAGTGGCGGTCAGTATTAGGAACTGCAACGCCAACGCCGATACACTGCTATTCTTCGACAACTCACTCATGAAGGCCGGAACACCGGAGTAGGGCATGGCCGGATGATGCTTGACGGTCGTCACCCGCGATGGCTTGGGTAGCAGCATATCCAGATGGCCGCGCCACCGCGCGGGATTTTCGGCGTCGCGGTACTTGTGTGCAGTGGCAAAGTCCAAGACGTTCTCAATGCGCCCTTGCAACCGTTTGGCGGTCTCGGTCTTGCTCGTCCAAATAGGCGACAAGGTTTCCAAGATATCTTTGGTGTCTATGGCATCTACGTGCTTCGCGCCAATCACTGGCCTTGCATAGGTCTTGAGCGTACTCACCCATTGGCGCGCGTGCTTGGCATTTTTCCAGCCCCGCCGATGGGTGCGGATATAACGCGCAGCGCAGGTGGTGAAGGTCGGAACCGCTTCGGGTTCAACCCGCCGTGCCTCAATAGGATCTACGCCATTCGCTGCCTGTAATCGGCACTCAGAGGCTTTGCGGCGAGCATCGGCAAGGCCAACGTCAGGAAAACTGCCAAGCCCCATTTCCCGGCGCTTACCTTTGATCGAAAATCGAAATATCCACTTTCTCGCGCCTGCGCTCGAAACCACCAAACGCAACCCGCCGCCATCCTCATATTTGCCAGCCTTTGCGTTCGCCACTTTGCGCGGAGCGAGTTTATGAATTGCCATGCTCATTCCCAATCATCATCAAAATTTGGGATGCAGCCCCCCATTCGGCCCCCCAAACAAATCGGATATTAGCACATATACTAGGATGACCTAGGACAAGAAATGCTGAAAAGCCTGGAGTTAAAAGGTGAATAGGGATCGCGCGGCATCATATATCGGCGGACCCTCCCTCCGCCATTCGGATAATCTCGGCGTTTCATCGTCATCACCGGCTGTTTCCAAACCTTTGCCAACGGGGTCGGTTAGGGGGTTGCGATGGGCCGGGTGAGCACCGACCGGGAGAACACATCATGACCGACAGATATCGTCATACCGATCTCATCGACTGCACAACGACGCTTTTCCAGCGGGCGGGGCTTGACGAAAACATCGCGCAAACCGTCTCGGAGATCCTGGTGGAAGCCGAGCTGCTCGGCTACGGCACCCATGGGCTGCAATTCGTGCCCGCGTATATCGCGGGGATCGAATCCGGCCGAACCGCGACGACGGGTGAACCGGCGATTCTGAAAGATACTCCAGGCGCTCTGCTGCTCGATGCGCGCCGATTACCGGGCCAATGGGTCGTGGTGCGCGCGCTTGACCTCGCACTGAAGCGGCTGGCCGACAATGGCGTGATATGTGTCGCCATACGGGGCAGTGAAAACATCTCCTGCCTTGCGACATACGTAAAGCGCGCGGCGGCGCGCGGTGTGATGGCGGTGCTGACGACCTCGTCGCCGGGAAACGCGGCGGTGGCGCCCTTTGGCGGCCGTGCGCCGCGGTATTCGACCAATCCCATCGCCATCGGTATCCCCACGGACGGCACGCCGATCCTGATCGATACCAGTACGTCGAGCACGACCAATCGCATGATCGAACGGACCCGGCGGTCCGGTAGCCGGCTCGCGCGCGAATGGCTTGTCGATAACACGGGCCGGCCGAGCGACGACCCGGAGGCGTTCTATACCGATCCGCCCGGGGCCATCATGCCGGCCGGCGCGCCGGATCAGGGGCATAAGGGGTTTGCTTTCGCCATTCTGGTCGAAGCGTTGACCTCCGGCCTGGCCGGCGTTGGCCGCGCCGACGGGCTCGCCGCGGTCGGCAGCAACATGTTCCTGCAGCTCATCGACCCCCGGGCCTTCGGCGGCCTGGAAGCCTTCCGGCGGGAAACCGGTTTCTTCGCCGAGCACTGCCGCAATACGCAGCCGCTCGACCCGGACGCCCCCGTGCGGATGCCCGGCGACCGCGCCGTTGCGTTCTATGACGAACAATGCGTATCGGGTGTCGCACTGCATCCGGAAGTCCTTCCGCGCATGAAGCCGTTCTTTGAAAAATACGACGTGCCGTTGCCGACGCCGATTGCGTCATAGGCGCGCTGCCAGGCAGGACTGTCTGCACCTCGGCGAAGAGTGGTCGGAAACGGCGCATCGCGCGTGTACTACGTCTAAATCCATCGGCATCTTAAGAATCCCGCTTGGCCCTCTGTGGGGCTCACGATGCGTTCGGGCCGTGTCTTCGCCAAACGGCATTTGACACAAGTGTAACAAGCTTCTTTTCCCCCGGATGAATTGCGGTTATCCGCCGCGGCCCCCATTGTCGCGAAATTGTCAGAAATCTGTCATGGTCTGGATCAGGGCACGGCCGGTTTTGCATCGCTGGGGCTGCTTGGAGTTCGATACTCGGCGTGCCGTCGCTGTTTCCTGACACAGCGTAGGGAGAGCAGGGACCATTCTTCGGCGGATTTTCCTTCCAACCATTCTTGCCGTTCTGGCCGTCGGCTTCTGGGTCAGCGCCGACTTTCAGCAGATCGCGGCCGGCGTTGCGATTTTTCTATTCGGCATGTTCTTTCTCGAGGACGGCTTTCGGGCGTTTACCGGCGGGGTCCTGGAAAAGCTGTTAGCGAGAACGACCGGTTCCCTTCTGAAAAGCATAACCTTCGGCGTCGTCACCACGACGGTGATGCAATCCAGTTCCCTCGTTTCCGTCATTACGATCTCGTTCTTGAGCGCCGGGCTCATCGGGCTTGCCGCGGGGATCGGCATTATTTTTGGCGCCAACTTGGGCACGACGACCGGCGCATGGCTGATCGCCGGGCTTGGCCTGAAGGTGAATATTTCGGCCTACGCCATGCCCATGCTGGCCTTCGCGATCATTCTGGTGTTCCAGAAATCCAAAAGTTTGAAAGGCGTGGGTTATGTCCTGGCCGGCCTCGGGCTGTTGTTCCTCGGCATCCATCACATGAAGGTAGGGTTCGAAACGTTCCGGGAAACGATCGACCTGACCCAGTTCGCCTTGACGGGCTATCTCGGGCTTTTCGTTTTCACGCTCGTGGGAGTGGCGGCGACCGTGATCATGCAGTCGAGCCATGCGACCCTGGTGCTCATCATCACCGCGCTGTCCGTCGGCCAGATTTCATACGAAAACGCGCTGGCGCTCGCCATCGGCGCCAATGTCGGCACGACGATCACGGCTATCATTGGGGCGATGAGCGCCAATTTCATGGGCAAGCGGCTGGCCGCGGCGCATCTCATCTTCAATGTCACGACCGGCCTGATCGCCATTGTCTTCATCTCCCAAATCGTCTGGGTGGTCGACGAAATCGCCGTAGGCGTCGGCATCCGGGGCGATGATTTCACGCTCAAACTCGCGGTTTTTCATACGGTGTTCAACGCCATCGGCGTCTTGGTGATGGTTCCTTTCGTCCAGAATCTCGTCAATCTGTTGGAAAAGGTCATCCCGGCGAAAGTACCGCAGCTTGTCGAACCGAAATTCCTGAACGATTCCACCATCGAGTTTCCCGAGACGTTGGTCACGGCGGTTCGAAACGAGACTCTTTATCTTTACGAAAACGCGCTGGAGATCATCGCGCATGGCCTTTCTCTTCACCGCCGCATCATTCATTCGGACCAGGACCTTGAAGCCTATATCGAGAACGATCGGGAGGTGATGGACCTCGATATCGACGAGGTTTATCCAATCCGCGTGAAATACCTTTATTCCGCGATCGTCGCGTTCATGAGCCGGGCCCAATCGGAGGTTCCCCCCGAGTTTGCCAGTTCGATCTACGACCTGCGAACCGCGGCCCAGAATATCGTCCAAAGCCTCAAGGACGTTAAGCATTTGAGCAAGAACATGGCCGTCTACGTTGACTCGGACAACGAGGCGATTCGGCGGGAATACAATGAATTCCGCCTTAAGATCGCAACCGTGTTGCGCCTCATTCACCGGCTTCGTGAAGGCGATGAGCGGGTCGATATATACGACATCGACGACATGGCGCTCGAGGCCGGACAGGACAACAGTATCAGCGACGGGACGCTCGACCGGCTGATACGGTCAGGCGAAATTACGGCGATCATGGCGACATCCGCGATGAACGACCATGTCTATGCGGAGAATATCGTGCGTCTCCTCGCGGAAACGGGACGGCTGCTGTTCCGCGAAACGGAATCCGCCGATCGCGATGCCCAGGAGTTGCTGCGATTCGACGAGGACGAGAGGGAAGCCCTGTCTGAAGCCGACGACGACAACGCCGAAAACCGAAAAGAGTCCACGGCCGAACCCGCATAATTCGCTTTTGCCTTACCGCCGAATGGAAAGGGATTATTATCAATAACAGGGGTAGAGTCTCGGTATCGGGACGTTCCCGTGTGGAAAAGGCAAAGTAAAATGCGGATAAAAAAGATCGTTGAACGGCTTTGGGAAGTAATAGACTCGGATAAATCAAATAAAAATAAAAAAAGAAAAGCATTAGAGAAAGTAATTTCGAAGCTCGAAAAGAAAGAAAAACGCATAAGAAGCGATTTAAACTCCGCAAAATCAAAAAAAGAGATCAAGAAACTAAAATCAAAACTTAGATTATGCATTGAGCATCGCAAAAAAGGCACCAAAGCGCTGGCGGCAATGACCGAAAAATAAGACCTATGCGCAATCATGAAGGGTTGAGGATCGGGGGCGCCTTTGGATCGGAAACCAAGTGCGATGCTGCTGCCCGGCTACGGTCAAGCACGTCGAAGGGCGCGTTGTCCTTCCGCGGTCGCAGCATTCGATTGTGACATCATGCATGCATTGGCGTTGACCGGCCGGTGAGCGCCGCGGTTCTCGATAGAGCCTGCCGGTTGCTCGATACGAGAATACCGCATTGGTTTTCATTCTCGCCTGCACATCCCATAGCGAGCGTTCCCGGTGGAACGGTTTAATCGTGACACCAAAAAATGTCGGATTGGTTCGACTATTAAACTCAACGTGCCTCCTCGGGAGCGTAAATAAATGTATCTGAGGCTAATTCTCTTTTTGTTTGCCTTAGCGACTGCGGGTTGCGCGGCGACCGCAGATACCGATGGCCGGAATACAAGCGGGTCAGGACCAGTGAATTTCCAGGAATTAGAACGCCGTGATTCGCCGAATGACTATTTGGTCTGTCCGGATGATTATTGCAAAAAGGCGAAGCCCGATCGTGTGTCGCCGGTGTTTCCGATGCCGGCGGAGGAATTGAAAAAGCGGGTGGCCGTTCTCCTTTCAAAGGCGCCGCGCACTCAAATCGTTTCTACCGATGAGACGCAGATCGTCGCCGAACAGCGCAGCGCGGTGTTTGGGTTTCCCGATACCATCGATATAGCGATCATTGCGGTCGCTGCGGACACCTCGACCGTCGCGATCTATAGCCGCTCCCGATACGGGTATTCCGATCTCGGCGCGAACGGACGCCGGGTCGACGGCTGGTTAGAGAAGCTCGCCGCGTCTCCCAAGTGAGAATTCGCCGGAGGACCGTGTTTGGTCTGGGTGATCTGTCCTGATGGTGCGTCCGTATTCACTGGTAGGTGAAACTAGGGCGTGGCTCCGGGCGTGAGCCTCGGATCAGTCGTATGAAAAAAATATCCATCCTCTTCGTTTGCTCCCTGCTGATTGCCGGTTGTTCCGTCTTCGGGAACCGGTCCGGGTATGAGCAGCCCGGTTACAAGGTCGTCGAATCTCTCGGTGAGTCGACCGAGATCCGGGCGTATGAGCCGCGCGTTGCCGCCGAGGCGCGGGTGGAGAACGAGGACCTCGACGAAGGGCGGGACGCGGCCTTCCGATTGTTGTTCGACTACATCACCGGCAGCAACCGAACGGACGCGAAGATTGCGATGACTGTGCCGGTCGAGAGTGCCGATACATCGGAAAAGATTGCCATGACGGCGCCGGTCGAGTCGTCCCGAACCGGCGACAATGAGGTGTACATGCGCTTCTTCCTGCCGGCTAAGTATGACCGGGAGACCGCGCCCAAGCCGCTGGACGAGCGGGTAAAAATAGTCGACATGCCGGTTCAAACGGTCGCCGTTCTGCGTTTCAGCGGCGTCGCTGGCGAAGAGACCGTTGCCGCGAAGAAACGGGAATTGTTGCATTCCCTCAAATCGACGGCGTGGCGGCCGCTTTCCGACGCCGTGGTCTACTTTTACGACCCGCCCTGGACGTTGCCTTTCTTTCGGCGCAACGAGGTCGTGGTCGCCGTCGGCCGATAAGCACCGGACGATCGAACCAACAAAGCCCGTTTAATGCCGAAAGAAGAGGGACGGCACCGCACGGTCCGGTCTCAGTTCTTGTCCCAAAACGCGACACAATCGTAGACAGAATTCGCAATCTCTTCCGAACCCATGCGCAAGACGGCGCACTGATGGCTCCCTGCCGGGGCTCGTCGTGACTTTCGTCTGTGGCATGGCGCTTGCGGAGACGGGCGTGACAATTTGCAAAAGGAGAGGTCGCGATGGGTTTGTTTGATTTTGTTAAAGAAGCCGGAAAAATGATTGGCATTGGTGATGACGAGCTGGATGCCGATAAGCTCAAGTCAGCGGTCAAGGAAGCGGGCTTGGACGATAGCGGGATCGAGGTCAACGTCGACGGCGATAAGGCCATCGTCACCGGGCATGTCTCGTCTCAAGAAGAGATGGAAAAAATCGTCCTGGCGATTGGCAACAATAAGGGGGTTGCGTCGGTCGAATCCCTCATCGAAGTGGAAAGTAGTGAGCCAGAGGCGGCGTTCTATACGGTGAAGAGCGGGGATACGCTCTCCCAGATTGCCAAAACCCACTACGGAAACGCAGGGAAATATCACGCAATTTTCGCTGCAAATAAGCCGATGTTGGACGATCCGGACAAAATCTATCCGGGCCAAGTGTTGCGTATTCCTCATGCTGGATAGCTTTCAGCATTAGATTTGGAACTAAGAAACCTATGCCATCGCGGTTCCTGCAGATTTGTGCCGGAACCGCGATGGCGTTCAGGGGATGACGTTTAAGACAGAAGGATTGCCAGCGCACTTTCGTATCCTGACCTAACCGGTAGAATGAGCGTATTGCGAATCATCGGGGGCAGGATATGAAGGTCGAGATCGAGCGGCTGGGCGGCGGACCGATCATCCGGCCCGACATGGATGCCATGATGGGCGACAATGTGAACGGACCGTCGCTCATCGAGGTTCCGGATTGGATCCCCGATCCGCTCGGGCGCTACTATCTTTATTTCGCGCATCACAATGGCGGCTATATCCGGCTTGCTTATGCCGACAGCCTTACCGGGCCCTGGCGGACCCATGAGGCCGGTGTCTTGCCCTTGGCGGAAAGTCATTTCGAGGGGCATATCGCGTCGCCCGACGTTCATGTCGACACCGACGCGCGGCGTATCCGGATGTATTTTCACGGCGCGAAAACGCCGCGGGGCAGGGATAGCCCGCAGTTCACGCGGGCGGCGCTTTCAAACGACGGGCTGAACTTTCAGGCGCGCGCGGAAGTTCTCGGCGAGCCGTATATGCGCGGCTTTCGTCATGGCGACTGGCACTACGCGATCGCGATGCCGGGCGTCTTCTACCGGTCGCGTGACGGTCTCAGCGATTTCGAGACGGGCCCGACACTGTTCAATCCCGATATGCGCCATGCGGCGGTGCTCGTTCGCGGAAACCGGCTGCTGGTTTTCTATTCGCAGGTCGGCGAGATGCCGGAACGCATTCTGCTGAGCGAAATCGATCTGACCCAGGCGTGGACCGATTGGCGCCCGAGCGCGCCTCGCGTCCTGCTCGAGCCCGAGCACGACTATGAAGGGGCGACGCTAGCGCTTCGGCCGTCGATACGCGGCGTGGCCCTGGACGCGGTTCGCGAACTCCGCGATCCCGGCATCTTCGAAGCGAATGACGAACTCTATCTCCTGTACAGCGTTGCCGGAGAGAAGGGCATCGCCCTCGCGCGCATGACGCTGCAAGAGGGTTGATCGAACGGTTGGAAGCGGGTGTCCATGCGGGCGCGTGCATGACGATCGGCGTATCGCCGCAGTTGCGGAGCGGCGATGTGATCTAGACCGGTTCCGTTTCGCGAGCGTCTGGGTCCGCCGCCGATTCTCACTCGCTAGACGCTTGCGCACGTCTTTCCATTCCCGGAACAATTGTGTTCTACTTTGCGTATGCCAATGGATTATTGGCAGAAAATTAAAAATGACGGCCTAGAATCGCGGGAGAACGACAATGCTTCGCAAGTCTCTGTTCATGACCATCGCCGCCGCAAGCCTCGCGGTATCCATCACACAAACGTCGCCCGTGCGCGCGGAAACCACGCTCGAAATGGCGTATATGCCGATCGTTCCGTGCAGTCAGCTTTTTGTGATGGAAGGCATGGGTTGGGCCAAGAAGGCCGGGCTGAACTTGAAATTGACCCGCTTCCCGAACGGTCCGGCGATCGTTCAAGCCGTCGCGTCGGGCAAGATGGACACCATGTGTTTTGGCATCGGCCCCGCGATGGTGACGCGCGGCAAAGGGATTAAGCTGAAGGTTGTCGCCGCCGGAATCGTCGAGCAGATCGGCGTCATTGCCCAGGGCGATCTGGTGACGTATTTCCAGAAATACAAGGGTGCGCAGGTATTGCGCCAGTTTGCGAAGGATAAGGGCCGCAAGCCGAAAATCGCCAGCTTCCCGAAAGGGTCGGTGCCTGACACCGTGACCCGTCATTGGCTAATCGAAATGCTCAAGATGGATCTCAACGAGGTTGAGCTCATCGGCATGGGGGCGTCGCGGGTGCAGCAGGCGTTGTTGTCGCGCTCCGTCGACGCGGCTGGGATTCTCGAACCGATCATGACCATCGTCGAAAGCAAGCTGAAGGATGCCAAGGTGGTGGTGCGCGCGGATGGCATGATGCCGAACCAGCCGGGCTCGACGATCGCCGTCCGAGAGAAAGTGCTGGCCAAACATCGGGACGCGATCGTCAAGTTCGTCGAGCTTCATATCCGGGCCACGGAACTGCTGCTCAAGAATCCCGAAAAGGCGGTGCCGCATGTGAAGAAATTCATCGCCAAGGGGTTGCTCTCCGACGCGGTGGTGCTGAAAGCGTTGAAGTCGCCGTCCTCGAATTTCCGGGCCGATCCGTCGTCGATTCTCGAGTCCACCACATACATGGCGAACTTTCAGAAAACCAAAAAGATCAATACAAAGGTCTCGACCGACGGCCTGTTCGACACGAGCATCTATAAAGAGGCGAAGTCGAATCTTGGCAAATAACGTTGCATGATCGTGAGCGGCGGCTTTCGGTGATCCTATGAATCCGGTCCTGCGGTACTCGCTCTCGGCAACCGGACTGGTGGCCTTCCTGCTTTTCTGGGAGGGCATTGCGCAGAGTGGATGGATCGAGACGCATCTTCTGCCGCCGCCATCGACGCTGCCGGCGACGCTGCTCTCAGAGATCGGCCTGGGCGTCTGGCAGGCGATGGTCTGGGCCAGCCTGAGCCATTATTCCATCGGTTTCGTCGTGGGGTCATTCCTGGGTGTATCGCTCGGCGTTTGCGTTGCGTTGTTCCCGCGCGTCGAGGCGAGCCAAGCCTGGCTCGCGCGGATTTTCCGACCGATCCCGCCACTCGCCTGGATACCCTTCGCCATCATTTGGTTCGGCATTTCCGAAACCGCGGCCGCGTTCATTATCGCGATCGGTATTTTCTGGATCAATTATTTCACCGCGATGGCGGCGGTGCAGGCGGTCGACAAGGATCTGATCGAAGTCGCGCGCGCCTTTGGTCACCGTTCGTTTTGGGACTTGCTCCGCAAAGTCATCCTGCCGGGCGCGGCCCCCGGTATTCTGAGCGGACTGCGCGCCGGTCTTGGGCAAGGGTGGATGACCGTGGTCGCGGCCGAACTGTTCGGTATTCCAGGCATCGGGCAACGCATGATCGAGGCGTCGGGCCTTTTGGCGAGCGAGGTCGTCGTTTTGTATATGTTCTCGATCGCGTTGCTGTACGGCGTCAGCGATTACATTTTTGTCACCATCCAAAATAGGATCCTCGAATGGCAGCGGTGATCCATACCGAGGACCTCGCGGTTAGCTTCGACGGTGAGACACCGATATTCGAGGGTTTGAACATCGCCGTTGAGAAGGGGGAGTTCGTGACTTTGGTCGGCGTGTCCGGCGCCGGTAAGTCCAGCTTCTTGAGGGTCGTCGCCGATCTCATCCCGCCGTTCAAGGGTTCGGTCAAGGTCGATACCCCGGACGATCCTACGCGGCGTCCTATCGCCATGGTGTTCCAGGCAGCGAACCTCATGCCGTGGCGGCGCGTGAAGGACAACGTCACCCTCGGTCTTGAGGGTATCGATGTCTCCGATGCGATTAAACAGGAACGGATCGAGTGGACGCTCGACCTCGTCGGGCTCAAGGAATATGGCGATCGCTGGCCCTATCAACTCTCGGGTGGCCAACGGCAGCGTATCGGCATTGCGCGGGCCCTCGCGGTCGATCCGGATATTCTTCTCATGGACGAGCCGTTCGGGGCGCTCGACGCGATCACGCGGACGGCACTGCAGGATGAATTGCTGCGCATTTGGCGGGAAACCGGAAAATCGGTCCTGTTCGTCACCCACGATATCGAGGAGGCGGTTTATCTCGGCGACCGTGTCCTGCTGCTTGGCGACAAGCCCGCGCGCATCGTCGCAGAATACCCGGTCGATATGGCGCGCGAGGGGCGGCGCGAGAGCGATGCCTTCGCGCGCCGGTGCGAAGATGTCCGCTCGGGATTGCACGCTGCAATAAAGGCCGCCGCCGGGAAAGATTGAGGCGAATGGAGAAACGGCTATGGCAATAACCTTGGACGAACGGCCGATCTTCGTGACCGGTTCTGAGCGATCCGGCACGACGCTGATCATGACCATCCTGGGGTGCCATCCACGCATCGCCGTGCCTGAAGTCACCTGGAACTACCCGCGCTTCCGGCCTTACCTGTTCACGTATGGCGATCTATCGAACGATAGCAATTTTCAGGTCCTGGCAAACGAGATGGCGTATGGCCTGCGCAAACAGTATTTTGGGATGGACGTAAACCCCGCAACGTTCGGTGACGAGATCGCCGCGCGTGCGAAGGAAACCGAACAAAGCTTCGCCGGCGTGTTCGCTGCCATGCTCGGGCGATATGCGGAAGCGACCGGCAAACCGCGCTGGGGCGAAAAAACGCCCTATAACCTGTTCTATATCGACCAGATCCTCGAAGATTTTCCCAATGCGCAAATCGTGTTCATCACCCGCGATGGCCGCGACGCGAGCGCGGAATTTCTCGACTCTTCATTCGGGCCGACGAATATCTATTGCGCCGCCGAACTCTGGCACATGGGGCAAGACGCCGTCCGCCCATGGCGGGAAAGACTGCCCAGCGATCAATGGTATGACATCAAATACGAGGATTTCGTGCGGGAGCCCGTGTCCGAGATAAAGCGGCTTTGTGCTTTCCTCGGTGAGGATTACGACGACACCCTCCTGGATTTCCATCTGACGCCGACTGCTCAAGGCCGTGGGCGGACCAAGGACAACGCGGCCCTCGCGCATCCGATCTCAGAGAAATATATTGGGCGCTACAAGGACGAACTCAGCATTCGCGATCAGAGGATCATGGCTTGGGTCGCGGGTGACTCGCTGCGCGCGCTCGGCTACGACGATATCCTAGACCCGCTCGAACTGAGCCCGGACGCGGTCGCGTTCAATGAGGAAATGGACGGTCGTTATCGCGCCGCAACGCTTGAGGCGCCAGGCGGGTGGATCGTCATGGAGAGCTATAACGACTGGCTCTTGGATCAGCGCGAGGCACGCCGACAGGCTGGCCTTTGGAGCGAAATTCCCGATCCGGCGCCGTTTCCGGTCGGCAGCAAATACGAGGAGACCCTGACCGGCATGCGGGCACATCGAAAATGGAAACAGCATTTCGCCATCAAGCGCGATTACGCTGCGTCGAAATCAGTCTTGTGACGATGCCGTAGACCGGGTGGCGTTGGACAAGCAACCGACTATCACCGGATAATACAACCGATCACGATCAAGGATGACCTGACCGTCGATGTAGAAGGCGGCGCGCGCGGCCCGACATTCCTGTCGGTCGGCAAGGTCAAAACCAGAGACTAGAAAAGAGAGAATCATGTCCGACGCCCATCCCAGCAGCCATGATCTCGCGGCCGAAATGGTTGCGCTAGACGCCGCCGCGTTAACCTCCGATGACATCGCGCAACTTGAACGCTTGATCTTCGACTATGCGGCGGTCGCGCTGTGCGGCTCGGTCCAGCCTTGGGGAAGGAAGCTGCGCGATTGGGCACGCGATCAGAACACCACGGGGGGCGCACGGCTGATCGGCTCCGGCGACCTCGTCAATGCGGCCACCGCGGCGCTCGCCAATGGTACGGCAGCGCACGGGTACGAGCTCGACGACACCCACGAAGCGTCGAACAGCCATCCCGGCGCCGTTGTCATTTCAGCGGCCTTGGCGGCCGCCGCCGCAACCGGGGCCAGTGGGCGCGATTTCCTCGCTGCCGTGGCCGCGGGATATGAATCGATGACCCTGATCGGCAAGGCGTCAAGCTCGCCCGACGTGACCGAACGGGGATTCCACGCGACCTGTCTTTTCGGCCCGTTTGGTGCCGCAACCGCCGCCGCGAAGCTCAAGGGGCTCGATGCGGACGGCCTGACCCGTGCCTGGGGGTTGGCGTTGTCGATGGCTGGCGGTTCGCAACAATTCGCCCACGAGCCGCAAGGCACCATGGTGAAGCGCATGCATGCCGGCCTTCCCGCAATGCATGGCGTTTTGGCGGCCGACCTCGCGGCGCTCGGCGTCACCGCGCCGGCACAGCCGTTGGAAGGTCCGCTTGGTTTCTATCACCTCTACAGCAAGCAGCCGCGCCCCGAAATCCTGCGGCGCGCGCCCGGTGCACCACTGCAGATTCACGCGGTCAGTTTCAAACCGTATTCCTGCTGCCGGAAATTCCATTCCCTGATCGACTGTCTCGACATCGCCACCGAGGGCTTTTCTCTCGATGTCGGCACGATCGAAAAGATCGACGCCTATTCGCCCGGCAACGCAATTAAAAAGCATGCGATCCGGCGGCCGGATTCGGTGATGGCGGCGCAATACAGCATGCCCTATATCGTCGCGGCGACGCTGGCCGAAGGACCGAAAAACTACGGCGCCTTCGAAGCGGAATATCATCGCGACCCGCGCATCATCGGCCTGATCGACCGGACCGAGGCGCATCACGACCCAAGGTTGGACGGCCATCTTCCCGATCACATGGCAAGCGGCGTGGTCCTGCATCTCAACGACGGCAGTACGCGCAAGGCCGAAGTGATCGAGGCGCTCGGCTCGCCCGGCAATACGCTGTCCTTCGATGGCGTTCTGGAAAAGGCGCGCGCTGTCACCGCGCTGGTCGATCCCGCGATCGATCCGGCCGCCATCGGCGAGGCGGTTCGGCGATTGCCGGACATGGCGGAAATCGACGAACTGACCCGTCTCCTTGTCGCGCCGCGCTACGACGCGCCGCGCGAAGCCGAAACCGCATTGGCCGGTTAAGATTTGGCGGGAGCGTAATCTTGCTTGTCTGGTAAAACGCTACCCGCGCCGGAGGTACTCGTTCGCCGCCGCCACCGCGTTGCCGGCCTCTACCGGCACTTGTAGGTCTTGCAGCGTGCGTTCCAAGTGCAACAGGTCGAGAATGATATCGGATTCGTCGAGGGCGCCCATTGTGCCGAAGCGGAAGACCGTGCCGTCCAGCTTGTTGCGCGCGCCGGCGATCACCGTGCCGTATTCCTTATACATGTTGCCGACGATGGCGGAGGCATGCAGCCCCTCGGGCACGTTGAATACAGTGACCGTATCCGACAAGATCGGTGCCTTCGTGAAGATCGACAGGTTGAGTGCCGCACCGCCCGCACGCAGCGCTTCGCCCAGGCGGCGGTGCCGGGCGAGAACGTTTGGGATGCCTTCCTCGTCGATCATGCGCAGACCTTCGCGCAATCCAGCCAGCAGGGTGACTGGCGGCGTGAACGCGGTCTGGCCCTTGGTTGCAGCGTTCTTCGCCTTGCGGAAGTCCCAATAGAAACGTTGCTTGCCGTCGTCCTCGTCGATCAGCGCCCAAGCCTTGTCGCTGACGCTGGCGAGGCCGATGCCCGGCGGACACATCAGCGCCTTCTGCGAGGCAGAGATCAGCAGATCGACGCCCCAGGCGTCCTGCTGCATCTCGATCCCGCCGAGGCCGCTAACGGAATCGACGATGAAGATGGCCGGTGTCTTGCGGATAACCGCGCCGAGCTCGGCTAGATTGCTGACCGCGCCCGTCGCACTTTCGTTATGGACGCCGATGACCGCGCGGTAGTCGGTCTCGGCCAGCCGTGTGGCCACGTCGTTTGTGTCGATCTCCTCGCCCCACGGCGCCTCGAGAGAATCTATGTCGATACCCATCGCGACGCCGATTTCCGCAAATCTCTCGCTGAATTGCCCGTTTGCTAAGACGAGTGCCTTGTCGCCAGCCTTCAGCGCGTTCACCAACGCTGCCTCCATCATGCCGGTGCCGGACCCGGCGAAGAACATGATCGCGTTCTTCGTTCCGATCAGCGTCCGCAAATGCGATTCACATTCCTGGACGATGTCGGAGAATTCCGGGCCACGGTGATTGACCACCGGCAAAGCGAGAGCGTTGCGGATGCGCTCGGGGACAAAGGTCGGCCCGGGCAGCCGCAGTCTATAGGGGGGGCGAGTGGAGATGTCGGTGGCTCCTTATTCGGCGGCGGCAGCGGTGCGTTTCTGGAATTCCGGCGCAACCTTTTCCATGAACAGCTTGATGCTGTTTTCGACGATGTCGTAGGAAGGCTGGCCGAGGCGGAACTGCAGGATGAGACCTCCGACGCCGATCTTGTCAATCGCCGCCAAACGCTCGGCCACCGTCTCGGGCGACCCGCAGATCAGGCTGTGCTGGACGACGTTGCGGGCAGGTGCGGGCGCCGTTCCGGTTTCGCCCGTCTTGGCCTTGGCCATGGCCTCGCCGCGCTCGGCCAGGACACGGGCGCGCATCTTGCCGCGCTGATCGCGCTGTTGCTCGAACAGGGGAACGCCCAGTTTTTCCGCTTCCGCGTCGGTATCGGCGATGAAGATGTTGCGCCAGACCCAAGTCTGGTCGACCGCATTCGCGATATGGGCGTCGTCGAAGCCGGAGTCGCTCATGGTTTTGCGGTAAAGGTCCATGCGGTGCTGGGTGACCTCGTCGGTCTGCACGTTCATGAGGAAGGGTTTTCCTTCGCGCGCCATGCCGAGCATCGATTCCTCGCCGGAGCACGCGCGGATCATGAAGGGATGCGGCTTGGTGTAGCAGGCCGGACGCAGGATCGGGAGATAGATGTCCCAGTACTTCCCTTTATGTTCCAGTTCCTCGGTGGTCCAGGCCTTGATCATGATCTCTTCGGATTCAAGCAGGCGTTCCTGCGCTTCATCCGGATCGATCCCGTATCCGAGGTAATCGTAGATGTTATAGGCGGTGCCCCGGCCGAGGCCGACGATCAGGCGCCCTTTCGACAGATTGTCGACCATCGCCATCTGCTCCGCCATGCGGATCGGATGATGCAGCGACATTTGCGCGACGGCGAAGCCGATCTTGATCTGCTTCGTGGCGGTCGCCAGCGCGGCGGCAAAGCTGACCGGATCAACATAGGCGCAGTTGCCGTCGAAGTGATGCTCGGCGAGCCAGAGGGCTTCCATCCCGAGGTCGTCGCAGAGTTTCGCTTCCGCTAGGGTCTCGTCGATGATCCGTTCGTCGTTTTCCGGTTTGTCGGCCATCGGAAAGAGAAAGTTGCTGAATTTCACGGTAATTCCCTTCTACTCGTCTGCTTGTTGGGTTACTCGGTGTTTTGGGTGTCTTGCGCCGTTGCGGTGAGGAAGCGCTGCATTCCGGCCTTGATGTGATCTTCCAATGCCGCACCGGTCCGCGCAGGGTCGCCGGCCTCAAGTGCCGCAAGGATCTGTTTATGTTCCCGGTTCGATACGTGCAGGCCGCCGCCCTGCAGGATGCTGCGGTGGCGGTAGAGATGCAGTTCCTTGACCAGCCCGTCGCTGATGGACCGCAGGCGGTCGTTCTCCGCGTAGTCCACGATCCGGGTGTGGAAATCGCGGTTCAAGGCATAGAAGCTGTCGAAGTCGTCATCGGCTTCTGCCGTATCCATCCGCTCGACCAGATCGCGAAGCACGGCGAGCTGATCTTCCGAGATGCGCTCGGCCAGGGTTTCCCCGGCGAGACGCATCAGACTGGCGCGCACGTTGTAGACGTCGATCGCATCCTTACGTGAGACCTCGCGGACGAAAACGCCGCGGTTGACGATGACGGTCAGCAGACCGGATTCGACCAGCCCGCGGCAGGCCTCGCGGATGGGTCCGCGGCTGACGCCGAGTTCCGCCGCTAGGGCGTTCTCGTTGAGCCGTTCGCCGGGTTGCAGCGCGCCGGAGAGGATGCGCTGTTCGATTTCGTCCTGCAGCACGCTCGACATCGACCGGGAGCGCAAAAGCTGCAGTGTTTCCTGCGGTTTCGACATCGAACGGTTATAATCTTTGAATTGTAAATTGTAAACAATTTGCGAGGCGGTGGATCCAGACGTCTCTGATACACTTCTAAAGTCGCCAGCTTGCTCCATTCAAACGAAAGAAGTCCGCCATGAAGATCGCCGCCGTTGCCATCGATATCCTCGAAGTCCCGGTTGAGGACGCCTATCTCGCGGGCGGCCGGGCGGTCGAGTCCAATTGGCATATCCTGGCCCGGATCACGACCGACGATGGTGCGGAAGGCTTCGGCTACATGGTCAACACGCGGGCGCAGTTCATACCGTCGATCGCGTCGGCGGCGCGCGAGCTTGGCGACTTGCTGGTTGGTCTGAACGTGTTGGAGACCGAGGCCGCCTGGCAGGCGATGACGCGCGCGGCTAAATGGGTGGGACCTGGCGGGTTGCTCCATTGGGCGATCGCGCCGCTCGACATCGCGCTGTGGGACGCCGCGGGCAAGACATTGGGTCAACCGCTCTACCGGTTGCTCGGCGGATTCCGTGACCGTATCCCGGCCTATGCCAGCGACCGGATGTGGTACAGCCTGTCGCTCGATGATCTCGCGGCCTCGGCGGCGGACCACGCGGATGCCGGTTATACGGCGATCAAACTCCGTCTCGGCCGTGAGGCGACGCCGGCGCAGCAGGCGGAGCGCGCCCGGGTCGCCGGGGAGGCGGCGGGACTGGGGGTCACCGTCATGGTCGATGGCACGGAAAGTTGGGATTTGCCCTACGCGCATCTTGCCGGGCGCGCGCTGCAGGATGCCGGTGTTAAATGGCTCGAAGACCCGGTGCACCATTCGGATATCGCCGGATTGGCAAGCCTGAAATGCGCCTTGGACATCCCGGTGACTGGCGGCGAGAATCTTTACACGTTGGCGCAGTTTCGTCAGACGCTGGAGGCGCAGGCGCTGGATATCGCCATCCTCGACCTGTTCCGGATTGGCGGCATCACACCCTGGCCGAAGATCGCCGCGCTGGCTGAGGCGCATCGCATCATGGTTTGTGGCCATGTGGTGCCGGAAGTGCACGCGCATCTGCTGGCGGCGGTGTCGAACGGTCATATGGTCGAATACATGCCGCGCTCCAACGCCATCCTTGTTGACCCGCCGGTGCCGGTCGACGGTATGTTTGTCCTGCCGCAAACGCCGGGTCACGGCCTCGTCCTGGATAATGCTGCGGTCGAGCGGTTTCGCGCGTCCTGAGATCTCCCATCGCAACCTGTTGACTGGCCCTGCCGGTGTTATTTGCTAGAGTTGGAGTCCGCTCGCGGTAACAACGGAGGATCTATCATGCAGAGTTTCAACAAGACCCGGTGCCTGGCGGCGGCCGTTGTGCTGGCGGTAATGACCTCCTTTGGGACCGCGCAGGCGCGCGATTTCTCGAAAGTCGAGATCAAGACGGTCAAGCTGACGGACACGCTCTATGTTCTGTTCGGCGCGGGTGGCAATATTGGCGTGTCGGTCGGGCCGGACGGGGTGTATCTGATCGACGATCAGTTCGCGCCGCTCAGCAAGAAGATCCTCGCCGCCGTCCGCAAGCTGAGCGACAAGCCGATCCGCTTCGTCGTCAATACGCACTGGCATCGTGACCACACCGGCGGCAACGAGAACTTGGGCAAGGAAGGGGCGACCATCGTCGCGCATGAAAATGTCCGCAAACGCATGTCGGCGAAGCATTTCAACCCGATTTTCGATCGCAAGTCGCCGCCGGCGCCAACCGGTGCATGGCCGCAACTCACCTACAAGGACGGCATCACGCTGCATTTGAACGGCGAACATGCGCGCATCGTTCATGCCCCGGCAGCACACACGGACGGCGATTCTTTTGTGCATTTCACCGACGCGAATGTCATTCACGCCGGCGATCTGTTCTTTAACGGAATTTATCCGTTCATCGATGCGTGGAGCGGCGGGACGATCGCGGGGCTGATTGTGGCCATCGATAAAGTTCTGGCAATTGCCAAGGACGACACGCGGATCATTCCTGGGCACGGGCCGATGGCCACCCGCGCCGATCTGGTCGCCTATCGCAAGATGCTGGAGACGGTGCGCGAGCGTGTTGCGAAGGCGAAGAAAGACGGCAAGTCCGCAACCGATATGGTCAGCGCAGGCATGTTCAAGGATATCGAGAAGACCTGGGGCGATGGCTTTCTAAACACGCAGAAATTCATCACCGTCGTTTACGAAGGCATGCGCTAGCGCGGGTACGCCTGCCGGGGCGGGAAGGGAATGACCAGCGCTTCCGTCTGAACCTCGGGTGCGTCGGCTGTAGACGGCAGGGGCTCGCGCTGGCCGAGCATGACATCGAACCGGTTGCGGCGCGTCCATCGGCCGAACTCTGTCACCGCGCCATAGCGCATGTAACTGAAGCCGAGCAGACGGAAGTACCAAAAACGTTCGGACGAAACGATCCCCGTCTTGGCGACGGCCCGTGTCGAGTTGCAGTTCAGAACGTTGATGATGTTGACCACCCGGTGATGCCCGGTCTGCGCGTAGTATGACCAGGCGAAAGACATGATCTTCGGTCCGATGCCCTGGCCGCGGAATTCGGGCGCGACCCAGATTTCCGCCGCGATGACGTCGCGCGGCGCAAAACGGAACCGCAGCCAATCGCCTTGGTTCGACGTGCCGACCGCGTGTTGACCATAGCCGACGATCCGGCCCTCGACTTCATAGACAGCAATCTTTAGGTTTTTCCCGAAGGCATAGGCCAGGGCTTCTGGATTAACGCCGCAGGCCACGAGTTCGACGATGTCCCGGTTGGTGGCCCAGCGCAGCGCCGTGTCATGCCGCGTCAGCAAGGCGTGCCCGCGAATGTCGATGGTGTTGACGTTCCAGACATTCAGCTCGATCAGCCGATCCGGCAGAAATGTCCATTTCGTCTGCTGGAGCGCGTAGAGCAGTCCCACCTCGGATATCTTTCGCCGTGCTTTTGCCAGCCAGTTCATATGTTTGGACCTGTCTCTCAATCACCGTGTCCCTGATGAGGGTCACTTTAAGAGGCAGTTCTCCTGCGCGATATCGGCGAGGAGAGGCAGTCCGAAAGGGGGAGACGCCGAAGGGGCGTTATTCGCCGTAGATCAAGGGTTGAGGCGGGTTACGGGGTACGCGGCAGGCGGGTCGCGAAAAAGACGGCAAGCAGCCCGCCGATTCCCAGCGTTGCGAAGGCCGAGCCCCACACCAGCGTGTCGCTGGCGTTTCCGGCGCGCAGCGTGTCGATCACCCAGCCCACGACGACCGGTGCGATCCCTGCCGAGACGAACCCGATCAGCGACCGTGTCGCCAGCATCGCGCCGAGGCAGGACGGTGTCGTCCATTCGGCGACGGCGGTCGACAGCACCGGGGAATCACCGATGGCGAAGAAGGAATAGACGATCACCAGAACGGCGATCAGGTAGGGCGTGAAGGCGACGAACCAGCCGACGCCGAAGGAGAAGGTGGCGGCGACGGCGGCGACCCAGATCAGGACGGTGCGGCGGCCCAGCCGGTCGGATAGCCGGCCCATCGTATAGGACGCGAAGGCGCCGCCGAGATGCAGCACCGTGATGAAGGACGCGCTCCATTGCGTCGCCACGGCGGTGGTCTCGCCGCTGAGCACGAAACTCGCCGCCACCAGCGCGGGCGCCCAGGTCCACATGCCGATCAGTTCCCAGTTATGCGCGGTGTACCCGGCGAGCACGAGCCGGGCGCGGCGGTTTTGCCGGAACTCGCGCAGGAAACCGCCGCCGGGCACGCGCGGATGGACCAGATTGGACAGGGGGCGGATTGCCAACAACAACAACACGGTGCCGATCACCGGCAGCAGTCCCGTCGCCATAAACGCTAGCTTCCAGCCCGAAATACCGATGGCCAGCCCCGTCACGCCGATCGACCCGGCATAGCCGACCGAGGTCGAGGCAATCAGCCAGCCGATTGCGGTGCCGAGGCGCTCGCGCGGCGTGTTCTCGCGGAACAGCACGATCAGCGGCGTATAGACCCCGCCTTGGAACAACCCCACCATGCTGTAAAAGATCAGGCTGGTGACGTAGTCCTCGGCGAACAGGGCAAAGCAGGTGCAGGCCGCCGTCGTTGTCCAAGCCGACAGAACGACCGACCGTTTCGCCCCGATATAGTCGCCGAGCCAGGAGAAGCCGAGCAACGACACCGCATAGCTGAAGAAAAATCCCGACGCGATAATGCTCGCCTGCGCCGCGCCAATCTCCCACTCCTCGATCAGCAACGGCAGGCAGCCCGCAACCGTCATGAACGGCATGAACAGGAAGACACGCGCGACGAAGACCCAGAAAATGGTGCGTTGGCTCATATGACAGATTTGTTACGGCGGGAACGGACGCGGACCCTAGCATGAATGGGGGTGGGGGGTGAGAGCGTTTTAGGCCGACAGGAACCAGAAGATCATTGCAACGCCGACAAAGTACGCGAGGAGATAAACATAGCCCTAATTCCTGGCCACGTTCCCGCGAAGAACATATCCCCAATAATATGGTATTTCTCGGATACCGATGCCGAAATAGGCACACACTAAGAATGGCGTAGGCATAATCAGTGCGATTGCTGGTTCGGCGGGTAGTTTGTTTTGCTGAAGGATGGCCGAGGTGCCAACTATGGCCAGAAACAGGACCGGGATTGCTGCCATCAATTGCAATAATCGACGCCAGTATGCGCGCGGATCATGGAATTTACCGCCCTTGTTCTCGTTTGAAATCTCGTCATTCGAATTCATCGAGCGTCAACGTTTGATCGAAGTGATAAAGCAGAAGATAGTCATCCCAGCCATGACGACCTTCGCACGTAACAATTGCCGCTCGGCTTATCTGCTGGCCAACATTCCTATTTTGAAACAAATGTGTACGAAGAATGGGCCAGAGCGCAGGAATATTGTCCGTGTCGAACACCACGTTCACATACGGCCCGTCGTCTTTGCTTTCCGCTGTTGATACTGCATTTATCAATGTCTCATTCTCTTCTAACCGCTCGCAAAGCATAATGATTTTGGCGACATCCAATTCTGGCGCGCGAGTCGGGTGTATTTGAATAGTGAGCCGCGCCATGTGCGTTTGCCTTTATGGCTGTTCGTTGACAGTCACGCCGTGATGCTCAAATAAATCGTGAAGAAATGCTTCCGCCAGTTCAGCGGCTTGGTTAGCGTCAATGCCGACAATGCATTTGTCTCTCTCGAATAGGAATGGGCAGTGCACGGTACAGTTCCACGTTGGCTTTCCACGATCCTGTTTTGGTGGATAGATGATGGCATGGACGTCCACCTCCGAACCATCGGCGGATATTGCCCTGCCTCGCAATTCTTTTTTCGCCTTGGCTTTCATTGATTCCAGGTATCCAACGGAGGAAGTTGATTAATTGGCGTTCCTCGTAAACAGGCAGCGTATCGAAAGGTTGCCGTGTGATAACAACGCGCCGCTGCCCGCTTTCCTCTCCTCGCTTCAATAGCCCGGCATGTTGGAATATCGACGTTCCAGTATAGGTGGTCGCATTGGGCGTCGGAAGCTGTCTCATCATTGTTGACGGGTATGGGGACGATTGGATTGGACGATGGTCTCGAAAATATTTGGCCGAGTTCTCTTGCGGTTTCGCCGTTGGGGTGCACCACGCCATCGACCGCAAGGCCACGATCATTTTGAAATGACTTAATCGCATCAAAGAAATCGCGGCCACGCTTCGCCGTTAACGGTTTGGTGTTTTGTCGAAAGTGTCCAAGCCTTTGGAGCGACCGTTTGGTTACCAGTGTGTCTGCTGGGTCGGCATTTGCTCGAGAACTGACAGTGTGTCTAAGGATGAGTGGGGAGAAGTTTTCCACTTGCATTGGTCTCCATTGTTGCAGGCGATCTTTTGCGATCGCTAGGCGGGCTAATGATTGGCAATGTCAATTGAACTTGCAGAAATTTGCTCGCGTTGCTCGATAATCCGTTGCGAAATCGCTGCAACTGGAAACGGCGAACGGGGACATGCAGTCGTAGTCTAATTTTGTTGAATTGCCGTTTCGGATACCCAATTTCCCAACGCACCCCCATCCGCACTAAACTGACACGCGTTACACCATGCGGTCCCGGGTCCGGGGCCGCTTTTGCGACGAAAGGATGAGATTGCATGAGCGCGGGTGAGCGGCTGCCGGGGACACCGGTTCCGATGCATACATGGCCGGGGGCCGGCGGGGTCACGCTGGCGGGCGATAGCTGGGGCGATCCGGATGGGCCGCTGGTGATCCTGCAGCACGGCGGCGGGCAGACGCGCCATGCCTGGAAGGGCGCGGGCGAGACACTCGGCGAGGCGGGCTATCACACGGTCGCCTTCGACGCGCGCGGCCACGGCGATTCCGACTGGGCGCCCGAGGGCGCCTACGGCTCCGACTATATGGTCGACGATTTGTGCTGCGTCATCGAGGCGATGGGTGGCGGCAAGCCGATCCTGGTCGGCGCGTCGATGGGCGGTGGCACCAGTTTGGTGGCGCTCGGCGAGGGCAAGGTGAACGGCGACGCCCTGGTGCTGGTCGACATCGCGCCCAAGATCGAGGAGAAGGGGCGCGAGGAAATCCAGGCGTTCATGAACCAGAAGCCGGAAGGTTTCGACAGCCTGGAAGAAGTCGCAGAGGCCATCTCCAACTATCAGCCGCACCGCAAGCGCCCGCGCACGCTGGACGGGCTTGCCAAGAATGTTCGGCTCGGCGCGGACGGCAAGTATCACTGGCATTGGGATCCGGCGCGCCGCAAGGCCTGGCGCAAGGAAGACGATTATCGCGGGCGGCTGAGCAAAGCCGCCGACAACTTGACGCTGCCGATCCTCCTGGTGCGCGGTGGATTGTCCAACGTGCTGAGCAAGGAGGGGGCGGAGAGCTTCCTCGAGCAATGCCCGCAAGCGGAATATGTCGAGGTCGGCAACGCCGCGCATATGGTCGCCGGTGACCGCAACGACAACTTCGCCGGCGCGGCCATCGAATTTCTCAACCGGGTCGTGCCGCCGCGCTGAGGGCGATTGCCCGTTAGTCCAACGCTTCCTGTTTCAGCCGGTCCAGGTAGGCGGCGCTGTCGTTCGTGTTGATGCGCACCCAGAGCGGCCGGTGATCCGATAGCTGATAGGTCAGCCACTGCTTGTAGTATTTCTGCAGGTCCGCGTTGGTCTTTTTCTTCTTGCCGCTTGGCGATTTCCGCATCTGAGCCTTGTAGTCTTCCCACTCGCTCGGCGTGTAGAGGTTCTTGAAGATATTCAGGACACCGGCGTTGCGGTCGGCCAGGTCGCCGGTCGACCGCTCGATATAGTCGAGCACCGTCGGCTTGGTCTTGAAAGCGATCTGGTCGTAATACTTGGTCTGGACGAAATTCGTCGGCTCCGCGAGTGTCTTCGGGACTTTGAACCCGTTGTCGACGAGCGCCTTCATCGTCTTGTGCTTCGGGTGGACGATGTTGAAGTCGCCGAGCAGGATAAGCGCCTTGTTCTTGTTCAAATCCTTGTCCGCGCGTTTTCCGAAATAGTCCGCGACGGCGCCGATCTCCTCGATCCGTTCCTGCAGTTTCGGGCCGGACTCAGCACCGTAGTAGAGGTGCACCGTGCAGATATCGAATTTGAACCAGCCCGACTGAAAACTTGTAACGAAGGGCGTCCGGCGGAACTGCTTCCCGGTATAGAGTTTCTCGCCGTCGTCCATTTCCACACGCGCGTTGCTGATCAGCATCTTGGCGGGCAGGACGATCTCGCCGGCGATATTCTTGAATTGAACTTTCCGCTTGTCGAAGCAATAGGTCAGCCGCTCGCCGTTGCCGCCGAGTGCCTTGTCGGTCTCATCGGTCGCGATGTAGTCCCAGTCAGGGCCCAGGATATTCATGACCTCCTCCCATTCGGGAAGTTCGTTTACTTCCTGGACCGCGATGAGATCGAACCGGGATAGAATTTCGGCGATGTAGAAGAAGGATTCCGGTTCGCGTTTGCCGAATCCACGGCGGCTTCCCCGTTTGCCGAAGTCCCGGATATTCCAGGAGGCGAGAATCAAATTCCCGTCGGCATCCTTGGCCGGTACGTCGCGGTCGAGCTGACGCCGCAATTTCTGCATGTTGCCGATGACGCGCGCCCGGTCGCTTTTGTCGCGGAAACGGTACTTGAGCCGTGAGTAAAATGGCATGTGATCCTCCTTGGGCGTACGTGCTGGGGCAACGGCCGGGCCCAACCCGACATGGTGCTTTGCCGCCGTTCGACCGTCACAAGCTACGGTTTATTCCACTCTTCGCATAGCAGGAGTTTGCGGCGGGATCAGGGTATCTGTTCTGGGATTAGAGGAGTGCCGAGGATCGGCACATTGCCCGCACCGGTTGGCGCCGAAAATGGATATTCTCAATTGCGTAGCGCGACTTCATCCGCCTAACATGTGGGCATATCAGGGTCGTGTTGAGTTTTGTGCAGATCTTGGCCGGTCTGCCTAAAGATTAGGCAGTATTGCCGCCGGTGTAGAAGTAAGGTGCCGCTTACTTTCAAGGTTTTAGCCGGTTCCATCCGGTTGGTACGGGCTTTGCGATCCCGATTGGGGAAACAGGCGCAATGGCCGGTACCGCATGACGATGAACGCGACCCTCGAACTGGCATCGGTCACCAAACGATATGGTGACACCGTCGCGGTGGACGCGATCAACCAGCGCATTGAGGCGGGATCTTACTGTTGCCTGCTGGGGCCGTCGGGTTGCGGCAAATCCTCTACGCTTCGCATGATTGCCGGGCATGAAACCGTCAGCATCGGCGACATCATTTTGGGCGGCACGAACATCACCGAACTGCCGCCGGCGCAGCGCGGCACCGCGATGATGTTTCAGAACTACGCGTTGTTTCCGCATCTCAGCGTGATCGATAACGTCGCCTTCAGCCTCAAGATGCGCGGCACGTCGGTGGAGGAGCGGCTGCGCGCCGCGGGCGATCTTCTCGACCTGGTCGATATGGCGGGTTACGCCGACCGGTATCCGAACCAACTTTCCGGCGGACAGCAGCAGCGCGTGGCGCTTGCGCGCGCGCTCATCACCAAGCCCTCGATCCTGCTGCTTGACGAGCCGCTGTCGGCGCTCGATCCCTTTTTGCGGCTGCGCATGCGGCTCGAACTTAAGAAGCTGCAGCGCGAACTTGGCATTTCATTTATCCACGTCACCCATTCGCAGGACGAGGCCCTCGCGCTGGCCGACCAGATTTTGGTGATGAACGAGGGCCGGATCGAGCAGGACGGCTCGCCGCACGACATCTTCAACGCGCCCAAGACCGAATTCGTCGCGCGCTTCATCGGCGGCCATAACGTGGTCGACCAAGACGGCGGCCGGGTCGCGATCCGCGCCGACCGCATCGTCATCGCGAAGGGCGGGGCCGGGGGATCGGCGCTCGAAGCCAATGTGCGCGACGTGGAATTCCTCGGCACGACCGTGAACCTCGCCCTCGAGGCGGCGGCCGGCGAGATTACTGTCTCGCTGCCAGACGGCGACTTTTTCAACGATCCGATTGCAATCGGCGACACTGTGTTCCTGTCCTGGGATGCGGCCGACGCCCACCGACTTGCGGCTTGAACCGCGGACCACTTCTCAGCAGGGAGTAGAGAGACCATGAAATCCAAGGGAACGAAAAAGGGACTGAACCGCCGTACCGTGTTGAAGGGCAGCGCCGCCGCGGTCGGCGCCGCCGCGGGTTCGGGGGCGATCACCGGCTTCCCGACGATTTGGGCGCAGAACATCAAGGATGTGACGCTGCGTCAATTCGGTACCGGCGTGTCGAACCTCAACGAAGTCGCCAAGAAGGTAAAGGAAGACCTTGGTTTTACGTTGAAAATGACGGCGCTTGATTCCGACAGCGTAACCCAGCGCGCGGCGACTCAGCCGAAGTCCTTCGACATCGCCGATATCGAATACTGGATCTGCAAAAAGGTCTGGGGTGCCGGCAATCTACAGGCGATGGACGTATCGAAGATCAAGAATTACGACAAGATCGTCGGCATCTTCAAAAGTGGGAAACTGACACCGGCGTCGACCATCGCGCAGGGCACCGCGCCGCATTCGGTCGGCTTCGTCGAAGGACCGGGCAGCAAGCGTTTCGCCAAGAAAGAGACCGGCTGGATGACGCTTATCCCGACGATCTACAACGCGGATACGCTCGGCATCCGGCCCGATCTCATCAAGCGGCCGATCAACACTTGGGCCGAACTGCTGAACCCCGAGTTCAAGGGCAAGGCCTCGATCCTCGACATTTCGTCGATTGGCATCATGGATGCCGCGATGGTGTGCGAGGCGATGGGTGAGATCAAATACGGCGATAAGGGCAACATGACCAAGGCGGAGATCGACAAGACGATGAAGATCTTCACCGAGGCGAAGAAGGCCGGACAGTTCCGCGCTTTTTGGAAATCCTTCGACGAGAGCGTCAATCTGATGGCGTCGGGCGAAGTGGTTATCCAGTCGATGTGGTCGCCGGCGATCACCGCGGTTCGCTCGAAGGGCATCCCGTGTGTCTACCAGCCGCTAAAGGAAGGATATCGGTCGTGGGGCGGGGGCATCGGCCTGTCGTCCAACCTCAAGGGCATCGAACTGGAGGCGGCGTACGAATACATCAACTGGTATCTCGACGGCTGGGTCGGCGGCTTCCTGATGCGTCAGGGCTACTACTCGGCTGTACCGGAAACGTCGAAGAAGCATATGTCGGCGGACGAATGGGGCTTCTGGTTCGAAGGCAAGCCCGCGGCCAACGACATCGCCAACCCGTTCGGCGAAGTGGTGGAGAAGGCTGGTACGGTGCGCGACGGCGGTTCCTTCTACGACCGCATGGGCGCGGTCGCATGCTGGAATGCGGTCATGGACGAGAACAAATACATGGTTCGTAAATGGAACGAGTTTATCGCGGCCTGATCTAGCGATACGATGATTCCCGGCCCGGTGCTTTGCCACCGGGCCGACCCGTTTTAGTGCGAGTGACCATGGCTCTTGCCGATCACAGGCTGGCGAATCCCGTCATTGTTGAGGTGCCGCCGGAAACGCGGACGCCGAAGAGCGATGGTGTCGGCGCGTGGCTGCAAATTACACCGCTGATGACGGTGCTGACGCTGTTCCTCGTCGTGCCCATTGTCACGATCGCCGTCGTTTCCTTCTGGGGCTACAACGAGTGGTCCTTCTTCCCCGATTTCACGCTGGAGAATTACGAGTATCACCTGACCGCGAAGGTGACATGGCAGACATATCTGACGACGGTGAAATACGTTGTGCTGACCTGGGTCTTCACGGTGATGATCGGGTTTACGGTCGCGTATTTCCTGGCCTTCCATGTCCGGTCGATGACCTGGCAGATCGCGTTGTTCCTGGTCTGCACGATCCCCTTCTGGACGTCCAATATCATCCGGATGATTTCTTGGATTCCCTTCCTCGGGCGTGAGGGACTGGCCAACAACGCGTTGCTGGCGGTCGGCGCGATCGACAAACCGCTGGACTTCCTGCTGTTCTCCGATTTCGCAGTGATCCTGGCCTTCGTTCACCTCTATTCGCTGTTCATGGTGGTGCCGATCTTCAACACGATGATGCGGATCGACAAGTCGCTGATCGAGGCGGCGCGGGATGCGGGCGCCAGCGGTTTTCAGACCCTGACGAACGTGATCATCCCGCTGTCCAAGCCGGGCATCATGATCGGCTCGATCTTCGTCGTAACGCTGGTAATGGGCGACTTCATCACCGTGCGCTTCATGTCGGGGTCGCAGTCGGCGTCCGTCGGCCGGATCATCCAAAATGAGATTTCCCTGCTGCAATACCCGGCCGCGGCGGCCAGCGCGGTCGTCCTGCTCATCACCGTGCTGCTGATGATCGGCATCATGATGCGCTTTGTGAACATCCGGAAGGAGCTGTGATGGGCGACCGGCGCGGGCGCAGTTTCTATGTCCTGGCGGGCTTCTTCGCGCTCTTCGTGCTGTTCCTGTATGGGCCGGTCATCACCATCGGAATCCTGTCCTTCCAGGGACCGAAAGGCGGCCTGACCTTTCCGATGAACGGGATGTCGGTGCATTGGTTCTGGAACCTGTTCGAACAGCAGGCGGTCGGCGATTTCTGGGGGGCGTTTTCGCGGTCGCTGGTGCTTGGCCTGATCGTGATGGTGCTAACGCTGATAATCTCGGTGATGGCGGGGTTGGCGTTTCGCAAGAACTTCCGCGGGTCGGCGGTCGTCTTCTACCTGACCATTGCCAGCTTGATCATCCCGTCGATTCTGATCTCGCTCGGCATCGGGCTGATCTTCAACATCATCGATTTCGATGTGCACTGGTCCACGTCGGGACTGGGGGCGCATCTCACGTGGACCCTGCCGTTCGGCCTGCTCATCATGTTCGCGGTTTTCAACCGGTTCGATAAATCCTACGAGGAGGCGGCGCGCGATCTAGGTGCTTCACCGTGGCAGACGATCCGCCATGTGGTGTTGCCGATCATCGCGCCGAGCCTGATCGGCGTCGCGCTCTTCGGGTTCACCCTGTCCTATGACGAGTTCGCGCGCACGCTGCTGACCGCCGGGTCGGACAACACGCTGCCGCTGGAAATCTTTGGCATGACGACGAATGTGACCACGCCGGTGCTCTACGCGCTCGGCACGCTGACGACGACGTTTTCCTTCGTGATCATTGCGCTGTGCCTCTGTGGTGTCGCGCTCATGCGGCGCAGGCAGGCCAAGTTCGGGTCGGATGCCGGCGACGGTATGGCCTAGGGTATGCGGCTGCTCATCATCAACCCAAACACGACCGCGGCAATGACCGAAAGCGTTGCCGCGGCGGCGCGTCTTGCCGCGCGCCCGGAGACGGAGATCGTGGCGCTGAACCCGTCCGACGGCCCGCCGTCGATCCAGGGGCCGGAGGATGGTGCTGCCGCGTTGCCCGGCCTGTTCGCCTTGTTTGAGGCCGAAGTGATGGAGAAAGGCGGCTATGACGGCCTGATCATCGCCTGTTTCGACGACACCGGCTTGCTGGAGCTGAAGGATAAATCGCCGGTCCCGGTGATCGGCATCGGTGAGGCGGGGTATCACGCGGCGATGCTGGCCGGGCGGAAATTCTCCGTCGTGACGACGCTCGCCGTGTCGGTGCCGGTGCTCGAGGAGAATATCGCACGCTACGGTTTCGCAAGCCGGTGTGCGAAGGTGCGGGCCGCCGGTGTGCCGGTCCTCGATTTGGAATTCGCTAGGGACGCAGCGGAGAAGAAGGTGGTGGACGAAGCCGCGCGCGCGATCGCCGAGGATGGCTGCGACGCCATCGTGCTGGGCTGCGCGGGGATGGCGGATTTGGCGCGGGACATGCGGGTGCGGTTTGGAATCCCGGTGGTCGACGGCGTGGCCGCCGCTGTGACATTGGCCGAAGCAATGGCGAGTGCCGGCCTTAGTGCCGCGGACGCGGGAGCAAAACGATGAGCGGTCTTGTCATCCGGCCTGTAAGCGCCGACGAATTCCAGACCGCAATCGACTGGGCGATGGGCGAGGGGTGGAATCCGGGGCTCGACGATTTGCCGGTGTTCCACACGGCGGACCCGCAGGGGTTTCTGATGGGTTTCCGCGATGGTGAACCGGTGTCTTCCATCTCGGTCGTGCGTTATGGCAGCGACTACGGCTTCCTCGGATTCTACATCGCGCATCCCGATGCGCGCGGCACCGGCGCGGGCATCGCCATCTGGAATGCCGGGATGGCGCATCTGGAAGGCCGGACAGTCGGTCTCGACGGCGTGGTCGCCCAGCAGGACAACTACAAGAAAAGCGGGTTTGTCCTGGCGGGCCGCAACATTCGTTACACGGGCGTTCCCGGTGTCGGCGCGGTGAACACCGCTGGCGTCGATATCCGGTCTGTGGCGCAGACGGATCTTGCGGCACTTCTACCGTACGACCGCAATTTCTTCGGCGCGGCCCGCGACGGTTTCGCGACCGCATGGGCCTGCCCGGCGAAGGGTATCCGCCGCCAAGGCAAGATCGCGGTCGTCGATGGCAATCTGGCTGGGTATGGCGTCATCCGGGAATGCATTCGAGGGTACAAGATTGGGCCGTTGTTCGCGGAGACCGAAGCGGCCGCCGCGGCATTGTTCGCAGCACTCGTCGAGGCCGCCGCGCCGGGTTCGGACATTTCGATCGACCCACCGGAAGACAACAAGGCGGCGACGCGATTTGCCGAAGCGGCGGGCATGGCGCCAGTCTTCGAAACCGCCCGCATGTATAAGGGAAAAGCGCCGGACTTGCCCGTCGAGCGCATCTTCGGGCTGACGAGCTTCGAACTGGGTTAGGTCAGTGCGTCGCGTCCGTAAATTCGATTTCGACGGCGCCAAGCCCGCCGAAATCGCAGACCGCCTTGTCGCCCGGTTTCACGCCGATCAACCCCGTGCAAGTGCCGGTGGAGATGATTTGCCCGGCTTTCAGGCCGCGGCCGTCTACAGACATTTTGTTTGCAAGCCATTGCAGGACGTTGAACGGGTGGCCCAGAACTTCCTGGCCGGTGCCCCGCTTGCGTTCCTCGCCGTTGATTGATGCGATGACCTCATGGTGGGCGAGATCCAGGTCGCGCCAAATCGTGGCCCAGTTTGCGTGGGCGAAGGCGATGTTCGCGCCGCCGTCGGCGGTGACAAGCGCGCGGCCCAGCTTCTCGAAGCCTTTCTCGAAGCGCGTGCCGACCACTTCGATCGCGCCGGCCATGGCCTCGATCGCGTCCGCCACCTCGTCATAGGAATACTCGGTGTCGCGGGGCGGTATGTCACGGCCGAGCCGGATTGCGAATTCGCCTTCGATGGCGGGAATATGCTCCGGAAAGATCGCGATCGTCGCCGGGCTGGCATGGACGACGGGGGCGAACAGCGGGCCCGCGCCGGGTTCGTCGGTGCCGAGCTTGCGCTGCGCCTCTGCGCTGGTCGAGCCCACTTTGAATCCAACCTGCTCCATGCCCGATGCGGCGGCAATTTCCGCCTGCATAGCATAGGCGTCGTCCAGCGACAGGCCGTCCGGTCGTGCGACGATCCCGCCGTTTTGCCGGGCCTGCCACAGCGCATCTGCCAAGGGTGTCATTGGCCGTCCTCGAACCAGGCCTTCTTGTCGAAGGCTACGTGGTCGCCGAAATAGTGGATCGCGCCGTCCAGGCCGGCGACCGACTCCTTTGTGTAGGTCCGGGTCGGGCCGCCGACCGCGTCCACGGTGTCGTATTTCTCCAGCCAGTTGCTGGGCGCCTGCAGTGTGCTCTGCCGCTGGACCATGTCCCAGATGTAATAGTGATGCGGCACCACGACCTTCGGCTTCAGATTGTCGATGATGTGGTTCACCGCGCCGAAGCCGATGACATGCTGTGAGTTGTCCACGGGGATGAGCGCGATATCGATCTCGCCGACCGCTTCCCAGATTTCATCGGACAGTTTCGCACGGTTATCGCCCCAATGCAGGATGCGCAGCCCGCCGGTCTCGATTACGATCAGGCAATGGTCCCAGGAGCGCGGATTGTTCGGCGGCTCGATATCCGCACCGTGGAAATGCTTGTGGATTTTCTTGAAGTCGTAGATCGCACAGCAGGAATCGGTCGCGTGCTTGTCCGCGATGCCGTGAATTGTCAGGTCCGAGAAGGTATAGGTGCCGATCAACCGGTCGAGCAGGACATGCGCGTCGAGCCGGTGCAGCGCGTCGTGATCGAAATGCGCATGCGTTGAGACGCCGACATCGACCTCGGTGATCGGGAAGTCGTGGAAATACCAATCCCATTTGCGCGATGGATGGTTGCGCCACGGATCGACCATCACGGTGATGCCCTTGGGCGTCGTGATCCGGAAGGCGGAACTGCCGAAATAGGCCAACTCGACCGGGCCGTCCGCCGCCGGCGTCTTGTCCGCCTGGAATTCGATCATCCGGTTGTGGTTGGTCGCGAACTGCCACGCGTTGAGGCCGGTGTCGATATCGCTCATGGGAGTCCTCCGTCGGAAAGCAGGATGCGCCCGCCGTTCCGTCCCGACGGGGTCGCTTGCGGCACTGTATCAATAGAACTGATTGGGCAGCCAGACGGCGATTCCCGGATAGATCAGCAGCAGTGCCAGCAGCGCGAACATGGCGAGCAGGAACGGTATGGCGCCAACACTCACGTCGTTGAAATCGCCGCCGCGTGCCCGGATGCCATGCACCACGTAGAGATTAATGCCGATCGGCGGGGTGATCAGCGCAGCTTCCATCAGCACGGTGATCAGAATGCCGAACCAGATCGGATCAAAGCCCATATGCACGACGATGGGAAAGACGACGGGAATCGTCGTCAGCATCATCGACAGGGTTTCCATAAACATGCCGAGCAGGATGTAGAAACAGATGATCACGACCATCGTCTGCATCGGCGTCCAGCCGAGGTCTTCGATCGTCTGCAGCATGGCCTGCGTGACGCCCATGAATCCGAGCACAAAATTCAGGAACACGGCGGCCAGGATGATCAGCATGATCATCGCGCTGGAGCGCATGGTGCCTTCGAACGCCTGTTTCAGCATGTCGATGGTGAGTGCGCGGTTATAGGCTGCGATACCCAGTGCGAACACGACGCCGATCGACGCGGCTTCCGTCGGTGTCGCGATCCCTGCGTAGATCGATCCGACAACCGCGATGAACAGCAGGACCGGGGGCAGCAGGTCGGGCAGTACGCGAATACGCTGCGCCCAACTGGTTTCGATCTTGTCGCCGCCCCAGTCCGGGCGGAACAGGCAGGCGATCAGGACAACGGCCATGAACAGCCCGGCCAGCATCAGCCCCGGGAAGATTCCGGCAAGATAGAGTTCCGGCACCGAGGAGTCCGTCAATAGGCCGTAGATGATCAGGTTGATCGAGGGCGGGATCAGAATGCCGAGCGTACCGCCCGCCGCCAAAGAACCCAGAAACAGCCGTTCGTTATAGGAGTGTTTCTCGATCTCGGGGTAGGCGACGGTGCCGACGGTCGCGGCGGTTGCCACGCTGGAGCCGGAGGAAGCGGCGAAGATCGCCGACGAGCCGATATTGGCGTGCATCAACCCGCCCGGTAGCCAGGACAGCCATTGAATGACGGCGTTGTACATACGCAGCGCGATGCCGGCGCGCAGCATGATCTCGCCGAGCAGGATGAACATCGGGATGGCGACCAGTATGTACTCGATGCTTTGTTCCCAGACGAAGTCGCCAAGCATCAGCGACCGTCGGCCGCGCATGAACATCTCGTCGAGCGTCAGGCTGAGAATGCCCAATACGGCAGCGATCGGTACCGCCGATATGACGAGGAACAGCAAAATAACGACGATCAGCAATGGCATATTGGGAGTCCAGACATTGATGAGCGCGGCTGTTTCTGTCGGTCAGACATATCGTCAGACATGGGTTTCTTCGGTGATTTCTTCTTCGACCGTCCGCACGCCGGCGATCCGGTTCACCGTCGCCCAATCCCGCCGGAACATGGCGACGAACCCGTAAATCGCGACGAAGATCAGCGTGAGCAGGAAGAAGCCGAGGCCCGAGACCCAGAAGATCTGCGGAATCCACAGCGGGGTCGCCAGGGTCGTCTGCGCTGTCGCGTCCTGCTCGACATTTTCCATGAACAAGACGAAGGCCTTGGTCGTAAGAAGATAGATGTAATAGAGCAGCAACAGCAGGCCGATCATGTCGAGAAAGGCGCGCCGCTTAGTGTTCATTAGATTGTAGAGAAAGTCGATGCGGATATTGGATCGCGTCAGCAGGCAGTAGGAATACGCCCAGGTCGTGCTGGCGGCGAAGACGTAGCCGCTGATCTCATCGGCGCCGCTGATCGTGTATCCGATGAACTTCCGGGACAAGACATCTAGCGTCACCATGAACGCTGACAGCAGCAGCGCCAACCCGCCGCACCAGACGGCTACACGGGATGCCGACAGGAATTTGTCGTGGAGCAAGCTGAACATGATGTTGCGCCGCTCACCGATTCCGACCGCCATGCAGATGGCGTTGCCACCTGCATGGCGTTATGAAGATCGGAGAGGAGGCTCGCTTACTCTTTGGCCGTGATGCCGACGATTTTGCCGATGGTGGCGTTCCATTCGGCAGTGCACTTCGCACCGCACCGCTTGGCCCACCGCTTGACCACGACATCCCGCGCGATCTTCTTCAGCATCGCCTGATCGTCCGTCGTGGGCATGATCGGAACCATGCCGCCAGGCTTGCCTTTGTCGCAGGGGCCTGCCGCGTTGCAGTCCATGCCCTTCTGATCGAGCGTCTTGGTGAAGGCCCAAGCATCGTCTTCCATTTTCTTGGCTTCGGATAGGATCAGCTTTTGCGTATCGGCGTTCAGGCCTTTCCAGGTGTCCATGTTGATGGCAGTGAAGGTCGCCGCATAGCCCACGCGAACGCGGATGTTATGCGTGACCACTTGCCACCATTTAGCGTTATAAGCCGGCATCGTGCCGGTGATGCCGCAGTCCGCAACGCCCTTCTGCAGGGCCGGGACGACCTCGGCGAATGCAATGGTAACGGCGCTCGCATCCAAGCCTTCGATGAAGTCACCGAGCGTACGGCTGTAGGTGCGGATCTTCTTGCCCTTGAGGTCCTTCAGCGAGATGTTCTTGACGCTGCGGTCGCCCATGTTGCACCACAGCTGTTGGCTCGGGAATGTGTAGATGTTGATGAGCTTCGCGTTGTACTTGTCGGCGATTTCCCGCTCCAGGATCGGCCGGTAGGCGTTGACCGCCTTGCGGTAGGTGTCGAAATCCTGGATGACGCCGGCAAGGTCGATGCCTTCCAGCGCAGGGCTGGCCTTGGCGCTATAGGACGTCAGGGCATGAACGGCGTCATAGGCGCCCTTCTTCAAGCCCGACATCACTTCGTAGCCTTTGAGTCCCAATTCGGTATACGGCTTGGCATTCGCCGTCAGCTTGCCGCCGGATGCCTTCGGCAATCGCTCGTTCCAGAACTTGCTTTCGAATTCCTTCCAGTTCTCGAGGAAGCCCCAAGTTCCGACAACTTCGAATTTGAATTTCTGAACCTCCGCCGCGGCGGGCGCGATCGCCGTTGCGCACAAACCGGCGGCGACAGCCCCGGCCATAAGTACCCGTTGTATTTTCATCGAATGACTCCCTGTAAATCGTCTCGATCTTTTTGATCTTGGACTTGATTTCGTCACGTATGATTGGAACCAGCGTGGGTTGAAGCGATACGTCAAAACCGAGCGATTCCATCGAAAATTCCCAGAAATTAAGAAGGTACCACCCAGGTGGGATCGTCAAGTCAAAATGCCGAGCCGATCACCGTGACACCACACGGGTGAGTTGGACAAATGCTTGCTGCCATGGGTCGTCGGGCCATAGACTAAACCTGAATTTCAAGGACTTGCCGGCACCGGGTGATTGTCGTGGCCGGCATGCTCATCACAAGGAGAAGACGGTATGCCCCGTGTCAGTGAGATGGGTCCGGAGAACCTGCCGGAAGACGCGCGTGAAATCTTTCGGCGCTATTGCACGGAATACGGTCCGTTCGAGAATCAGGCGAAGATCTTTGCTCACCGGCCCCCAGCGGTGCGGCACATCATGGGGCTACTGCTCGATCTGGCCGATGAAGCCGTGCTACCGAAGCGATATTTGGAAATCGCCTTGGTCGTCGTATCGAAGCTTAATGAATGCACATACTGTGTAGCGCATCATGCACCGCGACTGGCCGGGCAGGGATTCGATCCGGCGGCATCCGAGGGCATCCTCGAGGACGACGTTCCCGGCTTCGACGAAGTCGATTTGCTGGTCCGCGACTACGCGGTGCAAGTGACCGAAAAACCGCAATACATGCGCGACGCTATTTTCGAGAAACTCCGCGCACATTTTTCCGAGGAACAGATTGTCGAGTTGACGCTGCGGATCGGCCTCTGCGGGTTCTTCAACCGTTTTAACGATGCCCTGCAAATCGGCATGGAAGACGCGGTCGCGCAGGACGCGGCAGAATAGGGTCGACGATTCCACCCAGCACTCCGCCGCTTTGACTTGCAAATTTGCAAGTGGTTATCATTTGCATTAATGATTTGCTCGAAATTCAAAATCAATGCAGCGATAAAGTGCTGTTGCGGCGTGGGGGCGTGGCCGGTCGGGAAAATCAAGGAAAGCACAGGGGAAATCATGTGTAGAAGTATCGGAAAAGATGGGCGGTTTTCGTGCAAGAAGGCGGTCTTGAATGCCTACCGCAATCTTCGGATGACCGGGCTTACCGACCCGGACGCCTTTTATGCGGCCGTGCGGGTTTACCGGCATTATCACCCTGAGATTACGACCGGTGACGCGAATTTCCGGGTTGCCGATTGGATCGGCGAGGTCGAAACGGAATATACCGGCCCGCTTCACCAGTCGAGGACTGGACCGAAAGCACTCTCTTAGAGACCGAGGATTTCGGCCAGCTTTGCCGTGTCATCGACTGCGAAAATTTCGAGCTCTTTATCACGGCCGCGGATCGGGGCTTTATGTAGCGCGAAGCGGTTGAGATCGAGACCTGACGTGTCGGCGACGGCGCGGGAGACGACGACCGAACATTCGTAGGTCTTCGTGAGTGCTTCCAGACGGGCCGCGATATTGACGTTGTCGCCGACTGCAGTGAGGGTTGGTGCGTCGGGCGGACCCATCGTCCCCACGATTGCATCGCCACAGTGAATCCCGATTCCCATGCGTAGTGACTGGCCGAGTTCTGTCCCCAGGGATTCGTTCAGGCGGGCAAGTCGCAGGTTGAGGGCGACTGCACCTTCCAAGGCTTCGCGGCAGCCGGCTTCGACGCCGGATTGGAGCCCGTAGATCGCCATCAATCCGTCACCGTTGAATTGCGCATAGTGGCCGGCGGTTTCTCGCAGTCCCGCCGACATTTCCGCGAAGAATTGGTTGAGGATGAACACCGTGTCATAGGGCAGCAGCCGCTCGCCGAGCGCCGTCGAATCCCGCAAATCGAGGAACATGACGACGGCGGCCTGCTCCTGGCCCTGCACGCTGCCGAGTTGTCGCGCCGCCTGTGCCGTCGCGGTTGGCGGTAGCAAAGGGACAATCGACGTGTCCCGGCGCGGGCGCGTTTGGCAGGCGAGGCGAACATTCTCCGGTGCTTCGATCCGGTGCAGGGCTAGCGCCTCGGTCTCGTTCGGCGTGGGCAGTGCTTGTCCACCGTCGCTTACCCGGACCCGGCAGGTGGTGCATCGGCCGCGGCCGCCGCAAACCGAGGCATGCGGAATGCCGGCGGCGCGGATCGCCTCCAGCATGGTAGTTCCGACCGATGCCGTGACCAGGGCACCGGACGGCATGTGCAGCCGATAGGCGCCGATCCGGCTGCGGACCGTGCGGCGGATTTGTCGGGCAACCAGGACTGCGATCAGCAGGGCGGCCATGACCGTCAGGGTGATCGGCTCCAATCGGGCGTGAATTTCCGCCATCGATGGGTCACTGGGCTTCAGCGCGCCGAAAATTGCCGCCGTCCAGCCCGGTTGTGCATCAGCCGCGTCCACCGCAAGACCCGCGCGCACGAACCCCATGAGCGCCAGGGTCGGCAGCAAGGTTGCGCCGAGGAACAGATAGGGTTGCGCCGACGGATACCATTTCTTCAAGCGCAGCCAGAAATGGAGACCGACCACCATATGACCCCAGACTATCGCCATAAGCAGGATCTGTTTTGCCGTACCAGCCGGATTCTGCCAAAGGATCGTCACGATCTGCGGATAGGTGACGTCAATATCGAGGAGTTCGAGCCGTGCCCGGGTGCCGATGATGTGGGCGGCGGCGAGCGGCAGCATCAGCAGGCCGAAACCGAGTTGGATCGCTTCCCACGGTTTAAGGCGCAAATTGCTGCGCTGATAGAGCGACCAGAGGGCCAGCAGGAAGTGGGTTAAAAGGGAGGCATACAGAAGGAATGTCCCGACCGGATGATGCCACAGGGGCGTCACGGTCTTGCGCACGGCCTCCATCGCGTCGAGCGACAGCAGCCCGGCGGCATGATTGAAAAAATGAAGGGTGACGAAGAGGGCCAGGACGAGGCCGGTTATCAACCGCAATCGTCGTATTAGCATGGCATGGTCATCGGCGTTTTCCCCCCGCGCGCGCGGCGCTGTCGCGAATTTAGTGTACTCTTTTAAGGTCTAACCGCCGACCCGGGAGAATAGTATGACGCAGCCGACCAATCTGATCTTGTTTATGGCGGACAATCATTTCCGCGATTACGCTGGCTGCTATGGGCACGCCGTGGCGCAGACACCGACGATCGATCGGATTGCCGCGTCCGGCGTACGGTTTTCCAAGGCCTACGCGGCATCGGCGGTGTGTTGTCCGGCTCGCGCGGCCATCGCGACTGGCCGGTTTCCGCACCAGACGGGATATTGGGACAACTCGCTGGTCTATGACGGAAAGATTCCGAGTTGGCACGGTCGCCTGCGGGAGCAGGGGCATACGGTAACCTCGATCGGGAAGCTGCATTATCTGGAGGAGGGGCCGGATTACGGCTTCACGGAGTCCCAGATTCCGATGCATATCGTGGAAAGCCGTGGCGCCCTGTTCGGGTTGCTGCGCGCGACACCGGAAGGCGAACGTGTGCGGCCGTCGCCACGGTTGCAGTACAGCAGGACCGGGATCGGCGACGACACCGACTATGTCGTCTACGACCGGGAGATCACCGAGAAATCTATTGCATGGCTCAACGAGCATTCCGCCCGGACCGACAAACCCTGGGTGTTGTTCGTCTCCTATACCGCACCGCACCCGCCCTTCGTGGTGCCGCAGCGGCTGATGGACCTGTATCCGCCGGAAGCCATGCCGTTGCCGCCGCAGTTCCGAGCGGACGAGCAACCGCACCACCCGGCGGTCGATCATATCCGGCGTCTGCATGATTTCGAAGGCCTCGCGACCGAGGACTTTGTGCGCCGAACGGTGGCCGGCTACTGCGCATTGATCACGCATATGGATGAGCAGATCGGCGCGGTCATGCGCGTCGCCGAAGATCTTGGTCTGTTGGAGAACACTCGGGTTCTGTACACGTCCGACCATGGCGAGGCGGCAGGGCATCACGGATTGTTTGCCAAGTCGATCGTCTACGATCATTCGATCAGCGTGCCGTTCGTCATGGCGGGTTCGGGAATTGAACCCGGTGGCGTGGTCGATCAGATCGTCAATCATGTGGATCTGTTCCCAACGATCGTCGAAACCGTCGGCGGGCAGCTCGCGGCGGACGATGACGATCTGATGGGCGTTTCGCTGTGGCCGGCGATCAGCGGTGCTGAATCCGACCGGATCGGTTTCAGCGAATATCACGGACACGGCTCGAAAAGCGGCATGTATGCGCTGCGGCGCGGTCGGTACAAACTTCTGTATTTCGTCGATATGCCTCTGCAGGTATTCGATCTGGAGTCCGATCCGGGCGAAACCAACGATATCTCGGCGACGGAGGAAGGCCGTCGTCAGGCCGAGGCATTGGAGGCCGAGCTTCGCACCATCTTGGATCCGGAGGCGGTCGACAGGCGGGCGAAAGAAGATCAGCGGATGCAGATCGAACGCATGGGCGGCGTCGAGGCTTGCTTGAGCAAGGGCAACTACCTCAACAATCCCGTGCCGGGGAAGGAGCCCGAATTGTTCGGTTTCGACGGCAAGGATGGCTCACAGGACCGAGCCTGAAAGCGAATATATCCGCCTACCAGCCGTCCTCGACGTCGCGGACCGATGTTTCCGGAATGAGGTTCTTCTGTTGGCGTTCTAGGGTAAGCCGGCCATTTTCCAAGTAGTCGCCCGCTGCGGCGCGTTGCGCGGCTTCGTCCCATACCTCGGTCCAGTCGCCGAGCGAGTACCCGAACCATGGATTGGTCGCCTGCACCGGCGGCAAGCCGAGCTTGTCCCATAGCACCTTGGCGCGTTCCATATACTCCTTCGTCGGCAGAGCGAGCGGCGGCATGTCGCTTTTCATCGTCGCATCGATCAACAGCGTCGAATCTTCCTCACCACTATGCTCACGCTTCGGTCCGTGGCCTTGTCCCCGATGTTCAAGGATTTGCACGTCCTCGACTGGGTTGTGCCGGTAGGCCATGGCCCAGAGCAGGGCGTCCGAATTGTCGGGATCGATATCCTCGTCGACTGCGATGCAGATCTTGCTGCAATCGCCCTTGAAGGACGCGGTGCCGTACAGTGCCCGCCAGATTTCCGTCCTGGGCACGCCTTTCTCGAAGGTAATGATGCTGACCCGCAGCAAGCCAGTCAGGGGTTCGTGCAGCGAGACTTTCGTCACGCCACGCACTGACAGCGTGTTCTGCAGATGTGCCAGGAAGAGTGGCTCATACGCGACCTTTTTCATCACGCTGGATTCGCTGGGCGCCACCTGACTGATATAGGACGGGATGACCGGCTTCGCCTTGCGCGTTATCGCGGTCACTTGCATCGGCATGTTGAATTCTTCCAGTGCCACATGGCCGTGCGATTCGCCGAACGGACCTTCGGGTTCGACATTTTCGGTGTCGATCAGGCCCTCGATGACGAGTTCGGATTCGGCAGGAACGAGTAGATCGATCGTCTTGGCTTTCACCATGTTGATCGGCGCGCCGGCCAGGCCGCCGGCGACGTCCACCTCGTCCATGCCGACCGGTAGTTTCTGCGGTCCCATGAACGCTACATAGGGTGGGCAGCCGAGCACGATAGCGCAGGGCATCTTCTCGCCGCGTTCCTTGAATTTCTGATAGTGCACATAGCCGCCGGCACCGCCGACCCGCGTCGCCATCCGGACGACAAGCCGGTCCGGCGCCTTGAGACCACATCGATAGGTTCCCATGTTCTGCACGCCGGTTTCGGGATCGCGCGTGACCGTATTGGTCGAGGTGAGTGTCGGCGCACTGTCGAAGCCCGGCGTCGAAACGGGAATCGGCAGGTCGTCCAGACCGTTGCCTTCGCCCAGCAGATCGTCGCCCGTCAGGACTACTTCGTGGCAGGGGGCGTCCTTGACGATCACCGGCGGAATCGGATTGGCGATTGCGGCTTGCCATTTCGGACCGATCTCCTCGACCGGAACTTCCATGCCTTCGCTATAGACGGCGGGGTTCGCAGCGAGGGCGCCCACCACGACGGGGATGTCGTAGGCGCGGCCCTTGCCGTCCTTGATGTTCGTGAAGAGAAACGCCTTGCGGTCGCTTTCGGCCATCCCGCCGCAGAATTGCCATCGCACCAACGGGTGCATCTCTGCGTCTTTGTCCACCGGTTCGTCGATGGTCTGCAACAGGCCGGCGTCATCCAGCGCTTTCAGATGTTCCTGGAGATCCCTATACGGGTGCTTGGCGGTCATGCGGATGGCCCCGTTATTTTTGTTGATACGGCTGTCTTACGAACAGCGAACCGCCAACTGTAGAGTCGGCGGTTCGGATAGTTTGGCACGAACCGCAGGGTTCGCGAAACGTACTCGGCGGAGCCGGCTTACCACTCGCCGGTGTTCGGCATGGATTCCCATGGCTCCTGAGGGGGCAGATGCTCGCCCTTCTGAAGGAGTTCGATCGAGATGCCGTCGGGGGAGCGGACGAAGGCCATATGACCGTCACGCGGCGGGCGGTTAATGGTCACGCCCTTATCCATCAACCGTTGGCACAGGTCGTAGATGTTATCCACATTGTAGGCGAGATGGCCGAAATTGCGGCCACCGGTATAGTCTTCCGGATCCCAGTTATAAGTGAGCTCCACCAACGGGCTCCGCGTTTCGGTGGCGCGCTCCGCGTCATCGGTTCCGGCGAGGAAGACCAACGTGAAACGCCCTTTCTCGCTTTCGCGGCGGCGGACCTCCACCAGTCCAAGCTTGTTACAGTAAAAATCAAGCGATGCCTCAAGGTCCTTCACGCGGACCATCGTGTGCAGGTATTCCATGCAAACCCTCCTATTTTCCTAAAGATAGTAACTGCACCCGGGGTATTGAAAGTCAAATCTGCGTTGTCGTATTCCAGGCCAATTGGGGTGGTTAGGGTTGCTGGGCGGCTATCATCTTGAGAAAGCCAACGACATCGCTCGTGTTCCCGAGGCGGAGCGAGGCTTTGGATGGCCGTGGTTTCTGCGCGACCATGATTCCGAGGCCGTTGTCGGGTAAGGCAGCGAACACGTCCTCGTCCGTTTGATCGTCGCCGAGAAAAACCGGAAACACCGTGCTGTTCGCCGGCTGCAGCCTCTCAATGAGCCACATCGCGGCGTATCCCTTGTTCCAATCGATGTCCGGAATAAATTCGACGACGTATTTCCCTTTCTTCGTACGGAGACGCGGGTGTTTTTTTAGAGTTTCCGCGATTACTTTCTCAACCGCCGGAATGTCGGTGTCTGCCGCCAGGCGTGTATGAACGGCCACCGAATAGGTTTTCCCTTCGACCAAAACACCGGGGAGCTCGGCGAGGTTGCCTTCGAGTGATGTGATTGTCTGTCGAATCTCGGGAAGGAATTCGGTTCCTTCGATATGGCTGAACGAATTGTCGGCTGGTCCAGCGATATCGAAGCCGTGGCTGCCGGCGTAATAGAGAGAGCCCAGGCCAACGCGCTTCTGGACATCGTGTCTATCCCGGCCGCTGATGATCGCCACCGGATACCGGGCGCTCAAATCGCACAAGACCTGCCGGGTTTCGGCTGAAAGGTGGGCATCATCCGGCCTGTCCACGATCGGGGTCAGGGTCCCATCGTAATCCAGCAGTAACACGAGCTCGAACCCGCACGAGGCCGATCGCACGCGATCCGCCAGCGCTTTTGCGGTGATGTGTTGCGGCACATCTTCTTTGTGGCCCACGTGCTTTTTTCCTTGCGGCTGTGCGGGAAGCGGCCAAAATCGATTGTCAGGGTTATCCTTCGGCATGCTGAAAATTGCCAGCCAAAACTGCCCTTTTTTGCGGGTGGTTGGGCCGCCTTGCGCGCGGTATCGCGAGAAGGGGTATAATGGGATTTCCCAGCTGTGGGCGGTATAGGTAATCTAAGGTTCGGCGGGCCGGTTGCATCCGGGCCGCCGCGGTATATTTTACCGGAACAAGGGATCAGAGGAGCATTATGGTAGAGATGCGATATGAAGCGCCGGAGTCACTCGACGCGGCAGTAGCGATGCTGACCGACGCGGGCGATGCGGCGCGAGTCTTGGCTGGTGGGACGGACCTCCTGGTCCAGCTAAGGGCCGACATGGTTCACCCGGGTGTGGTGGTCGATATCAAGAATATTCCGGAAGTCCGGGCGATTTCCGAGGAAGCAGATGGCTTCCGGGTGGGCGCCGCGGTTACCGGGGCGGAACTCGGCGAACATGCAGCGATGTGCAAGGCATGGCCCGGTGTTGTCGAGGCGACGGAACTGATCGGCTCGACCCAGATTCAGGGCCGCGCGACGATGGGCGGTAATCTGTGCAACGGCTCGCCCGCGGCGGATAGCGTTCCGGCGCTCATTGCCGCCGGTGCAGTTGCCTCGATCATTGGTCCGAACGGCCAGCGCGATGTCCCCGTCGAGGAGATCATCGTCGGACCGGGCAAGACCTCATTAGGGAAAGGCGAACTTGTCGTCTCCTTCAAATTTCCGAAGCGCTCGGGTCATTCGGGTGACGCCTATCTGCGGTTCATTCCCCGCACGGAAATGGACATCGCCGTGGTCGGCGTGGGCGTCAATATTACGCTGGGCGATGACGGCGTGTGCCAGGCTGCACGGGTCGCGCTGGGTGCCGTTGCGGCGACACCTTTGCTGGTCGCCGACGCGGCGGCTGCCCTGATCGGATCGACGCTAGACGACGGCGCGTTGGAGAAACTCGCAGCAGCGGCGAGCGCCGCCTGCAAGCCGATCGACGACAAACGTGGAACCATTGAGTTCCGAACCAAGGTGGCAGGCGTTCTCGCGCGCCGTAGCGCACTGATTGCACTTGAGCGGGCAAAGGAAGGCCGATGAGCAAATATCACGTATCCACAACAATAAATGGCGACCCGGTCGAATACCTCTGCGAGCCGGAACAAACGCTGCTCGACGTGTTGCGCGACGAGTTGTACATGACCGGCAGTAAGGAAGGCTGTGCATCGGGTGACTGCGGCGCGTGCAGTGTCCTGGTCGATGACCGGTTGGTCTGTTCCTGTTTAGCACTCGGTGCCGAGATGGGCGGCAAGAAGATCGAGACCATCGAGGGCATGGCCGACGGTGACGAGTTGCATCCGCTGCAGCAAAAATTCTTGGAGCACGCGGCGCTGCAGTGCGGTATCTGCACGCCGGGCTTCCTGATTGCGGCAAAGTCATTGCTCGACCGGAATCCGGACCCGACTGAAGAGGAAACTCGATATTGGCTCGCCGGCAATCTGTGCCGCTGCACCGGATATGACAAGATTATCCGGGCAGTGCTCGATACGGCCGCCGAAATGCGGAGCAAGTAGCGATGTCGCAGGCGCTGAAGCTGGACGACAATGATCAAGGCCTGAAGTATGTCGGGACGCGGCCGGTTCGCCCGGACGGTGTCGACAAGGTCACGGGACGGGCGAAGTTCGGTGCGGACCTGCATCTGCCGGGTATGTTGACCGGGCAGGTGCTGCGCAGTCCGCACCCGCATGCCCGGATCGTATCGATCGATACGTCGAAGGCGGAAGCGCTTGCCGGTGTGAAGGCGGTGGTGACGCGGGACGATTTTCAGGACATGGAGTCCGAATTCGTGCCCGCGGGCGAAATGCTCGTCAACTACCGCGATATCGTTCGCAACGTATTGGCGCGCGAGAAGGTCCTCTACGAGGGGCATGCGGTCGCGGCGGTTGCAGCGACCAGCAGTTCCATCGCCCGCAAGGCGTTGAAGCTGATCGATGTCGAGTATGAGGTGTTGCCGCATGTCATTGATGTGGTGGCGGCGATGGCACCGGACGCGCCGTTGCTCCACGACGACATGATGACCGAAGGCGTCGATCCCAAGCCAACTGCGGCGTCGAATGTCAGCAAGCGGGTGGAGTTCACGCTCGGCGATGTCGAGAAAGGTTTCGCCGAGGCCGACGTGATCGTCGAACGCGAGTTCAACACCAAGCCCGTGCACCAAGGCTATATCGAAACGCATGCCTGCGTCGCCAGCATGTCCGAAGACGGTCAGGCTGATCTGTGGTGCACCACGCAGGGGCATTACGTGGTGCGGACGCATTGCGCGCGGCTGCTCAATATGGATGTCTCGAAGATTCGCGTGACCGCGTCGGAAATCGGCGGCGGATTCGGCGGTAAGACCGTCGTCTATCTGGAGCCGTTGGCGCTGGCCCTGTCGCAGAAGACCGGACACCCGGTGAAGATGGTGATGTCCCGGGACGACGTGTTCCGGGCGACGGGTCCGACCTCGGGGGCGAACATCTGGGTCAAGATGGGAGCCACGAAGGACGGGCGTATCACCGCGGCGGAAGCGGTGCTCAAATATCAAGCGGGCGCATTCCAGGGATCCCCGGTTCAGCCGGGTTGCATGTGCGCCTTTGCACCCTATGACTTGGAGCATGTGAAGACCGTCGGCTACGACGTGGTGACCAACCGGCCCAAGGTCGCGGCCTATCGCGCACCCGGCGCGCCGATCTCCGAATATGCGACGGAATCGGTGGTTGATGAGTTGGCCAAGAAAATCGGCAAGGACCCGTTGGATTTCCGGCTTCAGAACGCGGCCAAGGAAGGCACTCATGCCGCCTACGGTCCGAAGTTCGGGCCGATCGGTCTGGTTGAGACGCTGGAACAGGCGAAGGCCCACGAGCATTACAACACGCCACTGAAGCCGGGACAGGGGCGCGGCCTCGCGTCCGGGTTCTGGTTCAACATCGGCGGCGAGACCTGCGTGACGCTCAACATCAACGAGGACGGCTCGGCAACGCTGATGGCGGGGACGCCGGATATTGGCGGCTCGCGCGCTTCACTGGCGTTGATGACCGCGGAACGGCTGGGCATCGAGCCGCAGAAAATCCGGCCGCTGATCGCGGATACCAGTTCGCTCGGCTACAACTTCCTGACCGGCGGCAGCCGCGCGACCTTTTCTAGCGGCATGGCCGCGGTCCAGGCGGCGGACGAAGCGATCAAGGAGATGTGCTCTCGCGCCGCGAAGATTTGGGAGATTCCCGAAGACGCCGTGATCTGGGAAGACGGCCACGCCAAGCCGGCGGGTGACAATGCCGGGAAGTTCGATCCACTATCGCTGGCGGACATCGCCGACATGGCCGGCAAGACCGGCGGACCGATCGGCGGCGCGGCCCGAATAAATGCAAAGGGAGCGGCGCCCAGCTTCGGCACTCACATGGTCGATTTGGAAGTGGACGAAGAAACCGGCCGGGTCACGATCCTGCGCTATACGGTGCTGCAGGATGCGGGCAGGGCGGTGCACCCGAGTTATGTCGAGGGGCAGTTTCAAGGTGGCGCCGTTCAAGGCATAGGTTGGGCGCTCAACGAGGAATATATCTACGGCGATGATGGCCGGATGCAGAATCCCGGCTTCCTCGACTATCGCATTCCGGTCGCGTCGGACGTGCCGATGATCGACACGGTGATCGTTGAGGTCCCCAATCCGCGGCATCCCTATGGCGTTCGTGGGGTCGGCGAGACGCCGATCGTGCCGCCCATGGCTGCGATCGCCAACGCGATGGAAAATGCTACCGGCATCCGGTTCACCGAGCTGCCGATGTCGCCGCCGAAAGTGCTGAAGGCGATCGAAGAACGCGACGGCGGCTGATCGGACCGGTGCCGTGGCGCATATCGTCTTGATGGGCAATCTACGGCAATACACCGGCGGCGAGGCCGAATTCGACCTCGATGCCCGGACGGTCCGGCAGTTGTTCACGATGTTGAGCGACCGACACCCGACCCTGACGCCGCACCTCGCGGAAGGGCTTGCGGTCGCGATCGATGGACAGATTTACCAGGACGCATGGCTTGAGGCGATTGAGCCGGAAAGCGAAGTGCATCTGCTGCCGCAAATAGCCGGTGGCTGAGACGAACCATCCTGGCCCGATGGAGGGGCGTGCGAATGCGGATTCTCTTTATCGTACTTGCCGCGTTGGCGGGGTCTGCCGGTCTTTATGCATTTCTGGCAAGCAACGACGTTGTGCCGGCACCGGGGCAGATCGCCTGCATGTCCGGCGAAAGGGCCACTGCGGCCAAGGACGACAAGAAGAGGCATCGCGTTGTAGTTGCTCAGTTCGGCAACGATTTCTTCGGTGATTATTCCGACAGGTTGCGGCAGGGTCTTGATGCGAACACGGCGCTTTCCGTGTCGCACACCTGCGATATCCTGCCGTTTCCCGGCGCCAACCGGGGCGGCGGAACGACGTTGAAACCGGAGCACCGCGCGGCCTTGGCGGCGGAGGGTATCGATGCGGTCCTCTGGGGGCACCGCTATTCGAAGACCGCGAAGATCTTCCTGCTGAGCGGTATTTCCGGAGAAAAGGACGGTGAGGTTTATGGCTCTGTTATATCGTTCCGCATCCGGGAGAGAGGCGCGGAATCCGATCCAGACAAGTTTGTCGCCCAGGCTTTCGGGGCCGCGGACCGGCCAAGCGCGGAGGCCTCGAAAACGATCTATACAGTGTTGCGCCCGTTACGCGAGCTGGCCTCTGCGACCAATGGGCTCAAGGACCCGAAGGCTCGATCCCGGCTAGAGCGAAGCTTTGGCATGGCGGCGTTCCATGTCGGGCGCAAGACAGATGACGTCACGGTTCTGGAGGATGCGGAGCAGGCCTTCGTAAAGGTTCTCTCCATACCGCGTCGGCGGTCCTCTTACACCCGTTCCCGGAATCACGCGGAGACCGTTGAGTTCAGGCTCGCCCAGACACTCATGCTGTTGGGTGAAAAAGAGCCCGGCACCGAACGGTTGAACCGCAGCCTTGAGCAATTCCAGCGCATGCTCAAATGGCGGAAGGGGCGGTCCCGAAGCAAGGCGCGCGCCGGTATTCGCCTGGAGATGGGCAAGGCCATGATGGCGATTGGAGTCCGTGAAACGGGAATCGCGATGTACAGCGCGGCGACCAAGGAGTTCCAAATTGCACTCCGGGAAATTAGGAAAAAGCCGGACCGGACCTTACAGAGCCAACTGCAATTTCAGACTGGATTGTCGCAAACCGAAATCGGCCGACACTTGCGGAGCGCCCACGTTCTCAAGAAAGCGGGGGGCTGGATAAACCGGTCGCTGGTTGCGGGTGATCGCGACAAACAGCCGGACCTCTGGGCGGAGAGAACGCTTGCAAAGGCGCGGGTGGATTTTCTCGCCGACGCGTTGGAGCCCGGCAAGAAACATTTCGAGCGGGCGGCTACGGCGGTATCGGAGGTTCAATCCGTCTGGACAAAGACGGATCATCCGGAGCGCTGGGCGAAAGCCGAACTTGCGCATGCACTCGGTGAGGCGCGCCGGGCCGGAAGCCCGTATGCGCCGCAGCATTTGAAGAATGCGGCCGACCGGCTGCGCGCCTTGACCTCAAGCGGGGTCTCGAAAGCGAACGCGCCCTTGGTGCACTATAACCTTGCGACCATCTTGGCGACGGCCGGCGAGCGGGCGCGCGACGCCAAAATGTTGGAAGAGGCCCAGCACCATACCGAGCGCGCCATCGAGTTGCTCGACGGTAAGACCGATCGCATGGCGCAGGCGATGGCGCTCAATAATCTAGGCTATCTGCTGGAACTGCGCGCGCGTATCGGCAAAGACGCGAGCATCCTGAAACAGAGTATCGACGCCTATACGGCGGCGGAGGCAGCGTATCAGGATTTGCAGCTGAATACGGCGATGGTATCCGCAGGACTTCGACGGGCGCAGCGTGCCTACGACCGGGTGTCGTCCGGGCCGAAATAGTCAGGCCCGGTTACGCCAATACAGCGACGGCGCGGTGTCGAGCAGCGCCTTCATCCGTTCCTGTGCGGCGGTCGCCAGCGGTGGCGTGTTGCAGTTGCAATGTAAGCCGAGCATCTGTGCCGCCATGAGCGCTACGACCGGCTCGCTGTCTTCCATCAACGCTTCACAAGTCTGTACCGCCGGCCAATGCGCCGGGTTCGGGATTCGCCCGTCCTCGATCTGCTGCATGATTGCGCGGACACGGTCGGCGACGGCCGCCGGGGCCGACGCGGCGGCCCAGTTCATATACTCGAATTCGTCATCGCCCATGACGCAGAGGATTTCCTCGGCAATTCTCCGGACCGCCGGTCGTGAGTCGAGGACATGGTGGGCCTGACAAACGGGAATGCAGACGCAGACCTTGTTGCAACTGCAATAGGTTCCTCCGCGGCGGTAGGTGGGGCGGCCACGCCTCTTGGGTGCGGCGACATAGTGGCGTCCCGGCACGCAGTTGCAGGTGCAGACCGCGCCCGCCGGAATCGGCGACCCGCAGGGCAATGTATAGGTAATCCATTGCCCGGTACTCTTATCGAAGACGTTGTAGGACTGCGCCTCGGTGTCTTTCCCGGTCGCAGCCGGATCGAACAGATGGGTGTGGATCTTGCGTTTTTCCAGGTCCCATATCACCACGGTATTGGCGGATGAGACTGCGGCATAACGGCTGTCGGGTGTGACGGCGATATCCCGGACCGACGACGGATGGCCTTTGAGTGTCGCATCGAACTTCCCGTTCGGCATCGTCCACAGGATCACCGATTTATCACGAGACCCTGACAACAGAAGTTTTCCGTCCGGTGTCGGCGCCAGCGCGGCAACCGGCTTGGTATGTTTTCGCAGTATTTTCTTCTTCTTTTCGTCGGATTCGGCCCCCCAAACTCGGACGGTCTTGACCGTGGTTCCGGCGGCGAACCAGTCGCTTTCAACACTCGAAGTCAGGGTCAATACGTTGCTGAAACCGCCGCGTGCCGGTGTGACGGGCAACTGTCGGTTCTGAGTCTCGGTGGGTGCGGCGTAGGGCATTTTATCGAGCAGCGGCATCAGGCCGCTCAGTGCGGGGATGGTAACGCTGCCCTTCAGGGTCGCGACCGAGAGGTAGCTGCCGTCCGGTGTCATCTCGGCGGCCCGTATGGGATCACTTTTGTTCGCATCGAATGCGCGCAGCAGCCGTCCTTCCGGCATCGACCAGAGCCGGACCGAGCCCGTCGTCCAAGACATGAGGATTGTGCCGTCAGCGGAGAACCGGAATGCGCGCACGCTTCCGCTGTGCCCTTTCAAGGTCGTGCGGGTTTTGCCGCTCGGCAGGTCAAATACATTGATTTGTCCGTTGGTCAGCCCCGCAAGCGCGTAGCTTTCGTCCGGTGCAACTGCCACTGAGGATGATTTGAGATACTTCTTTACTGACGATTTTTGGGTTTTAGCGGCCTTCTCGGCGATCGTCCAAATTCGGGTGACCCGCTCGTTCGCAGCGGAAACGACGACCGCGCCGGAGGCGGATACCGCGACCGCCGTGACACGCTGGCCGTGACCCTTCAGCGTGTGGGCAAGCTTGCCGTCGGGCATGGACCAGATCTTGACGAGTTTGTCGTCGCCGCCGGTCGCGACGGACTTGCCGTTCGTTGCCAGATCGATCGCGCGAACGATTCCGATATGGGCGGCGAGGGGGCCGGGCTTCTTCTTTTTCTTTTTCGAGGAAGTTTTCTTTTTCTTCTTACCGGCGGCCTCGGCGGCATCGGGCATGGTTGCGATGGCGCCGGTGGCCGCGATGCCTGCACCGAAGACCGCCCCCATGCCGAGAAAGCCTCGTCGCCCCATGTCCGTGTCCTGCGGTATCTCCAACAATGGAACGATTTCGGCAGGTTCCGAGGTCCCGTCGTCGTAGACCCGGGCGAGTTTGAAATGAGGGACGTCAGTCATTCGTCGCTTCCATCGTAAATTCGTCGATCATGCCGGGTAGCGGTTCCTCAGGTGCACCGTGCCAGAAGACGCCGCCGGACTCGAGGATAGCCGTCAGGATCTGATCTTTGGTCAGTTCCCGGGTGATGTGGCAACGGTCCGATCCCACGAATTCCGTCGAGCCGGTTTGTGCGATGGCCTTGTGGTAGCAGTCGCCCGCGCAGCTCCATTTCGCGAAACAGCCGTTGCAATAGTCCCGATGCTCGACCGCCTGGTTCCGGAGGTTGTTCAAGACGCCGAGATCGAAGTCATACCCGCCGTCGCCGGTTGGCTTGCCGTAGAAGAATGTATCGGCAAGCGCCGCGTCCTCGCTGAATACTTCGTAGCACCCGGAGACGTTGCCGTCGGGCGAGAGACAGAAACTGTCCTGCGTCACACCGCAGAAGTGGTTGGTGAGCGCGCCGAGCCGGGCGCCGGAGTAGGTGATCTCGACGTCATGCGTCTTGGCGACGCGCTGAGCGGCTCGGTAGGCATCGATAAAGGCCTCGGTCTCGGCGGAGGCCGCATCGGTCCATCGGCCAAGCTGATAGGCCGGTTCGACCTGCACTCGCATGGGCTTGAAGCGGGAGAATATGAATGCGGCGGCGTCGGGCAGGTGCGGGATTTGATCCGCCGTCACCGTTAGGCGCAGGCCATAGTCGAACCCGGCGTCGTCGAACTGTCGGAGGGTCCGCAAGACATGACCGCTCGACCCTTGGCCGCCCGCTGTGGGGCGGTGCTTGTCCTGCAGTTCCGGCAGGCCGTCGAAAGACAGGCTGACATTGTCGAGATTCTCGATGATCCAGTCGACCTTGGCCGCGCTCAACATCCCATTCGTCGCCGCCGCGGCGGACAAGTGCAGCCCGTGCCGGGCGGTTTCTTCCCGGGCGTAGGCGAAGGATTCGCTTAAGGTCAGCCAATTGACAGTGGGTTCACCGCCGCCGTGATAGGCGATCTCGATATGAGGCTGCTGCTGTTCCACCGCGTTCTTGATAACGAAGTCGATGCCACGTTTCGCGACGTCGAGCGGCATGGTTTGCACCGGCGTGTCGCCCGCGCTGGCATAACAGTAGGAGCAGCGAAGGTTGCAGGCCGTCGTCAGGAACAGCGTGACCGCGGTCGGGTTCGGCGTTCCAGAGTATGTCGTGATCGGTCTTTCTTCCGGGCCGGCGTCGACGATTTCCAACCGGCGCAGGAAATCGGCGAGGGTGCCGTCCGGGTCCGCCGCCGGGTCATAAATGCCGCGTTGCAGATCGGCGATGAAGTTGACCATGCGCGCGTTGGCGGCGAATGCCGCGCGGCGCAATGGTGCGTAGACGATGTATCGATTGTCGGAAACGGGAATGACGAATGTTTCGGCGCTTGGAACTGGAATGTGGGAATGCTGTGCCAACACTGCGGGCCGGGAGAACATTAATAAAATCCAGGATGGTTTATGAGTGGGCGTACTATGCTCCGTTAGTTTAATACGACTGCGGAATGTCTCGTAACCAAATGCTCATGGAATACGCAGAAACCGTCCCATCCGTTGACGCGGGGCGGTTGCACCGTAACAAATGGACGTGGATCCGTTAGCAATTCTTTTCCGCGCCCAAGAGCAACGGGCCGGCCGCTGCCGACATGCGGTTGCCGTCATGCCCGACACCCGGCACTGGAACCAGTTGCCAATTGAATGGAACGCCCATGCGTTCCGCCTCAGCCTGCGCCGTCTCGAAATAGAACTTGGCGCGCTCGACCCGGGTTGAACCTTGGCGTAATGCGCCCTCCGAATTCGGGAAGTTCTTGGTCGTGTTGTCCACGTCCTCCTCGCCGTACATGACGAAGAGGGGAAACGCGAAATACTGGGCGAGGCGCTGTGGGTCGACATTCAGGCCGAGCAACCCGTAGGGGAATTCCGCATCGGTTAAGGGCAGGGTGTATTCTCCGGCATTGGCCGCCGCAGCCGCGTCAATTCCGTCGGTGCCGAGAAGCGTCAGCATCCGGTGTACGAACTGCGACCCCGCCGAATGGCCGAACAGACTGTAGCTTTCACGGCGCGTGATGCCCGCGTCCCGTAACGCCGCAAAGACAAGCCGGTCGATCTGGTAAGTCCATTGAGACGGCGGGTTTAGTGCGCCCTCTTCATCGATAATATTGCCGCGGTTGTACCAGGGTTGGTCAGGGAATTCCTCTTCGGAGAATTCCGGGACAATTACGAGCCAGCCGTGCTCGGCGGCGAAGCTTAGCCAGTAGTCGCGATAATCTGCGCCGTTTCGGCCGACCCCATGATGGGTGAACATCAGAGGGCTGTCGGGGGAATAATTCTCCGGGCAGGCGGCGCGAAGCGTCACCATCCGGCCGGGAAAGACCGACTCGTCCCGAAATGGGGTGGAATTGGCGCCCGGCTTCTCGATCAGGGCCTTGAGCGCTAATGGGGGCGTGTTTTTGGGCATGGTCACTCCTATCTGAAACAAGTGCTTCCGAATGCGGCATTGGTTGTCGCGCGGAGGGGATTTGATTGAAAAACGGTTCGAGATGATGATGGGATTAGTCTAGTCGACAAACGTCACGCCGTCTTAGCACAAGCCTATGCAATGTTTGCATATGGCTATTGCCAAGCGGTATGCCGCGTGGTCCGCTGACGGTTGGGACTTGGGGTTTTGCATCGTTCTTATGCATAGCGGCGCGACAGATTACAGGGATGGACAGGTGTGGAGCGGGCTTTGAGGGAACGGCTAGAATCCGTGCTCGCCCCCTTTTCGTCGTTCGATCGCGTACGGCCCTTTCTGCGGCGGCGCTTGACGTCGATCTTTGGGCACGTCGTTAGCGATCGCGACAACCTGCTGGTTACCGATCTTTATCGTTATCCGACCACCGCGGAATTCCGGCAAATGCTTGTGTTCCTGCGGGAGAATTTTGAATTCGTAACTTTATCCGACGTGGTTTCGCATTTTCGCGACGGTGCGCCGTTGCCGGAGTACCCGGTATTCTTGAGCTTCGACGACGGACTGCGGGAAACTGCGGATGTCATCGCGCCGATCCTAAAAGACCTTGGGATACCCGCGACGTTCTTTCTCACGGCGCGCGCCCTGGACAACAGATATCTGTTCTACGGGCACCGGCGGTCCTATCTACTGACGTTGGTGCAAACGGCGGAGATGCGGCAATCTATGCGCCAATCGGTTGGAGCGTTGCTCGGGCTTTCCGAACCGGAGCCGGCACTGCAAATGATATGTCAGGCGTTTCGCCGCCTCTCGGTACACAAATCCGATGATTGCGCCCGTTTGGACGAAAGCGCCGAGGCGCTGGGCGTGAATTGGCAGGAAGTCTTGGACGCGGAACAGCCGTTTCTGTCGGCAAAGCAGGCGAAGGCATTGCTTTCCGACGGGTTTTCGCTTGGCGCGCATGGCACAGACCACACAAAGTTCGCGCATCTCAATGAGACTGACCGCCGGCGTGATCTGCGCCGCAGTCTCGACTTTATGGCGGAGACGTTTGGCCTCGACGGCATCGCGTTCTGTTTCCCGCATTCGCACAAGGGCGTGACACGGCGCTGGATGACCGAACAGTTGGCGGCCGACCCGCGATTGTCGATCTTCTTTTCCACGGCGAATTACGCCCCGAACGATCGCGTCATGGTCAATCGCGTATGTTTCGACCGGCCGGTGGATGCAGTGGAGCCGCTCGACGTGGGGGACATCCTGGCACGGTCCTTTCTGCATTCGGCCGTACATCATGGAGGATGGCGCCGGGCGCTGTAATGCCACGGCATCTTGCCGTTTCGCCGTATAACGCGGTCGCGGGTGTTGCGAATTTAGGGCATAGTAATCGGACTACAGGGGGGGACCGAATGGCCGTCATTTCGACGTCATCCATTGCTGGATATTTTGATACGCTTGCCAAATTGCTGCATGACGCGGAAGCGACGCAGGTGCGCAACGTATCCGTACCGTTGGAAACTGCTTTCTCCCGGATCATCGACAAGGCGCAGACCGCGCATGCGATGGGGCAAAAGGTCATCTTCGTCGGCAACGGCGGCAGTGCCGCCATCGCCAGCCATCTGGCGATCGACTACGCCAAGAACGGCAACATTCGTGCAATCGCGCTGAACGACGGAGCGGCGCTGACGTGCCTCGGGAATGATTTCGGCTATGACCAGGTGTTCGCGAAGCAGATCGAGATGCAGGGCGCCACGGGCGACGTGCTCGTGGCGATCAGCAGTTCCGGACGGTCGGAGAATATCCTGAATGCCGTGCGGGCGGCGCGGCAGCACAGGATGTATGTGGTGACACTCTCCGGTTTCGCGCCAGACAACCCGCTTCGAGGCCTCGGCGACATGAACCTCTACATCAATTCGCCGGCTTATGGATTTGTCGAGGTTGGGCATTTGGCGCTGTGCCACGCGATCCTCGACCTGGCCACGGAAAACGGCTCGCCGTAGCTGGCGAGCATCATCGTTTGCGAAAACTGGAGATTGTGGGGGCGGCTAAAGCCGCGTCGCGCCCGTAACCGAACGGTTTCCATCGGCGGCCGACGGATTCATCGTGGTTAGGATTCCCCCGGCAACTGCCGAAATGACGACCAGGGCCAGCACGCTCATCCAATACGCCTTCACTGCATCCTCCGCATCGTCTGATTACCCGTTCAGTTTAACATGAGTCCGATCGCCGGCGCTATTGTCGCGACGCCGGTCTTGTATGGCTTTTCAGGAAATCGATCAGCTCGGAGCGGTCCTTCGCACTGGGCATCCGCTGCAGCGGCATCTTCGATCCCGGTGTCAGTTTGTCCGGCCCGATTTCGAAAAGGCGGCTCACGGTTTCCGGTGTCCAAACGATGGAGATGTCCTTCAATGCCGGCGAATAAGGGTAGTCGGGAACGGTCCCTGCGCGTCGCCCGAACAGGCCATACAATGTCGGCCCCGCCTTGAAGGCGCCGTCCGGCTTCAAGCTGTGGCAGGCAGCGCACTTTCGGAACAGCTTTGCCCCGCGGCTCGATGGTTCGGCGAGTCCCGCCAATTCGTCGGTGCCGCCAAGCGCGCCCAACAGCTTGCCGGCCTTCAGATCCCAAATGCGAACGACCTGATCCTGACCGGCCGACAGCAACAGCCGCCCTTCCTGCGCGAAGGCGAGGGACCAGATGATCCCGCTGTGGGCGGGGAGGGCCCGGAAGTTCCGCTTGCCGCCATTGCCGTTGCGTTCCCAGACGCGCAATGTCCCGTCGCGCCCGCCGGAGACTACGTAAGTGCCGTCCGGTGAAATGGCGACGGAGAAGACCGGTCCTTTTTGACCCAACAGAATTTGCTGTTCGCGGCCGGTTTCCATGTCCCAAAGGCGGACGGTCTCGTCGATCGAGGCCGTCGCGGCGATCCCGTCGGATGCTGCCACGGCGACCCAATTCACGCCGAAATCGTGTCCCGACAAGACGGACTGCTGTACCCCGTCGCCGCGCCGCCAGGTGCGCAGCGTGCCGTCATAGCTGCCGCTTATGATCTCGGTTCCGTCACGAGAGAAGGCGACCGTATTTACGTTGTTGGTATGCCCCTTCAGGACGTGAACCGCCTTTCTGTTCTTGAGGTCCCAGAGACGGACCGTGCGGTCCCATCCGCCCGAGACCATATGCCGGCCGTCGGGCGCAACCGCGACCGCGGCGACCTTGCCCTTATGGCCGGAGAAGCGGTGTAGTGGTTTGCTTTGCCGCAGGTTCCAGAGAATGACGATTCCGTCGTCGCTCCCCGAGACGGCGTGGAGGCCGTCCGGCAATACCGCCACCGAGTTGACCGAGGCGTTATGGCCGATCAGTCGCCGCAACACGGACCGTTTATGAAGGTCCCAGACGATGACGCTGTAATCGAAGCCGGCGGTAATAGCGCGGCGGCCATCGGGCGTCACCGCGATGCTCTTGACCGCGCCGCCGTGGCCGGTTGCCGCTTGCACGGCGCTGAACGCTGCTGCGCCCGCGATCAGGATGGTGGCAATCGCGACGGTCCAGCTTCGTGATCGACTTCGCCAAATGCACATTCAGAATACCAACCGCTGATGAGGCGTTACGGTTTCGAGGGTAGCAATAGAGATTTTAGGAAAGGTTACGCGGTCATTGTGGCGAATTCCGGCCGGATCGCTGGCGGATCGTGGTGCCCGAGGCATCAACGTTCGGCGAGCGATCGCCGCCGCCGGAAAAGATATGGCCGGTCGGCGTGTAACGGAATTGCGAGATCAAGGCACCGGTGGCCGGGTCGACCGCAAGCGTGTTCACCTGAAACGCCTCGTTGAAGTTGCCTCCTGCGTTCATGACGGTGACCAGGTACACGCGCTTGCCATCCTGGTCACCCTCTTTGACCCGCAGCACTTTGACGCCATAGGTTTCGGCAACGCGCTTGGATACGGACGCGGGGTCCATATCCGCCGCCTGTACCGTGTCGACAGAGAGCACGCCGGCTATAAGAAGCGCACCGGCAAGGGCGGCTGGGACGATCGTACGCAACGGGTGCAACGGCACCTCCTGTGTTGAAGCGATGCGGCGTTTCAAGCGATGCAGCGAGGCACGACGATGTTAATCGTCACCCGGTGCTGCGGCTTTCTCTTCTTCTTCCAGCCAGAGCGGATGATGTTCCTTGGCCCAATTGCGGTCGACCTTGCCGGTCCCCATGGCGTCGAATGCGCCCTGCATTCCGACCGTTCCGATATAGATGTGGCCAATCACCACGACGATCATGAACAACGCCATGATTGTGTGCCAGAGCTGCGAATACTGCATCTCCTGCATCGGACTCAAGGTTGTCGGCAGGTCCAGGCCGAAGACGTTGAGGAATGCGAATGTCCCAGCGAACATCGAAATTTCGAACGGGAACATCAGGGCGACGCCGGTGATGCTGATCGATGCGCCACCGAGCAGAACGAGCCAGAAAAGAATCTTCTGCCCCGCGTTGAATTTACGCGCCGGCGGGTGTGATCCCTTCGAAAATAGTCCGCCGCCTTTGGCGAGCCATACCAAGTCGTGTTTGTTCGGGACGTTGTGCTTGATCCATAGCACCAGGATGATGACAAGCGCGGCGATGAAGGCAAAGCCGATATAGTTATGCGCGTATTTGCCGAGATTGGTGAGTGTCGCGAACGCCTCTGCGCCGATAAATGGCTTCAAGGCATAGCGCCCGTACAACAGGTTGAGACCGGTCAGTGCGAGAACGATGAAACAGTTTGCCAAGAGCCAATGCGCGAAGCGTTCGAGCGTCTTGAAGCGTTCGATCGTCTGGCCACTTTCGCCAGCATCGATCTGAATGCGGCCGCGCAAGGCAAAGAACAGCGCGAGCAAGGCAACGACGCCGACGATGGCCCAACTGCCGTAGGTGGAGAGCGGGCCATTACGGATCGAACGCCAGCTTTCACCTTCCGACTGAACCAGGATGCCGGCCTTTTTGTCCGGGATTGAGACCGTACCCTGCTTGCCGCGGCGGATGGCCCGCCAGATCTCAGTATCGCTGGAATTGCCGAGCGATTGGCCGGGCACGGTGCCGCTCGACTGGGCCGCCGCGTGATGATCGAATGTCGGCGATCCAGTAAGTATTACGGCCATGGCATAGACGGTGACCGCAAAGATCATCGCGGGCGTCAGTCGGGTGATAAGGTTCTCTATTCGCAGCATGGTCTCTTTCCCTTATCAGAACTTTTGGATCGACTTTGCCCGATGCCGCAATGCGTCTTTCTGGGCGTCGGTAAGCTCTTCATCCGCATTGCCGAGATATTTGCCCTTTTCATAGGAGAGAATCCGGCCCTGCTCATCTTGGCGGCAGCCCGCGAGCATCATGCTTGATGCGACGAAGGCCGTAGCGACGGCGATGCGCATTAGTTTCCCGGTTGCGTGCATACTTGGTGACCTCGTTGATGCGATGTATCGATGTGACCGTTGTCGATGGAGCCATTGTCGATACGACCGACCGTGTCCGCTTGGCGTCCCGCGGTCTATTGCACGGGTTTGCCGTCGCGGCCTGATACGAAAAAGCCACCGGGGATTGGAACCCGGACGCATTTCCCATACCCATCATGGGCGAGGGGACGGCCCAAAGACCGTCCCCCGATCCCATGTCGATCAGGAGCCGCGGCCCTTGACCTGATAGGCGGTTCCCCAGCCCCAGGCACCGGAACCAAAGCCGCGCGCCACCACGCGTTCGCGATAGATGTCGGAGATAACATCCCCGTCACCGCCGAGAAGCGCCTTGGTGGAGCACATCTCCGCACAGAGCGGCAGCTTGCCTTCGCCCAGGCGGTTACGGCCGTATTTCTGGAACTCGGCCGAGCTGTGGTTCTCCTCCGGTCCACCGGCGCAGAAGGTACATTTGTCCATCTTGCCCCGACTGCCGTAGTTGCCGGCTTGCGGATACTGCGGCGCGCCGAACGGGCACGCGTAGAAGCAATAGCCGCAACCGATGCAGAGGTCTTTGGAGTGCAGAACGACGCCGTCATCCGTCTGGTAGAAACAGTCCACCGGACAAACGGCCATGCAGGGTGCGTCTGAGCAATGCATGCATGCGACGGAGATTGACCGTTCGCCGGGCTTGCCGTCATTGATCGTGACGACACGGCGGCGGTTTACGCCCCAGGGCACTTCGTGCTCGTTCTTGCACGCAGTAACGCAGGCGTTGCACTCGATGCAGCGCTCAGCGTCGCAGAGGAATTTCATTCGTGCCATGTTACGTGCTCCTTACGCTTTCTCAATTCGGCACAGGCTGGTCTTGGATTCCTGCATCTGAGTGACGGAATCATAGCCGTAGGTGAAGGCGGTATTCGCCGCCTCGCCGAGGACATAGGGGTCCGCACCCTCGGGATACTTGTCCCGCAGGTCCTTGCCTTGGAAATGACCAGCGAAGTGGAACGGCATGAACACCACGCCGCGTCCGACACGCTCGGTGACCATGGCCATAACCTTGACCTTCGCCCCTTCGGGACTGTGCACCCAGACCATTTGACCGTCCTTGATGCCATTGGAGTTGGCATCGAACGGGTTGACCTCGACGAACATGTCCTGCTGGAGTTCGGCCAGCCACGGGTTCGACCGCGACTCATCGCCACCGCCCTCGTATTCGACCAAACGTCCCGACGTCATGATGATCGGGAAGTCTTTCGAGAAATCCTTCTTCTGGATACTCGCGTAGAGGGTGGGCAGGCGATACGCCTTGCGGTCGCTATAGGTCGGGTAATCCTTCACCAGATCCCGCCGCGGCGTATACAACGGCTCGCGATGGATCGGCACCGGATCCGGGAAGGTCCACACGACGGTGCGGGCTTTCGCGTTTCCGAACGGAGCGCAACCGTGCTTGATCGCGACGCGCTGGATGCCGCCCGACAGGTCGGTCTTCCAGTTTGTCTTGTCACCCGCAACGGCTTCGATGGATTTGCGTTCCGCGTCGGTCAGATCTCCGTCCCAACCGAGCTTCTTCAGCATCGTCATCGTGAACTCCGGATACCCGTCCTTGATCTCCGAGCCAACCGGATACGAGCCTTCGGCAAGCATATTGGTGCCTTGCAGGCTCGCGGGGACCGTCGGCTTCTTCGGTCCGGTCACGCCGTAACGCGCCCGGAAGCAAAGGCCGCCTTCGGCCACCGGCTTGGAGGTGTCGTACAGGTTCGGCGTGCCCGGGTGCCCCATTTCTGCGGTACCCCAACATGGCCACGGCAATCCGTAATATTCACCGTCACAGGGACCGCCATTGGCGAGCAACGTGGTCCTGTCGAAGGTGTGCTGGTTCGCCATGTGCTTGCGCAGGCGGTCCGGCGATTGCCCGGTGTAGCCGATCGTCCACATACCCTTGTTGAATTCGAGGGTGATGTCTTCGATCTTCGGCTCGTTATTCTCGACCTTGATGTTCTTGAACATCTCCTTGTCCATGCCGAACTTCTTGGCGAAAAGATACATGATCTCGTGGTCGGTCTTGGACTCGAACAGCGGTTTCACGACCGTATCGCGCCACTGTAGCGAGCGGTTCGACGCGGTCACGGAGCCGTAGGTCTCGAACTGTGTCGCGGCCGGAAGCAGGTAGGTGCCTTCCTTCCGGTCATGCATCACGGCCGATGCTGTCGGATACGGATCGATCACGACCAACAGGTCGAGCTTCTCCATCGCCTTCTTCATATCGAGACCGCGCGTCTGCGAGTTCGGCGCGTGTCCCCAGAAGACCATGGCCCGCAGAGTGTCGGGCTGCTCGATATGGTCCTGGGCTTCAAGCACGCCGTCGACCCAGCGGGAGACCGGAATGCCTTTGCTCTCCATCAGCTTCTTGCTGGCGAAGCGGCCTTTCAGATAGTCGTAGTCGACATCCCAGACCCGCGCCCAATGCTTCCAGGAGCCAGCCTTCAGCCCGTAGTAACCGGGCAGGGAATGCGACAGCACGCACATGTCGGTTGCGCCCTGCACATTGTCATGGCCGCGGAAGATATTGGTTCCGCCACCCGACGTGCCCATGTTGCCAAGGGCGAGCTGCAGGATGCAGTAGGCGCGCGTGTTGTTGTTGCCGTTGGCATGCTGGGTGCCGCCCATACACCAAATCACGGTGCCGGGACGGTTGTTCGCCATCAGACGCGCGACGCGCTTGAGCTGCGACCCCGGAACGCCGGTAACGCGTTCGGTCTCCTTCGGGTTCCACTTGGCGATTTCCTTTTGGACTTCGCTCATTCCCCAGACGCGCTGGCGAATGAATTCCTTGTCCTCCCAGTTATTCTCGAAGATGTGCCACAGGACACCCCAAATCAGGGCCACGTCCGTGCCCGACCGGAAGCGCACATATTCGTCGGCATGCGCGGCGGTGCGGGTAAAGCGCGGATCGAGAACGATCAGCGGCGCGTTGTTCTGCTCTTTCGCTTTGAGCAGATGCAGCAGCGACACCGGATGCGCTTCGGCTGGGTTACCGCCAATCAGGAACATCGCACGGCTCTTGTGGATGTCGTTGTAGCTGTTCGTCATGGCGCCGTAGCCCCAGGTGTTCGCGACACCCGCAACCGTGGTCGAATGACAAATGCGTGCCTGATGGTCACCGTTGTTGCTGCCCCAGAAGGCATAGAACTTACGGAAGAGATAGGCCTGCTCGTTGCTGTGCTTGGCCGATCCGAGCCAGTAGACCGAGTCCTGTCCCGACTCCTTGCGGATCGACAGCATCTTGTCGCCGATCTCGTTGATCGCCTGATCCCAACTGATCTTCTTCCACTTGCCGCCTTCCATCTTCATCGGATATTTCAGGCGGCGCTCGCCATGCGCGTGCTCGCGCACGGACGCGCCTTTGGCGCAGTGGGCGCCGAGATTGAACGGGCTGTCGAAGCCGGGCTCTTGGCCGACCCAGACACCGTTCTGCACTTCGGCGACGACCGTACAGCCGACGGAGCAATGCGTGCACACCGATTTGATCGTTTCGATCTTACCGGTAGCCGCGCCTGGTTGCGCCGCTTTGGCCTTGGTCACCGTTCCCCCTGCCAAAGTCGACGCGGCGGCGATACCACCGGCGGCAAGACCCGAGCGGCGCAGGAATGTACGCCGATCGACCGCGCTTCCGGTCAGCCCGGTAAGCGCCTTTGACAAACGGGGGCCTTTCGCAACCCCATTCGTCTTTTTCGTAAGCATCGCTAGTCCCTTTCCTTAGCCCTCTGACACGTTTCCAAGCCGTGAAACGTGATCAAAACCGTGAGAGGTCGTACACTTTCTTGACGTGCTCCGTTACTTGATAGTCGGAGTCCGTCGACGTTTTGGTTTCCGCCGCTTCCGCCGGTTGCGGAGCACTGCCGACGGCCGCCGCGGCGCCTGCGAGGGTTCCAAGCCCAGCCAGCCTGAGAAAATCTCGACGCTGCGCTTTCTTGGCCTCCTTAGGTTCGCTCATGGTTTCACCCTTCGGTCCATTACGGTGTGCGGCGAGGATTCGTCTTTCGACACGGGCGCGCCGCCGCCCGTCATCAAGCCGCCATTTCAAAGGCGGTTGTCTCGATTTCCAAAAACACACGGCCGAGCGCGCCGACCGGTCGGTAGAAGGTCGCGCTCTTTGCCGTTTCCAAATCTTTGAAAAATTGTCCGGCCCAGTTTCCGATATGCCGTTCGAAGAAGGCGGCCTGTTCCGCCACCGGCATCGGCGAACCGAAGTCGCCCTGGATCAGTCCGGCCATGATTTCGCAGACTGACCCGATATGGTCTTCGGGTTCGGCCACGCCGTCCGCGCGCTCGATCCCGAGGCGCGCCATTTCCTGTCGCAGCCGGGCCAGCGGTTTCTCGTTCAGAAATCCGGTGAGGTAGTAGGAGCCGAAGGGGACGAGTTCGCCCCGGCCGACGCCGATGAACAATTCCTGAAATTCGTCTTCGATGCTGTCGATGGTCGCGGCATTCGCAGCCAGCGCAAGACCATTGAGGGCGATGCCGATTTCCGACTCGTTGCCCTCAATCTCGCGCAGTGCCGCCAGCAAACTATCGTCGGGTGGCCGAACCAACGTCCGGGCCATCAGACCATAAAGCTGGGCGCGATGTTGATCCTCCTCGAGGATCTCCTCCCGTTGCGCCATCCGCTGGTGATCCGGCGATGCCGGACCCCTCCCTTAGCGTTTCGATTCGATCAGTCGAACCAAATACTAACTGCGGGGATTGTCAGTGGGCACTAGCTCACCCCATTGCGCAGGCGGGTTGTAAAAACCTTCTTATTGCTCAGAAGTATGGGGGATTCGATTGGGGGCGGCAACCGCGAAGTGACAGGAAGATGAAAAAAGTGAAGCGGTATACATCCCGGATTCATCTGGACAAATTTTATCCCGCAATTTGCGTTGGCGCTGGTCCGTTGGAATCCAAAACGGGCGTTATGGTTTGCCAGTTGGAGTTGTTTCTTTCGGTGACTCGATGGCGGTTTCGACGGCGAGGGCATCGTGTGAGTCGTCGAGTGCTGCCTCCGAATTCGTGTCGGCCGTTTCGGTATCCGGTTCGTCCGTCGACACGGCGGTATCGCCATCTGCCGGCGCATCCGTTTCTCCATCGGCAACCGCGTCTTCTTCGGTTTCATCCTCGTCCGACACCATGCCCTTACCCACCTTATAGATGGTCTTGAGACCTTCGACGACGAGCGCAGCATCGGTGAAGTCGTCGTCATAATCCAGCAGTCCGTCGACATGCGCGAAGGCTGGGTCCACACGCCAAAGCTTTCGCAGTGCGCGCGATTTCAGTTCTTCCGGCACGCCCTCTTTCATGAAGGCCGAGAAATCCGAGTTTTTGTCGAGGCTATCGATGTCGGGCAGGGCCGCGATCTCTTCTTCCGTGGCCTTGTCCGGGTCTTGTGCCGCTTGTGTTTCCGTGTCCACCGGGACGGCGGTGGGGGCGGGCGCGGCGATTGTCCCGCCCTGGCTATCGTTGGCCGTTGCGGGTTGCCGCGCCGCCGTCTTGCGCCGCGCCCATCGGCCGAGTGTGCTTTCGTCGTCAGCCAAGGCCGTTCCCTCCGTGCCGGCGTTTGCCGTTCGGCGGCATTTTGCCGAAGCCGACATCGTCGGGATCGTAGCGCCGGCGCTTGCGTTTCTTGAACGGTTCCTCGACGTGGTGTTTGTCGATGAAGGCTTGAATCCACGCCATCATGTCTTCGGACATCGGAAGGCCGTCGACGATGTCTTCGCCGCTGTCCATGTAGTCCTGGGCGTCGAAGGCCGAGGCGGTGACCAGGAACAGTTCGATTTCTTGTTCGTCGTCCGGATCGTCGAGCGTGCGTAGGACGACGTATATCAGCGGCGGATCGTTGGCCAGGTTGACCCGATAGGCTTCGGTCTCACGGCGATGCAGTTCCAGCGGCAGCGTGCCTGCGTGGTAGCGGACCCAGCCGTCGCCCCGGCCGATTTCCAGCCACTCTTCGGTGTCGCCCGCGCCGAGGATCAGGTCGACCGCGCCCCACTCATGGTCCTGCCATGGGTGGTCGACGTCACGGCGTTCGATCACGATGCCGAGTGGGATGCTGATCATCCGTTCGGTCAAGCGCCTGCCTCCCTTGGTCTTTCAGCCAGTCCGGCGTTGATCGCCGATACAGTTGATATCGACCGCATCGTCCTGTTTGCCAGCATGGCGTGCAAGAACATTCTCGATACAAAAAAGGGTTTTGTTTTCCCTATCGCGACCTCATTGTAAGAAATCATCCGGCGTGGCTGTCCGTCAGGGAGTGGAATATGTCGGGCCAAGAGTAAGACTGTCAGGAATTCGGGAAAGGATTGGTGTCCCTTCCGTCCCCATGCCCCGGGGGCATCGCAGCGACACCGATTAGGGGCATGACCGATAAGAAAAAATCGATTCTGCTGTGCGATTGCGAACACAGCATGCCGGTCGACGCCGACGCGATCGCCGCGGCGCTCGGCCTCGACCAAACGCCCACGATAAACACGCAGCTTTGCCGCGCACAGCTTGAGAATTTTCAGGCGGCGGTTGCGGGCGGCGACCCCTTCATCGCGGCCTGCACTCAGGAGGCGCCGTTCCTCTCGGAAGTACTGGGCGATGCCGCTGACGCGACCGAGGTAACCTTCACCAATATTCGCGAGCGGGCGGGCTGGTCCGTTGAGGCGGGTGATGCGACGCCGAAGATCGCAGCCTTGCTGGCCGAAGCGGTGATCGACAAGCCGCCGGTCCCGACGGTCACAATGTCGTCCGAAGGCGTGTGCCTGATCTACGGCCGGGACGAAGCGGCCATCGAGGCGGCACGCCAGCTTTCCGGTCGGCTCGAAGTGACGGTCCTGCTTACCGGCGCAGAAGAGATCGCACCGCCGCGGGTTATGGATTTGCCGATCTTTCGCGGTACCATCGCCGGCGCGCGCGGGCATCTCGGCGCGTTCGAGATCGTGGTGAACGGATACGCTCCGATTCAGGTATCGTCGAAAGCCGCCCTTGGATTTGAGGCCACCCGCGACGGTGCGTCGTCGCGCTGCGATCTCATTCTCGATCTGACGGGCGATGCCCCGTTGTTTTCGGCAGGTGAGCGGCGCGATGGATATTTCCAGCCGGACCCGAACGATCCGGTAGCGGTCCAGCGTGCGCTGTTCGCGCTTGCCGATATGGTCGGCGAGTTCGAGAAGCCGCGCTATGTGCAGTTCGACGGGGACCTCTGCGCGCATTCCCGCAGCCGTCAGACCGGCTGCACGCGCTGTCTCGATGTTTGCCCGGTCTCGGCGATCACGCCCAACGGCGACACGGTAGCGATCGATCCATTCGTCTGCGGCGGGTGCGGTGCGTGTAACAGTGTCTGCCCGACCGGCGCCGCGAGTTACGCAATGCCGCCGCAAGAGGTTCTGTTGGACCGGTTGCGGACCGTGATGACGACCTACTTCAAGGCGGGCGGGAATGCGCCGGTGTTGCTGGTGCATGATGATCGCCACGGCGAGGACATGGTCTCGATGATGGCGCGGCACGGGCGGGGACTGCCGGCGCGTGTCATTCCGTTCACCGTCAATGAAGTCACCCAGATCGGCTTCGACTTCCTGTCATCGGCGATCGCCTATGGCGCGCAGCAGGTGGTGTTGAAGGTGCCACCGGAGCGCCGCGCCGAACTCGACGGTCTTGCCGGGCAGATCGGTCTGCTGGAAGCCGTGTCGTCAGGACTTGGGTTTGGCAGCGGCCGGGCGGCGGTCCTGACCGATGCGGACCCAGAGGCGGTAGAACGGCAGCTCTTTGACCTGCCAAAACAGGAACCGGTGACTCCCGGCACGTATATCCCGCTCGGCGGAAAGCGCACCGTGACCCGGCTTGCGCTGCATCATCTGCGCAGCGTCGCACCGACGCCCGTGGATGAGATCGCGTTGCCGCAGGCGTCGCCGTTCGGGGCGGTCGACGTGGATGCGGAGGGATGCACCCTGTGCCTTGCCTGCGTTGGCGCGTGCCCGACCGGCGCGATGCAAGACAATCCTGAATTGCCGCAGCTTCGCTTTCAGGAGGACGCCTGCATCCAATGCGGCCTGTGCCGGAACACCTGCCCGGAAAACGTCATCACGCTGCAGCCGCGCCTGAACTTTGCCGAAGATGCGCGGCGCGCGCTCGTCCTGAAGGAAGAGGAACCGTATGAATGCGTTCGCTGCGGCAAGCCCTTCGGGACGCGGTCGACGGTCGAGCGGATCGTCAAGCAGCTCGAAGGCAAGCATGCCATGTTCGCCGATAGCGATGCCGCGGACCGCATCCGGATGTGCGAGGACTGCCGGGTGGTCGATCAGTTCACAGGAAAGGATAATCCGATGGCGGGCGGCGAGCGTCCCCGCGTCCGCACGACCGACGACTACCTGCGGGAACGCGAAGAGATCGAGGCTGCGCGCCAACGGTTCGAGGCCGAGCGCAAGGACAGCGAAGACTCATAAACTATCGGATTGGCGGCAGGCCCGGACGTTTCGGTGGTGCGCCGCCGTCGGTTTGCGCCCGGCAGCGTGCCTCCGCCCGCATTCCGAAGAGCTTGGCCTGTTCGCCGTTGATCGTGCCGCCGGATTTCATCCGGTCGATCTTCGCGGTGGCCTCGGCATAACAGCGCTGGAACGGATCGTCCGCGGCTGCCGGGTCCGGGGCGGCGGACGGAAATAAATCGTCGCGATGGATATAGATCAATGCGGCGGCGCACAGAGCGAATATTCCTATAGCGGCAAACCGCGCCGCGGGACGATCTAGGAAAGCTCGACTGTCATGGCTACTCATAAGCTCAATGCCTCAGATTGGTGGCGCCACGGCCGGTCGTACTACTTCGCCAAATCCGGTTCCCGGCCCATTGACCGCCCGGACTGGAAATGGTTGGTTTAACGAATAGATAACTATGCATTCGCATTAAATGACAAGGCCAGGGTGGCACGAGTATGACGGGCGAACCGCTCATCGATCCTTTTGGACGAGAGGTCAATTATCTCCGGGTTTCCGTGACGGACCGGTGCGATTTCCGCTGTGTTTACTGCATGTCGGAGGAGATGACCTTCCTGCCGAAGGCTGAGATTCTCTCGCTGGAAGAGCTCGACCGGGTGTGCAGCGCATTTGTCAGTCGCGGCGTGCGTAAACTGCGCCTGACTGGCGGCGAGCCGCTGGTGCGGCGCAATATCATGTCGCTGTTCCGAAATCTCTCGCGGCATCTCGATAGCGGTGATCTGGACGAATTGACGGTCACCACCAACGCCAGCCAGCTTTCCAAATACGCCAAGGAATTGGCCGGATACGGCGTACGCCGTATCAATGTGTCGCTTGATTCCCTGTTGCCGGAAAAATTCGCGTCGATCACCCGTTGGGGCAAGTTCGACAAGGTCATGGCCGGCCTCGAGGCGGCGAAGGACGCAGGCATCGAGGTTAAGATCAACTGTGTCGCCTTGAAGGGCGTGAACGACGATGAAATTTGCGAATTCGTTGGCTGGTGCGGCAAGCATGGATTTGACCTGACCTTCATCGAAGTCATGCCGATGGGCGATATTGGCGGCGAAACCCGGGTCGATCAGTATCTGCCGCTATCGATGGTGCGGGCGACCCTGAACGAGAAATGGACGCTCGACGACATCGATTATTCAAGCGGCGGACCGGCGCGCTACTCGATCTGCAAGGAAACCGGCCGCAAGGTCGGCTTCATCACGCCGATGACGCATAACTTCTGCGAATCCTGTAACCGGGTGCGGCTGACCTGTACCGGGACGCTGTATATGTGCCTGGGGCAGGAGGATGCCGCCGATCTGCGTACGCCGCTGCGCATGAGCGACCAGGACGATCTGTTGCTGGACGCGATCGACGAAGCGATCGGCCGCAAGCCGAAGGGCCATGACTTCATTATCGACCGCCGCCGCCAACGCCCGTCGGTCAGCCGCCATATGAGTGTGACCGGCGGCTAGCTGTACTAATGCGGCGGCTATTTCAGTTCCACATCGCCGTCGATATCCACCGATAAATTCACGTCGTCGATGGTAAGGGTGACCTTCGCTTTGAGCGGGCCATCGCTGGATACTGTGCCGTCCGCAATGGCCGCGCGCACCGCGGATTCTATTTCCCGTTGCGAGGTCACACCGACCTTCTTCAGGAATTTGCGGATGCTCATGTTGAAGACGTCTTCGTCCATCTGTAATCCTCCTGTTCCGTCTTAGGATTTTTCCATAAGCGGCAGGTTAAAAAGCAAGTTCTGCGGTTTGATACGCAACACATTTTCTTGCGTGATCGCCATGCCGAGGTAGACCGGCCGCCCCGCGATATGTTGCAACATGAGGCCCGGCTCGGCGAATTCAAGCCGGAACAGCGAGACTAGGCGCGCGAGGCGCGGCTCGTCGACTTCGACGTCGTTGTAGAGATCGTTGAGGATCGTATTGGCTTCCACATCCAGTCCGACATGCCAAACCCAGCGTTCGTCGGAAATCTGCTGGACCGGCTGGATACGCACCACGGCGCCGATCATGTGCTCAATCCAGCCCTCGAGCACGCGGCAGAAGGCATCCAGCCCCGGCCGGGCAAAGCTGACGTCGAGCACGGTGTCGAAATTATCGGAACGGTCCCAGTAGATCGAGGCGTTGTCGTCGCTCAAAACGTCGAGATCGATGGTGCGGGTGGGGGTGTTGTTTTCCTGCAGCAGTTGGCCGAGCGAGCCGAACCCGCCGGTTTCCGCATACATTTCGACCGTGTCCTCGTCGGCAAGCATGATGGCACCGTCGCGAAGGCTGAGCCGTTGGCTGCGAAACATCATTTCGGCGGCGCGCGCCCGCAACGGATCGTCGCAGTCGTCCAGGACGCCGCGCAGGATCACATGCGCCAGTTGATCGATGAACAGGGGCGGGATCGACACGCCTTGTTTGAACAGCGTGAGATACGCGTTCTCGACCGTGCCGTGTTCCACCAGATGGTCGCGGAACCGCAGCATAAGCTTGTAATTCTCGCGCGCGTCGGGATCGGCCAGGGCGCTCAAACGCGCGCTGTCGATGGTTTGTACTGGGTCGTCGAGCAGGCTTTGGTGCAGCGCGCGTTCCGCGTCGCAAGACTCCTCAACCGGGGCCAGTTCGGGCCGGGTGAAATAGGCGCGCAGGAAGTCGTCGGTGATTTGCAACTGCCCGTCCTGGTTCCGCAGGAGGAGCCGGTAGCCGGAACTCTGCCAAAAATCAGGCATGACCGTTTCAGTCCTCCACGATTTCCCAGATTTTGGTATGCATCTCCGGTGACGGTGGCCGCACGATGCGGAAGCGCTCGACGATGCCGTCGTCGCTGAACGAACGCTGGACCGCGAGCAGTGTGTTGACCTGATGCTCACAGAGCCCGGCGGCGAATTCCGCTTCCTGGCGGGCGAGTGGCAAGGCGGCCTCGCGGTCGGGTGCGCCGTAGGCCGCCACAAAATGGTCGGCGATCCGCTCGATCACCGTTTCATAGGACGCTTCATCGATTTCGGCGATGCAGGCGAGCGTGGACCATCCGAAGCTGTCGGTGCCGAGGATGCCGTTCGCAAATGCCTGTTTGATCTTACCGGTCACCAACGGTTCCGGCAGATCCGCGAAGGCGAATGCGCCCGATACGGCCCATTCGCCCGGCTCCGCTGCGTTGTCGAAGACGTGCAGGTCGGAATTGTCGAAGCGGATGGTTTTGAGAAACAGCATGTCGGCCTTGTCGTCTACGCGGTTTCGGGTCGGTGGGTTTGCCAGGTCGGATGGCGCAATGCGTGTTCGAGCGTTTCGGTCGTTTCGTCACCGCCGTCGGTATACTGCACGCTGCCGTCTACTTGGAGCGATAGCAGTTTACGGCCTGCCCGGTCGCCGCCAGTTTCCAGGTCGGTGTTCGAGCCGTATCCGGCGGCCCGGGCGAGCCAGGCCGCCTTGATCGGTCCGAAGCTTTCGTCCTGCCAGCGGTTCATCCAGTAGAGCAGGTGGCGGCTGAAACTCTCCAGGATGTCGACCGGCGTGAGTTCGACGCAGCCTTCCTCGACCATCGTCGTTTGGTTGGCCAGCCGCGGCGCGTCTTCGTCGGACGCAGGACGCATGACGAGGGTCACGCCGAGGACCATCCATTCGGGAATCGCATCCGGTGTTGCCGGCTCGGCCCAGTCGGCGCGCAGGCCACCAACGGTCGCGCCGTTCATCAGGATTCGGTCCGGCCATCCGAAGGCGAGGGGGATGACCGGGGGAATGAGTGCTCCTAACGTATCCCCTATTGCATTCATTGTGACATAGGTTACCAGGAGCGAAGGCGTCAGCGCCGCGTCGGGGCTCAGGATTACGGCACAGTCCACGCGGTCGCCCTGCGGCGTCCAGACGATCGTTGCCGGATCCGCGCCATCCATCGCCATTTCGCGCGCCGCCGCAAAGGGGTCGCGATCCGGATCGATTGCGACGGCCGAGAAAATCGGTGGAACCGATAGGTCGTTTTGAGGCACCGTCATTGTCTATTCTTTTTCGAATGCCACAGGCGTATCCCCGATGGAGAGCGATCTTAGCGGCTTCATGACGGAGATACAGCGGCTTGGGCAATTAAATGCGTGCAGGGTCGCGCACAGGACGGGAAGGCTGAAATGCGTCGATGGATAGGGCTGGTAATTCTCTTGGTCCTGCATGGACCGGTGTCGGCGCACGACAAACCGTTCCCCACGGCTGTTTTGGCTTCTGTCGTGACGGTTTTGCCGATCCGTGCCACGGAGCGGCCGCCACGCGCGACGCCGGGCGATCTGCGGCGCCAGGAGCGCAGCGGCAGCGGTGTGGCAATTCGGCCTGGCGGCTATATCGCAACCAACGCGCATGTCATCGACGGTGCGCGTGAGATCTATGTCCGGCTGACCGACGGTCGTGAATTGCCCGCGACAATCGTGGCGCAGGATGCGGCGACCGACCTTGCCGTGATCAAGGTGGATGCGCCATTGCCGGCCCTAGAAATGGCCCCCGAACCGGCGATTGGTGCGCCGGTCTGCGGCGTCGGCAATCCGTTCGGTGTCGGGCTTTCGGTGACCTGCGGGGTGGTGTCGGCGGTCCGCCGGACCGGCATGGGCTTCAATCCGATCGAGGATTTTATCCAGACCGACGCGGTGCTCAATCCGGGATCGTCGGGCGGCGCCTTGGTCGATGGCGAAGGCCGACTCGTTGGATTGGTCTCGGCGATCTTTACTCGCCAGTCGGATGCGAATATCGGGGTCAATTTTGCTGCTTCGACGGCGCTTCTGACCCGGGTTGTCGACGACCTGTTGGCCCACGGGACCGTGCGCCGGGTGAGCGCGGGATGGCGGCTGGCGCCGGTTCCGCGGACGCAGCGGCGAGAGCATGCGGGACTACGCCTGACCAGCATGAGTCCGAGCGGTGCTGCGGCGAAAGCCGGCTTCGAGACGGGTGACCTGATTACAGCCATCGGCGGTCGCGCCGTCCGCAAACGGAGCGACGCAATCACCGCCATTCAAATGCAACGACCCGGGGATAAAGTTCGGATAACCTACCGCAGGAGTGGCAAAATTGAGATGGCGACCTTGGTCTTCGCGCCATAGTGTCGCTTCGGTCTGGTGTGGAACGCGGGCTGTGGTAGCGTTGTACCCATGACACAAGAAAAGAAACTCGATACCGCCCGCTTGCAAGCCTACGCACAGGCCTATGGTCAATCCGCAGCTTTGATGTCAGCCGTCGAACTGGGCCTGTTCACCGCGATCAGCGAGGGTGCTGGCAGCATCCCGGCAATCGCCGAGGCGCTCGAAATTCATCCGGTCAACGCCGAACGGCTGGTGACCATGTGCGTGGCGCTGGATTTGATTGAAATCCAGGACAGCGGGTTCGTGAATGCGCCCGATGTCGACCGGTTTCTCGTCCAGGGAAGCCATCGCTATGCCGGCGACTGGATGCTGTTCACCAAACCCGCTTGGAACGAGTGGGGGCGGTTGACCGACCATCTGCGGGCGACGGATCTACGCCTGCTGCCCGACATCGCGGGCTACACGGTCGAGCAGGCGCGGGCCTATCACGAGGCGACCTACAGCATCGGCATGGGCGCGGCACGGCGCTTCGCGCGGCAGGTCGACCTGTCCGGGCGCAGTAAGTTGTTGGATCTGGGGGGCGGGTCAGGCGCCTACTGTATCGTTGCGGCCGATACCTGGCCGGATTTGCGCGCGGTCGTGTTCGACCTGCCGCCGGTCGCCGAGGTGGCGCGGGAATTCATCGCGGAGAACGGCGTGTCGGACCGGGTCGAGGCGATTGCCGGCGATTTCACCGCCGACCCCTTTCCAAATGACGCCGATGTCGTCGTGATGGCCAGCAACCTGCCCATGTACGGACCCGAAATGATCGCGAAAGTCATCGCCAAGGCGCATGACGCATTACTGCCGGGCGGCGAGATGCATTTGATCGGCGAAACGCTGAACGACGACCGGCGCGGTCCAGTCAGCGCGGCGTTCTGGGGCCTCGGTCAAGCCTTGTCGGAGACCACGGGCATGGCGCATTCGGAAGTGGATTGCGTTGGGTATTTCGAAACTGCCGGCTTTCGGGGCGTCGCCGTGCAGCCTTTCGTCGAGGGCGTGTTGACGCGCATTACGGGGTTCAAGGCGGCATGAGCGAGCCGGCAATGCCTCCGTCCGCGATGCATACGGTAGTGTGCGACATGTTGGGTATTCGGCATCCCATCCTGCAGGGTGCCATGCAGGGGGGCGGCAGTGTCGATCTTGTCTCGGCGGTCAGCAACGCGGGCGGCTTGGGGATTCTGCCGACCTTCGGCGGTACCGAGGAGAAACTTCGCGCCGATATCGCCGAGGTCGGGCAGCGGACGGACAAGCCGTTCGCCGTCAATATCCTGCCGATGGGCCGCGGCTTTACCGAGACCCGGGCCAGGATTTGCATCGAGTTGGACGTGCCGATCGTCACGACGGGCCGGGCCGACCCTGGCGAGGACGCGGTACATATGTTGAAGGATGCGGGCATCACGGTGCTCTCCGTCGTGCCGACGGTCGGGCACGCGGTCCGCATGGTCGAGGAAGGGGTCGACGCCATCATCGCGTCGGGCTGCGAGGCAGGCGGGCATGTCGGGACCGTCTCGACCTTGCCTTTGGTGCCGCAGGTGGCCGATGCGGTCGACGTACCGGTCCTGGCGGCGGGTGGCATCGGCGATGCGCGCGGCGTGCTGGCCGCCTTTGCATTGGGCGCGGTCGGAGTCCAGATCGGAACCCTGTTCATGGCGTCGTCGGAAAGCGGATTGAATGCGTGGGGCGTCGAGCAGCTCGTGCACATGTCGGAAATTGACACCGTGGTGACCAAGGCGATGACCGGCGCGCCGGTGCGTTGTATTGCGACGCCGGAACTCGTTGCCTACGAGGCGGCGCGGCGTGACGGCGCGGACAAGACCGTGCTGTCCGACCTGCGCAAGAAAGCGCGGGCGGGGCGGCATCCCGAACGGGACGAAGACCGCCGCCAGACCGCGGCGGGGCAGGTCGCCGGGCTGATCCACGAGGTGCGCCCGGTGGCTGACATCATCGAGGCGCTGGTCGCCGAAAGCGCCGCCATGGCGGTGACGTTTCGAAAACAGGCCGGGTGAGTATCTGCATCCGTCCCTCCGGATGACCCATCTTCAACGTTCCGTGGAAAGAAAACGGAAAATCTTTGCCGGGTCCGGCAAGGCTCCTCACACTTGACCCTCCAGCCGCGGGAAGTTGTACGAAGGTACCGAGCGCGAGTGTTGATGCGCGAACTTTCCAGTCGAGGAGGAGGGGACAAGTCATGGACAGAATGGAGACCGGGAAAACTGCGCTTGCTGTGCCGATCGCTCTTAGTATGCCGATGTCTGCCTGGGCGCAGGCAAGCTCACCGAATTACGGTCCTCATATGTGGGATGGTGGCTGGCATGGCTGGTTTTTCGGTCCAATTATGATGATCGTATTTTTTGCGGTAGCGATTGCCATCGTTGTGCTCTTGGTTCGATGGCTGACAGGTGGCGCCCAAAATAAGGTGCCACCGAGTTCCCTCGGTAAATCTCCGATCGATATCCTTAAGGAGAGATTTGCGCGGGGGGAAATTGACAAGGAAGAGTTCGAGGAACGGCGACAGGTGCTCGACGGATAATTCTTTGCGTTAGTGCATGCCGCTAAGCGCGGATAGGGAAGCCGCTAACGGCGTTACCCGACCATCGCGCCTGGGGAAACTGCGGCCTTGCAGAGCTTGACAGTTGGCCGTCGATTGTCGAAAGGATCATTCTGCGTTGCCCGACGGAAACGGGACGATCTGAGTACAACAGCAAATCAACGATCGAGGGCTTATGAACACCCAGGAGCGCGTGCGGCAGATTCTTGCCGCGGAAGCCGACGCCATTTCGTCGATCACCGTGGATGACTCCTTCGATCGTGCGATCGATGCATTGTACGATTGCAAAGGAAAGATCGTCGTCACCGGCATGGGAAAGGCGGGCTTGGTCTCGCGCAAGTTTGCCACCACGCTGTGTTCGACCGGAACCCCCGCGGTTTTCGTCCACCCCGGCGAAGCGGCGCATGGCGATCTTGGCCTGATCGCGGAGGGCGACTGCATCGTCGCTTACTCGACAAGCGGCAAGACGCGCGAGGTCATGGAACTGCTCGAAATTAGCCGGCATCTCAGCGCCGGCAAAATCATCGGCATCACGTCGCACGCGGATTCGGATTTGCGGGAATTAAGCGATATCGTTCTGGATATGGGCGAGATCGTGGAGCCTTGTCCGCTCGGCCTGACTCCGTCGGCGAGCACGGTGGTGATGCACGCCATCGGCGACGCGCTGACGCTGGTCCTGATGGAGCGGAAGGGGGTCACCAAGCACGATTACGGCCTGCGTCATCACGGCGGGTATCTCGGCCGGCGGGCGCGCACCGACAACGAATAGGCAAACCGCAACAGGGAAGGATCGCCGCGTCATGGGAAATCTGTTGAATGAATTCAGTGTGAGCCGGGCGCGCGAGGCCGAGTTCGAATCCGGCGGCCTCCGGTCCTTCCTGGAATATCGCGATCTCGGAATCAAGAAAGCCACGGGTGGCCGTTGGCGCGCCAGCATCAGCCATTCGTTGCAGGCGATGCCGGGCGGCACGGGGTTGCACCGCCATGCACTCGATGTCCAGGTGGTCTTTGTGCTGCAGGGGCAGGCGACGTTCGAGTACGGCCAATACGGCGAGGTCGAAGTAGGCCCCGGCGATTGCATCCACCAACCGTCGGGCATTGTCCATCAGCAGACCGACCGGACCGCCGACTGCATGGTGCTTGAAGTTGTGTCGCCGGGCGACTTCCCAACCGAGGAAACCGGCCTCGAAGACTATGTCGAACCGGACCCATCGAGCGGTGTCGTTTCGCGCTACAGCGTGTCGCGCGCTGCGGACACACCCTTCACCAGCCATCCGCTGCGGCCGTGGTTGGAGCGGCGCGATCTTGGTATCGCGGCGGCGACAGGCGGACGAGTGAACGCGCATGTCAGCCGGTGCCGCGAACCGATGCCGGGGCCGACCGGCCTGCATCGACACGACCTCGATTTTCAGATGGTCTTCGTGGTGGCGGGCACCTGCGCCTTCGACTACGGGCCGCACGGCGTGGTCGAGCTGGAGGCCGGCGACTGCGTGAACCAGGCGCCGGGTATTCCCCATGACCTGCTGCGCCGGTCCGAGGACTGCCAAATCCTCGAAATCACCAGCCCCGCCGAATTCGGCACCGAGGATGTGGCGTGACGCTGGAGCTCCGGCAATACGAGGACACGCTCAAGCCGAGCGCCGAACTCGATGCGCCGCTCCCGTCAGCCAACCGGATTGTCTACGTGGTGCGGGGCAGCGTTCTAATCGGCGACTCTGACCTCTACGAAGATCAGGCGATGCTGACCGGCACCGACGCTGCTGCGATGCGGGCGGGCGAGGCCGGTGCCATGCTCTGGCGCTGGGAGTTGGTGAAAGCGGATGCCGATGATATCTCGGCTGAGGGGCCAGGCATCGCCACGACGCATAAACTAACCGCCGCGATCGACACGCTCGATCCCGGCGATGGGCGGCAGTGGCTGATGCGCTGCGACTCCGTTTCCTTCCCGCCCGGCGGTTGCGCCTTTACCCATGTGCATCAGGGGCCGGGCATCCGCTGTCTGCTGCATGGCAAGATTCGCATCGATGCGGAAGGTCACTCGACGCCGTTTGCCCCGGGTGAGGCGTGGTTCGAGGCCGGACCCGATCCGGTCTTCGCGCAGGCCGATGCGGAGGAGCCGACACGGTTTATCCGCTGCATGGTCCTGCCGCGCGCGTTAAAGGGCCAGAGCTCGATCCGATACGTGCTGGACGAAGACCGCGACAAGCCGAAGATGCAGCAGTATCAAGGCTACGTGGACGAATTCATCGATCTGTAGGCGTGAAGGCGGGGCCCGATGCCCGAACTGCCGGATGTGGAACTCTATCGCGATGCGCTGGACCGCCACATCGGCGGGACCGAGCTGCAGGCGGTGCGATGCCGCAGCCCGTTTCTGCTGCGGACGGTGCAGCCGCCGTTGAGCGCGGTGCATGGCCGGCGCGTGACCGGATTCCGGCGCATCGGCAAACGCATCGCCATTGGATTGGACGGCGACCTCTGGCTCGTACTGCATCTCATGATCGCCGGACGGCTGCACTGGAAAGACCCGGAGGCCAAGCTCGCCGGTAAACGTGATCTGGCGGCATTCGATTTCGCCGAGGGCAGCCTTGTGTTGACCGAGGCGGGGTCCAAGAAACGCGCGTCACTGCATGTGGTCGAGGGCGAGGCCGGGCTCGCGGCGCTCGACCCCGGCGGACTGGAGCCGCTCGACATCGACCTGCCGGCTTTCCGCGAGGCCCTGCAGCGGAACAACCACACGGTCAAACGCGCGCTCACCGACCCGAAGCTTTTCAGTGGGATAGGCAACGCCTATTCCGACGAAATACTCCATGCTGCGAAGCTGTCACCGATCACCCGGACGCAGAAGCTGAGCGATGCAGGAATCGAACGGTTGTTCGAGGCCGTGCGTGACACGCTAAACCGCTGGGTAGAACGATTACGCGAAGAGACTGGCGATGGATTCCCCAAAAAGGTCACCGCTTTTCGCGACGGCATGGCGGTGCATGGCCGTTACGGGAAGCCGTGTCCGGTCTGCGACGCACCGGTGCAGCGCATCCGCTATGCCAGCAACGAGACCAATTACTGCGCCGCCTGCCAGACCGACGGCAAGCTGCTCGCTGACCGGGCATTGTCCCGTCTGCTCAAGGGCGATTGGCCGAAGACACTCGAGGAACTGGAGGGGCCTTAGCGGGTCCGATCAGATCAAATCCACGTCCGATACGATCTCGACGATGGCGGGGCCGTCATAGGCGAGGGCTTCGGTCAGGGCGCTGTCCAAGGCCTCGGCCTTGGTGATGCGGCGACCGAATCCGCCGCAGAGCTTCGCATAGGCGGCAAAACTCGGGTTGTGCAGCGCGGTTTGCCAGACCGGCCATTCGCCCGCTCGCTGTTCCTTGGAAATCTTTCCGAGTTCGTCGTTGTTGAGCAGGACATGGGTGATATCCATGCCGTATTTCACCGCCGTGGTGAATTCCGCCATGTATTGGCCGAAACCGCCGTCGCCGCTGACCGAGACCACCTTGCGGCCGCGCAACGCCTCGAAGTCCTGGGTCGCCGCCCAGGCGCCCATCGCGGCGGAAAATGAGAACCCGATGGAACCGAGATAGCCGGACATAAGCACGGCCTGGTCGGTGCATTCGAAATAGCGCCCGAAGGAATAGGTGTTGTTGCCGACATCGACGGCGATCACGGCGTCGTCCGGGATCTGCCGGGTGAGCGCCGCGAAGATCGCCGCGGAGTTCACGCCCTTGCCGCGTTCGTCGGCGATGCGGCTGAGTTTTTCGTCGCGCCACAAGCCCCAACGTTCGGCGACTTCCGCCCGCTGATCGACCGAGTCGGGCCGATCGGGCAGACGGTCGCAGAGCGTTCGCATGGTCACGCCGATCTCACCCCAGACCGGCACATCGACCGGGTGGAACTTGCCGAGCGCCATTCGGTCGAAATCGACCTGGATGGTCGGTTTGCCACGGTCGATGCCGGTATGGTTTGAAAAGGACGCGCCAAGCGCCAGGATCAGGTCGCACTCGTTCATGAACCAGCTTGCGATGGGTGTGCCCGACCGGCCGAGGACGCCGGCGGCGAGCGGGTGCGAATCCGCGATCTGGCCCTTCGCTTTGAAGGTGGTGACGACCGGGGCGGCCAATCGCTCGGCGAGCCGGGTGACGTCCGCCATCGCATCCTTCGCGCCATAACCGACGATGACCAAAGGACGCTTGGCTTCCCCGAGACGCTGTAGCACCGCGTCAATGGAGTCCTCGGACGGGGCGATCTCGCTTGGCCCGATCCGGCCTTCGGGACCCGACGCCTTGACGGATTGGTCGGCGGGCAGGGTCTGCACGTCGTCCGGAAAAATCAGATGCGCCACGTCCCGATTGATAATGGCGTTCTTGCAGGCCAGCGTCATCAGCTCCGCGTGTTTCGAGCTGTGCAGCACGGTTTGGCTGAAGGCGGCGACCGGCTCGAAAGCGGAGGCGAGATCAATCTCCTGGAACGCGCCGGGGCCGAAGACCTGAACATCGACTTGGCCGGTCAGCGCCAGGACGGGCGCGCGATCGACCTTGGCGTCCCACAAGCCGGTCATCAGGTTGGTCGCCCCCGGTCCGGCGATGCTGAGGCAAGCGGCGGGTTTGCCCGAAAGCTTCGCGTAGCCCGAGCACGCGAAGGAGGCGGCGCCTTCGTGCCGAACGCCGATATAGCCGAGTTCGCCGTCGCGTTCCCGCGCCCGCAAGGCATCGGCGAGGCCGAGGTTGGAATGGCCGACCATCCCGAACACGCGTTTGACGCCCCAGTTGACCATTGTCTCGGCCATCACGTCGGACACGGTGCGTTCGCGGTCGCCCTCGGCGGCGACGCCGACATAGATGCCGTCGTCGCGCGTCTCGACGGGATACATGTCTTGGCCGGAATCCTCATGGCCGCCGGGTGGTTTCCCGGTCAATGGATCGAAATCCCAGCCGTGCCAGGGGCAGCGCAACCAGCATTTGCCGTCGGTTCCGGTCTCGAACGAGCCCTCGCCGAGCGGCCCGCCCTGATGCGGACATTGATTGTCCATCGCCGCGTAATGGCCTTCGAAATGGACAAGCGCCAGCGACGCCGTCCCCGCCGAGATGGATTTCACGCGACCGTTGGGAAGTTCGTCGAGGTCGGCAACCTTATGCCAGTCCAAATCGTCGGTTTTCGTTTCGCTCATCCTGTCCTCCTGGTTGGCCGTCGGTCCGATTTATATGGCGTGGTCCGCACGATAGTTGAGTATGGCGCGGTTTCTGATCAAGTGGTTGTGATAATCGCCGGCACCGCGTCGGCGCATTATCGGCTAGGGTCCGTTGCGGACGGGGATATTGGATTGCGACCCCGAAGCTGCATCCCTCCAGCGAAACCGCGTCTATGCTGCAGGGAGATTGGAGACGTCGAAGCCGTCATGGAAAGTATCGCTCTTGTTGTCATTGCCGTTGGATTCCTTGCCTACGGGCTGATATCCGGCCGGCTGCAAAACAGTGTCGTTACCGCGCCGATCGCTTTTGCCGGCCTTGGCCTGTTGATCGGGCAGGGCGGGCTGCAGCTTGCCGAATTCCGGATCGACCATGGCATGATCCATCTCCTCGCCGAGATCACCCTGGTTATGGTTTTGTTCAGCGATGCGGCTCGGATCGATCTCGTCTTATTGCGGCGCGATCATAACCTACCGATCCGCATGCTTGCCGTTGGGATGCCGTTGACCATCGTGCTCGGCACCGCGGCAGCGCTATTGATATTGCCGGGTTTTTCTTTTTGGGAAGCGGCATTGCTGGCTGCAATCCTCGCGCCGACGGATGCGGCGCTCGGCCAAACCGTCGTGTCCAGTCCCATCGTGCCTGTACGGATTCGGCAAGCGCTGAATGTCGAAAGTGGTCTCAACGACGGCGTCGCTTTGCCCGTGATCCTCCTTTTTGCCAGCTTCGCGAGTGCGGCACAGGATGCACAAGCCGCCTCGGATTGGCTGACCTTCGGGCTGAAACAAGTCACGCTGGGGCCGCTTGCGGGAGCAGCCGTCGGTATCGTTGGCGCGAAACTGATCGACCGGGCAGCGGCGCGGTCATGGATGACCGAGAGTTTCGAAGGATTGGGGGTCCTGGCCGTTGCGGCGCTTGCCTATCTCTCCGCCGATCTGATCGGCGGCAACGGATTCATTGCCGCATTCGTCGCCGGGCTATGTTTCGGGAATACGGTAAAGGGCGAATGCAAATTCCTGTTCGAATTTGCTGAAACCGAAGGTCAGTTTCTAACCCTTGTGACATTCCTGATTTTCGGCGCGTCGATGCTGCCGATGCTCGGCGGCCATATCGACTGGCCTATGGTGCTCTACGCGGTGTTGAGCCTCACGGTCATCCGCATGCTGCCGGTCGCGCTATCGCTTGCCGGGGCCGGATTGAATATCAGTACGATTGCCTTTCTGGGCTGGTTCGGGCCGCGCGGTCTGGCGTCCATCCTGTTTGCACTGTTGATCCTCGATCAGTCGGAGATCCTCCGCCGTGAGGAAGCCTTGCTGATCACCATCCTGACCGTCGCAATCAGCACCGTAGCGCATGGCGTGTCTGCGGCACCTGCGGCGCGGGCTTATGCCTCGGCGGCGGAAAAGATGGGCCCATGCGAGGAAACCCGTCCGGTCGAGGAAATGCCGGTACGGATTCGAATGGACTGATCGGAATACAAATCGGCTCAGCTAATCGCGCCGGCCTCGCGTAGGGCGGCGATGTCTGTATCGGACAGGCCGAGTTCGTCCTGCAGCACCGATTCGGTGTGTTCGCCGAGGTGGGGCGGGGCGTCGCCCGGTTCCGGCGGTGTTTCGCTGAGCTTGAAGGGCGGGCCAACGAGATTGACGGTGCTGCCGTCGCGGTCCTTCGCCTCGACGATCATGCCGGTCGCCGTGACCTGTTCCTGCGCGAAGACCTGATCCATCGTATGGATCGGCGCGGCGACGGCACCGACAGCATCGAACCGCTCGATCCATTCGGCGACGGTAGCGGATTTCAAAATCGCCCCGATTTCGGAATCCAGCGCGGACCGGTTGGATATCCGGTCGGTGTTGGTCGCAAAGCGCGGGTCATCCCGCAGGTCGCTTCGGTCCAGCGCAGTGCACAGGCGCTGCCAGCCGGCTTCGTTGGGCGCGCCGACGATGATCGGCCCGTCCGCCGCATCGAAGGCGCCGTAGGGGGCGAGTTTCATGAAACCCGACCCCTCGCGCACCGGGACCTGTCCTTCGACCAGCCAATGGGTCGCATTGAAGGCCAGCAGGTTCAGCGCCGTTTGCATGAGCGAGACGTTCACCGCCTGTCCGCCCTTGCCGTTGCCGCGCGCGACCAGTGCTGTCATCGCCGCGCCATAGGCGATCATGCCGGTGCCCATGTCGATCGCCGGCGTGCCGGGTCGCGCCGGTGACCCGTCGGGATCGCCGGTGATGCCCATGATCCCGGAATAGGCCGAGACCATCATGTCGAGGCCCGCCTTGTCCTTCAGCGGCCCAGTCGGGCCGTAACCGGAGATCGTGACATGGATCAGGTCGCCGTTGAGTCTACTGATCGTGTCGTAGTCGATCCCGAGTTGCTTGGCGCGGCTTGGCAGGAAGCTCTGGATCATGATGTCGGCGCGCTTGGTGAGCCGGTGCAGCACGTCCTGGCCTTCCGCGGTTTTCAGGTTCAGCGCGAGCCCGCGCTTGCCCCGGTTTACCGCGAGGAAGGTCGTGCTCTGACCGCCCCGGTCCGGCGGGAATCGGCGGCAGAGATCGCCGTCGAGCGATTCCACTCGGATCACCTCCGCGCCGTTGTCCGCCATGAGCTGCCCACAGAACGGTCCGGCCAGCACCTGGCTGACGTCGAGCACGCGAATACCGTCGAGCGCTCCCATCAGTGGCCTCGGGCCGCGCGTCGTTCTAGGTTAAGGGGGCTACCGGTCTGCACTGGCGTATCCTTTCCGAAAGAACCGCCGCGGCGGAGCGGCCGGGCGGTATGAAACGTCATCGGGGCAGGATACGGAGAAGGGTGCGGCGGGACAAATCTGTGCCAGAGAAAACATAATGTCGCGATGATCTCGGGCACCATGTCGTGTCGACGTGCAACTTATTCAATTACCTCGTCGAGTCCTCCATCGCTAATCTAGCTGGGGTCCATTTTCTAAAATATTTTGAACTCGTCTCCACACATCCGGGTCGGCGAAAAGTTCTCCCCAAACCCCCGACAATAGTTGCCGGAAACGCTGATTTTGCCGTGCCTCCTGCTCGATCGGTTCGATCAAAAGAGGACCGTGATCAATTACGAGGTTTTCCAGCGGACCTGCCGCCAGATACGCCATCTCATCATTCGTTGAGAAGTATTTTAGAGCGACGAGCACAAATTCAAAGCCGAGCTCCGGCCAGTGGTGCGACAATTCAGAGACACAGTCAAAAGACCAGTGATTTCGATCTTTGTATTTGTCGGACTCACGTTCCTGGTAGGCGACCAGGTACATGCGCGCCAACTTGTCGGCGTTAAAATTGGCGGCTGCGTCACGACAAGGAAATCCTTGGTCATTGTGTTTGCAGTCAAAGCAAACCGGTTGATCTTCGTTGGCTGATGTCATGTTGCCGAACCAACAGTTCCGAAGAGGTATGAATGGGCTGATAATGGGATTCTCGAACCGACATATTAACGAACCGCTACCGGGCAGCCAGTTCTTCGTGCTTTACAATGCGGCTGTTACACTGAGACCAAATCCAATCAACGCCAGAACAAGAAAGCCGACGCCCCATGACCACCATCGAGTTCTTCTACGACGTCTCCAGCCCCTGGACCTATTTCGCCTATGACCGGATCGAGGATTTCTGCGCCCGCAACAAGGCGGAGTTGGTGTGGAAGCCGTTCCTCGTCGGCGGGGTGTTCAACAAGGTGAACCCGAGCGTCTATCAACGCCGCGAGAACCCAGTGCCGCCGAAGGACAACTACTACCGCAAGGACATGATGGACTGGGCGCGCTATCAGGACATCGCGATGATCAAGCCGAGCGTGTTCCCGGTGAACAGCGTCAAGGCGCTGCGCGGCGCCTTTGTCGCCATCGAGGAGGGCACGGTGTCCGAATATTCCGGCGCTTGCTTCAAGGCCTACTGGGTCGACGACAAGGACATCTCGCAGGAGGACGTGCTGCGCGACATCGTGACCTCGGTCGGCATGGACGCGGACGCCTTCTTCGCAAAAATTGGCGACGACACGATCAAACGGAAGTTGTTCGAGACGACGGATGACCTGATCGCGCGCGGCGGCTTCGGCTCGCCGACCTTCTTCCTCGATCGTGACGACATGTATTTCGGCAACGACCGGCTGGAAGTCATGCAGGCGGCGATCGACCGGAAGTAGGGGCGCGCTCCTTTCTCAATTCGTCATTCCCGCAAAAGCGGGAATCCATGCGCCTTGGCAGTCTGGACTCCCGCTTTCGCGGGAGTGACACGCAAGGGGCCGGCGATTGACATAGGCAATAATTCTACTCATTATTAGTCAATAATACTGACCTATATTACGTAGGATGCCGATTGTGGATACCAACCTCAATGCTCTGGCGCTGGAATGGGTCGCTGCGTGGAATGCGCATGACCTGGACCGCGTGCTCGGGCTCTATGCCGAGGACGCGTCGATGGCGTCGCCCTATATCCGTGCGATGAATCTGTCCGAGACCGGCCGCCTGTATGGAAAGGATGCGCTACGTGCCTATTGGGGCGCGGCGCTGCCGAACCATCCCGGCCTGCATTTCGATCTCAAGGCTGTATTCGCCGGGCCCGATAGTGTCGTCATCCACTACCGCAACGACCGTGGCGCGGAGGTTTGCGAATATCTGCGTATCGACGACGTGGGTCAGATCGTGGAAGGTGCGGCGCATCACGTTTGAATGACACCATCCACTTGTTTCGGGAGAGCGCGGTCCCGAGTTATGGCGCCATCCGGTCTCCCGTTGTTACGGGAATGTCTACACGGAATCCATCGTACTCGACGAGCGTCTCGGCACCGCCAGACGTGACCTTAGGAACCAAGACCCGTTCCAGTAGGTAGTCGGGTTTGGTTCGGCTGAGGCAACCAAGTACGAAACGGGCGGTATTAATCGGACCCAAATTCGGCTTGATCCACTGTCTGCATTCCTTGGGAGCACGAATGAAGCTTATCGTCTCGGTACGTTCGTCCAAGGCGTGCTTTGGTAGTTCGTGCTCCTTGCGGTCGGCGTATTGCTCGTTACCCAGAAATCCGCTGCCGTGATCCGCGTGAATGACGATTATCGCATTCGAATCGGCGGCAAGGATGCGCGAAACAAGTTCGGTTATCCGCTTGTTCGTACAGAGGACCGCCTCCCGATACAGCATCCGGTTTGCTTTGTCGTCCGCATAGATTGGGTCGCAGTTGCGATCGAAATAATACGGGGAATGCGGCTGCATATGGTGTGCGAAGATGAAGGCTGGCTTGTCTCGTGTTACGAGGTCTCCAAGAAAGCGATCGTCGATCGGAGCCATGGCATCGACGTGCAAATAGAAAAGGCTAGGTAGGAATTTCTTAAGCGGCGTCCGGGTTAGGACGAGCTGCGACACCTGGTTCAGGTCAAAGACACTGGTTTGGAACACGCACGTAACGGTACTGCTGTTGCAGCCGCAGTACCAGCTCTCCGAAAAATAGAGCGCGTAGCCCTGATTCTTGAAGATGTCCAGGAGAGCCGGGAGAGGATCGCGACCCATTACGATTGGAAAATAGTCTCGCGGGTTGTTCGGGAGGTGCGGTCGTTTCGCATCCTGGAAATAATCCAGATGAAAGATGCTGCCGATACTCATTGCGGACCCGGTATAGTTCGATCGCGACTCCTTGACGTACACGAATCCGCGTTCTTCCATATTTGTCACGAACGCTCGGATGTCTAAGTTCACGATCGTTTTCAGACTTCTGTCGCCGGTATATCCATCGACGATGATGTAGAAGACGTTATTCTTCGTGAATTGGTTGGTGGCAATGACCGGGAGTCGCGTCGATGAAAAGTGGGCCTTCGCCTGTCCGGTCCGTTGAAGGTCGATCCTCGGTTCGATCTGCTTTGCCGCGATCGGAAGACTGCCCTGCAGGATAAGCGTCAAAATTGGTACGAGCGCCGCGACGCATACGAAGACTGCAATGGCCATGGCGATCTGTGGAAGATGGCGCATGCGCCAAAGCACGGCATAAATCGCGACGGTCAGTGCTATGAAACCGATGCCGGCACCATGGGTAAACCCTAATCGCGTGAGCGTTTCCGCGATCGTGCCGTAAACGAAACTGAAAAAGAAGAACAGCAGCGACGTCACGGTTAGCACCGTAACGAGATAGGTGGCGTTTTTCGGAGAAATGCGCGCGGCAATGATGGCGGTCGAGGTTGCGCAAATCGCGCCGGCGCCACACATCGCGGCAATCTGCGTGATGCCGTCTATTCCAAACCGCTGAAGTTCTTCGTAGTTATGGCTCGTGAGATGCAAAACGGGCCATGAGAAAGCAGCCCATAATCCGATCAATGCGAAACGGAACTGTGACGGCTTCGTGGGATGCCTGTCTGAGCTTTGGAGTGCTTGGTCTGCAGAAACCATTCGAGCCCGCCCACAGCACGTTGACTGATATAACGGCAGGATTACGAAATTATGAGAAAGAATCGAGAGTTGTTTTTATAGTTTTATAAAACACTCTATGAGTCTAGTGAAATGAGCTGCGGTTTGAGGCCGGAGTTTATGAGGTTGAGGAAATGGAGCGATAACACGCAAAAATAGGACAAAATGTAGGAATAATCCGAATTTTTCGAATTTTGATGAAATGGCCAGCCTGGCAGTTTCCGGCTTTCGGAAAATTGCCTCCTCGAAATCCGCATGTAGTTCAAATAGAAATTTATAATTTTTAAGATCGGTACGTGAATTTAGGTCAACTTAAAATTGTCAGAAATCGCCATTACAATTTTCCGAAGAAACCGTCTTCGGGTGTTATCTGTTGTCGTCGGGACCATGCTAGATTGTGCGATCTATGATTCTTACAGGAGAGGCCGTTGGGTCAGCCGTCGCACTCTATTGAGCCGTTCAAACCGATTTCCGGTCCCTTTGTCTGGGCTGGGCCTGAAATGACGCAACGGGACGATTGGATTCACGTTCTGTCGGACGCGGAAATCGCCGAGATCGATGCTGCTATCGATGCGGTGCAGGCGCGCGGCGTCGGGATCATGGAAATCGGGCAGGCGGGTTTCCCGTTGCCGACGCTCGGGCCGGTCATGGCGCGCATTCGGCATGACCTGGTCGACGGCTTCGGTATCAATCTGATGCGCGGACTGCCGGTCGACCGGTGGTCGCGCGAGCAGGCAGCGATCGCATTCTGGGGGTTGGGTGCGCATCTCGGCGATGCGGTGTCGCAGAATCCCGACGGGCATTTATTGGGTCATGTGAAGGATATCGGCGGAGACTTTAACGCAATGAATGCGCGCGCCGGGTACCAGTCGAAGGCGCGGCTGCCGTTCCATACCGATCTCGGCGCCGACCTGGTGGGGCTGATGTGCTTGCAACCGGCCAAGTCCGGCGGGCAAAGCAGTGTCACCAGCGCCATGGCGATGCATAACGCGATGCTGGAGCAGCGCCCGGACCTGCTGAAGCTGCTCGCCGGACCGATCCACCGCGACCGGCGCGGCGAGTATATCGAGGGCAAGGCGCCGACCTATGAAGCGCCGGTCTTTTGCTATCACGCGGGCTATATGACCGCGACCTTCGTCCGCCGTTTCGTGGAGTCCGCATCGCGTCACCACGGCGTGCCCGAGGTGACACCGGAACTGGTCGAGGCGATGGACCTCCTGGAGGAACTGGCCGAAAGCGACGATCTGCGCCTCGACATGGATTTCCAGGCGGGCGACATCCAGTGGATCAACAACCTGATCACCTTCCATTCGCGCTCCGATTTCGAGGACTGGCCCAATGCGGACCAACGCCGGCACCTGCTGCGGCTCTGGCTCAACCTGCCGAACGGATGGCCGCTGCCGCCGTCTTACTACGAACGCTTCGGCTCGGCGGACGACGACGGCCGGCCGCAAGGCATGCACATGCCCGGCGTGACGCTGAGCGCGCCGCTGGACGTGGCCTAGGCGCCCGAAGTCCGCGGCAGATTCGATATTCCGGCGGAAATCGAGTATCTTGCGGGCCTGGATTGAACATGCCCATCAGGGCCGGTCCTTGGCCCGAATTGACCTGATCGCATCTCTCGACACCATCGGGCCCGGGACAGCCGGGCCGGGAACCGCGCCGCAGCGTGCGATGGCAGCATTAGGATGGAGGAAATGACCGTGTCCGAAAATAGATTGCCGCTTGAAGGCTATACCGTACTCGATCTGACCCAGGCACGTGCCGGGCCGACCTCGGCGCGCGTGCTTGCGGATTGGGGCGCAAACGTCATTTATATCGAGCCACCGGCAACTTCGGGCAAAAACCGCGTGGCCCTGACGGGGCAGCGCGACGGGCCCGATTTCCAAAACCTGCACCGCAATAAGCGCAGCCTGACGATCGACCTGAAGAACCCCGAAGGTCATGCGCTGTTCATGAAGCTGGCTGCGAAGGCGGACGTGATCACCGAGAATTTCCGGTCCGAGGTGAAGCATCGCCTCGGCATCGATTATGACTCGGTCGCCAAGGTCAACGACCGCATCGTCTATGGCAGCATTTCCGGATTCGGTCAGTCCGGCCCGTACGGCAAGCGACCGGGCGTCGATCAGATCGCACAGGGCATGGGCGGCTTGATGTCGATCACCGGCCTACCGGGACAAGGCCCGGTCCGGGTCGGCATTCCGATCACCGATCTCTGCTCCGGCATGTTCCTGGCACAGGGCATCCTGATCGCATTGCTCGACCGCGAGAAGACGGGCAAGGGACAGTGGGTCCATACCTCGCTGCTGGAATCGATGACCTTCATGCTCGACTTCCAGGCCACGCGCTGGCTGCAGAAGGGCGATATACCGCCGCAGGCGGGCAACGACCATCCGACCAATGTGCCGATGGGCTGCTTCGAGACGGCGACCGGTCTGATCAATATCGCCGCGTCCGGCACCATGTTCGAACGCTTCTGCAAGGAGGCGAATGCCGAGAGCTTGCTGGAAGACCCCAAGTTCAACAGCGTCCAGACCCGGTCGGAAAATCGCGCTGCCTTGAATGACGCGGTCGGCGCAATCCTGAAGCAACAGCCGGCGGAGCACTGGATCGAGGTGCTCAACGACGCGGGCGTGCCTTGCGGGCCGGTCTACAGCATCAACGAGACCTTCGAGGATCCGCAGGTTAAGCATCTGGGCGTGGTCCGGCAGGTCGATCATCCGCGTCTCGGCAAACTCGACGTGGTGCGCCAGCCGGTCAACCTGACCGCGACGCCGCAGCCGGAGACGCTGCGCTACGCGACGCCGGACGTCGGCGAGCATAGCGACGTGATTCTCGACGAGATGGGTCTCAGCGCCGACGAAATCGCCAAGCTGCGCGACGCGGGCGCGATCTAAGCCTCGTGCCGTTGGAAGCGATAACGCGCCTCGACGCGACGGCGCGGCGGATCGGCACGCCCTGCGGCGATGGCGAAATGGTCTGGCACTGCTGGGGCGAGGGTCCGCCGCTGGTGCTGTTTCATGGCAACTTTGGCACCTGGCTGCACTGGACCCACAACATCGAGGCCCTGGCGCAACATTACACGGTGATGGCGGCTGATGCGCCGGGCTTTGGGGCTTCCGCACGTCCGCCGTTGCCGACCACGGCGCGCGACTACGGACGCGTCGTGGCCGACGGACTCGCGCAGATTGTGCCGGAGGGAGAGCAGGCGCATCTCGTCGGTTTCTCCTATGGTGGCCGGCTTGCCGGCGAGGCGGGGGCACAGCGGCCGGACAAGGTGGCGACGGTAACGCTCGTCGCGCCCGGTGGCCTCGGCGTCGAGGATGCGCCGCGGCCCGAACTCGCGAAACTGCGACCCGGCATGTCGCCGGAGGAAGTTTACGAGGTGCACCGGGCCAATCTGGCGGGCCTGATGATCGCCGACCCGGACGCGGTCGACGAACTCGCCGTGCACATCCAGCGCACCAACACACGGCAGGTACGCTTTCGGATGACTGCCTGGCCGGAAGAGGACATTTGGGACGGCCTCGGCCGCGCCTTGCCGGAAATCCAGGCACCCATGAAAGGCATCTGGTCGACCCGCGATGCCTTCGCCGGGGACTCCGTGCCGGAGCGCCTGGACCTCGTCAGGCGGTATCATCCGGATGCGGATTTACGCCTGTTGGATGGTGCCGGCCATTGGATGCAATACGAGGCTCCAGACGCGTTTAACGCGCTGTTGCTGGAGATGCTGGCGGCTTAACTGCGGATGCAGTGCAGCTAACGATTTGTTCACCCTGACCCCACAGAGTTCTTTGGACGCCGCGCGGCGGCTAACCTGTCCAAAGGAGATCCGTGATGGGAGCTTGGGGAACCGGCCATTTTGAGAATGACGATGCGCTGGATCTGGTCGCCGATGTGCAGGGGCCGGAAGATCTGGACCGCGTGCTACGGGCGGTGACGGAGTCCGAGGATGCCAGTATCGATGCGTCGGTCGCGTCGGAAGCCATGGCGGCGGCGGATATCGTCGCGGCCTTGATGGGCCGGCCGGCGGGTGATTGCCCGGAAGATTTGACCAAACGCCTGGATGTCTTCGGCACGCCCGCGCCGGCGCTTATCAATCTGGCGAGGGAGAGTGTTTCCCGCGTCCTGATGGAGTCCGAGTTGGTCGACCTATGGGCCGAGTCCGACGAGGTCGAGGCATGGAATCTCTCGGTGACCGATCTAATCGCGCGCCTCAACGCGCCAGGGGCCGGTGGCGAATCCAAAAAGAAATCCAAGAGCGACGAGATCAACGCGGTCTGTCCGTTCTGCCAGGAAACGATCGGAACGGACGAAGCGTTAATGCTGTCTATTGCCAGCGTTCACGATGACCCGATCAACCGGCTGGACCGGTCTTGGTTCTGTCATCTGGCCTGCCTCAACGCCAAGCTGCATCCCAAGGCGGTCATACAAAACTGGAAAGTCGATCCGGACGACCCGGAGTTCCAGCGCATGGTGGATGATGTCCTCAATCCGAAAGACGACTGACTGTGGGAGCCGGCCAGCCTAATCCAAATGTTACCGTGACGATTGGGATTATAATCCGCTAACCTTGCGGTTGGGTGGAGCTGTCCGGTGCAGACCGTTGCGATTATTGCATTCCTTATTCTCCGAAATTGATGTGATCCGATGCCTGTCGGCGACGAAGCCGCAGCGTGCGCCGCGTGTGTTCCTCGCGGTGATGGCGATGTCGCTCCTGCTTGCCAGCTGCAAATTCGAGGAACTCGGACGCGAGCTGATCCAAATGGAAAAGTTCTCAACCATCAGCGGGGCGGTGGTTCAGGATACGCCGAGCGACCGCCCGGTTGCCGTCGCTTTGTTCGCGGACTCGATGAAGCTGGAAAATCTCGTCGACGTGCAATTGATTGCTTCTAGGGAATTCCGCTTCACGGCGCCGCCTGGCCGATACTTCATCTTCGCGTTCGAGGACGGCAACCAGGATTTCCGATACCAGCGGCAGGAACCGGCCGGATATTTCGGTGATCCGTCACCGATCGTTTTGGAGACCGGGTCCAGCCGTTCTGACATCTCGATTTCCCTACGGCGCAACTTGCCGCTGCCGAATGGAAACGGCCGGATCGAAAAACGGGAAGACAGCACTCTGCCCAAGCTGTGGCGCGGCCGGAAAAACATCGGCGCCATTGCGTCGCTGAACGACACCCGCTTCGACGACGAGCGCGCAAGGATGGGATTGTGGGAGCCGCTGCGCTATTCGTTCGAAGTTGGTCCCGGTCTGTACATGCTGGAACCTTACGATCCGAAAAAGATCCCCGTACTGTTCGTGCATGGCATCGAAGGGTCGCCACGCGCTTGGCGGCCGATCGTCGAGAAACTCGACAGGGCCCGCTTCCAGCCGTGGTTTCTCTCATATGCTTCCGGGCTGCCGATCGAAGCGAATGCGCGCTACATGTTCGGTGCGATTTCGCAGTTGCGACTGCTGCACGGATTCGACAGCCTTTATATCGTTGCACATAGCATGGGCGGATTGGTATCGCAGGCGTTCATCGACAGCTACCGGGCTGGACGCGGGAAATACCTCAAACTGTTCGTGACCATTTCCACACCCTGGGGCGGCCATGACGCGGCACAGCTCGGGGTCGACTATGCGCCGGCCGTCGTGCCGGTGTGGCGGGACATGGTGCCGGGCAGTGCCTTCCTTGCGGGCACCGAGAAGAGCGATAATTTTGTTGGGTTGCCCTATCACCTGTTGTTCAGTTACCGGGGCGGAGGCCTGCCCAGCCGGACCGCGAACGACGGCTCGGTTACCGTGGCCAGCCAGCTCAATCCGTCCGCGCAATCACGGGCTGATAAGATTCATGGTTTTGATGCCGGCCATGTTGAAATTCTGTCGGACGTCCGCGCCATCGAATTGCTGAACACGATACTGGAAAGAGCACCCGGTCCGGCTGATAGGCAATAGTTTTCGTGGAGGGGCGCAAATCAGCCGTGGTCGCGTTGGGTCATGTAGATCGGGGGCGGCACGGAATCGGACCCGAGGAAGGCGGCATAATCCTCGGTCGTCTTGTTCCCAGTGCGCTTATCCGACTCCTGCAGAAGACGGTGAACCAAGTCGTAGGATCGGTAGACGTCGTGCAGGATGATCGCCGACTTCAGTAACTCGTCATCCGATAACAGGTCGAGCGCAAAGGCGGAGCGCACGAAGACCGCATCCGCCCAGAGAAGCTGGCTCATGGCCGCCTGGGGATTTTCCCGCGTCAGGGGCCGGAAGCAACGGCCGCTGATGTCGATGAACTTGTGGAGTTCGAATCCCTTGCTTCGCAGGAATGTTTGAATATCACCGAACAGCGGCTGCCCTTTGTAGAGCGGGACGAATTCGACCTCCACTTCGATGACGAGTGCGCCCGATACAGTTTTCGGGCCGTTCTCGAGCACGAGGAGTTCCGCCCCCTGGATGTCGAGCTTGATCAGGTCGGGTGCGGCGCAGCCTTCGACATCGTCGAGCCGTGTGGTTTCCATCGGGACCTTTTCCACGACGGTGAAATTACCACCCGGCGAGGACGCGCTGATCCCCGAGAAGGCATCGATGACGGACGGGTCCGGTTCCAGCAGCGAGGTGCATCCCGGGTACCGGGTGACGTGAAGTGTCGCTGCGTTGCCGTCGCCGAGACAAACCGCATGGTAGGAATAGGGGCCGACCCTATTGGAAAGTTTCTCGTATTCGGCAGGATTGGGTTCGAACCCTGTTACCGATGCGATCCCCTGGTTCACGAGGCTGCGGTATCGCTCCTCGCCCTCGACCATCGCGCCGATGTCCATAATCTCGATATGCCGCGCGGGGCTGTTGATGATCCATTGCAGGGAGGGTGTGGGCTCTGCGAGGGCCGGCATGCGAGGGTTCCTGGCGGTCGGCGGCTGCGAGCCAATTACACTGCGCCACATCTCTGCCAAATACAATACGACTGCGAAACGAGTCAGGCCGGCGCCAGGCTATTCGCGCGAGTGTTTGCGGTTCCGGAACACCAACGCCAGCGTGATCCCGTAGACCAGATGACCCGCCAGCGAAAGCCAAGCCCCCTTGTTGAAATTCACGAAGGCCGGAATGCCGGCGATCGGCGCGATGATGCCGAGGCCGAACGCCCAGGTGGCCACGCCGAATAGAATGCCGTCGACGAATGCGCCGAACGAAAAGATTGCCCGCACGAGCACGTAGAAGCCGATCGGATAGAGCACGGCGCCCGTGAACAGATGCAACGCGAAGGCGTAGCTCTTGTATTCCTTTCCCAACCCGAAGAGTTTGAGGATTAGGATCGCCGGTTGCAGCTTTACGTCGAACAAGGCCGGAAAGACCAATCGGGTCGTGATCTCCCAGAGGATGACGGCGAGAACCCCCGCGAGGACGAGGCGGACGGCTTGTTGTTTGTTTGGGACGATGTCTTGCAGGGCGGGCATGCAGTCTGCTCCTTCGCGGGCTATTCTGTTTAACCGAAATCACCGCCGCTACGGGAGCCGACGGTTCCAACGGCACCAGAGTACCCCAAGGCCATCCGGACCGGTGTTCACCCTTTTTCACGGGTTTGTGGGTTCAGGATCCCGCGGTGCGCGCGGCGCCCGGCGGGCGGGCGAGCAAAAAGGCCCAACCGTATTTGGTTGGGCCTTTTATGTGCGTCAGATGGTACGGCGACTTAAAACGGCGCGTCGCCTGAGATCGTGATCTTCTGCACCCGGCGGCGTTGGCCGTTGTAGTCGTTGATGGCGCAATGCTGGCAACACCGGTTGTCCCAGAACACCAGGGTGCCGACGTCCCATCGCATGCGGCAGGTGAATTCCGGCCGATGGGTATGCTCCATCAGGTATTTGATGATCGGGTCGCTTTCCTCGTCGGTCATGCCGTCGAAGCGTTCCGAATGCGAGCCGACATAGATCGCCTTGCGGCCGGTCTCCGGATGCGTGCGGATGATCGGGTGGCTGGTGATCGTCTGGATATTGATCTCGCCCGGGTCTCTCTGCGCGATCTGGCCGGTACCGGCGGCGGCGCGTTCGGCCCGCGTCATGCCGGTCGCGTGTTTCTTGCTGTCGCCGTTGTTGACCGCCTTGAGCTTGCCGAGCATTTCCTTCATGCCGTCGGACAGTGCCTCATAGCCGAGATACAGGTTCGAAAACATGGTGTCGCCGCCGGCGGGCGGGATTTCGCGGCCATACAGCATCGTCGCTTTGGCCGGCTGCGGCGTATACATCTGGTCCGTGTGCCAGCGGGCGCCATGCGCGAAGGTGTCGGTTTCGCGCTTGGTCATTTCTATGATTTCCGGATGGCCGTCCAAGGGCTTGTTGAACGGATGCAGATGGATGTCGCCCCATCGGTTCGCGAAGGCGACATACTGCTCTGGCGTCAGGTCCTGATCGCGGAAATAGATCACCTGGTTTTCGAGAAAGGCCCGATGAAGTTCGTCGAATGTCTCATCGCTCAGCGGTTTGGAGAGATCGACACCGCCAACTTCCGCGCCGAGGGCGCCTGCAAGGCGGTGGACTTCGATTGTTTGGTAGCTCTGCGACGTCGAATCGAGTGCTGCACTGTCCGGCATTTTGAAATCTCCCGCTAGAAGGGTTTGTCGCCCTGGATCGTGATGCGATGCATCCGGCGGCGCTGGCCGTGGTAGTCGTTGATCGCGTAATGTTGACAGCAACGATTATCCCACAGGGCGATCGAGCCGGGCTTCCAATTGAAGCGGCAGGTGAATTCGGGCCGTCGCGCGTGGTTCATTAGGTATTTCAGCAATGGCGCGCTTTCCTCATCGGACAGGCCGAGGAAACTCGCAGTATGCGATCCGATATAGAGCGCCTTGCGGCCGGTTTCCGGATGGGTACGGACCAGCGGGTGATCGGAATTGATGTCTTTGTTCGGCGGCGCAACCTTGTCGCCCATGCTGCTGCCGTCGCTATAGCGTTCTGACCGGGACCGACCGCCGTACCGCTTGTCGCCCATGTTGTAGGTGCGCATGGTCGACAGCATTTCCTTCATGCCGTCGGACAGGCTCTCATAGGCGAGATACAGGTTCGCGAACATGGTGTCGCCTCCTGCTTTCGGCGTTTCCTTAGCATATAGGATGGTGGCCTTCGCCGGTTCCGGGCAGAACATCTGGTCGGTGTGCCAGCGGTTGCCGAAGTTCTGTATGGCGTCTTCCTTCTTGATGATCTCGAAGATCTCTGGGAATTCTTCCATGCCCTTCATGTAGGGATGCAGGTGGATGCCGCCCCACAATTTTGCGAAGCGCAGATACTGCTGCGGCGTCAGGTCTTGGTCGCGGAAGAAGACAACGTTGTTGTCGAGCCAGGCTCGGTGAATCTCGGCGAAGGTCGCATCGTCTAGTGGCTGGGACAGGTCGACTCCGCCGATCTCGGCGCCCATCGCGCCCGCGATAGGTTTAACTTCGATTTTTTCGAAGACCTGGTCTTCGGTAACCGTTTGGCGCGCTTCCGACATGCTGTGTCCTCTTTTTCGTGTCGCCTCTGTGCGGAAGGGCGGCCCGCGCGTCAGGGAAAGCCTGATTTCGGCGGGTCGGGAGGCGACGTCCACGATTTCACGAATTTGTCTGCATAAATATAGCAAATTAGACTGGTAAACTGCAAAAGCCCGCGCTGGCCACCGGTGCTGGCCACTCGCGCTGGACAGGGGATGGGGCGGTTGCGGTAAAGTCTATATCAACACCAAGCGGCGCAATCCGGCCGCCACAACCGAATGAGGGAGCATAATATGGGAACCGATATCGAAATCACGGCGTCGGACGGCCACACATTCGCCGCCTACCGGGCCGACCCTAGCGGCGCGCCGAAGGGCGGCATCCTGGTCACGCAGGAGGCATTCGGCGTCAATCCGCATATCCGGCATATGGCCGACACATACGCGGCCGCGGGCTATCTGGCGATCGCGCCGGCGCTCTACGACCGGGTCGAGCGCGGCATCGAAGTCGGCTACACCGGCGAGGGTCGTGAGAAGGGCATCGGCGCGATGCAGGCCTCGAACTTCGACGATGTCATGAAGGACATCGATGCCACGCGGGCGCTTTTGGCCGAAGCCGGCAAGGTCGGCATCACTGGCTGGTGCTGGGGCGGCAGCGTCACCTTCCTGTCGGCTTGCCGGGTCGATGGATTGGCCTGCGCATCGAGCTATTACGGCGGTCGGGTTCCAGACTTTATGACCGAAACCCCGAAATGTCCGCTAGAGTTCCACTGGGGCGAGACCGACGCATCGATCCCGATGGAGAAGGTCCGCGCGGTCGAGGCGCAGCACCCCGATGTCGCGTCCTTCGTCTACCCCGCGGGGCATGGCTTCATGTGCGACGACCGCGAGTCCTACCACAAGGAAAGCGCGGAGCTGTCCCACAAGCGCACCATGGAAATGTTTGCGCAATATGTCGGGTAAATCCTGACACGGTTTCCAAGGTTGGATGCGGCGGCCGCGTGGAGTATGTGCGTGGCCGCCGCAATTTTGAGAACGATATGAATGTGAGGTTTGGCATGACCGACAAGATCCTCGTCGACATCAGCGACAACATTGCCTGGATCACCTTCAACCGGCCCGAGGCGCGTAACGCGCTGGATCTGGAAATGCGCGAGGCCTTCGTCGGCATCCTGGCCGATCTGGAACAGGACGACGCGGTCCGATGTCTTGTGTTGCGCGGCGCGGGCAAGAGCTTCCTTGCGGGCGGCGACGTGAAGACGATGTATGAGGCGACGCAGAGCATGACCGCGGAGGAGCGCTACAAGCAGCGGCTTCATTCCATGCATGTCACCGACTACCGCATCCAGACGTTGCGGCGGATGCCGAAGCCGGTGTTGGCCAGCGTGCACGGTGCCTGTGCGGGCGGCGGCTTGTCGTTGGTCGGCGCCTGCGATCTGGCGATTGCGGCGGAAGGCACCAAGTTCACTTTTGCCTTTTCCAAGATCGGCGTCAGCCCGGACGGCGGCTCGTCTTTCTTCCTGCCACGGTTGATGGGGATGAAGAAGGCGTTCGAACTGGCTTTCCTGAGCGATCTGTTCGACGCGGATACGGCGCAGGAGATCGGTCTTGTGAACTGGGTCGTGCCGCAGGACAAGCTCGTCGAGGAGACCGAGAAAATTGCCAAGAGACTCGCCAGCGCGGCGACCAAGGCGCTCGGCAATACCAAGGCCTTGCTCAACGCGTCACTGACCAACACGATCGAACAGCAGATGACGCTGGAAACCCGCAGTCTCGCCGAATGCATGATGTCCGAGGATCACGTCGAGGGCGTCACCGCCTTCGTCGAAAAGCGCAAGGCTGTGTTTAAGGGGCGGTAGCCGTTACGGCTTCTCCCAGCGACCGGCTTCGGCCTGGGTGATGAACTCCAGCACCATGCGGTTGAACAGGTCCGGCTCCTCGATCGGCAGCAAATGCCCGCTCATGGGGAAGACGGCAAGGCCGGCGCGGGGCAGGGCTTGTTTCAGGAACACGCTGCCCTCGATGCAGTTCGCGTCCTGATCGCCGACGATGATGAGCGTCGGCACGTCCATCTTGGCGAGGTCATCCTTGATATCCTGGAAGTTCGGCCGCTTCAGCGGCACACCGACGGCGGTATGGGCGGAACCCTTCGCGTCATGTTCGATAAGCTGGTCGCGGAATTCGGCCCAGCCGCGCGGATCCTTCGCCTTCATTGGGCGGCGGTTCGGCTTGTCGGCCTGCTCGCGCGCGATGACCTCCATGCCTTCCTTGAGCAGGCGCTCGGCGCGCACCGAGAAATCCTGTTCGAACTCCTCGCGGTCTTCCGCCTCTTTGACGCTGCCGTGGCCGCCGCCGGCGACGACCAGCGAGAGGCAGCGTTCCGGCGCGCGAAGGCCCATGAACACGGCGCTGTTCGCGCCGACCGACAGGCCGCAGAGATGCGCCTTGCCGATGTCGAGGGCATTCATCACGCCGAGGATGTCGTCGAGGAAGATGTCCTGCGAATAGGCGTCTGGGTCGTCGGGGATGTCCGATGGCGGGTAACCGCGATAGGACAGGGTGATGCAGCGGTTGCGGCGCGCGAAGAAGCGCATCTGCGGCTCCCAGCTGCGATAGTCGCCCGCGAACTCGTGCAGGAATAGGATTGGCACGCCGCTGCCCGCTTCCTCGTAGTAGATGTTGACGCCGTTGACATCGATCTTGGGCATGGCGGGTATCCTTTCGTTGGCAGGATTAGTGCGGTTTCCGAGGTGGCGGTTTGGTCGAGGCAAACGACGGCCGTTCACCGATGCGGTCGATCCACGCCGCTAGTTTTGGCCGCTCACCCCGCCATTCGAAACCATCGGCGAGCTCGTCACGCCCGTGCAGGGTGCAGGCCAGCGTCACCTGCGCCATGTTGAGCGGCCCAGTCAAAACCGGGTTGTCTATCTCCCGATCGAAGGCGTCGAGCATCCGTATGGCGCGGGCGGTTTCGTGACCGATGAAGAAGTCGGAGCGAATCTCGGCGGGCCGGTAGGTGTATTCGCGCGACCAGAGGCTGATGCCGTCGAGCATGCTGCGCGCCATCGACTCCAGCCGCGGCAACTCCCATTCCGGCGCATCCGGCGCGGATTCGAGCGTCGGGTTGCCGTCGAGCGAGTCCAGGTATCGGCAGATCAAAGATGATTCTTCGAAATTCCGGCCATCGTCGAGTAGCAGGAAAGGCACCCGCCCGGACGGATTGATGTCGTAATAGGGCGAGTTCTCGGTCCGGGTTTTGGCCTGGATGATTTCAACGCGGTCTTCCAGGCTCTTCTCCTGGATGACGACGCGGGCCATCCGGGCATACGGCGATCCGGGTGTGATGTAGAGCTTCATGACGGTTTTTTCTTTCGCGCTGTGCGGGTTTTGTCTCAGGATACGCCACTATCGCGATCCGCTGAAATCAAGCACGGACGCCGATTGGCGCCCGTGCTCCGATCGCGTTTAGCGTCCCGTAAAGGTCGGTTTGCGTTTCTCGCGGAAGGCGCGGCCGCCTTCCTGCTGATCCTCGCTGCGGCGGATCGCGAGTAAGTCACGATGGGCCAGCCCGGCCTGTTCGGACGGTCCACGCGGAATCACCGTGTTGCGCACGAACCGCTTCAACGCGCCGACCACGAGCGGGGCGCTGTCGCGCAGCACTTCCGCGTATTCCATTGCCCCTTCGATATGCTGCCCGTTCGGCACGACCTTGTTCACCATGCCGACTTCGTAGGCGCGCTGGGCGTCGAAATGCTTGCCAGTCAGCATGAATTCCATGGCGATCTTATAGGGGATGCGGGCCGCACAGCCGGCGATCAGCCCGCCGCAAAATCCGATCTGCGCTTCGGGGTAGAAGAAGTCGGCACTTTCCGAGGCAACGGCCAGATCACAGAACTGGACCAGGACATACGCACCGCCGACGCAGTAGCCGGAGACGGAGGCGATCAGGGGTTTGTCGATATCGACCCCAACCCCGGGCATGCATTCCCACAAGTCCGGATCGCGCGGTGGGTCCTTCAGGTCCGCGCCGACCGAGAAGGCCCGGTCGCCGGCACCGCTGACGATGGCGCAGCGGTCATCGGAATCGCGGTACTCGATCATCGCCTCGCGAATTGCGACAACCACGCCGTTGCTCAGGGCGTTCAGTTTGTCGGGGCGGTTGATCGTGATGAACGCGATGTTGTCCTTCGATTCATAGGTAACGAGATTGTCGCTCATGCTCTGGGTGATCCTTCTGTAGTCGTTGTTTTTCTTTGGGTCATGTCTCGATAGGAGGAATGACGTTGTCTGCGGCGAGGACGGCGATGTCACCCGCCTCGTAGCCGAGTTCTGCCAACAGGATATGGGTATGTTCGCCGATGCGGGGCGACGTTGCGCGGGCATCGTCCGGCGCCGACGGATCAACGCCGGGTAGGTTGGGCACCGGGATTGGTCCGGTGTCGCTTTGCTCTGCCCAGGTGAAGATTTCCTCGGCTTTGACCTGCTCATGGTCGAGCAGGTCGCCATAGCCGTTTACACGCGTGCACATAAGTCCCAGCGCGCTGAATTTCGCTTCCCAATCCGTGGCGCTTTTTGCCAGCAGCGCGGTCTGAAATTCAGCATTGATCTCGGCCGACTTCCAGATGCGCTTCCGGTGAGTGTCGTACTCGGGATTAGTCTTCAGGTCTTCCAGCCCGAGCAGGTCGCAGACTTCAGCGAAATGCGTCGGTTTGTTCGAGCTGAGGCTGATGTACCCTTCCTTGGTGGTGAAGACACCGACCGGGACGCCAGCCGCCGACGGCTGCTTGCCCTGTGTGTGGTGACGAATGAACTGGCCGGCCTGTACGGCGATCGCGGCCTGCATCATGCTAACTTTGACATGCCGGCCGCCGGACCCCATGGCGCGGGCATAGAGCGCCGTCGCGACGGCCTGATAGCCGTAGATGCCGGTGATGTAATCGATGATGGCGGTACCGACACCGATCGGTGCGCCGTCGCGGTCGCGGGTGATCGACTGCAGCCCGGAAAAACCCTGCATGATCTGGTCGGTGACTGGCCGGTTGCCGAGCGGTCCGGAGGTGCCGAACCCGGTGATGGTGAGGTAGATCACCGCTGGATTATCTGCCGATACTTGGTCATAGCCGAGGCCCAGCCGCTCGATGACGCCGGGCCGGAAGTTCTGCGTGACCACATCGGCCTCGCGCGCGAAGCGCCGGGCGATCTCGAGACCCTTCGGGGTTTTGAGGTCGAGCGCGATGCTGCGCTTGCCACGGTTCATGGCGAGCGATTGTGCGGAGTGGTCGCCCTCGATCCGCCCGCCCATGTTGCGGATCCAATCGCCATTCAGCCCTTCGATCTTGACGACGTCGGCACCGTATTGCGCCAGCATCATGCCGCAGTACGGACCGGATATGCCTTGCGAGATGTCGCAGACTTTCAGGTCGGCAAATGGGCGTTCATGGGACATGGGCGATCCTCCGTGTCGGATGATGGTCAGAGATGAGGACCGGCGAATGCGGCCGCTGCAAGCCTAGAGCAATGCGAGTTTTGATGCACGCCGGCTCTTTGCCGCGCGGGGCCGACGGCCCTATGCTAATCCAATCGACGTGGATAAACGGATGGAGGCTCTCATGGCGATTCCAAAACAGGCGGATGGCGATTACCGGCATATCAGTGTGCAGCCGATGAACGGGGCGTTGGGCGCGTCGATCACCGGCGTCGACCTGTCGCAGCCGATGGCGCCAGATGTCTTTGCCGAGGTCGAACGCGCGTTTCACGAAAATCTGGTCGTGTTCTTCCCGGGGCAGGATTTGGCGCCCGGCGAGCAGGTCGCCTTTACCCGCCAATTCGGGGCGGTTGAGCAGCATCCGCTGGGATCGCGCAAGGGGCTGGACGAGTGTCCCGAGGTCATGACGCTTGTGAACCAGCCGGGCAAGCTTGGTCCGCGCAACGACTTCTGGCATTCCGATATTTCTTTCGGCGAAACGCCGCCGCTCGGGTCCATTCTGCACGCCATTGAAATCACCGAAGGCCGCTCGGATACCATGTTCTGCAACATGTATGCGGCGTATGAGACACTGTCGGATGGATTGAAGGCGACGCTGCAGACCTTGACTGGATTGCACAGTGCGGAGCGGCTGACGCAGGAAGTGCCCAACCGGTTGTCGGTCGATACCGCGCCGCCGCCAGTGGAGCACCCGGTAGTACGCCGACATCCCGGAACTGGCCGGCAGGCGCTCTATGTGAACCCGCATTACACGCTGTCGTTCAAAGGGTGGAGCGAAGAGGAAAGTGCTTCGCTTATCGATTACCTCACCGCCAACGCGACCCGGCCGGAAAATGTCTACCGGCACCGCTGGTCGGTGGGCGACGTTCTGATGTGGGATAACCGCTGTACCATGCATTACGCGCTGCGGGACTATGACGACAGCATGCCGCGTTATATGCACCGCACCACGGCGGCGGGGGATCGGCCGGTCGCCTGACCACGATCCCGGGCCGCTGTGCTGCTGGTCCAGTTTCCTAGTTTTGATCCTTGCCTTTTATGAAAGCGACCGCGCGCGCGACAAAGGGCGGTAGATCGCGTTCGTGCAGGGTGTCGATCGAAACGACGACACTCATGCCTGCGCGCAGTGGCGGTCCGGATTCGGTTTCAGTCAGTTCCAAGCGGACCGGAATGCGTTGCACCACCTTGACCCAGTTGCCCGTCGCGTTCTGCGGCGGCAGGATCGAGAATTCCGCGCCTGTTGCCGGGGCGATACTCTTGACCTGCGCTTTCCATTTGAAGTCCGGATAGGCATCGACTGTGATTGTCGCCGATTGTCCTTCGTCCACATGCGTCAGCTCGGTTTCCTTCAGGTTCGCTTCGACCCAGATGTCGTCCCAGGCGACGACGCTGAAGACCGGGCGGCCCATGGTCACGAACTCGCCGTTCTGCAGGTCGTTCTTGGTGACAATCCCGTTGGTCGGCGATTTTATGATTGTGTGCGAGAGGTTGAGTTTCGCCTCGTTCAGCTTGGCTTCCGCTCCCAGTACCTCCGGATTGAGGTCGGTCGCAACTTCCGGCGACCCGCCCAACCGCGCCATCATGCGACCCAGCTCTTCGCGGACACTGTCGATGCGGTTGCGCGATGCTTCCAGGTTCCGACCCGCCGTGTCGAATCTAGACTGTGAAACCACGCCCCGCTTCATCAGTGATCGGCGGCGGTCGAATTCTTTCTGAAAAAATGCAACGTTCTTCGCGGCTTCCTTTAGGTCGGATTCTTTCTCGCGGAACAATTTTCGAGTCGCTTCGATCTCGTTACGGATCGCCCGCAGGTCAGCTTCCGCCTTATCTACGGCGATCAGGAACGTCTCACGATCCAATTCAAACAAGACCGCACCGCGTTTGACGAGTTGATTTTCTTTTACGTTGACCTTGGTCACGCGGCCCGACACATCGGTGCTGATCGCGATCTTGTCCGCCTTTAGATAGGCGTTCTCCGTCGAGATATAGCGGCCGCCGATGGCGTAGTAGTAGGCGCCGACCAGGGCGAGAGCCAGCGGGCCAATAATCAACAGACCGTATCGGATGAAGCCGGGACGCTTGAACCGGGAAAAGAGGACCCGGAGGGTATAATTTAAGCTAGCCGACATTTTGCTTCCTCGTCTTGCTGTTGGTTGACGAGCTGGGCGCGGGTTGTCCGCCGTCGTCCGGTGCGATGTCGTTCATGGTGAAGAGGTTGTTCTTCATCGATTGAAGAGTATCGATCAATTTGTCTCTGTCCTGCTTTGATAGTCCTGTGAGCGCGAATTCGCGGACCTCGGTTGAAAGTGTATTGAGGCGGTCGATCATGGGCCGCGATTTCTCGGCCAGATGCAACCGCCAGACGCGCCGGTCGGCTGGGTCGGGCCGTCGCTCCACCCAGCCGTCATCCTCCAGCCGGTCGATATGCCGACCTAGTGTCACATTTTCAACCTCGAGAATTTCGGCCAGCGAGCTTTGACTGATGCCTTCGTACCGACGCAGATGACCCAGGACGCGCCACTGTGCCCGCGTCAGTCCAAGCCGGCGCGCGCGTTCGTCAAAACGCTGGCGCATCAGCCGGGAAACGTCATTGAGGAGGAACCCTAAACTTCTTTCCAGGTCATATTGGGTCATGTTGAATATATAGTAAGCATGCTCATTATTAGCCAGCTTTTTTTAAGCAGGCTCTCTTTTAGCAAGCTTGGTAAATCCGCCGATCTGTCTGTCGAATGAACGGCTTGCATAGGCTCCGGACATCGACAACAGTGAGATTTAGATCAGAAGTGAGAGGGAGTTATGGCGGATCAAAGTTATGCGGGTGACCTTAATCCGCAAGAAGCGTGGGACTTGCTGGAGCAGGAGCCCAATGCCTGTCTGATTGACGTTCGGACAACGCCCGAATGGCAATATGTCGGGTTGCCCATGCTCGACGACCTTCAGAAACAGACGCTCTGCGTTTCGTGGCTGGACTATCTGGCGAATGACGTCAATCCGGGTTTCGTGGAGCAGGTCAAACAGGGCGGAGTGCGGCCTGACCAGACCGTTTTGCTGATATGCCGGTCGGGCGCTCGGTCCCGGAGCGCTGCAATCGCATTGACGGAGGCCGGGTTCGGACGGTGCATCAACGTTGCCGAAGGTTTCGAGGGTGACAAGGACGCCGCCGGCCATCGCGGCACCGTCGGCGGTTGGAAACAGGCGGGGCTGCCCTGGAAACAAGGCTGATGCCGATACTCGCTGACGCGCCGTGGTAGGTTGCGGCAGGTCAATGCCACCCCGCATCTTTCTTCTATCCTGATTTAATGCAGGGCCAATCGCTTAAACGCAGCCTATCGCTTCCGTTGCTCACGCTATACGGCCTCGGTACGACGATCGGCGCGGGGATATACGTGCTGGTCGGAAAGGTCGCCGGTATCGCGGGGATTCTTGCGCCGATTTCATTTCTGGTTGCCGCAGTTCTGGCTGGCTTGACCGCCCTGTCGTTCAGTAAATTGGTGGTTCGGTTCCCGCGGAGCGCGGGAGAGGCGGTCTATGTCGACGAGGCGTTCGGCCGACCGGCATTTACGATGGCGGTCGGTCTCGCGGTCGTTCTCGTCGGCCTCGTGTCCAGCGCGGCGATTGTCTCCGGCGCTGTGGGCTATCTCCAGAACATTGTCGCCGCACCGGCATGGTTGATCATTCTGCTGATCGTCGGGTTCCTCACCACCGTCGCGATTTGGGGCATTACGGAATCTGTCATGCTTGCCGGTGTTGCGACCGTGCTCGAGATTGCGGGCCTCGCGGTGATTGTTTGGTTTGGGCGCGATGCATTCAGCGCGGAGACGATAACGACGGTCGCGGCAAATAGGCCGGACGATTCTGGTTTCGGTACACTGGGTGTTCTGTCGGGCGCGGTGTTGGCGTTCTACGCGTTCATCGGGTTTGAGGATATGGTGAATGTGGCGGAGGAAGTGCGTCAGCCTGAGCACATCTTTCCGCGCGCTATCGCGATCACATTGGTGGTCACGCTGATTGTTTACACTGCCGTGTCCTGGGTGGCGGTTGCGACGATGCCGATCGAGCAACTGAGCGCCAGCACGGCACCGTTGTCGGATATCTTCATTCGGCTTACGGGGTGGCCGACCTTGGCCATCGACGGACTCGCGGTGATTGCAGTGCTGAACGGCGCCTTGGTGCAGATCATCATGGCGTCGCGCGTATTGTATGGCCTGGGCCGACAGGGATCGTTGCCGGAGGTATTTGCGTCCGTTTCGCGACGGACGCACACACCGGTTTTTGCCACAGGTATAAGTGCTGCCCTGTTGCTGACCTTGGCCTTTCTATTTCCACTGGAATCGCTGGCACGATTCACATCGATGCTGACGTTGCTAATCTTTGCGACCGTAAACCTGGCGCTCTTCCGATTGAATGTCTCATCGGACGGCATTCAAACGAACTTCACAACCGCGTTTGTCCTTCCGATTCTCGGATTCGTGAGTTGTTTAGCGTTCGTCATGTTCCAGATTGGGGATTTTTTGGCGAAGCCCTTTTCATAACAATAATTTGTTTGGGGACGGTCGGCAGCAGGACTGTCGTTGCGTTTGTGGGGAAATGGTGATGCGCTAAAACCGGATTTCGCAAAAAATCCTTGTGTTACGAGGGGCTACAAACACCGCTTGTTAGGCGAGGTTAACCCTTCGTTAAGGCAAATTGAGGAAACTCTCCCTGTTCAACGCGTTAGCGGCTGGGTCGGATGCAAGTGTTTCGTGCCGCGGCGATTTTGAGGAACTTGTTTTTGCTCTCGTCAGCCGATAACGTCGCGGTGTGACAGAGAGGGGAATTTGACGTAGCGGGTCCAGCAGGCGTCGAATTTGGGAGGGAGCATGTTTTCTAAACCGACAGGATGGTGCGAATCATCCTTTGCCGTAAGGCGACATCCGACACCTATCCGTTCAACGTTTAAAAACACAATCTCTGAGGTTGGGTTGGGATGCTGCCGGTGGATCGTTTCATACACCGTCTAGTTCATGGCGGTCGTTCCGTAATTGAGTTTTTGGACGAGCTGTTTCGGGAACGGGAGCTAATTCTCCGTTCGCAGGGGCGCGTTCATTTCCTTCCGCTCACACGCCGGTTACAGGTCAGCGCCTTTTTGGTTGCGATGGCTGTTGGTGTTTGGGGGATTGGCATGACGTTGATGTCGACCGTCAAGAGCGGCGTCATCCAGGTCAAGAATGACGAAATCCGAGAAGCGCGTGTCGCGTATGAGGACCTGTTCGAAGAAGTCCTCAGTTACCAGAAGAAGGTGGCATCGGTGACGTCGAACCTGCGCGAAAGCCAGGAAAGCCTTTTGATACAGGTCAACGACGCCGTGAATGCGGCGGACGCGGCGAAGAAACGTGCCGGCAAGGCATCCCGTAAGACGGCGAATTCGGCTACCAACAAATCGGTTTCCGAACTCGATGCGACGGACAAGCCGTCGGGCAGTCTGCGCAGTCATCTCAACGACATCGATCACAAAGTCCTTCAGATGACCGAGACAAACGTGCTGCTCGAGGGGTCGCTGAAGAAGATCAAAACCGAACTCAAGCTTGCCGGCGACGAGCGCGACCAGATTATCAAGACGCGAACGAAGCTGCGTGATCGGGTTGCCGATTTGGAAGAGCAACTGATTCGGTCGCGGACAGATGGCGCCTATCTTGAGCGCCGCGTCGCCGATTTGAGCGACACGCTCTCGCTGAATCGTGAGTCTAAAGACCAAGTAGAGGATCAACGAGATTCCCTGGCGTCGCGCGTTGACGGCCTCGAAAGCGGCATCAATTCGGCCCGCGCCCGCGCAAAGTTGGCGGAAGTCGATCTCGAGAAAGTCCTCGACCGATTGGAAAAAACCACCGGCTCGGAAGGCATCGCGTTGAATGGCAGCGATCGCCCGGAAAGCGACGAACTTGACGGCCAGATTGATCATGACGGCGCGACCGTAAAATTGCGGCAGCGGACCGTGGCGTTGATCCGCCGGTTGAACGATCTGCATGCCGCCCAAGGCAATGTGCTGGACCGCCTGGGCGAGCGCACGGTTAAGAATATCGAGGAAGCGGAACGACTGATCACGATGACCGGCCTGGAACTGGACAAGGTTCTCGGCCGGGCGACGCGTATGGCGTCTGGTCAGGGTGGACCGCTGTTTGAAGTCGCCAGTACGACCGAAGACATTGAAGGTCTGCCTGGCAGTGTTTCGGAAATTGATACGCAGCTGACGCGGTGGGCTGGGTTACGCTCGTTATTGAAACGGGTACCGTTGGTCTCACCAGTTGATTTCTACCATCAAGCCAGTCCGTTCGGCCTTCGCCGTGATCCGTTCACGAAGAAGAAGGCGATGCATTACGGCGTCGATTTGGCGGGGTGGGGCGGTGCGCCGGTGTTTACTACGGCACCCGGCAAGGTCGTGTTCGCCGGACGCAAAGGCCGATACGGAAAGATGATCGAGATCGATCATGGATATGGAATTCGCACGCGCTATGGCCATCTTCGGAAAGTCCTCGTGAAACGGGGCCAGGAAGTTGGGCATCGGCACCGAATTGGGCTTCTCGGCAGCACCGGTCGTAGCACCGGGCCGCATGTGCACTATGAGGTGCGCTTCGATGGGAAGCCCATGAACCCGGAAAAGTTTATTAAGGCAGGTCGTTATGTTTTCAAAGGGTAGTAAATCCGAGACAAAGAATGACGGCGGCTCTAACCGGAGTTTGACAGTGCCAAAATTGACATCTCCCGGCGTTGCGCCGTCGATCGTTAGTGCGAATCTGCGGGTGACCGGTGATTTGGAGTCCGAAGGCGACATCCAGATCGACGGCGCGGTCGAAGGCGACGTTCGCAGTAGTTCTGTAACCGTGGGTGAACATGCGATTGTCAGCGGCGCCATCGTCGCTGCCACGGTCCACGTTGCGGGCACGGTGAAGGGGCAGATCAACGGCAAGCAGGTTGAACTGGCCCGGACCGCGAAGGTCACCGGCGATATTGTCCACGAAAGCCTCGCCATCGAAGCCGGCGCATTTATTCAGGGGCTGTGCCGTCATGTCGACGTGTCTGGTCAGAATGGTGACCAGGCGGCGAAGGACGGCGGCGACAAGGTCGCCAACGAAAAGCCGGCACCGAATCTCGTTTATGAGAACGAGAAGGAGCAGGCTAAAACGGACGATGCCGCAAAAGGCAAGAGTGGTGTCGCCGCGACGGCCGCCAAGAGTCAGGAAGCGGTCAAGAAGGTTTTCCGCTGATCCAGCCAATCCCGGCTACAGGGTAGCCGGGATTAAACCTGCGCCAACAAGCGGTCGATCGCTTCGGCTGACTCAGGTTCGAATAACGACGGGACATGCCCGACGCCTTCCAGACATAAACGGTCGAGGTTCGGATGTTCGTCCGCCATGCGGTCGAACGTCTCAGCGGACAGCACATCGCTGACACCGCCGCGGACGGCGAGGACCGGTACGTTCCGCAGCGAGCGGAAGAGCGCCCATAGATCGGGCAATTCCCTTTTTTGCACGACCGGCAGTACGATATTTACGTCCCAGTCGACGTGAAGCTGGCCGTCCTCGCGCTCTCGCCACGTTGCCTCGGCGCCTTCGCGCCATAATTCCTCGGTATCGAACGACAGCGTCGGGAACCGCTTTTTAAAGGCAGCGACGGCATCGTCCCAGTCCGAATGCGGATGATCGATCCCGAGATAGTCCATGATCCGGTCTATCCCGTTGTCCTCGATATGGGGACCGATGTCGTTGAGCACGACGCCCGCCAACAGGCTGGGCGCAACGACGCCCAGGCCGGTCGCCAACAGGCCGCCCATCGAGGTGCCGATAACGACCGCGCGGTGCAGGCCGGTTACCGCCAGCAGATGGCGGATGTCCTGAAGATAGGTCGTCGGCTGGTAGTTGTCGGGTTCCGGGTCGTAATCGCTTTGTCCCCGTCCGCGGTAATCGGGACAGATAACCCATCGGTCCGCCGAAAGCCGCATTGCCACGCGGTGAAAATCCTTCGAATTGCGGGCGAGGCCGGGTAGGCATAGGACCGGCGTTTCCGTCGATAACGGATCCCCGTACTCGCGGTAGTACAGCGATAGGCCATCCTGGGTGGTGTAGTGGTGTTCGCGAAAGGAACTCACGGGCGTGCAGCCTTACAAAAACTTCTTATTGCTCTTATAGGCCGAGAAGCGATGGAAGCGCTTCCAGGCTGTTGAGTTCCTCAACCGGTTTGCCGGGCAAGCGTTCCGGTACCTGACCGAACCGATTGATCCAAACGACGGTGAATCCGAAATTCGCGGCACCCGCGACATCCCACGCGTTCGACGACATGAAGCAAATCTGCGCCGGCTGACACTTCAGCCGGTCGACGGCAATCTGATAGACCGATGAGTGGGGTTTGTAGATGCCGACATCCTCGACCGAAATGACCTCGTCCAGCAGGTCGGCGATCCCGGCGGAGCGCACGGCTGCGTCGAGCATCGGCGGTGCGCCGTTCGATAGGATGGCGCGTGGAATGCCGTTGTCCCGCAATGCCGCTAACATGCCTGAGACCTCGGGATAGGTGTCGAGCGTGAGATACAGATCCAAGAGACTGTCCCGCAGCGCCGAATCGTCGTTGCCGACCGTGCTCAAGGAGAAGTCGAGCGCATCGCGCGTAACCTGCCAGAAATCGATATGTGCCTTCATCAGGCTGCGCAGCCAAGTGTATTCGAGTTGCTTCTGGCGCCACAGCGCCGTGACCCGGTCGGCGTCGTCGCCGATCGCCGCGCGGACGCCGTCAGCCACTGAAAACACGTCGAAAAGGGTGCCATACGCATCGAACACGCAGGCCTTGATATTGCTCAGTCTAGGGTCCGGCAAAATCCTCTCCGTCCTGTTGGGGATCCCCGGCGATCCGGTCGGTGCGTCCTGCCGAATCTCTAAAAGGCCCCGGCTCCATCGCGGCGAAGGTGAGCGCCATGTTTAGACCATCCGCGCGGCCCCGGTAAACCGTCAGGTTCTCCAGCACGCGCTGGACGTAAGTGCGCGTCTCGGTGAAGGGAATGGATTCGATCCAGTCGATGGCGTCGTAGATGCTGGGACCTGGATCGCCATAGCGGCGCAGCCAACGTTCGACGCGCACCGGGCCCGCGTTATACGCCGCGAGCGCCAGGATCAACGAGCCGTCGTAGTCCCGGATCATATTGGCGAGATAGGCTTGGCCGAGGCGCAGATTATAGGCCGGGTCGCGGGTAAGCCGGTTGCGCGAGTACGGCACCTTGAGTTTGCGGGCGACCCGCAACGCGGTTTGCGGCATGATCTGCATCAGTCCGCGCGCACCGGCGTGACTGATTGCCTTGGCGTCGAAGGCGCTTTCCTGGCGGACCACGGAGAAGATCAACGCCGGATCGGGAAAGTCCTTGTCGCCGTCGCTGACGGGTTCCAGGGCCGGGTAGCCGGTTGTGCCGAGAATGACGCCTTTGCGCAGGGCGCGTTTGGCGATGGAGACGCCGACGTCGTGCCGGCCCATCTCCTGCGCAAGGCGGGCGGCGAGGGTCCACTCGGTCTGGGTCTTTGCATCGTCGGCCAATCCGAGAAGAAAGCGTTTGATGTCGCGCCGCCGATCCAACTGCGCCAGGACGCGAATGGCCCGTACGGCATCATGTGCCTCGAATTTGCGCCGTTCGGCATCGGTCGGTTCGCGCTCCGGCGGCAGGGTCGGCCGTTCGGCCGCAAGCACATGACCGGACGCAACCTGTCCATAAAAGCGTGTCATGTGTTGCGCTGCGGTGCGGTACCAGGTCGTGGCTTCGCTGTGCTTTTCTTGGGTCTCCAGCGCCCGCGCGGCCCAATAGGCGCCGCGGGATCGGCTGACGGGGTATTTTACCTTTTTGTACAGCGCTTTGAAGTGTTTGAGCGCCGCATCGGGCTTGTCTAGTTTCCGCAACGCGATCCATCCGGCCAACCACTCCGCGCCGGCGAAACCGATTCCACCCGGCTGCCCGTGTTCGCTCGCGAGGCGATAGGCGAGTTCCGGCCGCTCTTCCTTCAGTGCCCAGCGTGCGAGATAATTCCGCTCGCGCCACCAGCGGTCCGGTCGGCTTGGGTTTACCGGTCGGTTTGCCAAAAGCAGGTCAATCGCTTCGTCCATCCGCTTGGCGCGCCGCCGCCAGCGGACCCGCTCGAAGACGATACCTTGGTTCTTCACCATGTCGGGCTTGACCCGGCGCAGTAACGCGGACGCGTTTCCGGCGCGGATCATCAGGGCAATGCGCGCTTGCGTCAGGCGCCGCCATTCCTGCGGCACCTTGCGCATTTGTCGTCGGGATGCGCGGACCTCGCGCTCCCAGAGGAGGTACTCGAGCTTGGCGATTTCCTCGTCCTGGCCGAGATACTTGCGAAAGCGGGCCTTGAAATCCGTCGCTTGTTTGGAGCCCAACTCCATCGTTGTCCAGGCATGACGGACTGCCTTGGCAGCTTCGTCGTCCCGGCCGGCGGCCTCCAACGCATTGGCCAGGTGGTAGGCGCCGTCGGGAGATTCCATCGGGTATTTGTCGAACCAGGCCAGCACCGCGTCGGTCGGCAGGCCGCCCATCATTTCCTCGGCGCGGCGGCGCAGTTTATCCTGGTCGGGCCATGCCGGGTTGGCCTTGATGAAGGCCGACACTTCGGGATAACCGGCCCTCACGACTGCCGATCGAAGGCGCATCCATTCGAGGATCTTGTTGGCCGCGCTATGACCGCCCCGAGCCGTCAGCTTTTTGACCTCGGACCATTGATCGCGGTCCGCCAGCGCCAGCGCGTTGGTGTATAGGGAGCGCTGCTTTTTGGTCAGCGTTTCAGCGGCCGATGGCGTGAATTCCGCCAACATACCGCTCAAAATGCCAAGAAACGTAATAACGGTAACGTAATGGCGTAATATTCGCCGCACGGTGGATCACCGATTAGTATTCATTTGCCTGAACAGCGCCGGAGTCTATTTGAATTTCCGGAATCCAACAATATGGCTAATGCATTTAGGATTTCGGCAGGATCTTCACTCCCGGTGCTAAGCGGCTTGCTGCATCCTATAGCTTGGCAGTATGGTGGCCGCAACAGTAGGTATTCTGCGGAGAACGCATGATGTTCAAGGGTTCGCTAACGGCCCTGATCACACCGTTTAAGAACGGTGGGATCGACGAGGACGGCTTCCAGGCCTTCGTGGACTGGCAGATCGTCGAGGGTACGAATGGCTTGGTGCCGGTCGGAACGACCGGCGAGTCGCCAACGCTCAACCATGAGGAACATAAACGCGTCGTCGAAATGTGCGTCGAGGCCGCTGGCGGACGGGTTCCCGTCATCGCGGGCGCGGGCTCGAACAGCACCGACGAAGCCGTTGAATTCACCAAACATGCGAAATCCGTTGGTGCCGACGGCGTGTTGAGCGTCGCACCCTATTACAACAAGCCGTCGCAGGAAGGGCTCTACCAGCACTTCAAGGCAGTGGCGGAATCCACTGATATTCCGGTGATTGTCTACAACATTCCGGGCCGGTCGATCGTCGACATCAGCGTCGAAACCATGGCGCGGTTGGCGAAGATTCCGAATATCGTCGGTGTGAAGGACGCGACCGCCGATCTTGCACGGCCGTTGGCGACGCGGGTCGCCGCAGGCAAAGATTTTTGCCAGCTCTCCGGCGAGGATGCCACCATCGCGGCGTTCTTGGCGCAGGGCGGTGTCGGCTGCATTTCGGTGACATCGAATGTGGCGCCGAAACTGTGTTCGGAACTGCATGCGGCGTGGCAGGCGAAGGATATGGAAACCTTCGATACCCTGCGCGACCGGTTGCTGCCGTTGCATGACGCGATGTTCTGTGAGCCAAGCCCGGCGCCCGCCAAATACGGCGCCAGTCTGCTCGGCAAATGCGATCCCAAGGTCCGCCTGCCGATCACGCCATTGACGCCGGACGGCGAAGCAACCGTCCGGGACGCGATGGTGCATTGCGGCCTGATCAACTAGGGACGGAAAACCGCGCGCAATCGACGCAATTAGTGTAGTCTCCGGCGCCCGCGTGCCGGGGACGGCGCGTGCCTGGACAGCAACCATCACAGTGACTGCAACGCGATATCGCCATGGCTGAAGGATTGAACGGCGGCCCGCCGGTGGCGCAGAACCGGCGCGCGCGCCGCGACTACATCATCGAGGAGACGCTGGAAACCGGCATCGTTCTGCAGGGGACCGAGGTGAAGTCGCTGCGCGCCGGCAAAGCGAGCTTGGGGGAGGCCTATGCCGGCCCCAAGGACGGCGATATCTATCTGATCAACTGCACGATCCAGGAATACCCGAACGCCGGTAAGTTCAATCATGAACCACGGCGGCCGAAGAAGCTGTTGCTGCACCGGCGCGAACGCGACCGGCTGTTGGGTGCTGTGAAACGCGAAGGCGTGACTCTGGTGCCGCTGAAGATCTATTTCAACCAGCGCGGCATCGCCAAGCTCGAGATCGGCCTTGCCAAGGGCCGCAAGCAGCACGACAAACGCCAGTTGGAAAAGTCCCGCGACTGGCAGCGCCAAAAAGCCCGCCTGATGCGGAACAAGGGGTAGGGGTCAGCCCGCCAACCCCGCCTTCACACTCGCGAACACGTCGTGGAACATCGCCTCCGTCAGGCGGCCGGTGTTCGTGTTGTAGCGCGAGCAATGATAACTGTCGTTGAGGATCAGGCCGCCCGGCAGCTCATGGCGGGCGTTGTGAGCGAATTTGCAGTGGCTCTGCTTCAGCCCGCTTGCCGCCAGCACCGAGCTATGGGCGACCACGCCGAGCGCGATCACCGTGTGCAGATGCGGCAGCGCCGCCAGCTCGCTTGCCAGAAAGGGACGGCAGGCCTTGATCTCGGCGCCGACCGGCTTGTTCTGCGGCGGCACGCAGCGCACGGCGTTGGTGATCCGGATGTCGATCAGGCGAATTCCGTCGTCCGGATTCGCGCCATACGCACCCTCGGCGAAGCCGTAACGCAATAGAGTTGGATACAGCAGGTCACCCGCGTAATCGCCGGTGAAGGGGCGGCCGGTCTGGTTTGCGCCCTTCAGCCCGGGTGCCAATCCCACGATCAGCACGCGCGCGTCGAGCGGTCCGAAGCTCGGCACCGGCGCATTGTGGAACGCGGGGAACTTCGTTTGGTTGTCATGGCGGAAGTCGACCAGCCGGTCGCAGATACCGCAGTCGAGCGCCGGCGCGGCGGGCTGGCCGTTTGGCGTGTCCGAGGATGGGAGCGTCGTCATGCGCGCACTATACACCAGCGGCTGGTGCGCGAAATGAGTAGAGGGTGGCGGCGCCACCTGTCGGATTTCGACATTTTTGTTTGGAATAACCGTAATTTAGAGGGCGTGGCCGACGCAATCCCGGATCGTTCTGGCCCGGTTATGCCCGCTCAACGATCACGTCGTCGTCGTCATAGTCGTCATCGTCATCGAAATCTTCGCTGTTGTCGTCGTCATTCGGCGCATATTGGCGTTCGGCATGCTGTCGCGCGATTTCTTCGGCCAAGCTTTGCAGTTCAATGAAGTTATCGGCTTGCCGGCGCAGTTCGTCGGCCACCATGGATGGTTGCGTGCGTACCGTGCTGACGATGCTGACGCGGACGCCTTTGCGTTGCACGGCATCGACCAGGCGGCGAAAGTCGCCATCGCCCGAGAAAATCACGATATGGTCCAGATGCGGAGCCATTTCCATCACATCGATGGCCAGTTCGATGTCCATGTCGCCTTTAATCTTACGGCGCCCGGACGCATCGGTGAATTCCTTGGTCGGCTTCGTGACCATGGTGTAGCCGTTATAATCGAGCCAATCGACCAGGGGCCGGATCGGAGAGTATTCTTGGTCTTCGACAAGTGCAGTGTAGTAATACGCACGTATTAACCGGCCTTTATTGGCGAATAGGTCGAGCAATTTCTTGTAATCGATGTCAAATCCAAGTGCTCGTGCAGCCGCGTAAAGATTAGAGCCATCGATGAACAGGCCCATTTTTTCATTACTATAGATGTTGTCTAACATCAGGATTGCAACCTTCGGTAATCGTTTGTTTTTTTGATTGAAGAACGTGCGGCCGATTTATTGCACGTTATTACGAGTTCATATCTATTACTTAGAGGGCTTATTAAATTTGCGCAAGTGGCAGTTGTGGCAAATTCGAACGGGGTCTCACCCGAAATATTGCCGCAACTGCGGTTTTCAACCACCTGATACGGTATATTATTAATAAGATGGAATATTCTTGAATTGGGGGCCTGTCCGCCCCTATATTCTGGTCCCCATTGGCAGGTATTCTGCCGTAATTGGGCTTTTTGGCAAAGCGCTTCCGATGAAGCGCGAATAGCGGAGTAGGGTAGAGCATGGCGCGTGTCACCGTGGAAGATTGTGTAGAACGGGTGCCCAATCGTTTTGAGCTTGTAATGATGGCGGCCCAGCGGAGCCGTGAAATCTCAGCCGGCGCGGAAATCACGCTTGAACGCGACAACGATAAGAATCCTGTCGTTGCGCTGCGCGAGATTGCGGAAGAAACCGTGCCGCTCGACAAGCTGAAGGACGACCTCGTGCGCGGCCTGCAGAAGGTTCCGGAAATCGACGAGCCGGAAGAAGACGAGCCCATGGAATATATGGCGGCCGCGATGGCTGGCCACGAAGACGGATCCGAAGGGTTGCCGTCGGGGATGAGCATCATGACCGGGAAAGATCCGGAAATGGGTGCCAGCGACGGCGCTACCGCTGACGCGCCGACCGACGCGCCAACCGACGGGCAGACCGGGACGGAATGACCGACGACCGGCGCCGCACATCGGGCGCCGGCGCATCATGCCGCGTGGAGTGACCGGGCATGATGCGGCAATACGAACTTGTCGAGAAAGTTAAAGGCTACGATCCGGGCGCGGATGAGGACACCCTCAACCGCGCCTATGTTTATTCGATGCGCGCGCACGGCAACCAGCAGCGCGCGTCGGGCGATTCCTATTTCTCCCATCCGGTCGAGGTCGCGGGCATTCTGTCCGAGAAGAAGCTCGACACCGCGTCCATCGTCACCGGGCTGCTGCATGACACGGTTGAGGATACGGTCGCGACATTGCAGGACATCGAAGGGCAATTCGGCGACGAGATCGCCCGCCTGGTGGATGGCGTCACAAAGCTATCGCAGCTCGACCTTCAGGCCCAATCGGACCGCGCCAAGCAGGCGGAGAATTTCCGCAAATTAGTCCTCGCCATGTCACAGGACATTCGCGTCCTGGTGGTCAAGCTGGCCGACCGGCTGCACAACATGCGGACGCTCGGCTACATCAGTAGTGCGGATAAGCGGCGGCGCATCGCCCGCGAAACCATGGATATCTACGTTCCCCTCTCAGAGCGGATCGGCATCCGCGATTGGAAGGAAGAGCTGGAAGACCTGTCGTTTTCCGAGCTAAACCCGGATGCCCGCGCCTCGATCCTGAGCCGTCTCGAATACCTGCGTCAGCAAGGCGGCAACGTGATCGACCGGGTGCTTGCTGAGTTGAAGTCGACGCTGGCCGACCAGGGTCTCGACGCCGACGTCTCGGGTCGCGAGAAGCGGCCGCACTCGATCTGGCGCAAAATGCAACGGGACAACGTCGGTTTCGAGCAGCTTTCGGACATCATGGCCTTCCGGGTGCTGGTCGACACGACCGAGGATTGCTATCGCGCACTCGGCGTGATCCACAGCAATTACCGTTTGGTGCCGGGCCGATTCAAGGACCATATCTCGCTGCCCAAGCCGAATGGCTATACCTCGCTGCATACCACGGTCATGGGGCCTGAAAACCAGCGGATCGAAGTGCAGATCCGGACCCATGAGATGCATGAAATCGCGGAATTGGGCGTTGCGGCGCATTGGCAATACAAGCAGGGCGCCCGGCCGACGGGTCGCACCGAAGGCATGCAATACCGCTGGCTGCGCGAGCTGCTGGAAATCCTCGATCATGCCGGCGGGGCCGAGGAATTCCTCGAGCACACAAAACTGGAGATGTTCGCCGACCAGGTGTTCTGCTTCACGCCGAAAGGCGAGTTGCAAGCGATGCCGGTCGGCTCGACCGCGGTAGATTTCGCCTATGCGGTCCACACGGACATCGGCAACACCTGTGTCGGCGCCAAGGTCAACGGCCGCATCGTCCCCTTGCGGACCCAGCTGCGGAATGGCGACCAGGTTGAGGTCATCACCTCGAAAGCGCAGACGCCGTCGCCGGGTTGGGAAAGTTTCGCAGTTACCGGCAAGGCGCGGGCGTGCATCCGCCGTTTCGTGCGTGGCCAGCAGCGTGAGGAATATATCCAGCTCGGCCGAGAGATCATCGAGAATGTCTTCCGCGAGGAAGGCTACGAATTCACCGACAAGGCGATCGAAGGCGTCCTGAAGATCTTCCATAGCCGGGTGAACAATGACCTGTTTGCCCTGGTCGGGCAGGGCGATATGACGGGCATCGACGTGTTGCATGCGGTCTATCCGGGAAGCAAGAAGCGCAAGGGGTGGCGTGCCCGGATGGCGTTGCGGCACCGCCGTAAGGGCAAGAAAGAGCCGGTTGCGATCAAGGGGCTGACGCCGGGCGTGGCCGTGCATCTCGCCGGTTGCTGTCATCCGATTCCCGGAGACCGGATCGTCGGCATTCAGACCACGGGCAAGGGCGTCACGATCCATACGATCGATTGCGAGACGCTCGAGAGTTTTTCCGACATGCCCGAGCGCTGGATCGACTTGGCCTGGGATGTGGAGGTGGAGGGTATGCCGCATACCGCTCGGATCAAGGTGGTGGTCGGCAATACGCCGGGCAGTCTCGGCGTGCTGTCCACGGTGGTCGGGCGTGACGGCGGCAATATCAGTAACCTGAAAATCACTGACCGCTCACCGGAGTTTTTCGAGATGCTCATCGATATCGAGGTGGGCGACGTCAAGCAGCTGACCGATATCGTCGCAGCCCTTCGGGCGACTTCGGTGGTAAACTCGGTTGAACGCGCGCGCGTTTGACCGGGCGCAGGCGCGACCTAGGAGGAGCAGTGGCCATGAAACGTTTTCTCAGACTTGGGGTGAATATCGATCATGTCGCGACGGTGCGGAACGCCCGGGGCATCCGTCATCCGGATCCGGTGCGCGCCGCGGTACTGGCCGAGAAATCGGGCGCCGACGGGATTACGGCGCATCTTCGCGAGGATCGGCGGCACATCGCCGACGACGACATCGACCGTCTGATGTCGGAAATTAGTGTCCCGCTGAATTTCGAAATGGCGGCCACCGACGAGATGCTTGAGATCGCATTGCGCCACAAACCCCACGCCGCCTGCATCGTGCCGGAGAAGCGTGAAGAATTGACGACCGAGGGCGGCCTCGATGCGGTTGGGGGGCACAATCACCTGCAGCACTATGTCGGCGAACTGTCGAAGGCCGGCATCCGGGTTTCATTGTTCATCGATCCGGAACCGGCGCAGTTGGATGCGGCGGTTTCGCTCGGCGCGCCGGTGGTCGAACTGCATACCGGCCGCTACTGCGAGGTCGAGCCGGCCGAACAGGACGCGGAACTGGAGCGGGTCATCGTTGCCGCGGCGCATGCGGAGACGTTGGGCCTCGAGTGCCATGCGGGGCACGGATTGAGTTTTGATACCGTCGGTCCGGTGGCCGCGATTCCGACCATCGTCGAACTGAACATCGGGCATTTTCTGATCGGCGAGGCCATTTTTGGCGGCTTGGAAAGCGCGATCAAACGGACGCGGGCACTCATGGACAAGGCACGCGCCGAAGTGTCCGGGGAGCGCAGTGCCTGATGATCATCGGTGTCGGCAGCGATCTGGTAGACATCCGGCGGATCGAAAGTACGCTCGAGCGGTTCCCGGGACGGTTCGAAGAGCGGTGCTTCACCGATATCGAACGGACGAAATCGGACAAACGTCATCGGCGCGCGGAAAGCTACGCCAAACGCTTCGCCGCCAAAGAGGCGTGTTCCAAGGCGCTCGGCACCGGGTTCCGGCGCGGCATCTTCTGGCGCGACATGGGCGTGGTCAACCTGCCGTCAGGCAAGCCGACGATGGAATTGACCGGTGGCGCGCTGGCGCATCTGCAGACACTGGTGCCGGCCGAGATGGCGGCGCAGATCGATGTGACGATTACCGATGAATATCCGCTGGCGCATGTCACGGTGATCATCTCGGCGGTACCGCAGTCGGTTTGAATTTCCCTTTAGCCGTTCTTCCTTAGACAGCGCAATGCCGGCGCCACCGCCTTCGATCGCGCCATCGCGGTGCGGGCGCGATCGCGGATATAGTCGGTCGGTTTCCGGGGCGACCATCGCCGCGGGTTGGGCAGGATACCGGCCAGCAGCCCGGCCTGCCACGGGGTCAGGGAGACGGCGGGTTTCCGAAAATAGGCGCGCGACGCGGCTTCGATGCCGTAGATGCCAGGACCCCATTCCACCACGTTCAGATAGATTTCGAGGATACGGCGCTTGCCGAGGATCGCCTCGATCATGAAGGTCAACGGCGCTTCGATCGCCTTCCGCAGGAAGGCGCGGCCGGGCCAGAGGAACAGGTTTTTCGCGGTCTGCATGGAAATCGTGCTCGCGCCGCGCAGTCGCCCGCCCTTGAGGTGATCGCTTACCGCGTCGCTCATCTCTACCCAATCGACGCCGTCATGGCTGCAAAACCGGCTGTCTTCCAGCGCTATGACCGAGCGGATCAGATGCGGCGATATCTGCCGCAACGGTACCCACTCGGACTTGATCCCTTCGCCTTCGAACAACCGGATCACCATCAGCGGCGTCGCCGGTGGAGCGACCTCGCGATACAGCAGCGTCAACCCGGTGGGCAGAACCAGGACCAGCAAGATGATCAGGATGACGAGCCGGCGAAGGAGTCGCCAAAGGGAAAAGCCGTTGCGCATTATTTTTGTCCGACAGCCTGTATCGCGTTACGCGTCGAACTTGGTGAGAACCTGGCCCGGGGGGCGGGTGTGGTCGCGATAATCGACACCGTCATGCACCAGGGTGCCGTTGACCCATACGCCCTTCACCCCGAGCCCACGCCGCACGAGCCGGCTCTGGCCGGCGGGCAGGTCGTGCAGGCGTTCGATCCCGGTGATGCCGACACTGCCGGGATCGAACAACAGCATGTCGGCCCATGCGCCCTCGGTTAGGACACCGCGGTCGCGGATGCCGTAAATTTCCGCCGGCCGTCGGGTGATCTGCCGGACCGCTTCGCCGATTTCGAAGTCGCCGCGCTTCCGCACCCAATGTCCCAGCAGATGCAAACCGTAGCCAGCATCGCAGAAGAAGGTCAGATGTGCACCGGCGTCCGACAGGCTGATCAAACTGTCGGGATGCTGCAGAATGTCGCTGACGGTCTCTTCGTCCACATTCAGCAATTTTGCGTTGAACACCGTTGCCAGGTCTTCGGAAAGCGCAAGATCGAAGAAAAAATCGATTGAATCCATGCCAGCTTTTTCGGCGAGCGTCGGGATGGGATTGCCTTCGTAGACCGGATGGGCCGCGCAGACTGCGACCTCGACCCGATCCCAATCGCCATTGAACAAACGGCCGCCGACCGGTTGGGTCAGGCTGCGCCGAAAATGGGCGCGGAACTCGGGATCGGCAAGTGCCGTGCGCAATGCCGCCGGATCGTCGATCGGCAGCGATCCCCACGGATCGACGCCATAAAGCGGATAGGCGGCATCGAGCGAGAAATTCATGCTGAGCGGTTGGCAGGACACTTGCGCATAAACCGGAACGTCGGCTGCTTGTGCGGTCCGGCATCCGGACAGGATATTCCGGGTCCGCTCCGGCACCTGGCTGTTATGCAGCAGGGCGGCATAGACCATGGGCCGTCCGCTGCGCCGGGAATAGCCGGTCAGTGTATCGATGGTGGTGCGCTCGCCGGCAGTGATCATGAACAGGCCGTGGCCCGCGGACCCGAGTTCGTCGATCAGGCGTTCGAATTCGGATTCCTCGGCAAGGCGCGACGGCATCGGCAGACCACCGAACCCGTTGTGGTTCTCGAAGGTGGAGGAGGCGAAGCCAATTGCGCCGGCGTCGAGCGCATCCCGCAGGATCGCCGCCATCCGGTCGAGTTCGTCGTCGGTCGCGGCCCGCTTCGAGGCCTCGTCACCGAGCACCGCCACACGAATGCTGGAGTGACAGGCGAAGGCGGCGACATTCGGCACCACGCCGCGCGTCGCCAACAGGTCGAGATAGCTGCCGAAATCGTCGAAGCGCCAATCTATCCCCGCGCGCAGGGCGGTCAGCGACATGCCTTCGACCTCGGACAGGTTCTTGATCAGGATATCCCGCGTGTCCGGTGAATTCGGCGTGATCCCGAAACCGCAATTGCCGATGACGACGGTCGTGACGCCGAGGGCCGGCGAGGGCGAACACTGCGGGTCCCAGGTGAGCTGCGCGTCGTAATGGGTGTGGACGTCGATGATACCCGGCATGAGGGACAGACCCGCGGCATCGACGGTTTCCCGCGCCGGGCCGGAAACCGCGCCGATCTCATTGATTCGGCCGTCCTTCACTGCCAAATCGGCAGTTTTCGGCGCCCCGCCAAGGCCATCGATAAGCGATGCGCCCCGGATGATCAGGTCGTGCATTCCGGTCGTCCCTGCTGTTCCGCCGCAACCATAGGCGCGGGGTCAGGGACGGGCAAGAGCCTGTCTATTCAGTTGGAAATACCTAAAATTCGGGTCAAATCCCGCCGGAGGCAACCATCACCGGAGCAGGTCTCTACCGGCTGCGCCGATGATCCGGGTGGAGGCTTTTTCCCAGGATGTGCTCGCTGTTTTCGACCACGTGGATGCTCGAGCCGACGATCAGCGGATCGGGCTGGCCGATGACGTGATGGTCTTTCTCGGGATAGGGCAGGTTCCGGAGGAAATGCTTCATGCAGTTCAGCCGCGCCCGTTTCTTGTCGTTGGACTTCACGATCGTCCACGGTGCATCCGCCGTATCGGTATAGAAGAACATCGCCTCTTTCGCTTCGGTGTAATCGTCCCATTTGTCGAGCGAAAGCTTGTCGATCGGTGACAGCTTCCAGCTCTTCAACGGTTCCGATTCTCGCGATTTGAAGCGCCGCGATTGCTCCTCCCGCGTGACCGAGAACCAGTATTTGAACAGGATAATACCGCTGCGGGCGAGCATGCGCTCGACTTCGGGCGTCTGGCGCATGAATTCCAGATAGTCGGTCGGATTGCAGAATCCCATGACACGCTCGACGCCGGCGCGGTTGTACCAGGAACGGTCGAACATCACGATTTCGCCGGCCGACGGCAGATGCTGGATATAGCGTTGGAAGAACCATTGGCTCTGTTCGCGCTCGGTCGGTTTGTCCAGTGCCACGACCCGCGCGCCACGGGGATTCAGGTGTTCCATGAACCGCTTGATCGTGCCGCCCTTGCCGGCGGCGTCGCGTCCTTCGAACAGGATGACAATTTTCTGTCCCGTCGCCCTGACCCAATCCTGAACTTTCAGAAGCTCAATCTGTAACTCCGCCTTGTGCTTTTCATAGTTACGCCGGCTGAGCTTGGTTTTATAGGGGTATTCGCCGGTTTCAAATAGCCGGTGGATTGCGTTGGGATCGTGCCGCAACTCCGACAGCATATGGCTCGGAGAACAGGGATGATTATCGGTCGATGCGCCATTCGTGTTCTTTTTCGTCGATGCCAGGGATTTCGGAGCCGCTGCCGATGAGTCCTTGCCAGCCTTGGCCGATTTCTTGGCTTGTGCACTGGGTTTACGGGCTGCGCAGGGTTCCATGACGCTGGCGCCGCTTGAATTCGCATTCTTCTTCATCATTTTCTCAGATCAGAGTTGCAACATACAAACGTTACAACCTAAACGACAGACTGCGGTTGTCGTTGATCTAGATCAATTACCGCGGATCTACATGCAGAAAATAACCCGGCAAGGGTTTGAAACATCGATTATTTTAGGCTGCGGATGTAGCTGATGAGATTGTCGATAGATTGCCGCGACAGGTCGAGTTTGGGCATCGGCGGATGCGGGTCTGACAGCCAAACCTTCAATCTATCCGGGCTGAATTCCGGATGGCGCGCGACCTCGACAAAGGACGGCGCGCCGTCCTTGACCGTCGCACTCTGCCCAATGTCGTGGCACGCGACACACCAGCGTTTCGCAAGCGTTTCACCCGCCATGGGATCGCCTTCAGCGGCATTGGCGGATTGCCCCGCGATTAAAAATACCGCGGTTAGGCCGCTGGCCAGTAGCCGTATGGATTGTTGCACGATCGACCCTTTCCTTCCCACTGATGGCGCCGGTCGTTCGGTTGCGTGCCGGCATCTGACACTCTGTATTCGGCCATTTATCGGCAACCATGGCCTTGATTTGGGTCAATGTTCCTCTGTGCAATGCGGAATTGGCACGTGAATGCTGGTCTAGCCCGGCGCCGGCAATTCCATATTGAAGTGGGTTTGCGACTCTTCCACGATGATGAAGCTCAATCTTCGGCCGAAGGCCCAAATAAGGAGATGCTCCATGAAACATACGACGAAGCTGCGCCAGCTTGTGGACGCTGAGAAGATATTGGTGGCGCCGGGCACCTACGATCCACTGATGGCGCGGATGATTGCGCAAGCCGGGTTCGAGGCGGTCGAGATGAACGGCGCCGGCGTCACCTACACGACGCTCGCCATGCCCGATCTTGGTTTGGTGACGATGACGGAGATGGTGGAACGCGCGTATCGCGTCGCGGATGCCTGCGACCTGCCGGTGATCTGTGATGCGGATACGGGCTATGGCAATGCGCTCAACGTCATTCGTACCGTGCGGGAATTCGAGCGTGCGGGCGTTGCTGCCATCCGCCTCGAGGATCAGGAAATTCCGAAGCGGTGCGGGCATTTCACGGGCAAGACCCTTGTATCGGTAGAAGAGATGGTCGGTAAGCTGAAGGCGGCGCTCGATACGCGTATCGACCCTGATTTCCTGATCATCGCGCGCACGGATGCCCGTTCGGTCGATGGTCTTGCGGCCGCACTCGACCGCGTTGCCGCATATGCTGACGCGGGGGCGGATATGGTTTTCGTCGAAGCGCCGCAATCGGTCGAGGAATTCGCCGCGATCCCCAGGGCAGTAGACGTACCGGTGCTGGCCAATATGATCGAAGGCGGCCGTAGCCCCTTGCTCTCCGCGGATGACCTGCAGAACCTTGGCTTCAGCGTGGCACTCTTCGCCAATGGATTAGCGCGCTTCCTGACGCGGCAAGCGCAGGACTTCCTGGAAATCCTGAAGCGCGAGGGCACGACCGAGCCGCTGCTCGACCGTATGAATGGATTGGATCGGCAGAACGAAATCCTGGGCCTCGCGGAGTATGAGGCGCTGGCGCGGAAATACGGGGGTTAATTGGGCGTGATCAGGCGCGTTCTGTTAGTATGACCGGACACCGGAAGAGGGTAACCAAATGGCCATTACCGACGCAACGGAAACACAGGCAGGGGCTGACGTCGCAGCGGTGCAGGGCGCATGGCCATTCGAAGCGAAACCGCTTTCGCCGCTCATGGGAGCCGAAGTATTCGGCCTCGATGCGGCGCAACCGATCAGCGACGCTACCCGCGATGCGGTGCTCGACGCGCTGAACCGGTACAAGGTACTGGTGCTGCGGGACCAGGACCTGACGCCGGCGGCGCAGGCAGACTTCACCCGGTGCTTCGGTGAGTTGGAACAGCACGTCAATCGCGAGTTCCGCGGCGCGGGCGTTCCGGAAGTGCATCCGGTCAACAATCTCGACGAGAACGATAAGCCAGCGCGGGGTCGGAATATCGGCAATTACTCCTGGCATACGGACAAGTCCTATATGCCGCTGCCCTCGCTCGCGACGCTGCTCTATGCGGTGCAACTGCCGCCGGATGGCGGCGATACCGAGTTCGCGGATATGGAAGCGGCCTATGCCGAGTTGCCCGAGGCGCGAAAGCAGGATCTGCAGCCGCTCCGCCTATGGCATAGCTGGGAACGGTCGCGGGAAAAATCTGGCAGCCGGCACGCCACCGACCAAGAGAAACAGGACGCCCCGCCGGTCAACCATCCGCTGGTCCGCACGCATCCCGGGACCGGCCGGAAGGTTCTCTATCTCGGGAACCACAGCTCGCATGTGGACGGCTGGCCGGTCGAGAGGGGCGAGGCGCTGATCGATGAATTACAGACCTTCGCGACGCAGGACCAATTCATCTATCGCCACACATGGAAGCCCGGCGACATGGTGATCTGGGACAACCGCTGCCTGTTGCACCGTGCCGTCGCCAATTTCGAGATGGACAAGCATGTCCGCATCCTGAACCGGACCGTGGTGCGTGGCGACTTGCCGGTTTAGGGGCGCCGCCTAGGCCTCGACGATCACTTCATCGCCGTCGATGGTGAAGCGGTGCGGGAAATCCTCTGACACCCATTCCATGAATTTTACCGCGTCGTCGAATCGCGGGTCGCCGTTTCGCAGGACTTCCGGCCGCAGCTGCGGGTCGATCAGGACCGGCAGGAAGGACACGCGCTTGACGCCGTCCGCTCCCAGCACCGCCTTGGCGATCAGGCTGCGCTTCGCGTCGGAACCATAGGCCAGGTTGGGATAGTCCGGGTCGAGCTCGACGCTGTACTCGCGCTCGAACTTCTTGCCCTCGGCGGATGATTTCTCGGTCCCGGTCATGATGAAGTTGCTGAGGCTGTAGAAGCACACCTTGCCGTCATAGGCGCCGATCGCCTTCGGCACATGCGCGTGGTGACCGAGAATCAGGTCGGCTCCTGCATCGAAGGCCGCTTTGGCGGCGATCGGCTGATAGTCGGCAATCATGCGGGGGATGAAGTGGATGCCCCAATGCAGCGATACGACCACGACCTGCGCCTGTTTCTTCGCAGCCGCGATATCCTCTTCCATGTTCGCCAAGTCTTCCTCGTAGGGCACGGTCACGACTTTCGGCGGCACGCCTGCCTGGTAGTCGAAGGGTTCGTAATAGGTATGGGCGCGCAAGGGGGCGACGCCGATCTTGTTGGGGCCGGCCGCGTAGCCTTCGCGCAGGATCGAGCAGTAGGCGAGGAAGGCCACCGTCACGCCCTTGCGCTCCAGGATGGCGGGTTGCCGGGCTTCCTCCAGGGTTCGGCCGCCGCCGACGACGGCGATTCCTTGGTCGCGTAGCAGATCGATGGTGTCGAGCAGGGCGTCGCCGCCCCAGTCCATAGCGTGGTTGCTTGCCACCGACAGCACGTCGAAGCCGCAGTCGCCGAAAATCGAGGCCATATGCGGGGCGCAGCGGCTGTGCCCGCCGCCGGAATGGATCTGCAGGTTGCCGCGCTCGGAATAGACCCGTTCGCACTGCCCGAAGCGGATATCCCCGGCCGCCAGCGTCGGCTTGGCCAGCGCGCCGAAGTCCTCCAACGGTTCCCGAATGGGGCCGACGTCGCCGCAGCCCAGTAATACAATACCGTCATCCATTGCCCGGTTCTCCTTGCCGATTACGTCATTTCCCCGCCGATTGGGCGGATCGCCGCCGTTCGGCCTCAAATCCTACCACAGAGCGGCTATTGGCCTTGGCGGCGGCAATTTCCGCTCCCTTGACAGCAGGCGGCAGGACTGCCCATATCACGCCGACACTCGGGATAATGGCGGAATTTAATGGCATCCAATAATGCTGGCGACGGGCCCGGCGGCGGCAAGTCTACGGTACAGTCCGACGCTGCGGAAACGCCTATGCAGAAGGCGGGCGGCGGCCTGCTGGAAACGCTGCGGACGATCATCTATGCGGTCCTAATCGCGCTGGTGGTGCGGACTGTTGCTTATGAGCCCTTCAACATTCCATCCGGGTCGATGATCCCGACGCTGCTTGTCGGCGATTACCTATTCGTTTCCAAGTTCTCCTATGGATATAGCCGGTACTCGCTACCGTTCGGTCTGCCGTTGTTCAAGGGCCGAGCGATGGAAACGCCGCCGACGCGTGGCGACGTGGCGGTCTTCAAGCTGCCGACGGATAACAGCACGGACTATATCAAGCGCGTCATCGGCCTGCCGGGCGACCGTCTCCAGGTCACCAAAGGACACCTGCATATCAACGGCAAGCCGGTTCAGAAACAACGTATCGAAGACTTTTCGCTCCGGAGCCCGCTTGGCGGTATTCGCAAGGTGGCGCAGTATCTCGAAACGCTGCCGAACGGCGCGTCCTATCGTGTCATCGAGGCCGACACCGATTTTGGCTCGATGGACAATACCCGCGAATACACGGTGCCCAAGGGCCACTATTTCGTCATGGGCGACAACCGTGACAATTCCCTGGACAGCCGGGCGCTCAATCACGTGGGCTTCGTCCCGATCGCGAATTTCGTTGGCCGCGCGCAATTCCTGTTCTTCTCGACCGACGGCAGCGCTCGGATTTGGGAAGTGTGGAAATGGCCGTTTTCAGTGCGTTACGGACGGCTGTTCAACGGTATCGATTGATCGCGATGGCCGCGCGCCGCCTTTCGGGACGGGTTTCCGCAGCCGGTAATGCGGCTTACACTTAGTGATATGATCAACCAAGTTGCGGAAGTGCTCGGACACGCCTTTTCCACGCCTCAGCTGCTGGAAGAAGCGTTGACCCATCGCAGCGCCACACCGCGGCGGGCGGAAGGCTATGAGCGGCTTGAATTTCTCGGCGATCGCGTTCTCGGTCTTGTGGTGACCGATATGCTTTTGGCGGCTTTTCCCGACGAACAGGAGGGCGCGCTGGCGCGACGGTTGGCGGCGTTGGTCTGTCAGGAAACCCTGGCCGACGTCGCCCGCGAGCTCGGCCTGGCCCCGCATATCCGCCTGAGCCGAAGCGAAGCTGACTCCGGCGGTCGCGAGAACGACGCGATCCTGTCCGACGTCTGTGAAGCGGTCATCGCGGCGATCTATTGCGACGGCGGGCTGGATACTGTCCGACCATTCATCGAACGCCACTGGGCTGGGCGTCTCGCCGCGGCCATCGCACCGCCCCAGGACGCCAAGACGGCATTGCAGGAGTGGGCGCAGGGGCGCGGATTGCCGTTGCCTGACTACAGCATTGTCGACCGGAAAGGTCCCGATCACGCGCCGGAGTTCACGGTATCGGTTTCCGTGAAAGGCAAACCTGCGACGGAAGGCACGGGCTCATCCAAGCGCGCTGCCGAACAGATGGCGGCCAGCCGTCTCATGGCGACGGTGACGGAATGACGATGCCTCCCCCAGAAGAAAGCCGGTTCGGTTTCGTCGCGGTACTCGGCGCGCCGAACGCTGGCAAGTCCACGCTGATCAACCGGATGGTCGGCGCGAAGGTGACGATCGTTTCCCCGAAGGTGCAGACGACCCGTTCGCGCGTATTGGGCATTTCGATCCATGGAACAAGCCAGATCGTTTTCATCGACACGCCGGGCATCTTTGCCCCGCGCCGGCGTCTCGACCGGGCCATGGTGGCCGCCGCGTGGCAAGGCGCCGCCGAGGCCGACGAGGTCTGCTTGTTGGTCGACGTCGCGCGGGGTCTGGACGATAATGCGAAACGGATTGTCGAAGGCCTGAAAAAGGAGAACCGCACGGCGATCCTGGTCCTTAACAAGATCGACAAGGTGAAACGCGAGATATTGTTGGCTCTCAGCGCCGCGTTGAACGAGTCAGGCGTTTTCAGCGAGACCTTTATGGTGTCGGCGCTCAAGGGCGACGGCGTTGACGACCTACACGAGTATTTCGCGAAAAAGGTGCCGTCCGGCATCTGGCATTACCCGGAAGATCAGATTTCCGATCTGCCGCAACGGCTGCTCGCCGCCGAGGTGACGCGCGAAAAGCTGTTCATCAAGACCCATCAGGAAGTGCCTTATGCGGTTGCCGTCGAAACCGAGTCATGGGAACCGTTCAAGGACGGCAGTGTCCGGATCGATCAGGTCATTTATGTGCAGCGGGACAGTCAACGCCCGATCATCCTTGGCAAGGGCGGCCAATTGATCAAACAGATCGGCGCCGAGTCGCGCCAGGAACTCGGCATGTTGTTCGACTGCAAGGTCCATCTGTTCCTGCGGGTGAAGGTTCGGGAAAAGTGGATCGATAGCCGCGAGCATTTCCAGATGTGGGGCCTCGATCACAACGCCTGACGCCGTCGATTTCCGGCATGCCCGGAATTTTTGAGGTAAAGTCGCGGCGTCATGGAATGGTCCGATCACGGCATTGTCCTTTCCGCGCGTAAGCACGGCGAAACAGCGGCGATTCTCTCGGTGCTGACCTCCGAGCACGGCCGCCATGCGGGGCTTGTGCGGGGCGGTGCCGGGCGGCGGCAGCGCGGCGTGTTGCAGCAGGGTAATTTCGTCGCGGTGACCTGGCGGGCACGCCTGGAGGAGCATCTCGGCGCGTTCACCGTGGAAATGCTGCACAGCATTAGCGCACAATGGCTCGACGATCCCGGCCGGCTTGCCGCCCTCAGCGCCGCTACGGCCATCGTCGATTTCGCGGTGCCTGAGCGCGAGCCTGACGTCAATATTTACAGCGGATTGCGGACTCTAATTGCCGCCCTGGACGAAGAAGATTGGGGGGCGGCCTACGCACGCTGGGAATTTGCGCTTTTGGGTGAATTGGGCTTTGGCCTCGACCTGTCGGCCTGCGCGGCCACGGGACAGACCGACGACCTCGCCTATGTCTCGCCGAAAACCGGCCGGGCGGTGTCGCGCGCGGCGGGACAGGTTTATCACGATAAACTGCTGCCGCTGCCGGGCTTTCTGCTGGATGATAGCCCGGAAACGGCCGATCAGGTCGTCGAGGGACTGCGGCTCACCGGTTACTTCCTTGACCGGCGTCTCTTCGCACCTCACCAGCGGCAACTGCCCGACGTCCGCGCACGGCTTGCCGCACGGCTCGCCCGCGCTGCATTGGCGGAGAGAAACTAGCATGCCGCAGGTGACGCTTAGCTTCGACAACGGGCCGGATCCCGATGTGACGCCGCGGGTCCTCGATGTCCTCGCGAAACACGATCTACGCAGTTGTTTCTTCGTGATCGGCCGCAAGCTGACGGATCCCGCCGCGCGGAAGATCGCCGAGCGTGCCCATGCCGAGGGCCATTGGATCGGCAACCACACCTGGACTCACGAGACGCCGCTCGGCCGTCTCGATGATCCGGCCGTACCGGACCGCGAAATCGGTGCGACCCAACGCGAGATCGGCGATCTAGCGCATCCCGACCGCTGGTTCCGGCCATTCGGTGGCGGCGGCAAGATCGGACCGTGGTTGATGAGCACCGGCGCCCGGGATTTCCTGACAGATGGGGGCTACAGCGTCGTCATCTGGAATTCGATCCCGCGGGATTGGGAAGACCACGATGGCTGGCCGGTGCGGGCGGTGGAGCATTGTGCGGCGCACAATCATACGCTTGTCGTCCTGCATGATTTCGTCGCGCCGGCGATGGCCAATCTCGACCGCTTCATCGGGACGCTTGCCGACCAGGGCTATGTGTTCAGCCAGGAATTTCCAGACGACTGCGTCCTGATTCGGCGGGGTATCGCGACCCGGCCGCTCGACGATTACGTGCAGTCTTGAATTCCAGCGGCGTCACATAAATCAATTGTTAATCCGTAGTGTTGAAGCTTGCACTTTCCAGCAGGGCGGATAGGGTGCCATTGATCATGAGAAACCGGTTTCGCAAGGCGTATCGTATCGTGATGCTCACCGTCGTTGGCGCCATGCTGACGATGGCAACGGGGCCGTCCGTGAACGCCCATCCGCATGTTTTCATCGACAACATCTCCTATGTGCAGTTCGAGAACGGCAAGATCACCGGCTTGCGCTTCCATTGGACCTTCGACGACATCTTCAGCTTTCTGCTGTTCGAGGATTTCGACAAGGACAAGACCAAATCCTTCGACGATGACGAGGTTCAGGCGCTGCGCGACGGCGCGTTCGAAGCCTTGAAGGAATTGCAGTATTTCACACATATCCGGATCGACGGAAAACTCCTGCCGGTGCCGCGCGTCGTGGATTTCAAGGCGATCGCGAAGAACGGCCGCGTCAGTTATTCCTTCACCGTGCCGTTCGACAAACCGGTTGATCCGCGCAAGAGCAACCTGAGTTTCGGCGTGTATGACGCGACCTTCTACGTCTCCGTCGTCCATGACGCGATCGACCCGGTGCGATTCACCGGCGATAGCAGCCAAGCCTGCCATTTCAAGCTGGGCGAGGACAAAGAGAATCCCATCTACTATGGCATGGTCTTCCCGAAGAAGGTCGATGTGGTTTGCGCAACGAGCTGAAATGATCCGCTTCGCCGCGATTTCCATTCTGACAGTTCTGGTTTTCTGCGTTTCCAGCGCCGGGGTGGCGCAGGCGTCGGACGCGCGTAATCCATTCGCTCCGAAATCTACTGAAACTCAAACGTCGGCGGCTCCGCCCGGTGCGCTCGAGCGGTCCTATCGCGGGCTTCTGCTTAAGATTGCCACGGTGCAGGGCGACCTGAACAAGGATTTGCACGCCAAGCTGAAGGAAATCGAGACGACGGGGGCGATCCTGCCGGCGCTGATTGTGATCGGCGTAGCATTCCTATACGGCGTCTTTCACGCCGCCGGGCCGGGCCACGGCAAGTTCATCGTCACCAGTTATTTCCTGGCCCGTGATGGGCCCGTGTCGCACGGCATCATCATGAGCGGTTTGATCGCGCTGACGCAGGCGCTTTCGGCAATCATCATCGTCTTCGTTCTGGTCTTCGCGATGGGGTTTGGGCGCATTCAGGTGCTGGGCTATGCCGTCACCATCGAACTCGTCAGCTACGCGCTAGTGATCCTGCTCGGGCTCTACATGGCCTGGGGGGCGTTCCGCGGTAAGGATTGCGATCATTCGCACGGACCGGGCGACAACCATCATGGCCACGATCACGACCACCCGGACGAGGATGGCCCCTGGTACCGGCAAGGCCGCGACATGATCGTCGCGGCGGTTGCCGCGGGCATCCGGCCGTGTAGCGGCGCGATCATCCTGTTGCTGTTCACCATGGCGAACGGGCTGTATGCCGTCGGTATCTTTGGCGCGTTGGCCATGGCGTTCGGTGTGGCGATCACCGTATCGGTCGTTGGAATGCTGGCCATCGGCGCGCGGCGCACGATCATCCATGCCACCGACGCCCACGGTGGAGTACAGCCGCTGATCTTGCGTGGGGTAGGGATGCTGGGCGCGCTATTCGTGGTGACGATCGGCGCGTTGCTGTTCCTGGCCGCCTTGGAGCGGGTTCCCGGTCTTTACTAGTCCGCGTTGCCCGCCGACGCCTCGGCATCGGCGCGGTCCATGCGCAACTCCGTCGTCGCCTGGCGGATGATCTTCACCGACGACTGCAGGAACAGTGCCGCCATCGCGGCGGCGACGATCAGATCGGGCCAGGCGCTGCCGGTCACCACCACCACGCCGGCGGCGGCGATCACGGCAAGGTTGCCGATCGCGTCATTGCGGCTGCACAGCCAGACCGAGCGCACATTCGAATCGCCGTCGCGGAACTTCAGCAGCAACAACGCGCTGACAACGTTTGCGGCGAAGGCGAGGAAGGCCACGCCGCTCATCATCACTACGTTGGGCACACCGAGCACGAAAGTCTGGTAGATCGTCCACCCGAGAACGCCGACACCCATTGCGGCGAGCGAGACGCCCTTCATCAACGCTGCCGTCGCCCGCAGACGCACCGACCTGCCGATGACATAGAGGCTGATCCCGTAGGTCAGCGTATCGCCGAGGAAATCGAGGGCGTCTGCCTGGAGAGCCGTGGACCCGGAGGCGGCACCGGCCGACATCTCGATGACGAACATTACCGCGTTGATGGCAATGACGATCCAGAGGACCCGCCGGTAGGCCGGCGACGATCCGTCGAAGGACACGTTGTGGTCACAGCAACCCGCCATAAAGGGCTCCGGAAGGACGGTTTCGGACAGGTCTTGCTTTCTAGGGTGGGATACTAATATCTACAGTGACTGTAGGTTCAAGAGGAAATCGACATGGACGATAAAGCCCTCTCGATTGGCGTTCTGGCGCGGGAAACCGGCTGTAAGGTGCAGACGGTCCGCTATTACGAGCAGGTCGGCCTGATGCCGGCACCGCTGCGGACGTCCGGTAATCAGCGCCGCTACGGCCCGGCGCATATCGCCCGCCTCGGGTTCATCCGGCACGCACGCGAGTTGGGGTTTCCGCTCGACCAGATCCGCGAGATGCTGGCCTTGAGCGACGACCCGGCGCGTTCCTGTGCCGATGTGGACCGCATCGCCAGCGAACATCTAGCGGCGGTGGAGGCGCGGATTGCCCGCCTGAACGCGCTGAAAACCGAGTTGGAGCGGATGGTTCAGGGCTGCCGTCATGGACAGGTCGGCGACTGCCGTGTCATCGAGGTTCTGTCGGACTATACCCACGACCATTGCCTCACCCCCGACCACGGCAAACCGGAAAGTCGGGCGTAAGACGGCGCTAGCCCGGTTCGTCGACGCTGCAGCACCCGCCGCCGGTCTGGATCGGCGGGCAGGGGACGTCGCCGTAGGAGCAGAAGACGCAGCAATCGCCTTGCTTCGGCTTGAGCAGCGTCTTGCAGGACCGGCATTCATGGAAATAGACGCAGGCGTTCGTCGGCATCTCCTCGCGGCTTTGATGGCCGCAGTCGGGGCAGGTGATCGTCGAGAAAAGGTCCATCAATTTGCCTCCCGGCGTTTCCACAGCGCACAGGCCGTTAAGCCAAGGAAGATCGCCAGCGACGGCAGCAGCACGTAGTCGAGAATCCCGACCAGCGACGACAGGCCGATCGCGCCGAACAGGATGACCAACACGGGTGTGAAGCAGCAGATCGCGGCTATGACGCTGCCGATGATGCCGGTGCGCAGAAGGTTCTTGTTGGTCATGGGCCGGTCGGTCCGATCTCAGGGTTCGTGGGATTGGCTGCCGTCTTGAACGGGCTGGCAAACACCATACAATCTGTAGCGACTACAGATTCAAGGGCGAAATTCATGACGGAAAAGAAATCGTTGGCGATCGGCGAGGTGTCGCGGACATCCGGCTGCAAGATCGAGACGATCCGCTATTACGAGCGAATCGGTCTGCTTTCCCCGCCGCCGCGCACCGCCGGGCGTCACCGGCTGTATTCGCGGGACCATGTGAAGCGGTTGGTCTTTATCCGCCGCGGCCGAAACCTGGGATTTTCGCTCGATGAAATTCGCAGCCTGTTGGGCCTGACGGGTGAGGGGGCGCCGAATTGCGAGCAGGTACGCGAGATCACGCTGGCGCATGCCCATGATATTCGGCAGAAAATCGACGATCTGGAGCGAATGGACCGGGCATTACGGCAACTGGCCGAGCAATGCGAAGACGGTGAAGCGATGGTTTGCCCGGTCATCGAGGCGCTTTTCACCGCCAAGGAGGATAGGGCGGCGGCGGACCGCGACAGCCCCTAACCACAACCCCTTGCGTCTGTGACCGCGCGTGCTATCAATATCTCGTGTCTCACGAACGGGGGTTTTGAACGGACACATGGCGAAAGCGAAATCGACGGGCGAGATTCGTCCGGTCCCATTGGCTGACGCGCTTGGCGAGCGGTATCTGTCCTATGCGCTGTCGACGATCATGGCGCGGTCGCTGCCGGACGTGCGCGACGGCCTGAAACCGGTGCATCGGCGTCTGCTGCATGCGATGCGGGAATTGCGCCTGAATCCGGAGTCCGGGTTCAAGAAATGTGCGCGTATCGTCGGCGACGTGATGGGCAAATACCATCCGCATGGCGATGCCGCGATCTACGATGCGATGGTCCGGCTGGCGCAGGATTTCGCGGTGCGCTATCCGCTGGTGGACGGTCAGGGCAACTTCGGCAACATCGACGGCGATAACGCGGCGGCGATGCGCTACACCGAAGCGCGCATGACCGATGTGGCGAAGCGGCTGCTCGAAGGCATCGACGAGGACGCGGTCGACTTTCGCGGCACTTATGACGGCGAGGGCGACGAGCCTGTCGTGCTGCCGGCGAATTTCCCGAATTTGCTGGCCAACGGCGCGGCGGGGATCGCGGTCGGCATGGCGACGAGCATTCCGCCGCATAACGTGGCCGAGATCTGCAACGGACTGCTGCATCTCATCAAGTTCCCGAAGGCGACCGTCGCCAAGCTGGTCGATATGATTCCGGGGCCCGATTTCCCGACCGGCGGCGTGTTGTGCGAAAACCGCGACGCCATCGTCGAGGCCTACAAGACCGGGCGCGGTAGCTTCCGGGTACGCGCCAGCTATGAGGTCGAGAAGATCAAGGGCGGCGGCTATCAGGTGATCGTCACCGGTATGCCGTATCAGGTGCAGAAGGCGAAGCTGATCGAGAAGATCGCCGAGCTGATGCACGCCCGCAAGCTCACCATGCTCGGCGACGTGCACGACGAATCCACGACCGAGGTTCGCCTCGTGCTCGAACCGAAAAGCCGCAACGTCGATCCGGAACACCTGATGGAAAGCCTGTTCCGGCAGAGCGATCTGGAATCGCGCTTTTCCTTGAATATGAACGTGCTGGATCAGGGCGTGACGCCGCGGGTGATGAACCTGCGCGAAGTCCTGCAGGCCTTCCTGGATCACCGGCACGACGTGTTGGTCCGGCGCAGCAAGCACCGGCTGGAGAAGATCGAGCATCGCCTGGAAGTCCTGGGCGGGTTGCTGATTGCCTATCTCAACCTCGACGAGGTGATCCGGATCATTCGCGAGGAGGACCATCCCAAGGCCGAATTGATCAAAGCGTTCAAACTCACCGAAGTGCAGGCGGAAGCCATCCTGAACATGCGCTTGCGGCATTTGCGCAAGCTCGAAGAGATGGAAATCCAGACCGAGCACGATGCCCTGACCGAGGAACGCAAGGGCCTGAAGAAGCTGCTCAAGGACGAGAAGCTGCGCTGGAAGATGGTTGCGGGCGAGATCACCGAGATCAAGAAGGCCTTCGGGCCGGATACCGAACTTGGCCGCCGCCGCACTAAACTGGGCGACGCGCCATCGGCCGTCGTGATCCCGCTGGAAGCGATGATCGAACGCGAGCCGGTAACCGTTCTCTGTTCCGAAAAGGGCTGGATTCGCGCCGCGCGCGGGCATCTCGCGGAATATGGCGATGTGAAATACAAAGAAGGCGACCGCCATCGCTTCGCCTTCCACGCACAGACCACCGATAAGCTCATCATGTTCGCGACCAATGGCCGCTTCTATACGATGGGCGTCGATAAATTGCCGGGCGGGCGCGGCTTCGGCGAGCCGCTGAGCCTGATGATCGATCTTGGCAACGAGCACAACGTGGTCGCGCTCAGCGTGCACGATCCGGAACAGAAACGCATCGTCGCGTCGAGCGACGGGCGCGGCTTCGTGGTCACAGAGAAAGACGTGGTGGCGCAGACGCGCGGCGGCAAACAGGTGCTCAATCTCGGCGCCAGTGCCGAGGCGACCGCCTGCACGCCGTTCAAGGGTGATTCGGTCGCGGTTGTCGGTGACAATCGCAAACTGCTGATCTTTCCCGCCGACGAACTGCCGGAGATGACCCGCGGCCGGGGTGTCATCCTACAGCGTTACAACAAGGGCGGGCTGGCCGACGTGACCTCCTTCACGATGAAAGAGGGTCTGTCTTGGCAGATCGGCGACCGCACGCGGACCGAGACGAAGCTGGAGAACTGGGTCGGCAAACGCGCCCAGGCGGGCCGGGTTGTTCCGCGCGGCTTCTCGAAGAATAATCGCTTCCGGTGATCCGCTTCAGCAGTTAGCGCCATCTGCCGTTTTTCGACAGCACTATTCGGACCGCGATACTATCGCGTGATCGGCGGCAGCCGGTCCGTATCCGGTTGATGTAACTAAGTGTCGGCAGTACCTGAATGGAAACTAACTCAAATTGGGGTAGCTTCATGTCCTCGAAAGTTGAAAGGTCCACGCCACCGAACACGATGACCCCAATCGGGCCGTATAGTCACATCGCGAAGGTTGGCGAGTTTATCACGATCGGTGGCACGGCGGGTGTCGATCCGGCAACCGGCGAGTTGGCGGGACCCGACGTGGCGTCGCAGACGGTTCAGATCCTGGATGCGTTCGAGATTATGCTGGCGTCGGTAGGGTCCGATCTGGGTCACGTCCTTCATATCAACGTCTTCCTTGCGGATATAAAGGATTTCGATGCGATGAATGCGGCCTATGCGGAGAAATTGGGAGAGTCCGGACCGGCGCGAACCGCGGTTGCGGTCACGGCGCTGCCCAAGCCCGGCGCGCTTCTCACAATGAATCTGACCGCGGTGACGAAGGCGTAACGTCGCTCTTGAAGTTGTCCGGACGGCGCTCCCGCCAAATTTCCAAGAAAATCCAATTCGACTTATGGTGGGCCGACTCTGAATCGCCGTTCCGAAAGGCTCCCCTATGAGCGCATCCAAACCGCCCCTGCTTTTTAACGCGACGCGCGATTTGGCGCGGTTCTCGGCGACCCTGCAATTCGACGACCTCCCGGCCGAGGTGATCGCCCACATCAAGCTGTCGATCCTGGACAGCATCGGCGTGTGCCTCCACGGTGTGACGCTGCCGTGGACGCAGCATGTGCAGGATATGGTGGAAGCTGAAGGTGCGCGGGCCGAGGCGTCGATTTTCGGGAGCGGCAAGAAGACATCGGCCGCCAATGCCGTGCTGGTCAATAGCACCGCGGGACATGCGTTCGAACTCGACGATATTCACAAGGAATCAATCATCCACCCCGGGTCCTTGGCGCTTCCCGTGGCGCTGGCTCTGGCCGAGGCGCAAGGCGGGGCCAGCGGGCAGGCGCTCATCACGGCGATCGTGGCGGGGTATGAGGTTGGCGCCCGGGTGGGCAATGCCGCGACCGTGCGGCTGCTGTTGAACGGGTTCCATCCGCAGGGGACATCGGGCGCGTTTGTTGCCGCCACGACGGCGGCGCGGATGCTCGGCCTCGATCCCGACCAGACGCTGCACTGCCTTGGCATCGTTGGTTCCCAAGCCGGCGGCCTCATGGCGGCGCAGGAAGGGGCAATGGTAAAGCGGCTGCATTCCGGCCGTGCCGCCCAGAGCGGAATCTATTCGGCGCAATTGGCCCGGCGCGGGTTCACCGGCGTCGAGGATGTGCTGGAAGCCGCCTACGGCGGCTATCTGGTGACGCATTCCGACAACCCGGCGCCGGAGAATCTCACCGCCGGGCTTGGCAGTGTGTGGGAAGTGTCGAATGTCGGGTTCAAGCCGTACGCGGCCGTTACCAGCATCCACACGGCGTTGGACGCGCTGCTTCAGATCATTCGCGACAATGGCCTGAGTGCCGACGATATCGCGGCGGTCGATGTGGCGATCAGCGAGGCGACCTATGTGCATTGCGCCTGGGAGTACAAAGCGCAGGGGCTGACCGCGGCTCAGATGAATTTGTATTTCGGCCTGGCGATGATCGCGATCGACGGCAACGCCTTCGTCGAACAATACCGGGAAGACCGGCTGCAGGACCCGGCGGTCCTGGCTTTCATCGGCCGGATCACCGCGCGGATCGACCCGGAGATCGAGGCGATGGGCGCGGCCTTCCGCCATGCCGCACGTGTATCGGTGCGAACCCACGACGGACGGAGCTTCGATGCGGAAATCCTCAACCGGCGCGGCAGCGCGGAGAACCCGCTATCCGCCGAGGATGTCGAGCGCAAGTTCCGGGATGTGGTGCGATCCTGTTTGCCGGCGGCGCAGATCGAAGACCTGATTGGCTTGGTGCAAGGGCTGGAAAGTCAGTCGACTGTCGACGACCTGATCCGGATCATGGCTGCGCCCCCGGCCTAGGCGGATAAATTGTCCTTGATCGCGGCGCTGATGTCGCGCGTCATTCCCGTGCCGCCGAGGTCGCCGGTTAGATTCTCTTTCCCACTCAGCAGCGTTGCCTGGATCGCCTCGCGCAGTTTTGTTGCCAGGTCGGTTTGGTCGACATGGTCGAGCATCAGTGCGGAGGCCATGAGCAGCGCGCAGGGGTTCGCCTTGCCTTGCCCGGCGATGTCCGGCGCCGATCCGTGGACCGCTTCGAAGATTGCGGCGTCCTCGCCGATGTTGGCGCCTGGCGCCAATCCGAGCCCACCGGTGATGCCGGCGGCGAGATCGGAGAGGATATCGCCGAACAGATTGGTCGTGACCAGGATGTCGAACTGCTCGGGGTTCATGGCGAGCTGCATGGCGCAGGCGTCGACGATGCGGTCGTCGACCTCGACCCGGCCTTCGTATTCCTTTGCGACCGCTTGCGATTCCTCCAGGAACAGCCCGCTCAATGCCTTTAGAATGTTGGCCTTGTGGACGATGGTGACGCGCTTGCGGTTGTGGCGGACGGCATAGTCGAAGGCGAACTCGGCGATGCGGCGGCATTCGACCCGGGTGTTGTAGCCGGAGGAATAGGCGACCGCTTTCGGATCGTCGCCGCGTGCTTCGAAGCGTTCTTCGACCGCATACAGGCCTTCCAGGTTCTCCCGCATGATGACCAGATCGACGCCCTCGAAACGGCCGCCGGGCACAAGTGTTTTGGCCGGGCGGACATTGGCGAAGAGTTCGAATTCCTGCCGCAGCCGAACATTGATGGACTTGAAGCCGCCGCCGATCGGGGTTGTCAGCGGCCCTTTCAAGGCAAGGCCGGTGCGCTTGATGCTGTCGAGCGTTTCCTGCGGCAGGGGGTCGCCGTCACGGTCAATCGCGGCAAGCCCCGCGAGTTGCGTATCCCATTTGAAGGGGGCGCCCAGGTGATCGAGGATATCGACCACGGCATCGGTAATTTCCGGGCCGATTCCGTCGCCTGGTAACAGCGTTGCATCGATCATAGCGTCTGTGTCCCGCACCGGTTTGTCTGCGCTCTGTTCACGCAGTGGTATATAGCGATTCGGCCCGGTTGCAATTGCCGATACGGGGCCTTATTCGCCCCATAAACACCAGGTTGCCAGAAGCGGCGCGGATGCCGAGCGCATCGCATGCAGGATGTTCGGCGGGTTATAGACGATGCCGTCGAGGCCCGGTTCCCGCCAGGGGCCATCGTCCTGCCGCCATGCACCGGGAGAGAGTGGGACATAGACTTCCTCTGGCGGATGCCGATGGTCGGGATAGTGCACGTCCGGGGCCAGCAGGCTCACCCCGATCCGCACATTCGGGCACTCCTCAAGGCCGCCGGTTCCGATGATCGTCGCGTTGGCATGGCCGGTCGCGAAGCGTTCGTCGACATCGTCCGATCCCGGCCGCGTATACCACGCGAGATTGGGGGCAAGGTCGGCCAGCGCCGAGGCGTGTTCGGTGCCCGAGCGACCGGCCTGCGTCGCGGCGAGAAGCGCGTCCTCCAGATAGGCGCAAGCCGGCACCTGTTTTGGTTGGCGAGGGTTGGAGCTACCGGATTCTTCGAGAGCCGCGAATATCCGTCCGGCAGCTAGTGCCGCGGGATCGGACGCGTGGGTGCGTGCCTGTATCGTGGCATGCATGGAGGCGAGGAAGGCCTGCAATGTCGCGCTACGTTCCGGCATTTCACGCCTTCCTTTGTGGTTCAATTCTCAGTCGCGGTTCAGCGTGCCGTCGGCCAAGACGCGAGCCAAGTCTTTCGCCGACAGAACCCCGAGAAATCCGCCATCCTTGGAAACCACCGGTACGGGAAAGGCCGATTCTAGCGCTGCGGGAAGGGCATCCTGCAGGGACCTGTCCGGGCTCAGCATCGGGCCGGCTTCGGCGATGTCCGCCAGGGCAGGGGCGGTGCTGCCGTTTCCTCTGCCCGCTTGCGCCAGGGCGTCTTGGGTCACCACGCCCCGGTAGCGACCATCCTCAAAAAGGTAGCCGAACGTCTCGGTCCAACTGCGTATTTGTACCTGCGCGTCGGCAAGGGTGCTTGCCGTGAGTTGGCAGGCAGGCGGTTTCATAACCGCACCAACGGTGAGGGCGCGCGCGCGGTTAACGTCGCGGACGAAAGCCTCCACGTAACTGTCTGCCGGCTCGAGGAGAATTTCCTCCGGGCGGCCAACCTGCGACAGGGCGCCGTCCTTGAGGATGGCGATCCTGTCGCCGATTCGTAGCGCCTCGTCCAAATCGTGTGTGATGAACACGACGGTCTTCCGCAGCGTGCGGTGCAGCTCAAGCAACTGCTTCTGCAAGTCCGAGCGGATCAGGGGGTCGAGGGCGGAGAAGGCCTCGTCCATCAGCAGGATTTCCGGATCGGTACAGAGCGCCCGGGCCAGACCCACGCGCTGCTGTTCGCCGCCGGATAACTGCGCCGGATACTGGTCTTCGTAGCCCTCCAGGCCGACGGTCCGCAGCCAATCCCGCGCCTTGTCGTTCCGGTCCGTGGCCGCGACCTGCTGTATCGCGAGGCCGAACGCGACATTTTCCAGGACGGTACGATGCGGCAGCAAGCCAAACCGTTGGAACACCATCGACATCTTGTGGCGCCTGAGGTCTTGCAATTCCTCCTGCCCCAGACCGGTCACGTCGACGCCATCGACGGTAATCGTGCCTTCGGTCGGCTCTATCAGGCGGTTGAAGTGGCGGATCAGGGTGGATTTGCCGGACCCGGACAGGCCCATGATGACGAAGATGGTTCCGCGCTCGATATTGAGATTGATATCGCGCAGGCCGACCGTGTGGCCGGTCTCAGCCAGGATGTCCTCTTTCGAGCGGCCGTCGCGAACCATCGGCATCACGGTCTTGGGCGATACGCCGAATACTTTGTAGAGGTTCTCGATGCGGATCAGCGGCTCAGTCACCGTGCATCCCTTGCAGGTGCCGCTGACTCCGCCTGGCATAGGCCTGGGAAACGCGGTCGAAAGTAATCGCGATGGCGACGATGGCGAGGCCGTTGAGCAGCCCCATCGTGAAATACTGGTTGGTGATCGATTTTAGTACAGGTTGCCCCAACCCTTGGACGCCGATCATCGAGGCGATGACCACCATGCCCAGCGCCATCATGATTGTCTGGTTGATACCCGCCATGATCGTGGGCATGGCCAACGGTAACTGCACGCTCAACAGCCGCTGCATCGGCGTGGCGCCGAAGGCGACGGCGGCTTCCTGGACATCCCGGTCGACCAGCCGGATGCCCAAATTGGTCAGCCGGATCAGCGGCGGGATGGCGTAGACGACGACGGCGATGACACCGGGAACCTTACCGATGCCCAAAAGCATGACGACCGGGATCAGGTAAACGAACGCCGGCATGGTCTGCATGATGTCCAGGACCGGCGTGACTGTGTTCTGCACCCGATCGGACCGCGCCATCATGATGCCGATGGGAACGCCGAGCGCGATCGACATCAATGTTGCCACGGTGATGATGCTGAGCGTCCGCATCGTGTCGTCCCACATGCCGAAATACCCGATCAACAGGAAGGCGAGGGTGACGCCCATGGTCAATTTGACCGAGCGGCTTACCCAGTAGGCGAGACCGACGAGGACGGCGAGCACCAGAAGCCAGGGCGTGGCGAGCAGGAGCTTCTCGAACCACACCAGGAGGTGCAACAGCGGGCTGAAGAACGCCTCGACGCCATCACCGTATGACCGGGAGAAATCCCTATAGGCGCCATCGAGGAGTTTGCGGAGCGCGACGAGGTCGGTCCGGTCCAATTCCGGGAATTCGGAAATCCATGATTGACTGGCCATCGCTTTGGTCCTCGTCGGCGGCTAATCCAGAAAGGATATTATCGCACGATTCTAGCGAGGACCCTGTATCGTCCGCTTACAGGCCTGCAACGGCAATTCGAACCTTGCCGGCGATATTTGCGGGAACCCAGCGTGTCCAGATCATTTCATGGTTCTTGAGGAAATGAACCGCGGCGGTTTCTCCATCCGCCTGGTTTTCCCCGATCCAGACGAGCAAACTATTCATCGTTGCGTTGGTGAATGCCCGCTTCGTTAGATAGCCGTATGCCTTCGGCGCCCTGCGAGCGAACTTTTCCGTGGTTAGCGTTATGACGCGTGCTGTCGGATACATGCTCGGTTTCGGATCGCTGCATTCGGCCTGGCTAATGCAGGATTCCCAATGCGCCGTATCCACGCCCACGCCGAAATCCACCCGCACCATCTTGTATTTGCCCAAGATGGGCGTCGGCGACCAGTAATAGCCGAACCAGGCTTTGCCACGTTCATACGCCTTGGCGATAGATCCATCCAGGCCTGCCGCCGAGCCGGGGTCGACCAGTTCGAAGCCGGAATCGGCAAGCTTTAGTGCCTTGAACAGGTGGCCTGATGATATCTGGCAATTCCAGCCGGAAGGACACCCATACAGGGCGGATTTATCGGGATCTTCGGGATGTTTGAACAATTTCGCATTGCGTTTAATGCCCTCGATCGTGGCGAGGGATGGATCCCGGTCGACCATATATTTCGGTACCCAGAAGCCTTCGACGCCGCCGTCGGACAGTGATTTTCCGGCGATCCGCAGGCGTTTCTCGGCAACGCCTTGCTTCAGCGCGTCGGCGAACGAGTTGCTCCAGAGTTCGGGCGCGATATCGGGTTGACCTTTCTCGATCATCGATGTGCCGGTCGGCATCGTGTCGCCGGGTATGAGCTCGGCGGCGCAATTGTATCCATGCTTCAGGATCAGGCGATCCACATGCGCCATCAGCGTGGCGGACGGCCAGTTCATGTCGGAAATCGTAACCTTGTCGCACGCTGCGCTGGCTGGGCTCGAGATCGACAAGCCCGTGACGCCGGCAATCAATGCCAAAACGGATATAAATCGTTTCATCGGCTTCCGTTCTTTCTCCCGCATTTTCACTCTTCGATCGGAGGATGAAGCTCGATCGCGAAACATCATTGATGCGGTCCGCGGATCAAGTCAAAGCCGGGCGCTTACGCCACGCCATCGTCTCAGGATGGCATACAGGACTAAACTCCTCAACCGGCCCTTGGCCGAGAACCGTGGGGGTGTGACATTGCCGTCGCGATTGTCCATCGATTTGGCAATGCGTCTGCAGACGCGTTAGATGTCGGTTGGTGCTTCGGAGGCGCGTGTCACGACGACAACCGGAAAAGCAGAAAAGAGCATGCGCGGCGCGATAGGTCCGTTGCTGGCCACGTTTTCGATTCAGACAGTTGCCGCGGTCGCGCTGTTCGGCGTCGCCGTCATTGCGCCTGTCGCGGCGCCAGAAATCGGCGTCGACGCCACCTTGATCGGGACCTTCAGCGCCATCGTCTATGGCGCCGGTATGCTGGGCGGGCTGCTTGCCGGGGCTTTCGCCGACCGGTTCGGTGCGATCCGTGTCAGCCAGGTTTTGATGGTTCTCGCCTTGCTCGCGGTCTCGCTGTTGACGCTGTCCACGCCACTTGCCGCGATTGTAAGCGCAATCTTTCTTGGCCTCTGCTATGGGCCCGTCAATCCGGTGAGCACGCATATTCTTGCGCGCGTTACCTCGAAAGATCGCCGGCCGCTCTTTTTCTCGATCAAGCAGACGGGCATGCCAGCGGGTGCCGGTATAGCCGGCCTGTTGTTGCCGATGGTGACCGCCGCGTACGATTGGCGGGTGGCGATTCTCATGGCGGGTGTCATGGCAGCGGCGGTGGCGCTCCTGATTCAGCCGTTGCGCGGCCGACTCGACGCGATCCGCCAGCCTACTCGCATGGTGCGCATGCGCGACGTTGCCGCGCCCGTAAAGTTGATTTGGCAGAACTATCGCCTGCGCAGCTTGGCGATTGTCGGATTTGTCTATTCCGGTGTCCAGGTCACCGTCATGACCTTCTATGTTGTCTACCTGACAGCCGCCCTGTCATTGGCATTAACGACCGCGGGTTTGATTTTTACGCTGCTGCAGCTCGGAGCGATTCTTGGCCGGTTGTTCTGGGGTGCGATCGCGGAACGGTATCTGCCGGCGTCCCCACTTTTGGTCGGGCTAGGCGTCGTTACCGGCGGACTGACAGTTACCGCGGGTTTGTATGACGCCGACTGGCCATTCTGGTCCGTTGGACTGGTCAGTTTCATCCTCGGCGCCACGAGCGCCGGTTGGAACGGCATTTTCTTTTCCGAGTTGGTGAAATACGCGCCCGCGGATCGAACCGGCGAGACAGCGAGCGGTATGCAGGTCTTCATCATGGCTGGCGTTGCGGCCGTGCCGCCGGTTTTCGGCGTAATCGTCGCAGCGCTAGGCGACTATCGCGCGGCATTCGCAATGGTAGCCGCCGTGATGGTTGCGGCGGCGGTTCATCATAAAGTGGTTTTTCGGTGAGGTGGGCCGGCAGGCGGGCTCAGCGCGGCATCAGTCGAGGCGTTGCCATCCATCAGGGCCGAAGGCCTCGAGCGGCCGGAAGCGGCCTTTGTAAGCCATCTTCGCGCTGTCCTTAATCCAGAATCCAAGATAGACGTGATCCATATCGTGGGCGCGTGCTTCGGCGACCAGCCATAACACCATGTAGCTGCCGAGACTGCGCTTCGGCAGGTCAGGATCGAAGAAGCTGTAGACGGCGGAGAGGCCGGTCTGCATCCGGTCCATCAGGCAGGCTGCGACGAGGCGGCCGGACATGTCGCGGAACTCGATCAGGTCGGTCTCGACTGGGCTCGTCACGACCATTGCCGCATATTCACGCCGGTTCATGCGCGACATGTCGCCGTCGCCGTGGCGATGGTTCACGTATTTTCGGAAGAGTTGATACTGTTCGTCGGTGATGTGCTTGCCGGCGCTGGTTGCCGTCAGGTCGGCATTGGTCCGCGTCACCCGCCGCCAGCTTTTGGTGTTCACGAAATTCCGTGCATCGACCCTGACTGGGACACAGGCCGAACAGCCGCGGCAGGCGGGCCGGTAGGCGATGTGATGGCTGCGCCGAAATCCGCCCAGCGACAATTGCTCGAACGCATCCTGCGCGCTGGCGCCTGTCAGCTCCGTGAAAAGCTGTTGTTCGACGCGGCCGGTCAGGTACGGGCAGGGCATTGGCCCCGACCGGTAGAAGGTAAGCATACGGTCTGGAAGCCGTTGCAGCGTCATCGTTGTATCTGACCGTTCGTCTGTGCATCGCGAATGGCGACCCGCCTATGATGCTAGAGGATAGCGCCTGGCGCAATTCCCCTAAATTGGGGAGGCGTCAGGGGTGGCCCAAGCTGGCCCGATTAGCGCCGATGGTGTATGTGACGCGGCAGGGAAGTGTGCGGTTTGACCGGGCAATACGTCGGTAAGCGAGCGAGGACGCCATGGAAATTACGATGAGCAACGGCAGTGGCGCGGGCTTGGAGGAATCCATCCGGCTGACGCGTGAGGGCACCGATTATCTCGAGCGCGAGGCCTTCGACGAGGCTGTGGCCGCGTTCCACCAGGCGCTGGCCTTAAATCCCGAGTCCGACATGGCCGAATTCAACCTGGGCGCCGCGTTGGCTGGCCTCGGCGATTTGGATCAGTCGATGGCGGTGTTCCGCAATATCATCGACCGCAAACCCGACGTCGTGGAAACGCACACGGCGTTGGCGGCGGCGCTCGACGCGCACCGCATTCCGCGGTTCGAGCCCGGCATGCGGCTGCCAGCGACCGACGCACTCGACGCCGTGATTGCGACATACCGGCAGGCGGTCGATTCGGTGCCGGTTCTGTACGGTTGTTACTCCACGCTCGCAGAAATACTGAACGCCATCGGCCGATCGGCGGAGGCGCGCGCGATGGCGGCGCAATCTGAAATCTTCAACACCGAGATTCCCTATGCGCTGCAAAACGTGGGAGCCACGATGCAGCATCCGGGTGATCTGTCATCGGCGTTGGCTCTGCACCGCAACGTCATGGCGATGGCGCCGGACCATGAGCACATGACCGAGCAGGATTATCTGAAGACCGACCTGACCTTCTCGGACTCCGAGATCACACTTCCCGATGGGTTCGAGGTGATGATGGAGTGGGAACGCCCGATCATGGAGCGGTCGGCAGAGATTGTCTGCCACAATCAGGGCGATGTGCTGAATGTCGGCTTCGGCATGGCGATCATCGACACCGCGATCCAGCAGCACGGCGTGACGACCCATACGATCATCGAAGCGCATGAACAGGTGGTCGAGAAGGCGCGGCAATGGGCCGAGGACAAGATGGGCGTCAATCTGGTGCATTCGACTTGGCAGGACGCACTCGACGGACTGCCCTTGTTCGATGGGATCTATTTCGACACGCTAATGCCGCCGATGCTGCCGTTTCTGGAACGCGTCCCGGCGATGCTGAAAAAGGACGGTGTGTTTTTGTATTTCCAGTCGATGATCCAGCTGGAGAATCTCGAAACGATGAGCGGGCAGGGGCTTGGTTTTGGCATTGAGTTCCATCCCTTCGACGACATTCCGAAGAACTCCTACTATCGCCTGACTGAAAAAACACCGGATGGCCAGTATCTGGCACCGCTGTTCGTCTATCAGAAACTGGGGTAGGCCAATCGTCCGGACCGCCTAGGACGCAACGGCACCGGCCGCCAAAAGACCCAGATTCGGTCACAGATCCGAGCGCCTGAGACCATATCGCTCACGTGTCATTCAGTGGACGACCACGTCAAAGGACATATCCGTGTTTAAGCGACTGCGATTGCCTTCCCTGCGTGATCTTGCCGACGAGGCGCTGATTGCGTTCCGGCGGTTTCCGCTCCCGGCCGCAGCGGCCTGCGGCGCGACTGTGTTCGGCCTGGCCAAGGAACACAAAGTCGAACTGTTGCAGGGCGCGATCCTCAACAGTCAGATGCTTCAGTTTCTGATCCTAGGATTCTTTGCGACCCTGCTGGCGAAATTCGTGGCCGAACGGCGCGGTGCCGATGAAAACGGTTTCGGAGGGCTCCTTGGTCTTGCCCTGGCGCTGACGTTGCTTGCGCTCACCGCATTCGTGGTCAGTGGATCGTGGACCGTCGGCTATGACATTTTCCCCGACCCCGCGATGGCCTTTCTGTTTGCCGGTTTCGTGTTTCTGATCATGGCGACCCCATTTCGGGCCGGCGAACCGGGCAACGCGGCGCTGTGGAATTTCAATCGGATTGCGCTGACAGGCATGATATTCGGGTTCACAGTGGCGGTGATCCTGGGGGCCGGGCTCAATGCCGTTTTGCTGGCGTTGGAGGAACTGTTCGGGATCGATGTGCCGCGCAAACTGAACAGCGATATCTGGATCGTCTGTTTTTGCCTGATCTGGCCCTGGCGCGCGTTGAGTTCGATGCCATCGAACTTCGACATGCCGGAAGGCGACTATTGCCCCCGGTGGATCGGCTTTATTGCACGCTATATCTACGTGCCGCTCGCGTCGGTCTATCTCGTCATCTTGTACGCCTTTGCAATCAAGATCGGCATCGAATGGGACCTGCCGAAGGGGCAGATCGCATGGCTGGTCTGCTGGTTCGCGCTGGTCGGCGTGGCGACCAAACTGACGATCTATCCGCTACGCGACAGCGGTCATCGCCTGCTTCGGCTGTTCGATCGTGGCTTCTTTCCCGCATTGTTCCTGCCGGCTGGATTGCTGGCGATCGCCGTCGGTGTCCGGGTCGATGCCTACGGATTAACGGAAGAACGTTACCTGCTGATTTTACTGACTGGTTGGCTGTTTGTGCTGGCTGCATTCTTCAGCTTCGGCGGCCGGCGCTTAGTCGTTGCACCGTTGCTGTTGGGCGTTCTCCTGACACTTGCCAGCGTCGGCCCCTGGGGAGCGGTTGATGTATCGATCCGCAGCCAGATCGCGCGGCTTGAGCCGGTATTGATCGAGAATGGGTATCTGGCGAATGGCCGGTTGGTGCGGCTCGACAAGACGGTGACGTTCGACACGAGCAAACGAATTAGCGGAATCGTTCGCTATTTAGTCGCCGAGCACCGTCGGCGGCGTTTTACTGCGTGGTTGGACGGCCGGGAATCCGAGCTGGGATTGGCGAATGACTGGAACACCAAGGCATTCGTCGAAGCGCTCGGAATGCCATTTGTCGGTAATTGGCAAAAACAACCGGAATTCAGGGTGCATCTGACAGAGCCGTTGGCGCTGCCCGTATCGGGCTATGACGTCATGATACGCCAACGGTTTTGGCGCAAGACGGCGGATCGCACTGTTGTCGCACCGTCCGCCGGCGAGACGTATCGCATCGGTTTCGACCAGAGCGCAGGCGTTGTGACGATCCGGGATGCTGCCGAGCGGATGGTCCGTTTCGACCTTCGCCAGCTCGCCAAGCGGCTCGATGTGTTTTCCGGCGCAGCCTCACAGCGGCTGACCGAATCCGGGCGCGTAACGTTGGAGGCAGCGGACGGTCCACTTCGGGTGCGACTGGTGGTCATGTCCCTGAACGGCTCGCAGCGTGAGGATACCATCCACATCAGTAACTTCGATGGCGTCTTTCTCTTCAAGCTTCGCTAACTCGAGCGGCTCGAATTCGCCTTGCCCGCGCCTTTTGTGACAGACTCTCCGAAACGGCGCCGACGCCGTGCCGCGTGAAATTGGGAGAGACAAGCATGCCGCAGGATGAAACCAGCGAACTGGTGAAATATTCACGAGACGGGAACATCGTCACTCTGACGCTGAATCGTCCCGAGAAACTGAACGCGTTCAATGATGATCTTGTCCGCGCGCTGGGTGACGGGTTGCGCCAGTTCGATGCCGATCCGGAAGCGCATATTGCGATCATCTGTGGCAGCGGCCGGGCGTTTTCGAGTGGCGCCGACGTGCATCAGCGGCAGCTGCGCGATCGCAAGGAATTCGAACGGATTGGCGGCCCGCAGGCGCATGGGGCACATTCAGCGGATCTGCTCACGCGGTCGGTCAATTGGAAACCGGTCATCGCGGCCGTGCACGGGTATGTGCTGGGCTTGGCTATCGGTATCGTCTTCGAATGCGATCTCGTCGTGGCGGAAGAAGGAACGCAGTTCCAGATTACCGAAACGTCGCGCGGCCTCGGCGCGTCGAAATATTGGGGACTGCTGAATTATCGCGGTGGCGGCGCATTCAGTACCGAAATTGCGCTGACCGGACGTTTCTTCAGTGCCGAGGAAGCCCAGGCGGCGAATCTGTTGAATCGCGTCACGCCGAAGGGCGAATGCCTTACCGTGGCGACGGAGCTGGCAAAGGAGGTTTGCAAGAACCCGCCGCTCAGCGTGCGTGCGACTGTTCGGACTCGGCGCTGGTACCTTGATCAGCTTGGCCGCGAAATCATGATGCAGACGGCGCCGCTCAAGCTTTACCTGAGTGAAGATTTCCAGGAAGCCGCGCGCGCCTTTGCGGAAAAACGGCCGGCTGGGCCGTTCAAAGGACGCTAGCTGCCTATCGCCACCGATTGTGTCAGACGTCGATGACTGTCGGGTTCCGGGCCGTCTTGGTGTTGATAACGACGGTGCCCGACAGGATGTCGTGGATCTGACGCCGGCGATCGCTAAATACACCGACGAACAGGATTAATCCTCCGGTTAGCGGGACCAGGAACCAATACAGCGCGGATGAAATCAGGACGTGCAGGTAGGAAGGTTTCCCGCCGTCCCAACTGCGCATTTCAAGTCCCAGCCAGCGCATGCCGAGCGTCGCCGAGGCGCTGCTGCCGATTGTCACCATGTCGTAGAGGATGAACAACGGGGCAGCCCAGACAAGCACGAGCAGAGCGGTGAAAATGAAGAATGTCAGGATATTGAAGACAAAGAATACCGCCGCCACGGAGAACAGAAGCGCCGCGTCGATGCAGAATGCCAAGCTTCTCCGCCACAAGAGGCCGTCATAGAAATCTGGCCGGTCGAGCGGATTCGGCGGCTCTTCCGTCCATTCCAAAACAGAGTCTAGTCGATCTGGTAAATTCGCAGGCACCATAGCCCCCGTTGCTGTCTGAGGTCGTTATTTTACCACATTGGGGGGCGAAATGCCCCTTGCAAGGGGGAATTGGCGACGAATGGGGTCAGTTGGAATTCAGCAACGACGGTGGGATCAGGTCTTTTGCGGCGACTTTCGGTTTGCGCCGCAGGAGTGTGACCTCGATCCGCCGGTTTTCGACGGCATCCGCGGATACTTTGTGCAGGGGAGCGCGTTCCGCGTTTCCGCGTACCGCGGCGAAACGCGCATCGGGTGTGCCAAGCGCCACCAGCGCGTTGCGACCGGCGTAGGCCCGTTGAATGGAAATCTTCCAGTTTGAGAGCCCTTGGCTGGCAGTCTCGTCGTTCCGTGACGTATGGCCTGAGACTTGAATCTTGTTAGGCAGGCGGGAAACGACTTCGAAAATGACTTTAACCAGTTTCTTCCCGTCCTCATTAAGCTCGATACCGCCTTGGTCGAAAAGTGGCTGTTTTTTCCGGTCCATCAGGCGGATGCGCAATCCTTCGCGCGTCACGTCGATGGCGACCGACTTGTAGAGATTGAGGAGTTCCGGAATCTGCTCCATTGACCGTTGAATGGCGATCTTGGCCGCATTCATTTGGCGACTTTCATCGCTGTTGTTCGGCAGCTTTTCCTGGTTGGGCGTTTTGGTCGATTCCGACGGATCGCCCCGTGAGATGTCATCCTCATTGGTGGTCACCACCTGCGTACGGACGTTCACAGCTTTCGATGTGGTCTGGCCGGGCGCTTCGATGGGGCCGGGATCGGTAGCGGAGATGCCACCGAATACACCGCCGCTACCGGTCGATCCGCTGGTCGCGCCAACCGGCTCGAAATAGTTCGAAAGGCCCTGTTTTTGTTCTTCGGTTGTGGCGTTCAGCAGCCAGAGCAAGAGAAAGAACGCCATCATCGCGGTGACGAAATCTGCGTAGGCCACCTTCCACGCGCTGCCGCCATGGACCTCCGGCTCGATCTTCTTCTTGACGACAATGATCTCGCGATCTGAATTACCAGCCATTGTGCTTACCGACCCGCCGCGACGTTGGTTTTGCCGGGTACCGCCGCGGCTTTACCGATCGGTTTGTTCAACAGGAGAACGCTGATCCTGTTGTTGCGCATCGTTTTCGGAAAACTGGGATGTACGGGCACCGTATCGCCTCTGCCCACGATCCGGGAGAATCGTTTGGCGGCGACCCCGAAATTGATCAGTGTGGCGCGCGCGTTGTCGGCGCGGTCGCCGGATACCCGCCACTTCGAGTTGGCTGCTTGCGCCGTTTGCGGCGCGAGATCCGTGTGTCCCGTGATGGCGATGTGATGTGGCAGCTTCGATACGATTGAACCGATGATGGCGAGCAGATGTTCACCGCGACCGGAAATTTCCGAGCCATTGTTCTTGAACATCTTCAGTTTCACTCGATCGAGCAACTGAATGCGCAATCCGTCCGGCGTGTGTTCGACGATCAGGCTATCCTGCATCTTCGCGAGCTCCGGAATATCCTGGATCGCCTGATTGATCGCAGAGATGACCTTGCTGAATTCCTTTTTATTTTCTTCGTCGGCTTGACGTTGATGCTCGCCATGTTGGTAGCCGCCGCCGGTTGATTCGGGGTTCTTGTGGCGACCCTCGGAGGCGCCGGCGTCGCGGCTGCCGAATGTCGGGATCGGTACGGTAATCCGAGGTGGCGAACCGGCCGATCGCAAGGCGCCCTCGGCTGCCATGGCAAGCCCTTTCAACACGCCGCCGCTGCCGGTCTGTTGCTCTGACACGCCGATCGGTTCAAAGAAATCGGAGATTCCCTGTTTCTTGTCTTCGGTCGTTACGTTGAGAAGCCAGAGCAGCAGAAAAAAGGCCATCATCGCGGTAACGAAATCCGCGTAGGCAACCTTCCAGGCACCGCCGTGAGGTTCCTCCGGCAGCATGACCTTCTTGCGAAGGACGATGGGCCCTTGTTCTGCGCCCTCTAGGGTGTCCGCCATGACAATCTATGCCGGCTGGCTGCCACTACGTTGCGGCCGGAAGGTTCTGGGTGGCCTCTTCGAGTTCCATAAAGCTCGGCCGGGTGTGGCTCTGGAGCACCTTGCGGGCGAACTCGATCGAGACGGCGGGGGCGTAGCCCTGCAGATGCGCAAGCAGGCCTGCCTTAATACACGTGAAATAGACGCTGTCGTCTTGCTGGTTGCCTTTTAGCGCCGTCGCCATCGGGGCGGCAAAGCCGTAACACATGAGGATTCCCAGGAAGGTTCCGACCAGTGCGGCTGCGATCAAGCCGCCGAGCACCGCCGGCGGCTCGGTGATCGAGCCCATTGTCTTGATGATACCCATCACCGCGGCGACAATACCGAGACCCGGGAAGGCTTCGGCCAGGGTCTGGATGGCGTGGCTGACCTTGTGCTCTTCGCCGTGATGGGTTTCCAATTCCATGTCCATCAGCGCTTCAAGCTCATGCGGGTTGTCGGTGCCAAGGGTCATCAGACGGAGATAGTCGCAGAGGAACTCCACCGCATGATGGTTCGACATGAATTTCGGGTACTGCGCAAACAGGTCGCTGTCTTCGGGATTCTCGACATGCGTTTCGAGCGCTAGCATGCCCTTGGTCTTGGCCAGCTTGAAAATCTGATACTGCAGGGAAAGCAGTTCTAGATAGTCATCTTTCTTGTATTTCGGCCCCTTGAGGATCGACATAAAGCCGCCCATGGTCTGGCCGAGCACCGCCTTGGAATTGGCAATGATATAGGCGCCCACGCCGGATCCGCCGATGATGACGAATTCGAACGGTTGCCATAAAACACCGAGCTTGCCGCCCATCGCGACATAACTGCCGATCACGCAACCGGTGACCACAAGGCTTCCGATAATTAAGAACATATGATTTTTTCGTTGCCGGGCCCGAAGATGACTGTAGGAAATGGTTAAAGGGAACTGATTAACATTGACTTAATCGGCGGGTTCTTTCGTGGTAGCGAATTTGCCGTTAACCGCAGTTTTCCGTTACTTACAAGAGGGGCGGGCCGAGTTGTGGTTGGTAATGAGGTTCGTGCGGGTGTGGCGAGGGCTCGCCCAATTGCGGCACTTGAGGTATCTCTGTTTGAATTGTGGTTCAGAAGGACGAAAGGACACTGTCTGCGATGGACACTAACGAACCGGCGATCGACAAAACGCGGTTCCGCGAAGCATGCGGGCATTACGCGACTGGTGTCGCCGTTGTCACGACATCCAACGGCAATGGGAGCGCGGTCGGTGTTACGGTGAATTCCTTCACGTCCGTATCGCTTGATCCGCCGCTGGTGCAGTTCAGTCTGGACCGAAAAGCGTCGGTTTTCGGTACATTTGAGCAATCGAATCCTTTCGTCATCAACGTGCTGGCCCGCGACCAGGAGGCCGTTTCCCGGCGCTTCTCAGGGAAGAGCGACGATTTCGATGGGCTGGACTGCGAAATCTGGCAAAAAGATTGCCCGATGATCCAAGGATGCGTCGCAACCCTCGGGTGCGAGCCCTATGCCGCCTATGACGGCGGTGATCATCTGATCATTCTGGGCCGGGTTGCATATCTGGACTGCCAGCCGGAGGTAGATCCGCTGCTGTTTTACCGGGGCAGTTACGGAAATTTCACCTAGAAACTAGCCGGCTTGTGCAGAATCGCTAAGCCGCGAGGCGGGGAAGCCCGCCGCTTCCAGCCGATTGATGATTTCTTCGACATGGGCGCTGTCCCGGGTCTCGAGAACCACGTCGGCTTCCGCCTGCTTTACCGGGACGTCGGAAAACATGCGTTGATGCACGATTTCGACGATGTTTCCGCCGAGTTCGCCGATCTGGGTGGTGACCTTAGCGAGGGTTCCGGGCGCGTCGCTGATCGACACGCGAAGCCGCACCATCTGGCCGCTGCGGAAGAGGCCGCGCATAAGCACCGATGACAGAAGGCGGGAATCGATATTGGCACCGCTGACCACCAAGACGATTTTCTTCGCTTTGTGTTTCTCGCGTTCCGCCATCATCGCAGCAAGCGGAGCGGCGCCGGCGCCCTCGGCCAGCGTCTTCGCGCTCACGACCATCGTCTGCACAGCGTTTTCCAACTGCATCTCGTCGACGGTAACGATACGGTCGACGAGATCCTTGACGATGGGAAGGGTCAGTTTGCCCGGTTGCTTGATCGCGATCCCCTCGGCGATGGTCTCGCCGCCGGACGGGGCTTCACCGCCCTTGAGGGCCTGCGCCATCGACGGATACAGCGCGGCTTCGACGCCGATGATGTCGACGGGCTCGTTCGCGGCCGTTAGCGCCATGGCGACGCCCGCGATCAATCCGCCACCGCCGATCGGGGCGATCAGCGTGTCCAGGTCCGGTACGTCTTCCAGGATCTCCAAGCCCACGGTTCCCTGGCCCGCGATAATATGCGGATCATCGAAAGGATGGACGAACGTCAGGCCTTCGGCCTGCATCACCTCCTCGGCGTGGGGGGTGCAGGCACTTACCGAATCGCCGAACAGCAAGACTCGTGCGCCAAGCGCTTCGGTCCGGTTGATTTTCGTGAACGGCGTGGACGTCGGCATGACGATGGTCGCCGGGATACCGAGACGCTTTGCATGATAGGCGACACCCTGGGCATGGTTTCCGGCCGACACCGCGATGACTCCGCTTTTCGCGTGTGCTTGATCCAGGCTCGACAATTTCACGAACGCCCCGCGATCCTTGAAGGATCCCGTGTATTGAAGATTTTCCAGCTTTAGGAATACGTCCGCGCCGATCAGGTCCGACAACGGGCCGGATCGGACGGTGGGCGTTCGCACGACCGCCTGTTCGATCGTGTCGGCGGCTGCACGGATATCGTCGATCGTTACGGTCATGGCAGGCTATTTCTGTTCTCTCCAGAGAGTCTCGAGAATACACCAGCGGGTTCGCGACCGCAGTGGTCAATTGCGTGTGGCTATGGCGTTCTCGAGGGGGATAGCGTGAGAGTTCCGATCGCACTGAGCCGCAACGAATCTCGGTCGCCGGCAATCGTGATGAAGTCGCCGCTGCGCCAGCGGTCCAGCAGGTCACGATAGTGATGGGAAAACGGGTTGCCGGATTGGCCGGTCGCGATGATGTAGCGGCTGTTGTCCAAATTGCCGAGGTCGTAAACGGCCCGGTATCCGGATCCGTGAACATGTGAATAAGGCGAAGGGCCGCCTTGGCGTGTTTGCCCGCGGTTGACCGTATGGTCGCCGCCGTCGGTTTCCACGACGAGGTCGGTGAAGGCCCGTAATCCGGGGATCTGCGTGAAGACACGATGCCGGAATTGCGCTTTATGCGCCGCACCCCATCGCCATTTATCGATGTCGGGCCCTTGGGTTTCGGTGATGGCGGCGAGGGCGGTCTCCAACGCGGCGGCGACCTGCGTCTCGCATGTCTCCGGTACGGGGGTCTTGATATTGTCGCACCATGTTTGGTGCTTGGTCAGGGCGGCGACAACGAACCGCGTTCGCGAGCGGGCGTAGTCTCCGGTTCGGTCGCCCAACTCGTCTTGTACGATGGCACGCTCCAGCGCGCGCAACCAGGTGGCGTAGATCAGGGGTTCGGCACGGTCGCGTTGCATTCGGAAATTCCAGGTGCGAAGCCGTGCGATCGCTTTCTTGCCCCGATCCGACTGTGCCGGGGCCGATATCAGGAGCGGGACAAGACGGCGGGCGGCGGTCGACACTGTGTCCAACTGCAGCGCAGTGCTATCGGCCACGGAATGCCCCGTCTTGCTGCCAAGGACCTCGGCGATGCGCGCCGCCCGGTATGCCGATTGCCAATGACGGGCGATTCTATGCGGATAGTCGGTTCCGACGAGCCGGTTGTTGGCATTGATGATCAGGCCGTCCGGCGGATTGTGACGCCTGGGCAATTCGTCGAACGGAATGAAGCCGTTCCAATCGAATTGCACCTCTTGTCCAGGCGCGGGCCGGGTGCCGTCATGGTCAGTCCGGATCGGGATGCGGCCCGGCGTGACCAGCCCGATGTCGCCGGCTGTGTCGGCGTAGAACAGGTTTTGCACCGGCGCGTTGAACAATTGCGCGGCGGCAAGGAATTCCTGCCAGTTGCTCGCACGGTTGAGCAGATACAGCGCGCGGGCGGTCTCGTCGTCAATGCGTGCTGACGGACTGGCCAGGGCGATCACCGATTTCGGAGCGGTTTCGGAGAAGTTCGCTTCATCCAGCACGTCGGAGACGACTGGTCCATGCCGTGTCATCCGAACGGTGAGGGTGACCGGGTCGTCGTTGGCGACATAGATTTTTTCGGTTCGCGTTTTGAAAGGCTTGGTGCCATTCGGCGTGAGGTATTGCTGCGGGTCATCCGGATCGAGCGCTTCGAGGTAAAGGTCTTCCACGTCAGCGCCGGCCGTCGTCATACCCCAGGCGATTTTTCCGTTGTGCCCCAGCGGAAGCAGCGGAACGCCGGGAACCGTGGCGCCGGTGAGGGACAGCATCGGCGTTTCGATACGGGCGAGATACCAGAGGATCGGCGCACCGAACCCAAGATGCGGATCGTTCGCGAGGATCGGCTTGCCCGTCTCGGTGCGCGCGCCGCCGATGACCCAGGCATTCGATGCATCGACTGGCGCCAGTTCGTCGGGGAGGGCACCGGCGAGACGGTCCAACATCGCCGACACCGTGCCCGGCAGCGCCGAAAGCGTCACCGGCTCCTTGCCTTCATCCGACGGCCAAAGCTGATCGATTTGCGCCGGTGTCAGCGTTTCGGCAAGACGCAGGCGCAGCAGTTCGCTACGCCAATTGCCGGACAATCGCACCGCCATGATCCGTGCCCATACCAGGCTGTCGGCAGGGCGCCAGCGCTCCGGCTTGTGGCCAAGGACGGCGAACTCCGGCGATAGCGCACCGGCATGATTATGCAGATAGGCGTTCACGCCGGCCGCATAGGCGTCGAGCAGGGCGCGCTCGTCCTCCGTCATCAGTGTGAGCTGCGCTTGCGCGGCGCGGTAAAGGCCAAGCATCCGAATGAAACGGTCGATTTTTAGCGTGCGGCTGCCGAATATCTCGGACAGCCGGCCCGCGCCGGTCCGGCGCGTCATTTCCATCTGCCAGAGCCGGTCCTGGGCATGGGTGAAGCCGAGACCAAAGTATGCGTCGTTGACCTGATCTGCGAAGATATGCGGGACGCCGTTGCCGTCGCGGATCACCTCCACCGGCCCGCCGAGGCCCTGCAGGGACAGCGCGCCGTCGATCTGGGGCAGAGAGGTCCGCAGCCATGTCACGAACACGACCGAAAGGAAGGCGAGGGCGATAACGAGGAGTGCGCTAAAGCGCAGGAATTGGCGGAAAAGTCGGGCCATGGGTCCTTAATTCATCCGATATCCGCTTGGACCGTTTGGTCCGCTGTGTCATTGTCCGCCCGCATGAGTCTACGCCGTTTCAAATCCACCGATGCAATGATTTCCGTGCTACAGCCGGGAAACCCTGTGTACTGCCTTCATCCTGAGGAGTTGCGCAAGAGCGCGCGGCAATTCCTGACTCAATTTCCCGGCCATACGCTGTATGCCGTGAAGTGCAATCCGCATCCATTCGTTCTTCGCACACTCTTTGAAGCCGGGATCGAACATTTTGATGCGGCGTCGATACCGGAGATCGCCGCGGTGCGTGGCCTGTCGGCCGACGCGACCGCATACTACATGCATCCGGTCAAAACGCGGGATGCAATTCTGACCGCGCATACTGTTTATGGAATCCGGCATTTCGTCGTGGATCATCCGGATGAACTCGCCAAAATTCTCTATGAAACGAACGGTGCCAGCGATCTTGTCATCCTGGTACGGTTCGCCACGCCCGGCGGCGTTGCCCGCTATGAGCTGTCCCAGAAATTCGGTGCCTCTCCGGAAGCGGCCGCGGCGCTTTTGCGGCAGGCGCGCGATGCGGGATGCGGGACCGGCCTGGCGTTCCATGTGGGCTCGCAATGCCTCAGCCCGGCGCCGTTCCGGGATGGCGTGGCGCTGGCAGGACAGATTGCCTCGGCGGCGGATGTCACGCTCGATTATCTGGATGTGGGCGGCGGTTTTCCGGCGGACTATATCGGTGAACAACCACCGCCGCTGTCGGATTTTCTCAACGCGGTGAAGGACGGCGTCCAAGCGATCGCCTTGCCGGATGAGTGCGTCTTGATGTGCCAACCGGGCCGCGCGCTGGTCGCCAGCGGTTGTTCCCTCGTGGTGCAGGTGCAACTGCGCAAAGAGTCGGCGATCTATATCAATGATGGGCGGTATCACAGTCTTTCGGAAACGGTCACAGGGCAATTGTCCTATCCGGTGCGGGCGATCCGGTCCGACGGTGCCTTCGCCGAAACGATGCGCGACTTCACCGTATTCGGGCCGACCTGTGACTCGACCGATGTCCTTCCGTCGGCCTTTTCGTTGCCGGAGGATATCCGCGAAGGCGATTGGATCGAGATCGGTCAACTGGGCGCTTATTCGAATGCCCTGGTGACGCGGTTCAACGGCATCTCGCCGGATCATTTCGTGACGATTGAGTAGGATTGCTTCATGGGATTTGTCAGTAATTCGATACAATGCATTGGCCCGCATGGCTTTCATCGCATGGCCTATACCGATTGGGGCGTCCCCGTGGCGGAGCGGGTCTTGTTCTGCGTGCACGGACTGACACGCAACGGTAGGGATTTCGACTACCTCGCCGCCGCGCTTGAGGACCACTACCGGACGCTCTGTCCGGACGTTGCCGGGCGCGGCAAGAGCGCGCGCCTGAGCCATTCCGAAGACTATAACAATCGGCAATACGTGTCGGACGTGATGGCACTGTTCGCGCGTTCGGGGGCGGAGAGCATCGATTGGGTCGGCACGTCCATGGGCGGGATGATGGGCATGGTGGCGGCATCGATGCCGGGATCACCGATCCGACGCCTGGTTTTGAACGATATCGGCCCGTGGCTGCCGAAGGCCGCGTTGCAGCGGATCGCCGATTATGTCGGATCGGTGCAGGAATTCGATGATAAGGAGGGCGTCGAGGGGTATCTCCGTACGGTACATGCCCCGTTCGGTGCGTTGACGGATGATCAATGGCGTCATCTCGCCGAGCATAGTTCCCGACCGCGGGACGGTGGCGGCTACGAATTGGCGTGTGATCCGAAAATCGGCGACGCCTTTCAGTCGATGGCAATCGACGACGTCGACCTATGGGCCCTGTGGGACATGATCGAGTGTCCCGTCCTGGTCCTGCGCGGCGTCGATTCCGACCTGCTATCGGCCGACGTTGCGGAGGAAATGGCGCAGCGCGGCCCGAAGGCCGACGTCGTCGAGGTCGAGGGGTGTGGCCATGCACCGGCGCTGATGGACGGCGCGCAGATCGCGACCGTTCGCGATTGGCTGTTGGGTTAGGACTTGGTCCGATAGGCGGCTCACCACCGCGGCCATTTGCGGGCATCCCCGATTAGCGTGAGAATACTGCAGGAAATTCCAATCCGCTGATCCCAGAGCAATAGGTGCCCGTTCAAAGGGCGCCCGGATCACGGGCCAACCGGAGGTGCGCCATGCCTGATCTCGATCTCTGTCTCAAATCCGCCACGGAGCTGCGGCGCATGCTTGGTACCCGCGAGCTGTCGTCGCGCGACCTCACCGAGGCATGCCTCGCACAGATCGAGCGCCTGCAGCCAAAGGTCAACGCCTTCGTCACGGTGGCCGGCGAGCAAGCGCTTGAGCAAGCCGCGGCGGCGGACGAGCGCGCGGCAAGTGGCGAAGAGCTGCCGGCGCTGCATGGACTGCCGCTCGCCGTGAAAGATCTTATTCGCACGCGGGGGCTGCGCACCACGTTCGGATCACTGCTCTATGCCGACTACGTTCCGGATACGGACGATTTGCTCGCGGAGCGCTATCGCGCAGCGGGCGCCGTCTTCATCGGCAAGACCAACACGCCCGAGTTCGGCTGCGGCGGCGGCCAGACGACCAACGCGGTCGCCGGCGACACGCGCAATCCTTACGATCTTGATCGTGCCTGCGGGTCCAGCAGCGGCGGTTCGGCGGTGGCGCTTGCGGCGCGGATGTCGCCGCTGGCCGATGGCAGCGATTTCGGCGGCTCGCTCCGCCATCCCGCCGGGCATTGTAACGTCGTCGGGTTCCGCCCGTCACCGGGGCGCGTCCCGTCCTATCCGGCCGAACTCGGTTGGTTCACGCTGCGCTCGGACGGACCCATGGGCCGTACTGTCGCCGACACGGCCTTGCTTTTGTCGGTACAGGCGGGGCCCGATCCACGGTCACCGATCGCGTTGCACGAACCCGGCGACCAATTCGCGCAACCGCTCGACCGCGACTTCAAGGGTGTCCGCATCGCCTTCAGCCCCGACCTAGGCTTCCTGCCGGTGGACGAGCGCATCACCAAGATTTTTCATCAGCACCGCGCCACCTTCGAAGGACTCGGGATGGAGGTGGTCGACACGGCACCGGACCTGCGCGAAACCCTTGATGTCTTCAAGGTGCTGCGCGCCTGGCGGTACACGCTCTCCCATGGCGACCGTGTCCGCGATCCTGCTAAGCGCGAGGTCATGAAGCCGGACTTGGTCTGGAATACCGAGGAAGGGTTCAAGATATCGGCCGAAGAGGTGGCGCGCGCCGAAGGCAAGCGCACCGAGCTCTACCATCATATGCGCACCTTCATGGACGATTACGACTTCCTTGTGATCCCAACCAATCCGACGCCGCCGTTACCGATCGGGCAGAAGTCGATCAAGGAAGTCGGTGGGAAGAAAATGGGCGATTACCTCGACGGCGGTGCGCTCAAGAGCGCAATTTCGACCGTCGGAAATCCCAGCATCTCGATGCCTGCCGGATTTACCGAGGAGGGGTGGCCCGTGGGAATTCAGATTGTGGGACGGCACCAGGCCGATCTCTCGGTGCTGCAGCTCGCGCATGCCTTCGAGCAGGCGACACGCGTGGGCGAAACTCTGCCATCGGTACTTGACTAGGAAGGTATTCGATCGTTTTACCGGCTGATCCCGCCCAGGGTCGGCACGCTATCTAGGATATCTTTCGCGATCACGTCGCGCAGCGTCTCGAGATCGAGCCGATGGATATCGATGAGGTCGGCGGTATCGGTGATGATTGCGTCAATATCCCCCATGACCTGCAAGCGCTTGTACAGGTCGGGAATATGGATGCCCATGCTTTCGCCGATCAGTTCCATGAAATTCAGGGTTTCGAACGAGACCTGCGACTGAAACTTGATCAACTCGCGGTGACAGCCATGGAAGATCGACGCAAAGGTCGTGACGCCGGCGGCGGCGGCGGCCTTGAACTCCATCTCGCGTAGGTCGGCTTTGTATTCCGGCACGACGCCGAGATGGCTCGCCTGTGTACTGACGATGGGCACATCCAGTTCGACCACTTCCAGGTCGGGAATGGCGCTCAGGACATTTTTTACCGCCGCATTGATGCCGGGGAGGGCCGAGCGTTCCTGCAGCGCGACGCGTTTGGGGACGGGATTCACGAAGAGCGGGCGGAGCGCGTCGAGGTTCTCGTCGAAAAATTCGGTAATTGGATTCAGGTCGAATGGCATCGTGCCATGCGATTTTTCGTAGGCGGGCAACGCCACCTCGCCGATTTGTATCTGACAGCTCGGACACCAGGAAATGACTCGGGCGGCGCGCGGTCGTCCCAGCCGTTCGATCGTGCTAAAGCCGATGCGGCCGGCGATCTTCGCATCACCCTGCTTAAAGTGCTGAATGCCGCAACAGGTGGAGGCACCGCCCATCACCTCATAGGTGACGCCGAGCGCATCCAGGACATCGAGGATGAGCAGGGCGATGTGGGGTGTCTTGATAACGTTGCACCCGGCATAGAACACGATATCCGGCGGGTCCGCCGGGTAGTCGCCATCACGCAGCAGGGGCGGGTTCAGGCGCGCATGGACCTCCGGGGAGAGCAGGAGGCGCGATATCATCCGCGTCGACCGGTTCATGTTGTTGAAGAACTTCTTGGCGCCATGACGAACCACCTCATCGCCAAGCCGTTCCTTGGCGGCGACGCGCGCCATGTTGACCATGAAGCGCGGATTGACGCCGTAGTCGCAGGCCGGGATGCACTTACCGCTGTTCGTGCAGACCTCGGCAAATCGCTCGGCGTCAGGCGTTCCCGGGCCGCCGGACAGGAGATCCAGCATGCCGCCGACGATTTCGCGGGCGTTTCCCGCATCGAGCCCGGCGGGGCCGACCATAGGGCACGCCTCGACGCATTTTCCGCACTTCGTGCAGGCGTCGAGCGTGTCTTGCACGCGACTGCCGACCGCTTCGAGGAATTTTACGCTGCCGTCTTCCGGCACTATGAGCCCCTATATCAAACGCTGTTACCGTTCGCACTCTAGGCAGGTCGCGTCATACGCGTCAAAGAGCCGCGCTATCCGAACACCGGCAGGTCGAGCGCCTGTGCGGCCCACCGGGCAGTGCCGAGAAGCGTGGATTCGTCACCATGCGGACCGACAAATTGTACGCCAAGGGGCATGCCATGCGGCCCGTCGGTGACGGGAACCGTAAGACACGGGACATGCAAGGCGGTCCACGTCCGATTGAACACGGAGTCCCCCGTCGAGTGTAGGCCGATCGGTGCTTCGCCCACAGCGCTCGGGGTCAGGATGATCTCGCCGGCTGCAAAAAGTTCCGGCAACTGGGCCCGGCACCGCTCGACTGTCGCAATAGTGTCCGCGGCCTCAGCCGTCGACGTTTCGAGTCCCCGCTCGATCATCGACCGAAAACCATCACTCAACGCATCGCGATGATGCGCCCATTCGTGCTGAAAGGCTTGCGATGCCTCTTTCGCCATGATGATGCGCTGGCATGGTCCGACACGGCCGAAAGCTTCCGGTAGAACGACGTCGCGAACGACAGCGCCAGCCTTTCCAAGACGCGCTGCCGTCTCTTCCAGGAGTGATTGCGTTTCCGGGTCCGCCGACTCCCAGTCGGCCGTTCGCACGAAGGCGATCTTCGGCTTTTCTACCGAGACCGGTACAGACGGCGCCCGGTCGGCCAACACGCCGGATACAACCGGTACGTCATCAAGGCTCCGCACCATGAACCCGATGGTATCCAACCCGGGCGCCAACGGTTTAACACCGGTCGTGTCATACAGGCCCCATGCCGGTTTGTAGCCGACCACACCGTTAAACGCGGATGGCCGGATTACCGATCCTCCGGTCTGGGTGCCGAGGGCCAGCGGCAGCATAAAGTCACCGACCGCGGCGGCGGAGCCGCTCGACGATCCGCCGGGCGTCCGGGAGCTGTCGCGTGGATGCCGCGTCTTGCCGGGAAAGCTGGAGGCGAACTCCGTGGTCACGGTCTTGCCGAGAATAATCGCGCCGGCCTTCCGCAACCGCGACACGCAGACGGCGTCCTGTGCCGGTCGGTGCCCCTTGTATATCGGAGAGTTACATTCGGTCGGCATATCCGCGGTATTGATGATATCTTTTATCCCGACGGGAATCCCATAGAGCGGGCCGGTGCCATGGGCCTCTCCAATCCGCCGGGCAGCATCGATCGCGGCCTCCGTGTCGTAACGGACAAAGGCTCCGACCGCCGCTTCGCGCTCACTTATCCGGTCGAGACAACTCTCCAGAAGTGCCTCGGGCGTCAGCTCACCCGCAGTGAATGCAGCGGATGCGGCTGTGATTGACAACTCATACGGGGGGGCCTTCATCGGCATGCGTCGTGTCCAATTCGCTCAGCTTCCACAACTCGGTCGGTCCGGTAACGGGGCCGGATTATAGATTCATCGAGGCCACCGACCGTCCCGATCACCTTACTATGTCGAGGCGGGGAGCGCCGCTGCTTCGCGTGCCGCAATGCGGCCGGTAATGAAACATTCCGAAAGGTTGCCGCCGCCAAGATACAGGCTGCCCCAAATGCTGCCGAGTTCGCCGGCTTCGAACAGTCGGGGTATGGGCTCGCCATAGGTATTTAGAATCCGCTGTTTGGTATCGTGCCTCGGGCCGCCTTGGGTATTGGACACGACGGGCCATACTTCGGCGACATAGAAGGGCGGTTTCTGAATCGGCATCATCATTTCGGTGGGACGATCGAAATCATCGTCATCGCCGCGCTCACACTGGGCGTTCCATCGATCGAGTGTTGCCTGAACCGTTTCCTCCGAGACGTCGATACACTCAGCCAATTCCGTTATCGAATTCGCCTGTTTGAGAATACCCGACTGGACTTCTTTCAGATTGTCGTCGCTCCAGATGTAGGGCTCCGCCTCGCGATCGTTGTAAACCGCCTGTCCCAACGGATACATCTTCCGGCCGTCATCATCGACGATGACGTAGGCCGGTATATTGGGGAAGCTCTGCGTCTGCGGGTCATAGAGGTCGAGCGGACGATGCCCGGTATCTTGGACATAGGGCGGGGCTTCGTTCATGAAGCGCTTGCCCCGCTTGTTCAAGACGATCCAAGACATCTTGACCGCCTTGCTCAAGTTGGCCGGCACAGCCGCGCCGTCGATCGTTCCTTCCGGGCGCCAGTCCGGCAGGCGTTTCATCCGAAAACATGTCGCGTGCTTCGGATCGGGGTGGAGCATCCCGTAAGATCCATGGAAATGCCACATATGCCAAAGGTCTGCGCCGACATCCTGCGCCATGCGGATGCCGTCGCCGGTGTTCCCGCGGTTGGCGGCCGAATGGACCGGGGTGATTTGCCAATACTGTTTTTGCATTTCCGCATTCGCTTCAAAACCGCCGCAGGCGAGGATCACGCCCTGGCGCGCTCTGACGCGGTGTAATGCGCCGTCCTTTTCGAACGTCACGCCGGTCACATTGCCGCTGCCGTCGGTCGTCAGGCGCTGCGCGGCGTATTCGACGCGGACATCGATTGCGCGCTTGTTGACGTTGTCTTCCACGACCTTGAACAGCAACGGGCCCCGGTTGCGTCCTTGGACATGGGGATATCCCGTACGCGGATCGAATCCGGGCACCTCGGCGATTTCGATCGCACCGAACGTATCGAACCCGGGATAAGGGTAGTTCCCCGGATGGTGCCGGGCTTCACACACCGCATCGTTGACCTTAGCAAGGCCGCGGACGTAGTCGGCCAGGCCGATCAACTCGTCGGCGAAGACGCGCAATATCGCGTCACCCGTGCGATCGTCGCAGCTTGCTTTGAGATAGGCGAAGGCGTCGTCGGCGTCGTCCGCGATACGGATACCGCCGCCAGCCGTGATCGATATGCCGCCGGGGTCCGGCATTTTCTCCGCCAGCAAAACCGAACAACCCTGGTCGCTGGCTTCGATCGCCGCGGCGCCCCCGGCAAACCCGTAACCAACGACGATGATATCGAATTCCTCGTCGAAATGGTCCCCGTACTTATCCGGCTGGTTGTTCTTGGTCATGTTTTTGATCCTCCGAGGGCGAAGCGTCATGGCTGGAATTGGGAAATAGGATTTGCCCGGTCAACGGCCCATCATAGTCGTGAATTCCAGCTTTCTGCTACTCGGGCAGTTCGGTGCTACATTAGTGTCAGAGAATTTAGATGCGCACACGGCGCGGTCCAACTGCACCGTTACGCGGTTGAGATGAACATGAGCGAACGTCGCGCGATAGACGACGGATGAGGTCCAGAATGACAGCAACAATTAGTAAGGTTGAGGTATTCGGCGTAGCGATGCCTTTGGTGGGCACGTTTACAAGCGGTGGTGTGTCCAAGAGTGCCACCAAATGCGTGGTGGTGCGCCTCACGGACAGCGACGGTGGGATCGGCATCAGCAGCATCGATCCCTCTGGCAGAGCGAAGTCGCCCAACACGGCACAGGAACTTGCCGCCGCCGTTCGCGATCGTCTCGGCCCGGCGATGATCGGGGAAGACCCGGTCAACATCAATCGGATGTTTGAAATCGCCGCCAAGCTGATCCCAACACAGCCCTCCGCCGCGGCCGCAATGGAGATGGCGTGTATCGAGCTTGTCTGCCGGCGGACGGGAATGGCCTTCCATGACTATGTGGGCGGGGCCGTCCTCGACGAGGTGTTGTTCAATGCCTGGGTCGGCGAGTTGCCGCCCGACGAAGCGGCGGCCGAAGCGAAGCAGTGGCAGGACGCCGGTTTCAAATCCATGAAAATCAAGGTTGGCAACGACGTCGCCAAGGACAGCGCTCGCGTCGCGGCGGTACGGGATGCCGTCGGCTCTGATGTGAAACTGCGCATGGATGCCAACCAGCAATGCAATGTGGAACAGGCGCTGGCGCTATGCCATGCCGTCAAATCCTGCGATATGCAGTTGTTCGAACAGCCGACGCCGAAAGACGACCTCGAAGGATTGGCGAAGGTCCGGCGGGAAGGCGGTATTGCCATCATGGCCGATGAATCGATCAGCGATCATGAAAGCCTGATCCGGGTCATCAACGCGGACTGCGCCGATTTCGTGAAGTTCGGGATCACGCAGGCCGGCGGCCTGCTGCCGTCCGCGCGCATGATCTCGACCGCGGAGGCGGCTGGTCTTCAGGTCGTCATGGGGCACGGGTTCGGGCTGGACCTCAGCACGATCGCGGAGATCATGATCGGCGCCACGTCGCGCAATATCCTGCCGGGATTGGAATGCGTGGGCCCGCTCAAGGTGACCGATACGGTGGCCACGACCCGGCTCGATATCGGCAAGGGCAGCATTGCGCTGCCGTCCGGACCGGGCCTCGGCATCGAACTCGATGACGCGAAGTTGGCGCAATACAATCTGTCGGATCAGGCCTAACCGGCGCTCAGACCGATCATTGAACCTTTCGCTCCCTTTCCTCGGTCTCGGTGTCAGAACGAGGCGTGCGGTGGCTAGTCCTGCGCCGGCACTACCCTGAACTCACCGTTGTTCGGGAATATGCGGTATGAGCGCGCTGGTTTAGGAACCGGAGGTCAGTAACGGCCTCCGAAGTATCCGCATTTTGCCGGAATCCGACGCTTCGACACCCATCGTGGCGCGACGCTGACCTCATGGGTATCGGCCTAGCAATCACACGAATTGGTTGGTTGAATTTTCAACCTTCGTTACACTCAATGGGTTTACTTATTCTTAGACTTTTGAGGCTAAACTATTCGATAATAAGAGATAATTTGAGGTCGATTTAATGTAGTTGGGCATTCGACCGGGCCGACCTGTAACAATCGGTACAGACCAATATATCGCCTGGCGAGGCAATTGTACCCACATCAATTGGGGACTTACATGACCAAACCGACGGGCCGCGAGGTCTTTTTCGATAAAGATGATTTGATCGTCAGTAAGACCAACCTGAAGGGTCACATCACATACGCCAATAAGACCTTCCTTGAAATCGCCGACTATACGGAGGCGGAAGTAATTGGCCAGCCACACAATTTGATCCGGCATCCGGATATGCCGCGCTGCGTCTTCAAATTGTTGTGGGATACCGTCCAAGCCGGAACGGAAATCTTTGCCTATGTGGTGAACATGACAAAGCACGGTGATCATTATTGGGTCTTGGCGCATGTCACGCCGAGCTATGACCCGAAGGGCGGCATCGTCGGGTACCATTCGACCCGCCGCGTGCCCAACCCTCGAACAATCCAAGACATCATCGTGCCGCTCTATCGGGATTTGGTCCAGATCGAGGAGGGCCACACCAACCGCAAGGACGGTATGGACGCCTCCTATCGGAGGTTGGTGGAAATCCTGGCCGAGAGGAATGTCCCCTACGATGAGTTTGTCGCGGACCTAGCGAAAGCCGCGTGAAGAGGAATTGAAATGCTTGGTGTTATGAAGAAGCGTGACCGATCGGTGGATGCCGAAGTTTCCCTGCCAGAAAAACTCGACGAGATGATCGCCGTCTGCGAAAGCATCTGCCAAGGCGATTTCGAGGCCCGGGTTCTTGATATTCCGTCTGAACCAGGGAAGGAACGCGACCTGGCCCTGAAGTTCAACGAGATGATCGACCGAATAGACAGCTATGTCCGAGAATCGACGGCTTGCCTCCATTATGTCGCGAAAAACCGGCATTTTCGCCGCATCGTGGAAACCGGCATGACTGGTAACTTTCTGGTCGCCAGTCGTGCCATCAATCTGGCTGCCGACGGCGTGGCTCAGAAAATGGGCGTGTTCGGAACGCTCGTTGATACCCTCAACGAAGAACTTGAAAACTGTGAAAATAGGGCCAATGGCATGGGATTGTCGGCCGATAAGACCCGCGAGCAAGCGGCCAGCGTCGCCTCCGGCGCGGAACAAGCAATGAACAATACCCAAACCGTGGCTACGGCGGCCGAGGAGTTGAGCTCTTCGATCCAAGAAATTAACCGCCAAGTCGTGCAGTCCTCCGCTATCTCCCGCGAGGCGGTTGAGGAAAGTGAGAAGACCAGCACGATCGTTGCGGAACTTGCCAGCGCATCGGAAGAGATCGGAATGGTGCTCGAACTGATCAACAACATTGCCGGCCAGACCAACCTGCTGGCCCTCAACGCTACCATCGAGGCAGCTCGTGCCGGTGAAGCCGGCAAGGGCTTTGCCGTGGTCGCTGCCGAGGTCAAAGGGCTGGCGATGGAAACGGCCAAGGCGACCGAGAAGATCAGCAGCCAGATTACCGATATCCAAAGCGGCACCCAAAAGGCGGTCGATTCGATAGGCAGCATCGGCGGCACGATTCAAAACCTGAACGAAATGTCCACCACCATCGCCTCTGCTGTAGAGGAGCAGGGTGCCGCAACGTCGGAAATTGCTCGGAGTGTGGAGGAAGCGAGCCGTGGTGTGGCTAGCATCTCCTCGGGCATATCCGAAGTATCGGAAAATGCTAACGACGTTAGTAGCTCAACAAAGGAGATACTAGCCATCACTGGTCAATTGTCACAACAGGCCGATAGCCTGCGGGCCGAACTGGCGGTTAAGGAGTAGCAGCGCCGCCGCTGGGTCTATCCGAATGGCTTGGTGGGGGGCGACTGGAGGCGGCCGAGCCTGATTTCCGTAACCGGAAAAGACTTCGCCTCCGATTTCAGCCAGTCGTGGACGGCGGCTATCTCCGGGCGGTTTTCCATCCCATCACGGCATACGAACCAGTGGGCGCAATCATACGATGTCCGCAGATCGAATGGCGCGACGAGCGCGCCGGACTTCAGGTCATCATGGGCCAGAACCGTGTGGCCGAGGATCACGCCTTGCCCATCGATGGCCGCCTGGATGGCCAGGGATGTGTCCATAAATTCGGCGCCCCAATCCAACGCATTCGGATCGATGCCTGCCGGGTCGATCCACTCTGACCATTCCGTCCCGTAATCCTGCAGGAGTGTCGTTGAGGACAGGTCGGCGGGTGTCTTGAGTTGCTTAGCAAGGGTACGGGAACACATTGGTGTCAGTTCCTCCGTAAGGAGGATTTCCGAGAAACATCCTTCATATCCGCCGTTCCCGTGACGGATCGCGCAATCGATACCATCCCGTGCCAAATCGACCACATCAAAGCTGGTATGAACTCGGAGAGAAATTTCCGGGCAGGATTGCGAGAATTTACCGAGACGCGACCCGAGCCATTTATGCGCGAAACTTGGTAAGCAGGAGATCGTGACGGCGTTCTTTTTCGCCCGTGGCTGGATCCCAGCCGTGGCGTCGGAAATCAGCCGAAGCGCCTCTCGAACCTCCAGCGCATATTTTCTGCCCTGACTGGTGAGGCGAAGCTGCTGGTTCAGGCGAACGAACAGCTCAACGCCCAACGATGCCTCCAACACCTTGATTTGTTGGCTTACCGCGCCCTGTGTCACGCACAGTTCGTCCGCTGCTTTGGTGAAGCTCAAGTGCCGGGACGCCGCTTCGAAAACTCGCAGTGCTTTAAGAGGGGGGAGCGCGGGCATGGGTCGATATTACATTAGATTTACTAATGCATAAACAGAGAAAGTATGGTTTGTCAGCGCTTTTCGACATAGCCAAGGTAATCAGAACGAATTCACTGAAACCGCATCTCAGAGTTCGTTGTTCCTGATTAACCTGCACGCTATGGAGACCGACAATGACCGTAATGACAATCGATCCGACAACCGACCGGTATCAACGCTGCATCGACGCGTCCAAGCGGGTCCGCTGGGACATCAATGTGGATGTTATCCGCGGCCGCCGCCTCAACGTTGAAGAAAAGTTCCTGCCCGAGAGCCTGACGCTGCTGAGCAAGGCGGATTTTCTCTCGGCCGACGATCAGCGATTCCTGAGCCAGATTCAGGGACGTACCTATGCCAACATATTTGGGTTGGTGGAGCGTTTCATCAACGCCAAGGTCCTTGAACTTTCGCAGGATCATTGGCTGGAGAATCAGACGGCGCTGGAAGCCATGATCCGTTTCAGTGATGAAGAGTTAAAGCATCAGGAATTGTTTCGGCGGGTCGAGGCCCTGTGTGCCGATGTCATGCCCGAGGGATATCGGTTCGACTGGAATGCGAACGAGGTTGCCGGGCTTGTGCTGGGAAAATCGACCTGGGCCGTGTTGGCGTTGACCCTCCACATCGAACTCTTCACGCAGGTCCATTACCGCGAGAGTATCGATGGCGATGAGGCGGTGTCCGCCCTCTATCGGGATGTCTTCAAATATCACTGGATGGAGGAAAGCCAGCACGCTCTGATCGATGAAATGGAATTTCGCCGTATCGATGCCGCCCTGGCTCCGGAAGAGCGGGAATCCGCCGTCGATGATTTTATCGAGCTCGTCGGTGCTGTAGACGGCATATTGAACGGGCAGGCGAAGACCGACGCGGATTACTTCGCGGCGGCGGCCGGGCGAACCGTTTCGGTTGACGAGGCCGCCGCCATTCATCAACACCTGCTAGGCGCCTACCGTTGGCAATACATTCTGTCCGGCGCGCAGCACCGCCACTTCCAGAAGGTGATGGCCGAGCTTTTGACCGATGCACAGATCCTCCGCATCCAGGCCGCGCTCAGTACGTTGCAATAAGCCAAGCAGCCGCTGCGGCGTGTCACGGGATCGCCGCAGCGGCCCTCGGCTTGCTTCCTGGAGAATTTGCATTTGGTCCATTTGCTCCTGACTATAGAAATTCGCCGACACAGGAGCGTTGCATGACCGACCGTCCACTGCATTACCAAACCATCACCGAACTTGCCGCGATGTTGCGATCCGGCGAGGTCACGCCGACCGGACTGACCGAGCACCTGATCGGCCGTATCGAGGCATTGAATGGCCCCCTGAATGCCTTCAACCTCGTGACGGCGGATCGCGCCATGGCCGAAGCGAAGGCCGCCGAGGGTTTGATGGCATCAGGACATGACCTCGGTCCCTTGCACGGTATTCCTTACGCAGTGAAGGACCTCTACGACATCGTGGGACTGCCGACGACGGCGGGGTCGCGGACGGTGGACACGGCGGTAAAGACCGAGGAGAGCGAAGTGACGCGGCGGCTCGCGGCGGCAGGCATGATCGTCCTGGGCAAGACCGTCACGGTCGAATTCGCCAAGGGCATTGTCGGCATCAATCACATTCAGGGCACGCCGCACAATCCGTGGAGTGAGGAACACTGCGTGCCGGGAGGTTCCAGTGCGGGAACCGCGGTCGCCGTGGCGAGTGGCCTGGCACCGATGGGGCTCGGCAGCGATACGGGTGGGTCGGTCCGGGCACCCGCGGGCTTATGCGGCACGGTCGGGCTCAAGACGACCGTCGGCCGGATCAGCCGCTTCGGTATCTTCCCACTCAGTTGGACGCTCGATTCCGCCGGGCTGTTGACCCGCAGCGTCGAGGACGCGGCCCTCGTTTATCAGATATTGCAGGGCGAGGATGCGCGGGATGACAGCACCGTTGGCATTCGCCCAGAGGACGTGCTCGGCGCGTTGAAGGCAGGGGCCAAGGGACTGCGCGTCGGAATTCCTCGGGACGTCTTCTTCGACGATCTGGATCCGGAAGTCGAGAAAGCCGTTGGTGTCGCGGCCGACGTATTCCGCGACCTTGGGGCCACGGTGGAGAACATCGCATATCCCGAGGCTACGGCCGCCGCCGCGATGGCGTCGGTGGTGAATGGAGCCGAGGCGGCGGTCATCCACGAGGAGCGGATAAAGACCAGCGTCGATCAAATGGATCCAATCGTCGGCCCGCGCATGATCGGCGATCGCGACCATCTCGCGACCGATTACATCAAGATGCTGCACGCGCTGAAAACACTCCAGGCGTCGCAGAGGGAGACGCTTCGCGACGTCGATATCGTTCTATCGCCGACGACCCGAATTCCTGCGCTGCCGGTGGCCGCCGTCGACGAGTCGCTCGAGATCTACCTGGACTACGCGGCGCAATACATGGCGAACACCAATATCGGCAACCGCCTCGGTCTCTGCGGCCTGTCGGTCCCCTGTGGGTTCACGTCCAAGGGACTGCCGATTGGATTGCTGATCAACGGTAAGCCATTCGCGGAAGACGTTATCCTTCGGGCCGGCTATGCATTCGAGCAGGCGACCGACTGGAAGGACAAACAGCCGGACTTGAGTTGGGCGGCATAGGGCGCTTTCCGGTTTCCGGATGTTTCCAAACCCTTCGACTGTTGCGGATAAGTGAAAATTAGGCCAGGATTGCCGCGCTTGGGGGGGCACTACATTACTGACCACGGTTTGGGATGCGCTTATTAGGCGCTGTATTGCCGTGCGGGTATATGGAGTGAAAATGAAGAAACCAATTGCAGAATTCATAGGCACGTTCACGCTCGTCCTATTTGGTTGCGGCGCTGCCGTGATCGGCGGCATGGCTTCTGGGCCAACCGCTATTGACGTCCTCGGAATCTCATTCGCCTTCGGACTTGCTATTGTTGCAATGGCCTATGGGATCGGCCCGGTGTCCGGATGCCATGTCAATCCAGCGGTCAGCTTTGGCGCGCTCCTGGCGGGTCGCATGTCCGGCGCGGATTTCATCTCGTATGTCATTGCTCAAATCCTTGGCGCACTGGCCGGCGCTGCGGTCCTGTATCTCATTTTATCCGGCAAGGCGGCGGGTTGGAGCGGCGGCTTGGGCCAAAACGGATGGGGCACCGGTTATCTCGGCGAATATAACCTTTTGTCAGCTTTCGTGTTCGAGGCGGTCGCGACCTTCCTGTTCCTTGTCTGCATCCTCGGCGTGACACAGAAGGGTGCACCCGCGCATCTCGCGGGACTTGCGATTGGGTTGACCCTGACGGTAATTCACATCGTCGGTATCAACGTAACGGGTGTGTCGGTAAACCCCGCTCGCTCACTGGGGCCGGCCATCGTTGGCTTTGCCACAAACCCACAAGCAATAGCGCAGGTCTGGCTGTTCATCTTGGCTCCGCTGATCGGCGCCGGCGTTGCAGGACTGCTCTTTAAGTCCGGATTGTTGGCGGCCGACGAGGACTGATAGCCATGGCCATTGTGGCCCGTGGCTAATCAGCCTGTTTCCCGCCATAGGCGGATTTAGCGTATCGGTTGTTCGAACGGCTGAATGTCCGCTTCCGGCAGGGAGCGGACATTCCAACGCCAGCAATCGACTTCTGCTACTGTGTATTCCACACGTGACGTATCAACGTGCACGACCGGGAGAGCTGACATGGCGGCGGCAGACAAGTTGGGTGGTTATGCAACGGGGTTTGGGGAACTGGACGCGAACAAATTGGCTGATAATGTGACTGACGATTTCAAGCTTCTCGATAAGGACGGAAAGATCTTTGGCAAGGGTGACCTGCCTGGTTATATCGCGGGGCTCAGAAAGCTGGCGGACAAGATGGTAATAACCGATGTCGTGGTCGATGGTGGCACGGCATGGTGTAAGTGGCAGGTGGGCGACATTGTTGGCGCCGGAATGATCACGTTTGGGGACGAAGGCGTTTCGCGGGAGCAACTGTTTTACGCCTGAGTGACAAGCGAGTACGGGGGGTCAGAAAACTGACCGCGTGCCGCCTCTCACTTCCGCTTCTGGCTAGGAGCGGACGTCGGTTGGCAGTTGTTCAGCGTACTCACCCGACGCATACTTCGTGTTCCATGGTCCACGTCCGTTCGACGTAAGACTGAACAACACCTGAAAATACCGGGAATCCAATGTATCGGGAATATTACCCGAGAGCCGAAGAGTGGCTTAATGCCGCCACCCATGGCTTCGGGGCATTGCTTGCCGCCGTCGGGCTGGTGTTCCTTATCATGGAGGCCGACAGTTTGGGGCGCGCAGGCAGTCTGCCTGCAGTCATTGTATATGGGGCCGCGTTAATTCTGTTGTTCCTGTTCTCGGCTTTGCATCACGCGGCCATACGCCCGCGTCTCAAGCAGTTGCTTCTCGCACTCGATCACTGCGGGATATATCTGCTCATTGCCGGGACCTACACACCGTTCTGCCTTCTCATGCCACCAGGGCAGATATGGGTTTCGCTGGCGATCGTGTGGGGATTGGCCCTGGGAGGCATCATCGTCCAGCTGGCAGCGTTCCTTACCGGGCGCAGTGATGATTACGAGCGATTTGCCTTCATCATGTATTTGGCAATGGGATGGATACCCACGCTGTGGGCGAGCGAGGACGTGTTTGAGGTACTGGCGCCGATGGGATTTGTGCTCTTGGTTGCGGGTGGGCTCGCCTTCAGTATCGGTGTCCTATTCTATTTGTGGAAGCGGTTGCCGTATGGCCATGCCATTTGGCACTCGTTTGTCATCGCTGGCAGCGGTTTCCATTTCTTTTCGATTTTTTACTATGTGATTCCCAAGACAATCTGAACAAGTTGAGTCCGGTTTCGGCTCGAATTGGCGGGATGCCCGGGCTTAATTGTGTTTGGCGTTCGGTTGGTCGTGCATATTCCCTAAAGTCAGCCATCTGATGGCCGCTCTCAATTGCCGGGAAATTGTTTGCCGTTATCCAAACGAGCCTTGCGGTTGTGTGTAAAAGGCAGCGTCAGCGAGCCGGGTGAAATTCCGTGGGCGTGCGCCCAAATCGCGGCCTGCGTGCGGTTGCTGACCTTGATCTTCCGCAGCACACTTTTGACATGCACCTTAATCGTCCCCTCTGTGATGTTGAGGCGACGAGCGATCAGTTTGTTCGATTCTCCCCGCAGGAGACCTTGCACTGTTTCGATTTCCCGGTCGGATAAATCGGCAGCTTTACCGCCGTTAACGCGCGCCGGATTCCAATCGGCATCATCGTGCTGCAATAGCGTGGCGAGACCGGTTGGCAAAACGGTTTCGCCCAGTACTACAAGCTGCAACGATTCGAGCAAGGCTTCAGACGATATATCTCTGGTGAGGAATCCGTTGACACCGGCACCCAGGCACGCGGCCAACGTCGCCATGCAGACTTTCTCGCTCAGGATTACGACTAAGGTATCGGGATAGATCTCTTTCAACCGTTCTACCGTACGCTGGACAGCAGGAGCGTCAGTCGGAATTTCCATCAATGTAATTTCAGGGTTGAGCACGGTGCCCGGATCGATCGTGGCAATATCCGAGCCTTCACCGATTACGTTGAATGGCGACACGTCGAAAATATTCCTGAGTCCCGCGCGACACAATCCATCGGGACCTACCAACAGTATTGTGGACGGCCGAATTATTGGGTTTTCAATAGGCGGACCGGAATAGCGATCGCCATTTGGTTCGATGTAGGATTGGAGTTTAGCGTCGATTGCTGATCATCCTTTTAATTCCGGCTCGCACTTTGGCTTCGGCGCTGAATGCTTCACAGCTCGAAATCCCATTTCATCGGCGCCTGAACGTTATTGACCGCGTGCTCGTGTGTACCGTCATTGCGGGCCCCCACGTTTTGACTTTGACGTACTCAAAGTGCGGCGAAGGAGAGGACCGATGCCCTCTCCGTTCCGATATCTAGGACGTTTTCTTGGGCGCAGCTTTGGCCGGAGCCGCATTAGACTCTGTGGCCGCCTGATTTGAATCCGGCGCGGTCTTCTTGGATTTGTCGTCGGGAGCGTCTTTGCTGGAAGCCCACTTTGAGCCAAAAATATTTTTAAAGGCCATATGAAAAATCTTTCAATATTTCAGAAAATATTTCCTGACTATGTAAATATGGTGATATTTAAGTAATTTGCAATATTATATAAGATTTTTTATTTTTATATACTTGGAAGTAATAAATTTTATATATTGATTATATATTATTATTTTCCATTATTTAAATGAAGTGCCGTATTTTTTGAATATAACCCAAGTATTTATGGCTGCCTATGTTCGAATGCGATGCGCCGTAAATGAAGGGTACCATCACGCGCCGGATTTAACCCTCGGACGAAAATATCCAGCACCGGCACGGGTTGGTGTGCGGAGCCTGGTTACGTAAGAAGGGGACGTAGCTTCTGATTTAGATCCGAAGGGGGCAGACCTAGGGGCAGATCGAAGGTTGTGGCGGTGCGGTGTTGCCCGGCAACGGCGCGGGGGCCGAAGATCATGGGATCGGCTACTATCTGCGCCTGCCGCCGGTATGAGCCTGCTGCGGTACACCATTGTGCCACGCGGCCGACCCTTTGCATCGCGAACAGATTCGTTCGCCGATCCAATCGCTTTGGAACAACGATCGGCACCTGAGGCACTTGCGCTCCTTTGGTCCGTCGCTATGCAGTTGATCGGCGGGCGCACCTATGGCTCGGGATTTGATCATGACTGTTCTTTCCTGCGGTCGCCCAGTCGAGTGAGATCGTCTTGCGTATGCGCGGTGAACTCACCGCGGCGTAGAGTCCGCGTCCGCGGTGTGGCGGCAAAGATATCTATAAGATAATTGGCCATGGCCACAGCGTCCGGCCACGTCGCAGAAGTAGCGCCGAGGAGACGAAATTTAAGTTCTTCCTGTCGACGCCGCAGGATCGTCTTATCCGCCAGATTAAGAGGATCGATGTTGATGATTCGGCGAACGCCAGAAATTCCAGATTTCCGACAAACCCCAATCCATGTTGACGTGTGGTTGGCGTTAAGAAACGGTAAGAATTTGTTATGTTCGCCACGCGTCTCCACGCTGTAGTTGCCGGATGGCTGCGCTCCCTCCAACTCCTCTAGGACGAAGGTCGGCCTGACGGTCGCGGGACCGTGCTCTGTCATCGCTTGTCACCGGAACTTTGGGCCGGAGCGGCGTTGGTGTCGGGAGCCATATCCTTAAGAAATTTGAATAGGTCGCTGTTCGTGGAAAGCACGAGGGTCGTGTTGTCAGCGATTATGGATTTGTAGGATTGCAACGTCCTCGTGAATTCATAGAACGCCACTGCTTCGGTGCTCTGGTTGTAGGCTTTCGAATAGATTCCCGTTGCTTTCGCGTCCGCCACGCCGCGGATTTCTTCGACCCGCCGGTAAGCTTCCGACTGGATCTTGTTCAGATCGCGCACACGATTTCCGCGAATTCTGGCGGCTTCGCCGTTCCCTTCTGACAGGAAGCGTTCTGCGATCTGCCGACGTTCGCTGATCATTCGATCATAGATTTTCGAGCGTACGCTTTCATTGTAGTTGATCCGCTTGAATCGGATATCGAGCAATTCGATACCAAACACGCGGACCTTTTCGGCGGCAGCGGTAAAGATCTCCTGCTCGACAAGTTTGCGCCCCTTCTGAATCGGCACCAACGAGCCGATATCCTGTTCGCGCTCCGCCTCGGTCAGCAGCGTGTCGCGCAACGGCACGCGGTCCTTCGTCGTACGGATGATCTCGATCAACTCATGTTTGGCGACGGCATTGCGGGTCTCGCTGCCGAGAATGTCATCCAGGCGTGACTGCGCGCTTCGTTCGTCGCGGAGCCGCAAGAAGTACTGGAGAGGATCGGTGATCTGCCATCGGGCGAAGAGATCGACCGAAATGTAAAGCTTGTCCTTGGTCGGCATATCCGACGGATTGCCATCCCATTCGAGAATCCGCTTGTCGATCGGATTGACGTCCTGAACGAACGGGACCTTAACCTTTAGTCCCGCGGTGGTAACGGGCTCGCCCACAGGTTTGCCGAACTGCGTGATGATTGCCTGCTCGACCTCGCTCACCGTATAGACCGAGCTCATGGCGGCGTACGCGCCGGTTCCGAGGACTGCAAAGATTGCGATCAGCATGGTTCTGTTCATGGCCGGACGCTCATCTTGTTGTCGAGGTTAAGCAACGGCAGGATGCCACGTGTCTGCTCATCTACAATGATCTTAGAGCGTATACCCGGCATGACCTCCTGCAGGGTCTCTAAATAAATGCGTCGGCGGGTGACTTCCGGGGCCTTGCTGTATTCGGCCAACAAAGCGTTGAACCGGGCGGCATCGCCTTCCGCTTCGTTGACCCGCTTGAGCCGGTAGCCATCGGCCTCCCGGATCCGCTGATCCTTTTCGCCCTCGGCAAGCGGGATCACCTTGTTGTAGTCGCGACGGGCTTCATTTATCAGCTTCTCTTTCTCCTGCTGCGCCTGGTTGACTTCGTTGAACGATTCTTGCACCGGTTGAGGTGGGTTGATGTTCTTCAGCTGTACCTGGTCGATGCTGATCCCCATCGCGTATTTGGTCGAGAGCGCCTGCATCTTTGTCAGCGCTTCAGATTCAATTTCCTGCCGGCCGATGGTAATCACCTCGTCGACGGTACGGTCGCCGACGACTTCGCGCATGACGGATTCGGAGACATATCGGAGCGTTTCACTTGGCTTTCGCACCTCGAATAGAAACTTAATCGGTTCGGAGATACGGTATTGAATGACCCATTCCACCAGTGCGGCGTTCAGATCGCCCGTCACCATCTGGGTCTCGCGCTTTTGGTCGCGTCGACGCGGACTCTGATACGGATCCCCGGCGCTCGGGGTCGAAAACCCGAATTCCTGTTTCAACTGACGTTTGACGGGAACGATCGTGGCCGTGTCGATCCCCAGCGGTAGCTTGAAATGCAGTCCCGGGGGAACCTCCTTGAGGTATTTGCCGAAACGCTGCAGGACAGCGACGGAGTCACTCGGCACAGTATAATAGCTCGTCCATGCGCCTAGGCCGACCAGAGCGAGGGCGCCAAGGACGATTAACTTCTGTGTTGAGCCACCACCCGGCAGCATCTGTTTCAATCGATCCTGTCCCTGCCGGACCAAATCCTCAATATTGATGTTGGGTTTGGGGCCGCTGCTCCAGGGGCCACCCTGACCGCCGTTACCGTTATGTGATGACATTGGAATACTCTCCTTGTCTTGTGCAAGTTTGAGGTCACGCTCAGGGTCTTTGCTGCGCTGGCTGGCCTAACTCTCACGACAAAATCTCTCACTCGCGCCGCAGTGGCGCTTGCTCACCCTGGATGAATGATCATCCCGTCGTCTTCGGCTCGGTGTATGGCCGAAATGTCGGCTTCTTCCCGACGCAAGTCCGTTGCCCTTTTCAGCGCTTCTCGACTGACATCCTGACCGACGGGGGTCTTTGCAGGCGCTCGGTCGCGCTTAAGTGCGGCGTCGAGTTCATACGGATCGACTGTCAATGTGGTCGAATAGCCGGCTTTCGGGGGCAGGTGGATCGCAGTCGACACCCGCTGATAGGCAAGAAAAGAAACGTTTTCCAAAAGTTTCTCATCCGTCTCCACAACGTAGGTGCCGGCTGGCATTTGCCTATCAATTCCATTGATAAAAAATGGTCGCCTGAATGTTACGGACCGCGTGCTCGTGCGTATCGTCATGGCAGGCCTCCAAGTTTCAAATTTAACGTACCCAAAGTGCGGCAACGGAAGAGGGACGATGCCCTCTCCGTTCCGATACCTAGGACGTTTTCCCGGGCGCGGATTTGGCAGGAGGCGCGTCAGGCTTCGTGACCGGCTGATTGAAACCAGGCGCGATCTTGGATTTGTCTTCGGGAGCGTCTTTTGAGCCAAAAATATTTTTAAAGGACCTTTGCAAGGCCTTTTATTATTTCTGACCATATACATATGGTATAAATTAAGTATATTGCAATGTTTACTGGATCTTTTTATTTCAAATTATTTGATGTAATCAAAATGAAAAACTGAATACACATTTTTATTTTCCATTATTTTAAAAGTAAAACTATTTATTCTGAATGCAACCCAAGTATTTATAGTCACCAATGCTCGAATGCCATGCCCCGTGCAAGAGAGGAACTACGAAAAGCGAAATTTTGCATCGGCCGAAAACATCCAACGCAGGCGCGGGGCAAAAGTGCGGGTCTTAGTTTCGTCAAAAGGAGACACGACGGAAGAGACGCGACCGACGGATTGGTAGGGCCGCAGCAAGAACTGTCATCGATCGCTTGTGGCGGGGAGCGGACGTCGGGTTGGCAGTTAGCGGCGTCATCTCTATCTCCCAAAAGCGGACATTCAGTTGCTGGTAAAAATACCAAGTGGACAACTCCAGACCCCGTCGTGTGGGGCCATACCGTGTCACCGCTTCGAAAGGTCTTGTTCCAGATGGCGCACGTTTCGGGTTGTCTCGACCACGCTATCCGGGCGCAGACTAAGGCAATCGATTCCGTGACGGACGACGAACTCGGCCATTTCAGGGCGTTCGGAGGGTGTCGGACCACAGATGCTGACCGGACAGTCGTGGCGCTTCGCACCTTCGATGATTAATTGGATGCAGCGTAAGACGCCGGGGTTGCAGGGGTCGAAATCGGCGGCACTGACGAATGCCGCGCCGGCATCGATGCCGAGGACCAGTTGCGTCAAATCCCTCGACCCGATGGAGATGCCGTCGAATAGGCCGGCCAGGCCATCGATCTCCATGGCGTTATTGGGCACTTCCGCCATCAAGTGAATCTGCAAACCATCCACGGTTTGGCGAAGACCGTTGGCCGCCATCGCGTCGATGACTGCGTGGGCCTCGGAGAGGCGCCGGCAATAGGGCACCAAGGGGTGCAGGTTGGTCAGGCCCATGTCCTCGCGAACCCGTTTCACCGCGGCGCATTCCAAGGCGAATGCTTCCGCGTAGTCGGGGTGGGTGTAGCGCACGGCGCCACGCCAGGCGATCATTGGATTCTGCTCATTCGGTTCGAAGTCACGGCCGCCATCCAACATCGCGTATTCGTCACTCTGGAAATCGGACAGGCGCACGATTACAGGTTTTGGATGAAACGCAGTGGCGATCGCCGCCATACCGGCAGCCAATCGATCGATGAAATAGGCGCCGCCATCGGTGGACAGGCCCTCCACGCGTTTCCGCTCATCGGGGTCGCGGATCTTTTCCGGATGCAACAGCGCCATGGGATGCGCGCCAATCCGGCGGATGATGGTTTCGATGGGACATGGGCCGGCACCGTCGTTGGGGATGCGGGCCGTTTCCCCGGCGATGTCCGGGTCGCCGAAGTTGATGGTGATTTTCGTCGCCACGAAATCCTCCTAGTCGGGCGCGATGCAGGCGTCGCAATCACGGCGTCCGCTTTCGCGCAGTCGGGTCAATTCTCTTTGTCCCATTTCTCGAAGGCCGCCAATGTATCCGCGTCTGGCGGATAGGTGCCTGCGATGGGGGCTCCGTCCAGGACTCGCCGCTGAAGGAATGTTTCTAGGCGTTCTTGCCGGGCACCGTCGGCGGCCAGTTCGGCCGCCAAGCCGGCCGGAAAAACAACGACGCCGTCTTCGTCGCCGAACAAAACGTCGCCCGGGAACACTGCCGCACCGCCGCACGCTATTGGCACTTGGGTCTCGGTGGCCAAATGATCCACATGGCTGTTGCGTGCTGCCCGGCCGCCACAAAACACCGGGATACTGTAATTCATCATAGCGCCGGTATCGCGCATTGCGCCATCCGTAACGACGCCGGCAACGCCGCGTGCCTGCAGGCGAGCGACCAGAATATCGCCCAAGGTTCCGGTTTCCGTTATGCCCCGGGCGTCGATCACCAGGACGTGTCCCGGCGGGCAATCCTCGACGGCATGGCGTTGCGGGTAGAGCGGCGACGTAACGGTATCGGGCGACATTTTATCCTCGCGCTTCGGGATCAAGCGCAAGGTGTAGGCAAGCCCAACGAATCTCGGCGCGTCCGGATTGAGCGGATGCACGCCCGCGATAAAGGTACTTGGCAGGCCACGCTTCAGGAGTTGCGTCGTCAGCGTGCCGGTCGATAGGGTCTCGATAACCTTCAGAGCCTGCGTCAGATCGGTATCGCTCATGGATATTCCTCCGGCGCCCATGTCGGGCATCCTTTTCACTTTGCCGTCAACTGCCCCGCCGATCCCCGTTAATCGTCGGTGACCTTCCGCCGCCCTTTCTTAGTATCGCTTTGGCGGCGTTTGCTATCGAGCCGGCGTCGCTTCGAACCCTTGGTTGGCTTAGTCGGGCGCCGATATCTTGGGGGTGCTGCCGCTTTCCGGATCAACGCAACCAACCGATCCATTGCATCCTTACGATTTAGATCCTGGGTGCGAAACCGGTTGGCCGTAATCACGATCACGCCGTCCTTTGTCATCCGTCTGCCCGCAAGGGGCTTGAGGCGAAGAAAAACCGCGTTCGACAGCGACGGGCTCGTTCGTGCATCGAAACGCAACTGAACCGCGCTTTCCGTCTTGTTTACTTTTTGTCCGCCGGAACCGGGGGAGCGGATAAAGCGCTCCTCGATTTCGTGGTCATCGATGCTGATGGACGACGTTATGGGGATCATGGCAAGAGCATTGCAAATACGGCCGAAAATTACGGGATGGCGTAGTAATACAGTATTCTGTCTCACTAATTAATTTGCCATTCAAGCGATTGGCGACGAAGGCGCGACAACACGTGTGTTGTCAGAGAAATCCGGAGCATCACCCAAATGACAGACAAGAAACGCGACGTTAATCAGAGTTGGGAAGAGAAATCTGCCGAATGGAAGAAGACCGCATATGAGACCGTATCGAAGGATGACGCTCCCAACCAGTTGCTGATTGATTTGGCTGGCATTCGCGCCGGCGACACCGTGCTGGACCTTGCATCGGGGACCGGTGAACCATCGATCAGCATAGCGTTGCATGTCGGCGGGAAGGGGCGTGTGACGGCTACGGACGTGACCCCCAACATGCTGAATACGGCGCGGCAGCGCGCCGAACGTCTCGACCTCGGGAATATGAGCTTCGAAGTCTGCAGTATGGAGGCGTTGCCCTTTGAAGATCGCTCCTTCGACGCCGTCACCTGTCGCTTCGGGGTGATGCATGCATCGGATCCACTCGCGGCCCTGAAGGAGGCACGCCGAGTCCTGAAGCCGGGGAAAAACGCCGTCTTCATGGTTCATGGGCCGCGGGAGTCTAATACCCTTTGGACGACCGTACATGTGGTCGCGCCAGGGCTCCTTCACATAGACGATTCGAAAAGGGTCGAGCACCATTTCAAGTTCAGCGAAGGCGACGAACTCACCAAACTGTTCCAAACAGCCGGTTTCGATGGCATCGAGGAAAAGCAACTCTGCCGGACTGTTGTTAAGAGCGATGATGAGCCGTTCTGGAACCAGCTTCTGGCCAGGGATTACGGGAAATTTATCGAAGTGTTGGAGGAAACCCAACAAGCCGAACTCCACGATGGGATGGCTACAGCGTTCCGGGAATACAAAGAAGCCGGCGCGTACAAACTACTCACCGCACAACGGTTTATTGTGGCGACGGCGATGTGACCGGCGCAGTCGGTCGTGGTCACCTTGCGCCGCATAGCGGTTCAACGGAGACCGCTACCCTAAACCTTCGAGACGCGCTCTAGCGGCGTCTCTCGCTCCGGCGGCATGTGGTCTTTCAGGTCCGCAAGCAGGTCCGACTTGACGGACGCAAAGGCCGGGTCGTCCCAAAGATTTTCCCACTGGTGCGGGTCGCGCTCAACGTCATAAAGCTCGCCTTCGGTGCCGTCATAGTAGCCGGTGCGGTCGTAGAACGTGCAGATGTAGCCATCGCGGTACATTGTCGTTAGCTGGATGGCATTGCCGTTGTGGAAACGGGGCTCGTCGGGCGGGTCGTCGTCCCAAGTGATGATCGACCTTTCGTGACGGCTGCTGCCCGGCAGTACCGGCAGGGAGGAGCCCTGGAAGGCCGGGTCGGGTTCCAGGCCGGCAATGCTGGCGAAGGTCGGTGCCAGGTCGATATGCCCTACCGGCTCGGTAATCTCTGCGGGAGTGACATCGGCCGAAGGCGCCGGCCGCCAGACCATCGGCGTCCGCATCAGCGCGTCGGTATGGAAGGCGCCCTTGAAGAGCATGCCGAAATCGCCCTGCATCTCGCCATGGTCTGTGGTGAACAGGACGTCCGTATCCTCGCCCCAGCCGAGCGTGGAAACCCGGTCGAGGACGCGGCCCAAGGCCTCGTCGATCAACTCATTCTCAACATGGACATTGGCGTTGATCTCGCGGATCTGGTCGGGGGTCATATTGGCCGGTATGAAGCTCGGCGGTACCGCGAAGCTGAAACGGGCGCGTCCTTCATACCATTCCAGCCAGTGCCGGGGTTTGCGGGCAAGGATTGTCGCGCATTGTTCAGGGCTTCCTGGATACCCGTCCGGCAGGTCGAGATCACGCCAGTCGTGACGGGCAAGTTCGGCGCGGGGTGGATCCCAGGGATGATGCGGATCGGGGAAGCTAAGCCACAGGAACCAGTCGGCATCATCCGGCAGGGACTCAAGCCAGTCGATCGCCCGGTCCGCGACCCAGTCGGTGTGGTAAAGCTCGCGCTGGATGGGATTGAACCATACATGCGGCGCGTGAGTGTCACCGCCGACGCGGCTGCTCTGCACCTTATTCTTATCGACATATTCGAAGAAGCCGTCCACCGCGTCGGGATGATGTTCGGCCAGCCACTTTGGGTAGTGATACATGCAACGGCCCGGCCGCCCGGTATGCGCGGCGAGTTCCATCCGTTCGAAACCGCGATGCGGTCCGGTTTTGCCGAGATCGGCGGCGAAGTTTTCGAAATAATTTTGGTCGGGTGCGGACGACGGTTCGAAATGCGCTTTGCCGATCAACGCGGTTCGGTAACCTGCCTGGTCCTGTAGCCAAGCCGCGGCATTTGGCGTGTCCAGCGGCAGTGGGATTCCGTTCATTGTCACGCCGTGCGTTCGCGGATGCTGGCCGGTAAGCATCGTAGAGCGCGCCGGCATGCACACGGTGTTCTGATTGTAGGCACGTCGGTAGACGATGCCGTCGCTTGCCAGCCGGTCGAGCACCGGGGTTCGCGCGATCTGACCGCCGTTGCAGCCAACGCCGTCATAACGCTGCTGATCGGTGGTGACGAACAAAATTTTTCGTGCCACTAGTGTTGCTCCGCTTCAAGTTGCCTCGGGTGATTGTCTTGATTTTTGGTTCGGGTGCAATGGCAGCGTCGGTCACCCGCCAAACCATTCTCGCCGCTTCCATGCCAGCTTCAGCTCTCAGGTTGGATCGTGGGATCGGTAACGCCGGCTCGTCGCCAGGATGGAGTGGGATCCGGGAGAGCTATGCCTGGAACACGGCCTCAACAGTGTCATTGGACGCTGCAACGGCCAATCTCCGCTCCAACACAGCGCATCGGTGGAATACGCGCCCCTAGGGCGCCGGCAGGTTGTTTGCCGGACAAGTATCGGTACACAATCATCCATGTTGAAGGACCTCAAATGGGGAACTTCAGATGAGGCCAACGATTAGCAGGAAATCAAGGACACGCTCGATTATCCGTCAAAGCGATCACCGGGCGCCAAACCGCCGGAAGCCGACGAGCCGGAGAAGGCATGACGTAACGTACCAAGGATCGTTTCTTGCGTATGGGACGGCGGCGCTCCAACAACCGATTGGACCCGCGCGCGGTGTCCGGACGACGAATTAGAAGTACCGGCCAATGAAAAAGGTTTTGTTCACCGTCATCGCGATCGCCGTCAGCACGGCCATACCGCTTGTGCTGGCCGAGATCACGCTACGGTTCTTGCCGGTCTCCACCAGCCTTTTCGGCCAGCCGGTCAACGAAACAAGTTCGGTTTTCCGCTTCCTGCCGGACCGCGACTATCTCTGGTCAAGAGATTGGAACTTCAGCATCGTCAACGGCGGCCATGTCAACAGCTCGGGGTTCGTCAGCGACCGCGATTACGAGGCAGATACCACGTCGCCGCTCCTCGCGGTGATTGGTGATTCCTATGTTGAGGCGACAATGGTGCCGTACGCCAAAACGCTTCAAGGCCGGCTTGCCGCCAAGATTGCGAGGCACGGCCGGGTGTACAGTTTCGCCGCTTCGGCCGCCCCGCTCAGCCAGTATCTCGCATGGGCGCGCCATGCGCGGGAGACCTACCGGCCGGATGCCATGGTGTTCGTGATTGTCGGCAACGATTTCGACGAGAGTCTTCTCGCCTATAGGCAGTGGCCCGGGTTTCATCATTACGCCGAGGACTCCGGAGGTATCCTTAAATTAATCCGCATCGATTACGAGCCGAACCCCTGGCGAGTGCTGGTCCAGCACTCGGCCCTGGCCCGGTACCTACTGTTTAACCTCCAGGTGATGCCGGCGCTCGTGCGGACCAAATCCGCGCTCGGCGAGCATTGGAAGCGGGCGACATCTGTGGAGTCGGATCGCGACGCGGGTGAGGACACCAAAGTCAACGCACGCAAAGGCGAGGGCACCGTAAAGGGTCGGCAATACCTCGGAAACGTACCCCGTGTCGTCAAGGCAAAACGCGTCGCTGATGCGAAGCGGGCGGTTGATGCGTTCTTCCGGGATCTTCCCGGAATGGCCGGCCTGGCGCCGGCGCGAATCTTGTTCGTCGTTGATGGCGTCCGGTATCCGTTTGTTGCCCACGAACCGGAGGATTACTTCATCTACATGCGCCGCTATTTCATGGCGCGCGCGAGGGCGCTCGACTACGGCGCCATCGATATGGACCATCACTTCCTGCCCGAACACGAGGCAAACGGCACCCGCTTCGAGTTTCCCACGGATGGGCACTGGAACGCCGCCGCCCATGGTCTCGCCGCCAAGGTGGTCGCCGACTCAGACTTATTCAAGCAGAGTTTCGCAGCGCCGGCGGGCGGCAAACCGTGACGCGCCGCGTCCGGCGAGTTGAAAAGTCACCCAGTGATCCCCGCGTCGCTCGAAAAATGTTTCCGATTGCCGGCTAATGCGGAAGCAGGGCGCAACAGCCGCCCGACGATTTGGGCAATGCAAGTTGAAGGGCGTACCATTGGAGAATGGTATCCAAGGTAATTCTTGGGAGCTTCTAAATTAGTCCATCTGTGCTGAGGTGAGCGATGAGTGTCAATTCCGTTAATGAAATCGAAGTTATCCCGACTGGCGCCGCCTTGGGCGCCGAACTCCGCGGTCTCGACCTGACGCAGGACATTCCGGTGGAAACAGCGGAGACACTCAAGCGCCTTTGGGCAGAGCACATGGTGTTGCTGATTCGCGGACAACCATTGGAAAAGACCCGATTGCTCGAAGTCGCCGACATGCTCGGCGGTCGGCAGGAGACGGCGTCGCGCGCGATGCTTGTGAAGGGCGGCATCAAGGCAGGCTCGGCGCGGATTTCCGATGTGGCGGGGGTGAGCCTGATCTCGAATCTCGGCGATGACGGCAAGCCGCGCAAAATCACGGAAGGGTCGGGAAGCCTCGAAATTAAATGGCACACCGATAACTCATATTCGCAGAATCCGCCGATGGGGAGCATCCTGAACGCCATTACAGTGCCGGTGGACGGCGGCGGGCACACGTCGTTTTGCAACATGGTATTGGCGTACGAGACGCTTCCGGACGATTTGAAGCGCGCAGTCGAAGGCAAGCATATGCGTCACGACAACACGCACAATACCGTCGGCAAGGTGCGCGCGATCTTCAAGGAACCGACGTGCCGGGAGGATATCGAAGGTCCGGTTCATCCGCTGGTCCGTGTACATCCGGTCACCGGCAAGCGAGCGCTTTATCTAAGCCGCCGGCACGGCTGGCCGTCGAGCTATATCGTCGAATCCGGAGATGCGGAAAGCGAGGCCCTGCAGGATCGGCTCTGGGCGCATATCGACCAGGAGCGCTTCACCTGGACCCACGACACATGGCAGTCCGGTGATGTCCTGATGTGGGACAACCAATCCGTTCTGCATCGCCGTTCAGAAATCGACCATTCCCAAGCGCGGCTGTTGCAGCGAACGCTGGTTAAGGCTGAGCGGTTCATTTCCGCCTGGGAACCGACGCAAGCGCCATAGTGTCGAGAGAACTAAGGGACAAGAATCAAACGGATTATATGCTGCGCGTGCGGCCGCCATCGACGTTGATCGCAGTTCCGGTGATGCGACTTGCCCTGCTTGAGGCAAGAAATATTGCCAGATCGGAAATGTCCGTCATTCGGATGACGCATCGAAGCGGCACTTCTTCGCATAGCTTCTGCTCGGCATTTTTTTGGTTCAGGCCATGATCCCGCATGGTTCGCTCAACCAGGTCGTCCCAGCGGTCGGTGTCCGTCGAGCCTGGGCAGATTGCATTGACCGTTATGCTCTTCGGGCCGAACAAGTTGGCCATCGCCTTCGTTACGCTATTGGTGCCCATGTTGATCGGCCCGGACAGCATCGAATAAGGAGATGGCTCACGGCCGCGCGTCCCAGACAGGTTGATGATACGTGCCTGATCGGATTTTTCTAGATGCGAGGCGCATTCACGCGTCATACGCATTAGTCCGATCGGTTTGATCATAAAGTTCTCTTCGAGAACATCCTCGGGGATGTCCATCAACCCGCCGCGAAAGAAGCCCGCGGCATTGTTTACGAGAATGTCGAGTCCGCCGAGCGCCGCAATTCCTTCCGCCACCGCAGGCTTAATTCGCGCCCGCTCAAGGAAGTCGAGTTGAATGATCGGTGCCTTTACGCCGTGTAGATTCCCGAGGTCCCGCGACAATGCTTCGCAGTCGGACGGGTTGCGGGTAAAGAGCGCAACGTCAACGCCCTCTTCTGCGAGCCCGCGTGCGATCGCCGCCCCGATGCCGCGCGAAGCGCCTGTCACAAAGGCTTTGCGGCCTCTCAAATTCAGTTCCATATTCATCACTCCTCTGTTCACCGATGCCTCGCACACGGTGTGTGCCGAGATTGCTGGTCCGGCGGCTATCCGGTTTCTTGTCCGACCACAATTATCGGCGCGAGACTGCCTGCGGCCAAATTCATCCACGCGGCCCACGCAACCAAGCTCCTCGTATGCCACCCGCAATTTCTGCAATTGCCCGCTATGGTCTATGCTGGTTCAGAGCAAGCGAGTAATTCACAGGATAGGTTTCGGCGCTAAAGACATTCTTGGGCTGTGGCCTGCAGGGTGGAGCACTCGTCGCGCTAAGGGGCGAATGATGTGGCCGCCAGCTTCTGGAGACACGCGCCACCGCGTTTCTGATCTTTCTGGTAATCGTCACCGGGTTCGAACAAAAGCATCCTAAGCGCGCGCACTATTCGCATTTACGGTCGTGGAAATATTGCTTCCTCCGCGACTGGGCGAAGAACAAGCAGAAACGATTTGGGAGGAACAAAATGCGCTTTGGTTTGAAAACGACTTTCGTTGCGATGGCGGTTGCCTTTGCCATTGCCCCGGGTGCCGCGAACGCCGCCGATTACACAGGCAAAAAAATCACGTTCATCGTCCCCTTTAAGGAAGGAGGTGGCGGCTCCGTCTATACCCGGTTCCTCTCACCCCTATTCGCAAAACATCTTCCCGGCGCGCCAACCGCCATCGTCCGCAACATTCCCGGCGGAGGCTCCGTTAAGGGTGCCAACGAGTTCATGCGAAAGGCCAAACCGGACGGAAGGGTTGTCTTCAATACCGGAACCGGGACGCTGTACAAATACCTGCTCAAGCAGAAATCGGTGAAATACGACCCGCGGGACTTCATTCCGTTGATGGCGTCGCCGTTCGGCGTTCTTATCTATGTTCGAAGCGAGCTAGGCGTCAAAACAGGTGAGGTCAAAAAGCTGCTCGGCCGGCAAATCATCATGGGAGACCGTTCGCCGACCGCCGGCGGCATGCCGATTCTGCTGAGCTATCATCTTCTGGGCTTGGACGTAAAATATATCTTCGGTCTCAGCACCGGCAAGCGCCGCCAAGCCTTCCAGCGTGGCGAAACGACGATCAATCAAGACAACAATGCCGCCTATACAAAGAAAGTCCTTCCGTTGATCAAGGAGGGCGTCGCTATTCCGCTCTACACACTCGGATATGTCGGCGGCAACGGTGAAATCATTCGCGATCCCATGTTGCCTGACATCCCGACCTTCAACGAAATTTACGAGCAAATTCATGGCAAAAAACTCGCTGGTGTGGAGGCGCGCGTTTGGAAGGCCGTTCACACCATCAAGATCATGGCGGCCAAAATGATGGTGTTGCCGAAAGGAACGAACAAGGACGTGGTCGCGACCTACCATGCGGCGGCCCAAAAGGTGGTCAACGACCCTGATGTTACTGGCAAGAACGGTAAGAAGCTTCTCGGCCCCTATCCGCAAGCTTTGGGAAAGGATGCCATGGCCGTATTACTGGCCTCATCCGTGCTGGACAAGGAAGCACAGGATTGGCTGATCAATTGGACCAACAGTCTGAAAAAATAGTCTCGCCGCCAATTGGTATTAAAACGCAACAAAGCCGGTGCTTCACAGCGCCGGCTTTGTTGCGTTCCGCCATCGGTACTGCTGCACGATCAGTATCCGCGCTAATTAATAAAGGGCCAAGGCATCGGCCAATAGGCCTGCAGCAACCCTGCGGGATACTCGAGCACCAGTAGATTGCCGAGTGTGCCCAGCAAGAGCACGAAGGCTGCCGCGCCAAACGCCGACGACAGGATCGTCGTCCGGGCCTTTACCCTCAGAAATACGAAGATGAATATCGCAATAGCAAAAACGAAACCGATCAACGTCGACCCAATCAACAGGCTCACAAGCCATAGAATATAATGCAAAGCGCTGCGCTTCTCGGGAAACGAGTCGACCGTTTTGTGTTCGCTATCGAAAAAGACGACATTCGGTTCGCGCCCGAGAACAAGCCTGGTCCCGATCCATATCAATGGAATCAAGGTGAGTACCGCCGCCGTGACCGGATACACCCACATGCTGAAGGCGCGCGGCGCCGTGTCAACGATCGCCCAGATGGGCAGGACCAAAACGACCAACAGAAACATCATCTGCGGCCATGGCTTCTCCGCCGAATGCTCCGGCGTCTGGCGTGGATCGAAACCGTGGCTCTTGGTGCGTAAAGCAATGATTGCGGAAAGAACGACCAAGGCAAGCAGGACGAGGACGACCGGCCGGTCGAGAAAGCTCAGACCATAGGCTTGAACCGTCTGATAAACGGCATCCTCCACTTTCTTTGAGAGCACGAATCCGATCAGGAGGGCCGGACGCGACCATCCGAAACGCTTCATGTAGATACCCAGCGTCCCCAGCACCAGCAGGCCGATGATATCGCCCCAATCACGCGTCGCCTGATATGCCGCGAAAAAGATAATCGAGAACATGAATGGCGCGATCAGCGTGTAGCGGATCGTCGTCAGCTTCGAGATCGAAGGCGCCAGCAGCAAACAGGCTCCTGCGCCGAAGATGTTGGCGAGGGCGATCGACCAGATGATGACAAAGGAAAGATCGAGATTCTCGTTTACCATCTCGGGGCCCGGCTCGAGCCCGATCAGAATCAATCCACCAAGCAGCAGAGCCATACTGCCGGAGCCGGGTATTCCGAATAGTAATGTCGGGATCAGGGCGCCGCCTTCTTTCGCGTTGTTCGCAGACTCGGGTGCGATCACGCCTCGAATATCGCCATGGCCAAACCGGGATTTGTCCTTGCTGATCTGCTTGATGTGACCATAGGCGATCCAGTCGATTACCGATCCGCCAAGCCCGGGCAACGCGCCGATAAGACAGCCAATACCCGAACACCGAAGGACGATCCATTTGTGTTCGATAGCGTCGCGGAAGCCTTGGACCCAACCGTCGCCGAGGACGCCAGACTCGGAGATGGTCCGTTGTCGGCGCAGCAGGTCGACGATCTCCGGTATGGCGAACATACCGAGCCCGACGATGATGAGTGGGACGCCGTCGGTAAGGTAAAGATTATCAAAGGCCATCCGCATTTCCGCGGTGGTGAAAGCGGTGCCAATAGCGCCGATCAACAAGCCCAGCCCACAGGAGGCGAGCCCCTTTGCCGCGCTGGCGCCGGTAAGCATGCCGACCATCGTCAAAGCAAGAAGGACAAGCATTAGCTGTTCGCCAAATCCGATCGCTAAAATGATCGGTTTGGCGATGAAAATTGCTCCGGTTAGAACTATGGCGCCGAAGACGCCGCCGAACAGCGACGCCGTAAACGCCGCGCCCAGCGCGCGCGCCGCCTGACCTTGTTTGGAGAGGGGAAACCCGTCAAGGACTGTGGCCTGCGACGAGGCCGTGCCGGGGATCCCCATGAGCACCGATGGGAAGGTATCGGATGTGGCGGTGACGGATGTAAGCCCTATCATCATGGCCAGCGCCGGTCCTGGATCGGTGCCATAGATGAAGGGAAGTACAAGCGATAGGCCTGCAATGCCGCCAAGACCCGGCAGAATCCCGACTGCCAACCCCAATGCAACGCCGAGAACCAGAAACAATAAATGTTGCCCGCTCAATAACTGGAGCAGAGCATCAAGGACAACGTCGATCGCTTCCTCCCATCTCATGCGGTGGCCAACTTTTCCGGGCCACCTCGTTTTCCTCGAAGCATAGTGGGCCTTCGCACCACCGTCCAACGGACGCCGAACTATCACCCGTCCCAGAGCTGCTGCCGCCGCGGCGCGATCATTCTTCGCGTGAAATCGCGATAACCGGCGAAAACTATGCCGGCAGTTCGCCCCTGATCTGGACGCGATGCATCATGCGCCGGGCCGTGGGATCGAAAGCGTCGCGCCGATGCAGGACGCAGCGGTTGTCCCAGATAAGGACGTCGCCCTTACGCCATTGATGCGTCCAGGCGAGTGACGGTTGTGTGGCATGCGCCCAAAGCCGTTCCAGCGTTTCTTCGCTGTCGTCCAGATCGAGGCCAAGAATGCAGCCATTGCGCCGCCGGCCGAGATAGAGGCTCTTGCGTCCGGTCACTGGGTGGGTGCGGACGATCGGATGGCGTGCGCCCGGTGCTTCGCGCGGGTCGGTGACTTCCTTGAAGCCTTTCCGGAGCTGGCCGCCGCTGTTGTAGGTTTCGTCATGTACCATGATCCGGCCGTCGATCTTTTCGTGCAGGTCGTGCGGCAGGGTTTCATAGGCGAGGTACTGGTTCGCGAAGGATGTGTCGCCGCCGCTCGGTGGGACTTCCCAAGCGTGCAGGATTGCGGCGGAGCATGGGACATCGCGGTATGACATATCCGTATGCCAGATCGCCTCGCCGTCGCCGAGATTCCCGAGCGGTGTTCCTTCATCGGACTTGAGGTTCGAAATCACCAGGACATCGGGATAGTCATCGAGATAGGGCTTGCCAATTATGCTCATCCCGGGTGGCTCCAGCACACCGAAACGCTTACCGAAGTCGATGAGGTCGGGATCGGTCAAATCCTGGCCGCGGATCGTGAGAACAAGATGCTCGTGGAAGCCTTGCTTGATTCGGCCAAAAGCCTCGGTTGAGAGGGTCCTCAGGTCGACACCTTTGATTTCCGCGCCCAGCGCTTTGCCCGACGGCACTACCTCCACGAATAGCGTATTGGACATGATGTCTTGCCCCCACTTGCCGTTTGCCAAAATGATTGTCCCGGTGAAAGTCTAGCATGCAGGCCGGCATGCGCGAATTCCAAGCGCAGTGAGGGATAGTGGGAGAGCGGCTAGAAAGGTGAATGTCCGGTCTTCGCTAGTGCAGAGAACCGCCCATCGTTATACGAAGTCCGCTTAAATCCTAGGAACGGACATCCTCATGGTCGAACCTGACTTCTAATTTTTACCCGAAGCAGGGCTTGAGTGTCCCGCTCTAGGTTCGCATTTCAGCATGTCTGTTCCTTCCATCCGACCGCTTCACCCCAAACAATCGCCATGAAGGCATCTGGATGCGTGCCCCAGTCGTCGAGCGCATGAGCAATCGCCTCCAACTCGGCCTGATCCGCCCAACCCATTTGAATAGCGGCTTGCGCGATCTTCGGGCCAGTGAACTCGTCGGTCATGACGGACGACATGGATTGCGCCCGCTCAGGCGTTGCCCAGGTTTCGCTCGACGTCGTGCCCACCGTCCTTGCGAAACCGGCTTCGCGCAATAGGGCGCGCAGCCGACGGCCCATGAATGCGTCGCCACCGCAGTGCTGGCGGTACTTGCGCCAGAGCTCGTGACCCGCGGCCAGCCTGCCGTCATCCGGCGCGATGATGGTGCCGTCCAGATCAATGCATCGGATGGCCGCCAGACCGCCCGGCTTTAGAACCCGGCGCATTTCCACGAGCACGGGCACGGGATCGGGCAAGTGTTCCAGCATGGCATGGCTGAACACCGCATCGAATCGCCCATCCTCAAAGGGAAGGTCACGAACGTCGGCGGTCTCGAAGGTGACGTTGGCGAGGCCAAGGCCGGAAGCGGTCTCGTGGGCTCGCGCCAACTGACTCTCTTCGAGATCGATGCCGGTGACAGATCCAGGTGTTACGGCCTCGGCCAATCCCACGGTTATCGAGCCAGGTCCGCAGCCGCAGTCCAAAACGTCCATGCCAGCCCGGAGATAGGGTAGAAAGAAAGCCCCATGAACGTCAGCGGTCCGTCCGGCGATGACCTGCTCGGTCAGCGCCCCGTCATACTCGTGCATATAAGCATCTTGCTGCTCCGAGTGTCCTGCATCGTCTTGCATATTCTCACTCTGCCGTATCCTCCGAACTGTTGTCCGTAGGCACTACCGGCGTTTCAGACGCCTCAAGGAAGGCGATATCTCGGCCGGTATGAGGTCGCGCTGTACGCCCTCAGGTCGATTGCTACAGCGCGTGAAGCTGGCGTGCGATGAATGCCTTGACCATTTCGTGTGCGCGATCCGTGTCGGGCCCAGGTTCGAGCACCCACAAGTGGCCGCAGCCTTCGAACACCGCGACATCGCAATCGCCGCCGGCGGCACGATAAGTTTCGCCGAATTTTTCCTGAAATGCGGGCAGGACGTTGTCATCAAGTCCGCCTTGCATGACCAGCATCGGTGGCAATTCAACCGGCTCGCCGCGCTCGAGGATCATTTGCGGGTTGCCTTCTTCGATGTCGCTGAAGGGATTGAAATATACGTGGTGGCGATCCGCCATTTCCTGGTTCCCCTTGGCCAGAGCGTTGTTGTAGCGCGCTAAGGGATCGCTGATCGGCGAGCGCGTTGCCACGTAGTGGATGCGCGCGTCGATTTCCGGGTGTCCTTCCAGCGCCAGTTCGTTGTAGCGCGGGTCTTGCGGGCGCATGCCGAGCAACTGCGCCACGTGGCCGCCACTGGAACTGCCGAGCAAACCCATCGTCGACGGATCGCCATTCCAGTCGGGCGCTTTCATCTTAAGCCAGCGGATGCCGTAGTTCGCGTCTTGCACCGAGGCCGGGTAGGGCGCTTCGCCGCCCAGCTGCAGATCGACGGATACTGTCAGAAGCCCGCTGCGCGCCATTGCGTCGGCCATTGCCACATTGGCCATACGATCCTTGAACGTCCAGGCGCCGCCGTGCAGGTCGAGCAACACCGGAAACGGCCCATCACCGATCGGTTGATAGATCCGGGCGAGCAGCATACGCGTGGGGACCTGTCTGAAGTCCTCTTCCCAAATCTTGATCTCGTAATTTGCATTCGGATCGTAGTTGGCTGTCATCGGGTCTGTTCCTTATCTTCGCTTCCGCTGAACATCACTTGCGCGTCGCCCGGCAAGGCGAACCGCGCTCTAAAGGTCTTCGTTTGGATATTGCAGGACCAGTGCCTCGAGACCGTTTTCGCCGGCACGAATTTCGAACTCGTCCTCGCAGTTCTCGACGACGATCATGGACCAAAGCGGCAGGTCGTCACCATCGTGCAGCATGCTGCCGTTGCCGACGAACACGTAGCAGCCGCCGGCGATCTTGGGGTCCGGTCCCTTCACCGTCATGCCGGCGCCAAGCCGGACGACCTTGGCGCACATGCTGTCGTCGCCTTCGAGCGCCGTCTCCCACACCGCTTCCGTGCGGGCCCGGAGCAACGGTTCGATCGAGAAGTGAATCTGGTCCGAAGTGACGTTGCGGCGCTTGCTCGGCCGTATCTTCTCTTTGGCCTCGTCCTTGTTGTGGATGTAGATCGGCTTGGAATCGCCGGTATACATTCTGAGCGCGACGAAGGAGAGCCCTTGTGGGCCCGCCGTAACCGGACCGTAGGCGGTGTGTCGATCCTTGAATTGGATCGTCAGCGGTTTCAAAGCCTGCCCGCGGTTGCCGATGGTGCCGGACCCGGCGATGAAAAGCTGGAACATGGTCACGCCGTGGAAATGCGGCTTGATCGCCTCATGCGCCTGTAACTCCGACATCGTCGCCTGCGGCCCTGGCGCGCGGCTCGTCGAGGTGCGCGGCCCGAAAAATGTGGTGCCCCAATGCTGGAGTCCCGTGCCGGGTGAAATCACGTCATGCCGCTCGGCAAGCGCATCGGCGCCGCTACGCGCATAGATCATGATAAATCATCCTTTCGCCGTCTTGACCCGCGATACAACCGCAATGGTGATTCATACCGCGTGGCACGTTCGGTGAAAAGTCGGCCGAACCGCGCCGTACCAGCGGGGCAGGTATCGCTAGGACCGTTTATGGCTATCTGCAGGCGTTCCGGCCACTGCTTGGAAGCGGCGGAGCAATAGAAATTCTATTTGGCGGTGGCTTCGTTTCTTCTCCGGCGATGCGGGCGGCGCTCGACCATGCCGCCGGGTCCGAGCCGTGTGTTGGTGAGGGTCCGTTCGTCATGATTCATGCGCCAACTCAACATTTTTTGCGCATATTCGAGGACTAGTCCGTGATAGGCGGGATCCGCGGCAAGGTCGTGAAACTCGTGGGGATCATTCTCCAGATCGAAAAAGAGCGACGGCAGCCCGGTAAAATGGACGTATTTGTATTGCCGGTCCCAGATCAGGTTGGCAGTGCATTGATCGGGCGTCAGTCCCAACGCATGGCCGCCGTCAAGCCCCGGAAAATGGCGAAAATCGAATCCCGCATGAGCCTCGGTGCGCCAACCTTGGACGTTCTCGCCCTGACAGAAGGGGAGCAGCGATTCCCCGTCACACGCAACAGGGGTCTCAAGCCCAAGCCACTCCAAAATCGTTGGCATGACATCGATACTTTCGCTAAAGGCGTCGACTTTCTTGCCTCGTCCCGGATCGCCCGTTGCTCCCGGGTCGCGGATGATCAAGGGAACGGAGAAGGTTTGTTCGTAATAGCTGAACTTCGCCATCATCCAATGATCGCCCAAATGCTCACCATGGTCTGACGTGAAGACGATGAGTGTTCGGTCCCATGCCCCGGTTTCTTTCAGATGCGCGACCAATCTGCCGATTTGGGCATCCATCTCCGTTATCATGGCAAAGTAGGTCGCCTTGATCTGCCGGATTTCCGGTTCATCGATCTCAAGATAATCCTTGAGCGAGACACCGTGGGTATAGGGTGAGTCCAGTTGGTTCGAGAGATAAAAGCGGGCCCAGGGATGCTGTTTCGCCTCTTCCTCTGGCGTCGCATGGCGGTTTGGTAGCGGCATCTCGTCAGCGTTGTAGAGCGCATTGTAGGGCTCCGGCACGATAAACGGCGGATGTGGTGACCGATAGGAGAGGTGGGCGAACCAGGGTGTCGTGTCTTGGGCCGAGATGTAGGCAAGCGCCTCGTCGGTCAAATAGGCCGAACCGCTGTCCTCCGACCGGTACCACGTCGGCGCGAAGGTGCGGCCGCGCGCCGGATCGATACCGTCCCTGTCGGGTCGAAAAACCGATCTAGGATCGTCGTCGACCTCATATCCCCGTTGCCGCAATGCTTCCATCCACGGCCCGAAATCGGCGTCCAGACGAACCACCGGCGTCATTCCCGGCAACAGCCCGCCACGCGTTCTGAGTTCGGGATCGTCGGTTTCCCGGCCGCGCGGATCCGCGCCGATATCGGTATATCCAAAAAGGGCGGGATCGTAGCCGGCCTTGCGTGCTTCGCGCGCGATATTGGCATGGCGATCGTCCAGCGGCGTGCCGTTCATCACCGAGCGATGGTTTTGCAGATAGAGGCCCGTGAAGAGACTGGCGCGCGATGGTCCGCAGGGCGTGGCCTGCGCATAATGGCGGCGAAACAAGGTGCCTTCGGCTGCCAATGCGTCCAGATGCGGCGTCTTTACGATCGGATGGCCGAGCGCGGAGAGACATTCGCCGCGCCATTGATCCGCAGTAATGAAAAGCACGTTTTGCGGCGTCTTGCCCATGCTAACCCGAGGGTTTTCCAAACGGCTCTTCCCAGTCGTCGACACTGGTAACACAGTGGGCCTCTAACAGCGAGGACAGACTTGAGTTGTCGAGACAGGCCGGCGTCTGCTTCTTGCGAAACCATAGCGGCGCTTCCCTTGAAATTGGTGGGGCGATATCCTGACGCAAGAATACTTGGGGAAGATGGCGCTATGTCTCAGTCCGAACGACCCGAAAAAGGTGGTGTTTCCTGGCCGTCCAACGGCATCAGTGAAGTGCCGTTCCGGGTCTATACCGACCAAGATACCTATGACCGCGAGCAGGAATGCCTGTTCAAAGGCTCGACCTGGCAATATCTCTGCCTAGAGGTCGAACTGGGTGAACCGGGCGATTTTGTCTCGACCACCATGGGCGAGGTCGCGGTGATCGTGGTCCGCGACACGGCCGGGGACATCAATTCCTTCGTCAACCGCTGTGTCCATCGCGGCAACCTTTTGTGCATGGAGCGGCAGGGCAACACCAAGAAATTCAGCTGCATGTATCACGGCTGGACCTACGATTTGGAAGGCAATCTGACGGGCGTTGCGTTCGAGCGGGGGGTGCAGAACCAGGGCGGCATGGCACCGGATTTCCGCAAGGACGAGCACAAGCTGCGCCGTCTGCGGGTCGCCGTTCTGGGCGGCATTGTCTTCGGCACCTTCAGCAATGACATGCCCGACCTCGAAACCTGGCTTGGCCCGGACGTGACCCGCGGCCTACTACGGGTGATGAACCGCACGCCTTACATTCTCGGGCGGAACACGCAGGTCCTGCCGAACAACTGGAAACTCTATTTTGAGAATGTGAAGGATACCTATCACGCGTCGATCCTCCATCTGTTTCTGACGACCTTTAAAATCAACAAACTGACCATGCCTGGTGGGGTTTATATCAATCAGGACGGCGGCAATCATTACAGCTACGTCGAACTCGACTATGCGGCCGAGAGTGCTGCCTACAAAGAAGCCGAGTTGCGGTCGGAAAGCGAGTTTCGATTGCAGGATAACTCCGTCGTCGACTCCATCGATGAATATGGCGACGGCGTCTCGGTGCAGATCCTGACGGTTTTTCCGGGCATGGTGCTGCAGCAGGTGCGCAACACGATCGCGGTGCGCGTGATCCGCCCCCGGGGCATCGATCAGACCGAGTTGGAATGGATTCATCTCGGTTTCGTCAGCGATGACGAGGCGATGACCGAGCGCCGCCTGCGTCAGGGGAATCTGATCGGACCGGCGGGTTATATCGCGATGGAGGACGGCTTCATCGGCGGCTTCGTCCAACGCGCCCTGCAATACAATGACGAGGGCGCGGGTATCGTCATGATGGGCGGGCATGAGGCGGAGTCACAGCCGTTCAAAACGAGCGAGGCCACGATCCGTGGGTTCTGGAAACACTATCGCGCGCTGATGGGCGAATGAGCGGTATGAGGAAGGGTGAACAAGACGGGCAGACTATCCGGTTGGGCGTTCAGGAACTGATCGGCGAATATGCCGAATGCATCGACGAGGACCGGCTGGAGGAATGGCCGGACCTGTTCGCCGACCCGTGCCGCTATCTCATAATCAACCGCGCCAATCATGAGGCCGGGATGCGGCACGGGGTCATGTACGCGGCGACACGCGGCATGCTGCTCGATCGTGTTTTCACCATTCGTCGCGCTAACCTGTTCGAGCCGCACCGCTATCGCCACGTTGTGGGCCCGATCCGGCTGAAATCAGTGGAGAACACCACCGCCATCGTCCACTCGCACTTCATTGTCGCGCGGATCATGCAAACCGGCGAAACAACAATGTTCGCCACCGGGCGCTACCTCGACCGGATCGACATCGCAACCGACGACTACCGCTTCATGGAACGTGTCGTGGTGCTGGACAGCGATCGGATTGATACGCTTCTCGCGATCCCGATTTGAGGTCGGCTGGATATTGGGTTTTGGTTCAAACCGTTTGCAAACATCGGGACGATTGATTTCCACTCCTGACCCAAAGTGGATTTGCTTTCGAATGGGCATTCTGTGTCACTATTGAATTGGATTAGAATGGTAAATCCAATGAACCAGATGTTTCTTCGTTAAATGATTGGCCTACAGCCCGGCGCGTCTATCCGGCGATTTTTCTCTTATCTCGGTGGCTTCTGACTGTGGGTCAGCGATGAATATAATCGGATTAGCACTCAATCGGCCGACGGTGGTTTTTGCCGCTGTGCTGATGTTGCTGGCGTTCGGCATCATCGCGCTGAAGACGATTCCAATTCAATTGACGCCCGACGTGCGGCGGCCGGTTCTGCAAATCACCACGAGCTGGCCAGGGGCCGCGCCGGCCGAAGTGGAACGCGAGATCAGCAACCGGTTGGAACGGGAACTCACCGGGATTCCGGGCCTCGCGGAAATATCCAGCCAATCCCAACTCGGCCGGTCGCGAATCTTCCTGGAATTTAATGTCGATCAGGACATGAACCGGGCGTTTACGCTGGTTTCCAGCCGTCTCAGCAGCGTGACGGATCTGCCGGATGAAGCACGGAATCCAAGGCTTCGGACTTCCGGTTCGGACGATGTGCCCATCGCGCGGTTCGCGGTCACGCGGTTGCCCGGAAACGACCGTGAGATCGAAACATACGGCGATTTCATCGAGGACGTCGTGACCGACCGGATCGAACGCGTTGCCGGCGTCTCCCAAGTCAGTGCGTCCGGCGGCAGCCGCCGGGAACTTCAGGTCATAATCCAGCCTGGGCAAATGGCGCGATACGGCCTGACGGTGCCGAAAGTTCTTCAGACATTGCGGGCCGCCAACTATTCCGTAACGGCCGGTCCCGTCGACGAGGGCAAGCGCCGTTATCTGGTTCGCATGGAGTCCGAAACCGCCACCGTCGATCAGGTCCAACGCGTTGTCCTGCAAACGGCTCAATTCGCCGACACATCGAAATTCGGCGCGGTTACCGTTGGTGATATCGCGGCCGTCAAATTCGGGTACAAGGAGCCGACCAGCCGCCGTCGCTTCAACGGGAAGCCAATGATCCGGATGAATGTCGTCCGCGAAAACAAGGCGAATGTCATTCAAACGATGGACGGTGTTCGTGCCGCCTTAACCGAACTGAACGACGGGCCGTTGAAGGCGCAGGGACTGCAGGCCGAACTGTTTTACGACGAAACCATTTATATCAATTCGGCCATCAACCTCGTTCATCAGAATATCTATATCGGCGGGACGCTGGCCGCGATCGTGTTGCTGATCTTCCTCAGGTCGATCCGCGCAACATTGGTCGTTTCCCTCGCTATCCCGATATCCGTCATCGGCACATTTGTTGCCATGGCCCTGATCGGCCGGTCGATCAATGTCATCTCGCTGGCGGGTATCGCCTTTGCCGTGGGGATGGTTGTCGATGCTGCGATTGTCGTGCTGGAGAACATCTTCCGACACCGTCAGGGCGGTCATGCCGCGCGCGACGCGGCATTGCAGGGCGCGCGGCAGGTCGGCGGTGCGGTATTGGCGTCGGCGCTGACCACCGTCGTGGTGTTCGTGCCGGTTCTGACCCTTGATCTTCAGGCCGGCCAGCTTTTTCGCGATATCGCGGTGGCGATATCGGTCGCGGTTCTGTTTTCCTTGATAGTGTCCATGACAGTGATCCCGGCACTATCCAGCTTCTTGTTGGCGCGGGGCCGGTTCACCGGGGACGGCACAATCCGGATACCGGGCGTCGATCAATTCGCACGATGGTTTGTCGAGCGTACGCTGTGGTGTATCGCTGCCATAATCGGCCATAGGGGCCGGTCGGCGGCTGTCGTCTGTCTCGTCGTGGGCACGGCGTCGGTCGTCACTTTCACTTTCCTGCCGAAGCTCGACTATCTGCCGGATGGCAATCGCAACTTCGTCATCGGCCGGATCCAGTTTCCGCCGGGGTACAATCTGGACAGCACGTATCGAATTGCCGAACAGATCGAAACGGCGGTCAAACCGCTGTGGGCGTCCGACGGTAAGAAAAAAACCGAAAACGGCTTGCCGGAAATCTCCAGTTTCTTCTTCATCGCGCAACGCAATTACGCGTTTATCGGCGCGAGCAGCAAGGAGTTGAATCGGGCAGGCGAGCTTGTGCCGATCCTGCGCGAATCAATTTTCCAGGAACCGGGAACTCGGGGCATCGTCAATCAATCGTCGATTTTCAACCGGCGCATCGGCGGCGCGCGCGTTATCAATGTCGATATCGCCGGCGAGGATTTGGAAGAAATTCTGGGCGTGGCACTCCGCGCCGATAGCCTGATCCGGGAAGCCCTGCCGCGCCGTGAGGGTACCCAGGTTCGCCCGCGGCCGGGGTTGGCGCTTGAATCGCCAGAGCTTCGGGTGACGCCGGACCTCCTGCGCCTGGCCCATGCGGGAATGACGGCGCGCGACCTAGGGCAGACGATCGACGTTCTGAATGACGGCGTTAAGGTCTCCGAGATCAATGTCGGCAGCAAACGGATGGATCTGACGCTGAAAGGCCGCGAGGCAGTGACGTCGAAAACTCAGGACGTCGATAACCTGCCCGTGGTGACGGGGGTGGGCACGATCGTTCCGGTAAGTTCGCTGGCGACCGTGCAGCTTACGTCGGGGCCATCGGAAATTCGGCATCTCGATCGTGTCCGGACGGTCACGTTGCAAGTCAGTCCCCCTAAGACAATGCCGCTCGAGTCCGTGATCGATGTCATCAATCGGAATGTCGTGGCGCCGCTGGAACAGGAAGGACTTCCGGACGCGGTTCGCATCCGTCTTTCGGGAGCAGCGGATAATCTGACCAAGACGTGGCGCGCGATGCAGATCAATCTCTTGGTCGCGGTGCTGGTGGTTTATTTGTTGATGGCCATCCTGTTCGAAAGTCTGCTCTATCCGCTTATCATTATGCTTTCGGTGCCGCTGGCGTCGGCGGGCGGCGTTGCCGGGCTGGCGCTGCTCAATCTCTACGTGACGCAGCAACTCGATATGTTGACGATTCTTGGATTCGTCATCCTGGTCGGCATTGTGGTCAACAACGCCATTTTGCTGGTCGATCAGACGCTGCAACATGTCCGGCAGGACGGCATGGACACTCAGCAGGCGATATTGGCGGCATCACGGAACCGGATGCGGCCGATATTCATGTCGACGTTGACCAGCGTGTTTGGGTTGTTGCCGTTGGTTATCTTTCCGGGGGCCGGCTCCGAACTTTACCGAGGGCTCGGCTCCGTTGTCGTCGGCGGTCTCGCACTCTCGGCGGTGCTGACGCTGATCATCATCCCGCCGCTATTGGCATTGTTGCTGCCGTTCACGACGCAAAAGACCGCAATGCGCGCGGGGTGAAGCGTGCTCCGCTCGCAAATTCACGCCAACCGACAGACGGTCGGGCCCGTCAGCTTTTCTTCAAAAGTTTAGCGGCTTCCATGGCGGCGTAGGTCAGGATGCCGTCCGCGCCCGCGCGTTTGAATGCCAGGAGCGATTCCAGGATCACCCGGTCGTTATCCAGCCAGCCGTTCTGGGCCGCGGCCTTCAACATCGCGTACTCGCCGCTCACCTGATAGACCATCGTCGGCATCGCATACGCATCCTTGATCTGGCGAAGGATGTCGAGATACGGCATCCCAGGCTTCACCATGACCATGTCCGCGCCTTCCTGGATATCGTGCCAGGCTTCGCGCAGCGCTTCGTCGCTGTTCGCCGGGTCCATCTGGTAGGTGCGTTTGTCGCCGATCAGCGCCGCCTTGGTGCCGACCGCATCCCGGAACGGACCGTAGAAGGCCGACGCGTATTTTGCCGAGTAGGCCAT
>JAJFJD010000011.1 GCA_021774335.1 Alphaproteobacteria bacterium
CCTCTACGTCGATCAAGCCGGTGCAGAAACCGAACCCGCCGATCTGGATTGGCGCAAACGCGGACCCCGCCATCCGGCGCGCGGCCAAAGTCGGCGACTGCTGGTACGTCAATCCGCACAACCGGATGGACACCATTCATAAGCAGATCGACGTCTATAAGCGTGCCTTGGACGAAGCCGGAAAACCCTTCCCAGCGGAGTTCCCCGGACGCCGCGAATGCTTCGTCGCGAGTTCACGTGAAGAGGCGATCCGCCTGTGTCAGCCGTATCTCGCCAAGAAATACGAGGTCTACCATGCCTGGGGTCAGGACAAGGTGATGCCCGAAGGAGACAACGATCTGGGGCTCGACTTCGACGAATTGATAAAGGATCGCTTTTTTCTGGGCGGGCCGGATGAAGTCGCGGAACAGATCATCGAGTACACCCGGCAAACCGGCATCAACCATCATGTCCTGAGCTGCCAGTGGCCCGGCATGCCGCAAAACATGGTGCTGGATACGCTGCAGCTATTAGCGGAAGAGGTATTCCCCCGGGTGCGGCAGGGGCTTTGAAATCATTATACAGGACTATGAGCCGCACCCTATCCGATGGTGATGTTTCGCGGTGGTGGGCAGACCGGTGCGAACAATACCAGATGTCCGATATCGCTCTATTGGGAACGCCCGCAGGGTCTCGGTCGACTGCGTCCGCTCGGACCCTGATCACAGTTCGGACAGGAATTCCTCGATCAGCGCGTTGACCCGGTCCGGATCCTCCGTCGGCGGAAAATGACCCGCACCGTCGAGCTTGATATAGCGCGAGCCCGGCACGGCCTCATGGATGTCTTTCTCGTACTCGGGCGGCTTACCGGGATCATCCACGCCGCGCAGCAACAGCAGTTTCGGTTTCAACGTGGCGATCCGATCCCGCACGTCGAATGCGTCGATCGTCTTCAGGTCATGATATTGCGACATCGGCCCAATCTGACGATGCCGTTCGAGCAGACGTTCACGCAAATCCGGGTCGACGAACTTCATCGCGTTGCGCTGAAACGCCATCCATTCTTCTTCGAACACCTTCGGGTCTTCCTCGGCGCGCAACCGCAATTCGTATGTGCCCGGCGGCCGTGTCTTGGGGCCGGCCGACACGGTCATGATCACGATCCCTTTCACCTCGTCCGGATAGTCCAAGGCATATTGCAGCGCGATCGACGCGCCGAGCGTGTAGCCCACTAAAACCAAGTCGCTCTTCAGATCCTGCGCCCAAAGCCAACCACGCACCCAATCGGTATACCGCGCGACGTCCGGGCACCGCTCGCCTTCGAGATGGCCGGGCAGGGTAGGTGCGACACTGTCGGGAAAATGCTGACGTTGATGGTGATACGCATCGGCACAGGCACCCGCGCCGGGTCCATGGAGAAAGACGAGCTGCGACATGGAATGTTCCTTCCGTTTGCGGGATGCGATGCCAGAAAACAAAGCGTCGAAATTGTTTTCTGCACTCTCTACTTTCGGTTCTTTCGCATATTCCCGACCGCCGCGGTGTGGCAAACCCGATGCTATGTAAGTTCAGCACGCGGATTCGACCGTCGGGTGTCCAGGTTGCTGAAAACCGGCGGGGCAGGTCATGCGAAACACCTGACATTACTCGTTTCGGCAGGCACGCTTCAAATTTTCGGCAGAGGTTTTTTCCCACAGATGTTGATGTTGGTGGATTTGCGTAGAGTCAGAAAATGGGTTTACGTTGATTGCATACAATAAAACCACTGCAGCACGCGGGAGGATGGAAAAATGAAATTGATGAAATCAGGCACGGCAGCATTTGTCGCCGTAGCGGCAATTGCGGCAATGCCCGCCGTCGCGGCGGAATACCCAAGCAAGCCAATCAATGTTTTGGTCGGGTTCTCGGCAGGCGGAGGCACCGACACCTATGCCCGTAACGTCGGGGCGTCCATTTCCAAATATCTGAATGGTCAGCCGTTCGTCGTGGTCAACAAATCGGGTGGCGCGCAGATCCCGGCCATGAAAGTGCTTGGTAAATCCAAACCCGATGGATACTCCACGATGCTCGTGTCCATGGGCAGCGCGATCATTGCAACGGGACTGCGCGACCGTGGAATTGACCTGTTCAAGGACTTCGAATTCATCGCCCAGGTCGGCGTCAACAACGTCATGCTCGCGGCTTCAAAGAAGAGCGGATATAAATCTCCGACCGACATTCTCTCGGCTATCAAAAAAGCGAATGCAGCCGGTAAGAAACTGCGCTGGGCCAACACAGGGCGCGGTTCCATCACGACGCTGGCCATGATCGCCTGGCTGAATAAACACGGCGTCTATGAGATGACCCAGGATATTCCCTTCAAGGGCGGCTCGAAGGTTCGTGTTGCGTTGATCGGCAACAATGTTGATTTCGGTACCCTTGGACTATCGAACGCGGCCGGCGGTTATAGGGACCAGTTGACCGTTATTGGGACATTCTCGGACCGCCGGGATCCGGCGCAACCGGACGTTCCGACGCTGGGGGACTTGAAGAGCGATTACGTTCCGATGGAAACGCCCCTCGTTCTCACCGTGCCCAAGGGCACGCCCAAGGCTGTCATCGAAAAATTGGGAATGGCAATCAAGCAGACCACGGAAGATCCGGAATTCAAGGCGCGGACCAAGAAGGCCGGGCAAGCGGTGGTCTATCGGAACTCCGAGGAAATCAAGAAGTTCGCCCAGCACCTTAAAAAGGAGTGGAGCGAAACCATCAAAGTTGCCGCCAAGCGAATTGCGGAGAGCAAGAAGAAATAGCGGTGAATGATCCGCTGTTGGTTACTGCATCTTCCAGGGTTATGTGAGGCAATCGGGATATGAACCGATCTGCGCGTGACGATGCGATCGGGGGACTGTTGGTACTTGCCGTCGTGGCGGTGTTCGTTCCCGTAACGTCACAGATATTTGTTGATCCACGGGATCCTGGCTTTGGGTCCAGGGATTTTCCAATCGGCGTCTTGACGTCGATAACGATACTGGCTCTCGCGCTCAGCGCGAGAGCCGTTTATCTGATCTCGCGGAGCGGGTGGCAATTCTATGAAGCGGGCGAAGCGCGTCCGGTGTTGAGTTACCTGTTGCCGATCATAGTACTGGGATTTTTCTATGTGTGGTTGCTGGAAATGTTTCAGTACGCACTGCCCACGTTTTTTGCCTTGGCGGCATCGCTGGCCATTTTCGGAAACAGAGGCCAATTCCGCTTGGTCGTGATCCCGATCGTGGTGACCATCATTTTTTACGTCCTTTTCTACGGTGTCTTCGGTCTCAACGAACCACCCGGCGTAATCTTGAGCTACGAAAATAACTGGTACTTTCAGCCATTCAGGAAGTTTCTGGGACTCTCCTAAACTGTCTTGATATCCGGACTCGCCTGGAGGCGGGCGCACGACCGGGAAGGCTGCGAACAGGAAAGACGCGATATGGGGATTGTTGCCGGCTTTACGACGCTTTTCTCCGGGTGGGAGCCGGTGTTCTTTGCCATTCTCGGTACCGCCATCGGCTTGTTCGCCGGCGCGACACCCGGTCTCTCTGCGTCTGCCGCGATTGCGCTGCTGATCCCTGTCACTTTCTACATGGAGACGCTGCCGGCGCTGGTCTTCATTTATACGATCAGCAAGGCTGCCAGTTTCGGCGGGTCCATCCCGGCAATCCTGTTCAACACGCCGGGTACGCCGCAGGCGTCCGCGACACAGCTCGAAGGGTTTCCGCTGACGCAACAGGGCAAGCAGGGCAAGGCGCTGCGTATCGCCGTTATCGCCTCGGCCCTCGGCGATACCTTCTCCGAACTGCTCCTGATATTCGGTGCGGCTTATATCGCCGTTTATGCCGCCCAGATGGGGCCGGCGGAATACACCGCCGTTTATTTCTGCGCCTTCCTCATCCTGGGAAGCGTGATCGGGAATTCGATTACCAAGGGCTTGTTGAGCACACTGCTCGGTATTCTACTGGCATTGGTCGGTTTCGATCCGATCACGTCGGAGGAACGCTACACGTTCGGCTTCGACTATTTGCTCGAGGGCGTGGCGTTAGTGCCGGTTCTATTGGGCGTCTTCGTTCTGTCCGAAGTTTTCGTTCGTGTGGCCGAACGAGGGTCCCTGATCGGCGACCAAGCAATCGCCCCTAAATCCGGTCGGCCGGAAGACGACAGGGTCTCCTGGGCGGAATTCAAGGAATGCGTGCCCGTCATGGCCCGCTCTACCGGCTACGGCTCGGTCATTGGTATGCTGCCAGGAATCGGCGCAGCGGTTGCATGTTTCGTTGCCTATGCCGAGGCGCGTCGAACGTCGAAACATCCGGAACGGTTCGGCCATGGCGCCCTGGAAGGCGTAGCAGCGGCGGAGTCTGCGAACAATGCCACGTCCGGCGCGAACCTGATCCCACTGTTGACGCTGGGCATTCCGGGCAGCACCGCCGCGGCGCTGTTGGCGGGAGTTATGTTGATCCACGGCATTGCGATCGGTCCGTCGGTCTTCGTGAAATCGCACGATATGATCTACGGCCTGTTCGCGTCGGGCCTGTTTTGCATCGCCACCTATTTCATCGTCGGATACTGGGGCAGCGGGCTGATCGGGCGGATCATCGCCCTCGTTCCGGCGCAGATGATCTACCCGCTGATCTTCGTCATCTGTTACGTCGCCGGCTACGCGCTGCGGCAGGCGTTGTTCGACCTCGCGTTGATGACGGTCTTCGGAGTCGTCGGGTATCTCATGAAGCGGCTGGATTTTTCAGTTCCTGCCTTCGTCATCGCCTTCATCCTGGGAAGCGGCGCTGAGACGTCGCTCAGACAGGCGATGATGCTGGACGACAGCGGCGCCTTCGTCTTTTTCGAGCGGCCGGTTGCCTTGATGTTCTTCGCTTTCGGACTGCTTGTCATCGCCCTGCGCATCCGGCAGTTGCGCCGTCAGAAGAATAGTGACCGTCCGGTGAGTACACTGATGGAATAGTGCAGGCCGGTTTCTACTCCGCCGCGTCCGCCGAGGTCTTCCAGGCACCGATCGCCGGTTTCGATAGTCCGAGATGATCGCGTAACGTCGTGCCGCTGTAGTCCTTGCGGTATATGCCGCGCTTCTGCAGTTCGGGAACCACGTATTTCACGAAATCCTCAAAGGATCCGGGCTGGTGGGTCGGGCCGATGACGAAGCCATCACAGGCGGGGGCGGTGAACCATTCCTCCATCATGTCGGCGATTTCCTTCGGCCCGCCAATCCATTTCGTGTTGAGCAGTCCGCGCCGCGTGATCCGCATGAAGTCGCGCACGGTCGGGTTCTTGATGCCGGTCGACGTGACGCGGTCACGCAAGGCGTGCATGCCCTGAATGCCGGCGATTTCCTCTTCCGAAAACGCCTCGTCCAACCCCTTGGCCGCGAAATCGAAATTGAGAGCTTCCGACAACAGCGAGAGCTGATCGATATCGGTGGTCAGCTTGTCGTAGGCGGCCTTTTTGTCCTCCGCCTCCGCCTGCGATTCTCCGGTCATGATGTACGCCAGCGTCGTGATCTTCATGTGGTCCGGATCGCGTCCAAGCGCTGCTGCCGACGCTTTAAGCTCTGCATAGCGCTGCTTGCCGGACTCGATGTCCGGGTAGACCACGAAGATCAACTCACCCCAGCGGGCCGCGAATTGCTTGCCGCGGCCGCTCTGACCCGCTTGGATCACGACTGGATGGCCTTGCGGCGACCGCGGCACGGTGAAGGGACCGCGTGATTTAATAAACTTTCCCTCATAGTCGAGGCGGCGAACCTTGTCCGGATGGGCATAGAGGTTGTTGACCTTGTCCGCGACGATCGCGTCGTCGTCCCAGCTATCCCAGTGACCGAGCACCGCTTCGAGAAACTCATCGGCGCGGTCATAGCGCGTGTCGTGCTCGATCACGCCGTCGCGCCCCATGTTGCGCGCCTCGTTGTCGTTGACCGAGGTCACGACGTTCCATGCGGCGCGGCCCCGTGTCATCAGGTCCACCGTCTGGAACACGCGCGCCACGTGGAACGGCTCGTAATAGCTGGTGGAGTAGGTGGCGCCAAAGCCGAGCTTTTCGGTGACGCCCGCCATGGTCATTAGGCAGGTCACCGGGTCCATCTTCACGCAACGGATACCGTTCTGCACCGTATGCGCATGATCGCCGGAATACATGTCGGGCATGGCGAGCCGGTCGTCGAAGAAGCCGATGTCGAACTTACCGGCTTCGAGGACCCGTGCGATGTGCTGGTAGTATTCCGGAGAGTAGGTGTCGGTCCGGGCCTCAGGATGCCTCCAGGACGCCGGGAGGGTGGTGCAATTCTGGGCCTGAAGGAAGGCCACGAGATTGATTTGCCGCATGATGCTCGCCTTTAGCCGATGGATCGCATTCTACGGTAATGCAAGACAGTGCACGCGGTAAAACCGGCCGCCGTTTCAAACGGCCGTGACCACTGCTACAGCCGGATTAATGGCGGATTACGGGGCGACCTTGATGACACGGCAAAACCCACCCTCGACCTTGATAC
>JAJFJD010000012.1 GCA_021774335.1 Alphaproteobacteria bacterium
TGTATGAAAACGGTTGGGGTGTGCCGCAGAACGCCGCCGCCGCGTCAGACTGGTATCGCAAAGCGGCTGAACAGAACTACGAGCGGGCTGAATACAATCTTGCGGTCCTATATCGCGATGGGCGCGGCGTCTCGCGGGATCCGGCGCAGGCGGCGTATTGGTTTGAGCGATCAGCCTTGAAAGGCTTCGCTCTGTCGCAATACGCGCTCGGCCTTGCCTATGAGGTTGGCCGCGGTGTCGACAGTGATCGAGGCCGGGCAAATCTCTGGTACTCGCTTGCAGAACTGCACGGTCATTCGGAAGCCGTCAATCGCCGCAAACAGTTGTTTGCAGGACTCGATGCGAAGGCCCGCAAGAAGGTGGAAAATTTCCGCCAGGAATGGCTGCGGCGCAATCTCATGAATGGCGAAACTGCCGAGCGGTTCCGCGAATACCGACGGACAGTCGGACCGAAAGCATTCGCTGTGGCGATGAACGGCGCTTGGGCGCAGACAGAATCTGCCAAGCATGCCCGCGACGCTGTTCATCTCGTCATGAAGCGATGCCGCCAATATGCACGGGTATGCATGTTGTATGCGATCGGTGATTCCGTGGTGGTTGGGTTCCCGGAGTCCCGGATTGACGGCGTGATCACGAAACAGCTGAAAAAGACAGTCTCCCGCGCGCAAAAATAGCAGGAGAACTTGACCGTGGATGCGGTTAGGAGCCTTGCTCTTTGCGTTCTACGATGGCGGCGCGGTTCTTTTTGAGATGGACCGATTCAAACTCCGGGACACTGTAGACCCAGCCTTGTGTTGATTTGCGAATGGCGGCCGCTTCCTCTGCGATGCCTGTTGCGGTCCTGGTCGCACGGTCGGGTGATACCATCACCTCGGCGACCCGAAGCCAATCCGCACCACCCTGCCGGGCCATTTCGATCCGCACGACCAATCCGTCGATTGTCAGGAATTCCGCGCGGATGATGGCGCCTTTGGGAAACTGGCCCGGGCGGTATTTGCGAGCATCGACCATTTCGAGGTCGGCGAGGGCACGGCCGATGTCGCTGGGATAAAAGTCACTGATCAGCTTTTCATTCGAGGTTAGACCTTCCAAGGAAAAGCCGCGTTTCGCCTTGGCGTCCTGAACGACCACCATCGTATCGCCGAGGGGATGAAAGACGGTTGCCTTGGCAATCCGACCCTTTGGAATGTCGATAATCGGTCCCGAAAGCCAGTCCTTCGCTTCACCGCTGACCGCGAGATTTCCACCCGCCAGCCACGTCTGCGGATCGCCGGGCTCGCGAATATAAAGGCCGCCTTCACGGATCACCTGCAGCAAAAGGTTCTCCTTGCCAACCACGATGTCGGCGAGCGGATTTCGATCCTTGCTGAAGACTTGGACTCGCTTGGACTCGGCGTTCTTGGCCGTCGGGTCTTGGAGCGCGAGGCGGCCGTACCGTTCCTTCTTCTGAGTTTTTGGTTCCAGCTTGCGCAGCTCAGACAGATCGAACAGAGTTTTTTGAACAACCTTGCTTCGCACGGGGTAGTTGTCGCTCTCAGTCAGAACCCACCCTGTCGCGGTTCGTTTGATCGTCATTTGGCCATAGCGACTCAGCACGACGAGACGGTCGACGGTTTCGATCGTCCCAGTAAAATTCGGGAAAACCTTCTTGCCGTGTTCCTGTCCGCCCCAACTGGACCATTCCAGTCGGACGGCCCAGCCGGCGGCGATAATGCCGATCAACGTGCAGATCGCCAGAACTCTCAATGCCCGTGCGTTCATTTAGGCCGCCGCCTTTTCATGCCGTTTTGCTGTTTTGCCGCTGCGCCGCCGCCGCCAGATTCCGACGAGAAACGCGCCGAGAATTAGTAAGATCGGTACGGCACCGATATTGATGAATTTCAGCCAACTGTCCAAACGATCCAAATCGGTCCGCAGGGCACGTTGAACATCACGCAACTCCTTGCGGGTTTGAACCATTTCTGTGCGGAATGAATCGATCCGCGCCCGCTGTTCCGCTGATAGCGTAACCTGCCCGTCGCGCGTGCCACCGCTTGTGATAGTTTCCATCTCGGTTCGTGCTTTCGCCAATCTTTTTTGAAGCTGTCGTTCCTTTTGGCGGAATTGGCGTTCCGCCTTCTGGCGGATGCTCTGGATTAGATGGAATGGTCGATTGGACTGCGTGCGTCCCCGCAATTCGATCAGCGCGCTGCTGCCCGTCAAATTGTCGAGCGCGTTGATCAGGAAATCAATGTTGTTGGCGTTGGGCACCAGCATCTTGCGGCCGCCTTCTTCGTCGATGTCGGCCCAAAATTCGTCATGCAGCATGTCGACGTCGCTGACCACAATCGTATTGATCGGGACGCGGGATGCCGCGAGATGCTTGCGCCCCGAACTTTCGTCCCGTGCGGTCGCCTTGCCGGAGGTTGGCGCGGTGATTTTGATACTCGGCCCGCCGGCCGGGAAGGCTGACTTGGCATTGCCTGTCGCGCGGGCGACCAGCATCAACCTTTCGTTGCTCGGTTTAAATCCACGAAACAGTCCGATGACGTCGGGTTGCCCGAAGAATTGACGCGAGTTGGCCGCCATGGAACGCGGACCTGTCGTCACTAAGGGCGTGACGGTGATCTCGGTATTGGGCAACTTTAGCAAAACGCCGGCGGTGCCCATGTTGAGCCGGCTGATGTCACCGGTCACGACGTCGGTCGTGTCGAAGTTCTCGGGACCGAGCGTCAACCAGGCCACATAGTCGACGACTGCGATCCGGCCTTCGTGTCGGACGCGAATACGCCGCGCAGCGTCCAGATCAGTCGCGACGCCTTCCGGCAATAGGGCGAGGCCCCATTTGCTCAGCAACAGGTCGAACTGCGATTGCGTGCCGCTGGTATTGGGGGCGCCGACCTTGGCGCTCGATTCAACGACCGGGTCGAGGAAGACGAGCGCACGGCCGCCATTCAGCACGAATTGGTCAATGGCGTAGAGTGCATATTTGTCGAGCTTCTTGGGATGGATGATCAAGAGAACGTCGATATGCTCCGGAATCTCTTCGACATAGGATGGCAGCGGCTCGACGCTGAAAAATTCTCGGAGTTGATCGACGAACGGCCAGCGCGGCGCGTCGCGGTTGGGGACAGATCCAGCACCACCGATCGGCAGCGAGCTGATCAACCCCACTGCCTTCTTCTTGGGGTTTGCCAATCGATAGATCAGCTTCGTGATGTCGTATTCCAGAAAGGACTCACGGCCGGGTGCGAAAAGGCGGATGAGTTCGACATCGTCGGTGCTGTTCGTACCGACCAATCCGAAATATCCCAGGTCGCCGGACTCGTTGAAGGGGATACCATTGAGCCCGAAGGCCATGGCCTTGTCTTCGGGGCCTGAGAATGGCGCGGCATCGAACAGTTCTAAACGAATATTGCCGTCGGCAAGACCGACGTAGCGTTCCAACAATTCACGTACGCGAACAAAGTGCCGTGCGTTATCCGGGTTTCCCTCGCCCAGCACCTTGGTGAAATAGAGGCGGAGCGTCACCGGCTCGTCTAGGTCGCCGAGAATTTTCTGTGTGCCGGCAGAGACGGTGAAGAGCTGATTTTCCGTCAGGTCCAGTTGGTATGGCTTGAGAACCATATTTGAAAATACGTTGATCGCCAGCAGGAGGATTACCGCGAGGGAAAGGCCCGTGATGGCACGCTGAGATTTCGATGATGTTTGCAGCCAGGTCATCGATCGCACCTCAACTTGCCTTCTTGAGGTCGACGATCAGGACATTGGCGAAGAGCCAGAATGCGATCAACGACACAAAAAACACGATATCGCGGGATTCGATCAGGCCTTGGGTCACCGCGTTGAAATGCGTGAGGAAGCTCAATGACGCGATTGTTTCGACGAACCAATCCGGCGTCCAATCGCGGAAGAAGTTCAGCACGATATCCAAGCCGCTCATCGTGAATAGAAAGCAGGCCGTCGCGGCGATGATGAAAGAGATTACCTGGTTCTTGGTCAGCGCCGACATGCAGGATCCGATAGCGAGGAAGGCGCCGGCCATGAGCAGGCTTCCGATATAGCTGGCGATGATCACGCCGTTGTCGGGATCTCCCAGTATGTTGACCGTGATCCAGATCGGAAAGGTCAGGAACAGTGCAATCGCGCAAAAGCCCCAGGCGGCGAGAAACTTGCCCAAGACCGCGTCATGGGTGGAGATCGGTAGGGTCATCAAATTCTCGATTGTGCCGGTCTTCCGCTCTTCCGACCAAAGGCGCATTGCCACAGCCGGCACGAGCAGCAGGTAGAGCCACGGGTGATAGACGAAGAACGGCTGCAGGTCGGCTTGTCCCCGGAAAAGAAAGGCGCCGAGAAAGAAGGTCATTGAGCCCGTGAGCGCCAGAAAAATTACAATGAACACATAGGCGAGCGGGGTTCCGAAATAGCTGGCGAACTCGCGCTTGGCGATGATGCGGATATTACGCATTTCCATTTCCGCCCTGTTTCTCTTCGGCGGTCATATCCCAGAAGACATCGTCGAGTGCGCCTTGCTCAATAAACACCTCGCTTGTGGAAAGGTCTTCGGCGCGCAGGAGATCATTGATCTGCTGAGCAATTTGCTGGCCCTTTTTCGGGAATACCCGGAGATGGATGATCGAGTCCGACTTTTGCTCAACGTCGATATTCGTCACACCTGCTATAGCGCCGATTTTGGATTTGATTGGTGCAGCATCGGCATTGGTGGTGACAATCAGTACGGCATTGTGATTGGTCGCTTGTGCGCGAAGCTCGTCCGGTCGTGCGTCCGCCCGTATCTTGCCGCGGGCAATAATGACCGCTCGCGAACAGACCGCTTCGACTTCCTCCAAAATATGAGTGGAAATCACGATCGCTTTGTCGTGGGACATTTCCCTGATCAGCGCCCGGACATGGCGTTTCTGGTTCGGGTCGAGACCGTCCGTCGGCTCGTCCATAATCAGGACGGGTGGATCGTGCAGCATCGTTTGCGCAAGGCCGACCCGACGCTTGAAGCCTTTCGAGAGCGTTTCGATTGGTTGGCGCAGCACTTCTTCGAGTGAAACCTTTTCGACCACCGCATCGACGCGGCGTTGCCGCTCCGCACCATCGAACCCGCGAATTTCGGCGATGAAGCGGAGGTACGATAGCGGTGTCATATCGCCGTAGGTTGGCGCGCCCTCGGGTAGGTATCCGAGTTGTCGTTTGACCGCGACAGGGTCCTGGCTGACGTCCTGTCCGCAGACCGACGCCCGTCCAGAGGTTGGATCGAGGAAACCGGCGACCATCTTCATGGTGGTTGATTTCCCGGCCCCGTTCGGGCCGAGGAATCCGAGGACCTCGCCGACGTGGACCGACATCGTCACATTGTCGACTGCCGTGATGGCACCGAACCGCTTTGTCAGTTGGTCGAGTTCGATCATCGGTGGCATTGCTTCAAACCCCATACCGCGTCTCAACGCCCGCAATTCGAAGCCTTGGTCGCTGGGGCGTAGCAGCCCGATTATCGGCGTTCCTCTGATGCATTCCGGCTGGTTTCCAGCACTCATTATGTGTCACAAGCCGGTTTGTATACCGCGAATGATGGAGGCAGGGAAACAGCTTCCCTCAACCGGTAAACAAAGGGTGTTTCGATTGGATCGTGCTGGATTTAGAAGACAGGGAGATATCGCCCTTAGCGGACGTGGGGCAGGTGCGGACAGGTGTCCGGTCTTCGGGTGTTTGGCCCACAGACCGAGCCGGCGGAAGTCGGGGCCGCCGAATTAATGAATCGTGCCGCAACCTTCTTCGGATAAGAGAAAATCCATGGCTCTAACGACATCGCGGCACGGCGTTTCCGAACCGGTGTCATCGTCGTCCCAGAGCGTTTCGGCGGCTCGTCGTGCCCCGTGCAGGGCACCTGATCCATGCTTTTCGACCAGACGGTTAGCCAGTATCCATGTCTGTACATCGCGCCGCATTTTTCCGCTCCGATTGTTTCGGGTAACGCTATTGAACCAGGAACACGGTTTCGAGAATGTGACTGCAGTCACCAAACTGCCTTTGTTTTCGGAACTTTAGGGCTAGTCAGAAGGGACTAGGCCTAGGCGGCAGGTTTTCTTATATGGGATTTTCATCCTATGCGGGTTTCGACAGGGTCGTTACCGCAGGCGTTCCGATCTCGTCGGTCACTATGGTCACACGGTTCATGCGACGGACCGCGGGCCAGTAGTCGGCGACAGCATAATGAAGGGCCGCCCGGTTGTCCCAGAACGCCATGGAATGGCGCTGCCAAGCGAACCGGCATTGATATTCGGGCTTTGCCACGTGGCGGAACAGGAAATCCAAAACCCGCTGGCTCTCCTCAAGGTCGACGCCGATGACGTGGGTCGTGAAGCTCTCGGACAGGTAAAGATGCTTTCGTCCGGTTACCGGATGCACCTTTACCAAGGGATGCTCCACTGGTGGATTATCTTGGCGCATCGCATCCATGCGGGCGAAGTTATCGCCCTTCCAACTGCGTGTCTTTGCGGGGCTCCCGTGCAGTTTCATGAAATCGTTTACGGCGCTCAGGCCTGCCAAATACTCCTTCATACCGTCCGACAGGCCGTCATAGGCCGCCGCGAGGCTCGTAAATATCGTATCACCGCCGGCGATTGGGACTTCCACACCCAACAGGATTGATCCGAATTCCGGGTTCGTTCGGAAAATTCCGTCTGAATGATAGTGGTTGACGTTGGGTGGCCGCTCGCGATCATTGATCAACACCTGCATTTCGGACACATCGTCGAGCACTTCGAAAGCGGCCCGCCGAGCTTTTCTAAGCGGTCCGAATCGACGCGCGAAATCCGCATGTTGCTGGGGTGTGATCGCTTGGTCGCGGAAGAAGACGACATGTCGTTCCATCAGCACATCATGAATTTCGGCGATCGTTTGGTCGTCGAGTGTTGTACTGAGGTCGACATCGCTGATCACGGCACCCACGAACGTCGTGACCGGGGTAGCGGTAATTTTTCCATAGTCCTTCAAGGCGGGTCTCCGAACCTTGGCTGCGCTGGGACTAGAATAATCCTCTATCTCCTCCGTGCAAAATCAATTGCAGGCACGGCATGTGTTCTCGGGCAGCTTTATCGACTGCCTCCCAATTCTTGGTGGAACGCCGCAATTCCGGCGTTAATCTGTGTCTGGTTTGCCTGCCAATCCAAGACGGATTGGATATGCGAGGCATAGTTCTGGCGGCATGTCGCTTCGTTCCAATACCAGGGCGGCATCACGGAGTACCGTCGTTCCAGCGCATTCCGCCATGCCGCGTAATCCGGGAGGTGTTGGGCAGCTGCCATTTGCCGAGCCCCATCGAAATCGAGTTTGTGTTCGTGCCTGGCGCCGCTCGTCATCCGTCGATCTCGAGCCCTTGACGATGAAACTGTCGGGCAAGGTTCTCGTCCCAATCACCGTCTTTGAAAGTCTTTGGGCCGCCACAATCGCTGCCATCTTCGAAATTCGATAGACCATCCAGAAGATCTTGATATTCCTCGACGGCGTGCCAGCGATCCCAATCGAGCCATTCGGTGTCATCGACCGAATCGCAGGTAAACGGTGTCTGAGACAATTTCCAATTAAACTCACGATTGATTATGGCCATAAGAATTCCTTCCGAAAATCTGCCGTTTTTGCTGTGGCGCATACATCTTTTAGGAAAGTATGTATGGAAAAACGGTACAGGCTGTCGGAACCGAACTCAACGTGATCCAGCGCGGAATCAGTGCGCGCGAATGCGGATGATCCAAAAATGAGGTGTAGCGGCTGCGTGTTTGGCTGCCGGAGAGTAGTCAGTCGTCTGTGCTGGTTTCGTCGCTATCGAGCAAAGTTCTCGCCAATCGACAAACAGCTTCCGCTTCCCGGTCCAAACTCGGCCACCGTTCCGACTCGCCCAGCGTGGAGAGCCGCGCATACACTTCGGCGGTCATCCGCGCCAAATGATGATTTGTCAGGTTCAGCGAGTATTGTGAAGCGTTTTTGGTTATCTTGTTAATGATCGCGGTAAGAAGATCAGGATCTAATAAATCGTTATTCTTGCTAATATTTTCGGAAAAAATGGGTCGCGTAATCCACAAGCTGTCATGCTGTGTACCTGCAAGGGCCAGCACGTCCCGGTCCTTGATTGGTGGTGCGCCTTTGCCGCAAAGCAGCGGCGCGAGTGCATCGACAAGGTCCATCGGCAAATAGGGTTTGCGGTATTCATTCTCGTAGTAGGCATAGGAAGATGGGGATCGGCCGTAGCTTGATTCCGCATCTTTTAATGCAGTGGCTAATCCGCGCACGGAGAAGCCTGCGCATTCGCGCAGCCGTTTGAGTTCCAACGCCGCTTTTGATTTTGTCGCCATCAAGAGTTTGTTATTCGTTTCGCCAAATTACTGTTGCGCTGTTTATCCGCACAAATCGCACCGAATATGATTGACTATGTACGAGAATTTAGCACATTGGTCTAGTAGTATTTAAAGTTGAGTTGGAGGGTTGTAGATGAAAGCTAATATAGCATCTTGCGATCTCGGGGCTTCGGCTGATCGATGTGACGGTGAGGTCGACCGGTTCGCAGCCGGTCGTGGGCAAAATTGCGTGCGGCGGGGGGGGTGCTGATTGTGCGGCCGTGACGCCGGGGTTGTCGTGGGCCTGTATCCGTCTACGAATGGGAGCGAATGCATCTTCCGCAGGGCAGCGATAATGGATATCCCGCAATTTCGGTCGGGCCCAGCCCAGAATTCGATGGACTATTGCACCCGCAGGTCCGGAGCTCGCGCGCTCGCCCGGTCAATTGAGGCAGCGTGGATAGACAGCGGACACGAGGTTCGTTGTCGGGTTACACCAATCCGTAACGGCGAAGGCCGAATACTCTGTTACGCAGTTACGTCGGATTTGCGGGACGGGTTGCCGCGTTGAAGCGGACCGTGGATGGATTTGCCGTCGGGCCGGGTAGGCTCGACGGCGTGGAGGGAGCAGGGTGGACGGGAGCTGATGTTTGGTCCCCCGAGGATGTTCGTGAACGGCTTGACGATGCGGGGCGAACCTTGGTCGCATTGCCGATGCCCAAGGGAGAGAGACCACAGGGCGTACGATCGCAATGGCCGGAGACGGCGCGACAGGCTGAGGACGCCTTTTTCGCGCTAGTCGGGGCCGATGATCAGATCAAACAGGATTTCTCGCGAGACCATAATGCCGTGCGTGTCGCACCGAATGCTCGGGCGGTCGCCCGGATGGAGGAGGTGCTGAATTGGCTTTGGTATCTGAAAGATGAGCGGAAGAGGCGGCTATGTCTTGCTCGCGCGCTAATTCATCCGGTTAGCGACCGTCGTGTCGTCAGCTTTCGAAAGCTTGGACGAATCTTCGGTTCGCACCATGACACGATGCGGGTTTGGCATGATCGTGCTCTATCGGAACTAGCCCAGGCGTTGACTCATGACCGGGTTCGCAAAACTACGAGTTCGCATGGTCGGCGAAAAACCTGAGGCGCGCGAGGATACTGCCTCGTTGTGGACTGGTATAGTGGAGCGGGCTTAATTTCTGGAAAAGCGTTGGCATGCTGCGCTGGATAACAAGAAAACAGGCGGACCCTTTTTATGACGGATTATTATGTCCACCATCGCGTGACGGCAGAGCCCCATCAATGGAGGGTCGTCAGTGATGAGATTTGCGCCGCGGGCACCGCGCAGCTTTCTATCTCTGGGGGAGCGCTTTATGGCGTTTGGCGCAGCCAAATCGGCCGTCCCCGCGATGAACTGACGGCTATTACCGTATGGCAGGATGAGGCGTCGGCTTCGGGCGCGGCGGATTCCCTTTGCGCCGGTGTGCTGGGGATTCGTGATTGTGTTAGTGACGTGATGACACCCACGTTGCGGCCGCACGATCCGAGCCCACCCCTGCGCCAAGGAAACTATGCGTTCCGTTGGTTTGAGACCCCGTTGCCGAACTGGGATGAGTTTTTAGAGCTTTGTGCCGGGGCTTGGCCCGATTTCGAGGCGTCCTATGATTCCCAAGTTATCGGATTGTGGCGATGCGGCGTTGATGGCGATACAGGACACCGGAGCCTTCTGTTGACGCGGCGGCCGGATTTGGCGATGTGGGAGCGGTCGAAGATTCCCAGCGGTGACGTCGAGATGGAGGTGCGGCGGAAATTAAACCGCCGATACGAACTTTGTGATTGGACCTGTGTCTATACCACGACATTGCTGACGGCGACCGACAAGGACGATACCGCCCGTTGGACCTAGGGTGACGTCTGTGGTGCGGGCCGAAGGCCCTCCAGCAACTTTCGGTCTGCCGCCAATGTCTTGAACAGAAAGTCGAGGACGGCCCGAATACGAGTCGAACGGCGCAAGTCCGGATGGGTCAGTACCCAGACATCCGTGGTCAGGTCGTCGCTCGGTTCGATGACGCGTTCGAGATTTGGATGTGTGTCGCCGAGAAAGCACGGCAAAACGGCGATGCCCAGGCCGTATCCCGCAGCTGCGGTCATGGCACTCGTATTGTCGAACTGCATGGCGATCGCGTTCGGGTCGACATGCCGGGCCAGCCATTGAGCAGCGGAAAAGAAGTTCAGAGAGTCTCCGTATCCGCAGATCTTGTGGTTGCTTAGATCGCTGATCGACGCGGGCCGGCCATATCGGTCTATGTAACTTTTTGCCGCATAGCCGCCGTATGCCATTCGGGCTGCTTTTCGACCGACTAAATCCCCCTCGATGTGCCGCGCTGGCCGGATCGCGACATCCGCCTCCCGGCGGGTTAGATCCGCAACCTGATTATCGACTGAAAAGTCGAGACGGACGTGGGGAAATTGTTCTTGGAACGCTGGGATTCTCTCGGGGAAATAGGCGATAGCCAGTGAGTCCGACACTGAAAGCCGCACCGTTCCGCTCGGTTCAACATCCTGGGCCACGATTTGGCGTTCAAGTGCCAGTATTGCTGTTTCAATATTCTCGACGCTTGGCAGCAGTTCTGTTCCAAGGGTCGTTAATGCCAGGCCGTCGGGTCGGCGTTCGAATAATGGCCCGCCTAACTGGTGTTCCAATTTTCTGAGGCGCCGGAAGGCTGTCGAATGATCAATTCCCAACCGCCGCGCAACGGAGGCCAAGTTGCGGTGCCGAGCGGCCGACAGGAATACGCAAAGGTGGTCCCAACTGGCGATAGCTTTGTTCATTGGCATTCATGCAATTTTAATTTGCAATTTTGCCAGCTTTCAACACCGTCGGCAAACGGCGATGCTGTCCGATAAGGATCGCCTGTGGGAATCCCGCCGGCGTCGTCGCGGACCGCTGGATGGACAGGCGGAGGAATGTCTCCTCGTCCACAGTCGAAGCGATCTATGAGATGACTCGACAGGAGGACTAGGAATGCTATTTGTCACGAAGCTCGCCAGCGTCATTGCGGTGGCAGCCGTTGTTGCACCGTTGGCGTTATCGACTGCGCCGCTGAATGCAGCGGGTGGAGACGCCGTAATCAAGGCCCGTATCGATCTGATGCGCAAAGACGTGCTCAGCAACTGGAAGCCCATCAAGGCATATGCCAAGAGCGGTAAAGGCACACCGGCGGACGTTTCGCGCCACGCCAAGGCGTTAGGGTCTGCGGCAAAGAAGATTCCGGCGCTTTTCCCGAAAGGCACCGGGCGCGGCGACTATCCGGACAAAGTGACCCGTGCATTGCCGGAAATTTGGAAGGATTGGAAAGGCTTTGAGAAAGCGACCCAGGGGTTGGTCGATCAAAGCGCGAAACTAGCGAAAATCGCTGACGGTGGCGATAAGGACGCTATCGTGAAGCAGATTGGAATGACCGGTAAAATCGGCTGCGGCGGCTGTCACAAGCCATTCCGGGGCGCGAAGGTCAAAAAGTAACCGATCAAGAAATACGATAACCCGCCCGATCCGTCGCCGCGTTTGCGGGATGCTGCGATGGATCGGGATTTTTTTACAAATCAAAGGGGCCGGCGCTTATGTGCCTATAACAGCCGGTCCAATTGTTATTGCCGTTGGCCAGCTATCTTGATCGCCGGAGACCGCGCGTCCGTGGATGCGAACACTTACGGCACGTCCGTTGTCCTGGCCATTCCGATACGAAGGTGATGCCGCATTTTAGGCATCTGCCGAGGGTATTGCGATGTCCGACCAAAACCCTTGGCCATCGATGTGGTGCGCTTTGGAGCATGGTGCCCTCCCGTTAGCTGGGATCAGGTTTCACCAGTGCCACTTTGCCTCTTGCCGGAATCATTGCCCGACTGGATTTCTCCCAGTCGGAATTCTGCTGCGTGAGTGAGGCGTTTCTCGGTTCGGAATGTGTCTATTTCGGGGCGCAATTACGGGATCTGCGGGGAGTAGAATTTCTAGGAATCAAATTCACGAAGATCGGTAAGAATTCCTATTCTTCGCAGTTCGATACATTCATGTACCGAATTCAAGGCGTGCCGGACTGATCAGGACGCTGAAATGCTCGCACCAAATAATCACGCTCTTGTATTTTTCCAGCGGCAAACCGGCAGGAATTGCAAAGTTTTGACTGCCTTTGAAGGCCCGGAGGCGGCCGAGATCCACATACATGGTCTTCGTGACTTCGGTCGATGGCGTAACAGTATCCAATGGCACAAGATAGACGTGGAATTTTGGGCCTGGCCCGACTTCGAAATCACTCGAGAGATGAACGACGTCGTCATACACCGTCACTGAACCTTTTCCGTAGTGGATCGGATCAGATGGGTTTGCGTGAATGAATTTGCCTGTCGCGACGACTTTCTTTGCTTCGGCGTTTGCGACCGTCTCCTTCGCAACAATGTCTGCGAGAAAAGCATAGGGATAAACGAAAATGCCTGCGGCAAAGCCAAGTCCGATGCCGAGCAATCCTCCGATCACAAACGTGATGGCGAGCCTTTTCATGTTTGAATATCCCCGATAACAAAGAGAAGCGTAACAAGGCGACAATTCTTACGGCCACCTTACCATCGTCTTTTGCAACATCGGGACGGAAGTTTAAAGAGGTCAGCTTTCGCGTAAGCCGTAGCGCAGCGCCGCGGCCAAGTCTTGCGCCGTCGGCGTTTCGGGTTTGGCCGCGTCTGGGTCATTTTGTGTGTTGGCTAGTTTCCGGGTTGGCTTTACGCCGGTGCCGAGCTCATCCAAATCAGATTGGGTCGGGGTTCGTCGATGGCGGCAGAGGAAAACGAGATGGTGCCAAGCTAGATGCCCATAGAATAGAAAGCCACCGCCTAATATCGCGAATCCCATCAGGAATATCGCGCCATCATGCGCTCGCAAAATCAATTGTGGGCCTTGAAGAAAATGGGCGACGCTGGAGCTCGCAATGAGGCCGCCGCATAGCAGGGTGGCGCCGAAACAGATCGACGGATCGAATGCGATGAGGCCTGCCAGGACCTTTCTCTTTTTCCGGATTGGGTCCTTGGTGCGCGGCGCTTTCGGGAATGCGTTCCGGAATTGTCGCCTTGGCCGCAACGCCAATTCCCAGATCGCGACGATCAGGACAAGTGCGGAGAAGACCACGAGTGCCGGCGCCGTCCCATGTTCCGGGCCCATCCATTGGCGGAACGCTAGAAAGGGTCCTACGCCTGCCATGAAAATCAAGAGACCTCGGGGGAAGTTGCGGCGCGCTTCTTCCGCACGCATTTGCAGGTAGGTCTTAAATTCTGCTCCGTTTAGCCAATAGGCTTCTTCGGCAAGGAGGCCCGGGTAGATGATTGCCCCGCCGTCGGGTTGCCGAACGATATTGCGATTGCGGAATAGAATCTCGGAGAAATCGGTCGGTGGATCTTCCAAGGACTGATTCTTTCGATCACGTGTCGAGGACAGTGCCCACGCGAACGTGACGAACAATCCCACGATCGTCCAACCCAGCAGCAAATTCACGAGAATAATGTGCTTCGTGCGATAATGGTTTCGACATACCGCAAGAATTGACGGCCCGAAATACAAGGTGGTTGGAACCAGCCAAAAGATAAAAGTGGCGACGAAATCCATCTGAATTGATGTCCCGAGTTTCCGTTGCTTGTTCCGCTTCACGTTAGCTGCAGATCGAACACGCCGATTCGACCGACTCACCGCCGGAACGGTGCCGCAGGTTAATTAACCGCTTAAAATGATTGAATTTCGGTTAAGGATTGTGCTTTGGCGGATCCGCGCGCATATCGGGCGCAGGGACCGTACCTTGGGTGATAGTTAACAGCTTATTAATCTTGGACTTGCATGATCGAGTGAGCGGTTTCGCCCTTTGATGTCCGCGGAATGAAGATCAGAATATGGCCAATTCGCTAGTCCGGCAGTGCGGTATCGTCGCTGTTTTCGTCATGGTCGCTATGTCCATGTCGGTGCTTTCGCTGGAGTCGCCAAGCGCATCGGAGCAACCGCCGTTCATTATCGAGGGGCAGGCCAAGGCCGTATCCGGCAATACTCTTGAAATCTGGGGACATCCGATTCGGTTATGGGGTATTCGCGTAGCTGATCCAAAATCTGAAAAAGGCCGGAAAGCAATCCAGCACCTGCAACGACTTATCGCCGGCGTGACCGTCACTTGCCGTGCAGTCGATGCTACCTCTTTGCGGCATCTGGTTGCTCAGTGTTTTGTTGGCGGCATCGACATCGCGCGGCCGATCATTGAGGTCGGGTATGCGCAGGATGATCCCGCTCAATCGGACGGATACTACGCCCGATCGAATTAGAGAGTTCGGCGGACAGTTGCACGACCCTGCCATCGTCCATATCAACGACAATTGCCATCCTCACGCGGTATCCAGGAATCGTTCCTCCAGGGCCGCCGTCACTGTCTCGATCGGAATGGCGTCGATCCTGCCGGACGGGTCGAAATCTCGCGCCCAAAGCGTCGTGAGAGTGGGCGTATAGGGAGCAAAACTCGTCGGCCGGGTCGGTCCGTATAACGAGACCATCGGCACCCCTCCGGCGGCCAGGATATGGCCAATCCCCGAGCAATTCGCCACCGCGACACGCAGGCGGGCAGCCAAGGCCATGGCGAGGGGGGGACCCTTTACAGTTGCCGGAACGCCGTCGCGGTCCCATTCCGGGAATTTTGCGTTCGGCAGTTGGCGCCGTAGTTCCGGCAACCAGGGTTCTTCTTCCGGACCGATGAAAAAAACCGGAATACGGCCCTTGACCTGTTGGGTCCGGGCCAGTGCTACGAATTGATCGAGCGGCCAGCATTTACCGGTTTCTTTATTCCCGGCACCCGGCGCCAGACCCACATAATCTGCCCCGTCGGGGAGAAGCGTTGCAGCGGCATTCTTCCATTGCTCCTCAAGTGGCCAGATATGCGATGGGCGAATTGACTGATTTGCCGCGGCGGCTGTCAACGATAGCAGTTTGTCGGTCAGCAGCGTTCGCTGGCGATAATTGCCTGGCGGCTTTCGGTCCGAAAAGAAAAAGCGCCAGCAGCCGGAAATGAATATTCGATGCCTTACTCGCCGCAGTACAAGCGTTCGGATGACGTTTCGTTGGGTATCGAACACCAGATCAAAGCGGCGGCTCTTTAGTGGATGCCAACGGCAGAGAAGTTCAGCCGGGCCGCCATCGATAAAAAAGTCGGTGATCAATTCATCGATATAGCCATCGACCAACGGTTCAAGAATGCCTTGGAACATGCAAGGGCCGTAGCCGGCGATCCAGGTAATTCGGGCTTTCGGGAAAGCCTCCCGGATCGAGCGAAGAAAGGGTAACTTCAGGATGTTTTCGCCGATAGCGTCATCGGGATTGCTGCCGACGTAAACGAGAATGCTGTCCACGGATTGATCGTGTCTCATAGCGTTCGATCGAGTGTCCGAACGCAATCCACGCTCCTAGTATTCCGTATAGGATTTTTCTTCGACGATTGACGAGCCGAGACTTGTGTTGATTTGTCGTTTGATCTCGGCCCGCCGGTCGTTGGTCGTGTACACCGAACGGGCCAGCTCCACGAACCTAGGCCCGAAATCCTGATTCGCCTCGCACACACGGATCGCGTCCTCTATTTCCCAGAGGCGTTCATTGACAGCTTTTAGTTCGGACTCGAGATCGTTTGGCGCGTCGGCCGCATCTACCAACTTGTCCCAAGTTTTTCTCAGGAGCGTGAGTTCGTATCGGACGTTCTCGAGTTTGCCGTCGTCCGTTATGCGCGCCGATTTGATTTCGAGTATGGAAATTTTGTCCAGCAGCTCGCCCGGTGAAATTTCGACCGTGATTATAGAGAGTGCTTGATTTGACTGAGCCATGACGGTCGAGTTTTGGACCTGCGGATGTTTGGGCAAAATTAGTGCGCCGGACCCTATCAGTGCCCATGACCGCGTTCAAGTGAGCCGTCGATGCTATTGCTTGGTCGCGCTGGCCGTTGGTTCTGTCAGACCGACGAGGCGTTTGCGAAGGGCCGCGATCAACGATTCAACCTTGCCGCCATTGTTTCCGATGTAAGAAGAGAACTCGTCGCGTTGCGCCAACACCATACTGACGCCTTCCACCCGCACGTCGAGAATTTTGAATTCGTCGCCCAACTTCCGGACTTGGAAATCCACGCGCAAGGCCTCGCCGCCGCTACCCGGCACGATTTTTGTTTTGACCATGCTGTCCTGTGGCCGGCGTGTCTTAACAACTTGTTGTACGTCAAACGTTTCACCGGAAAAGTGGCTGAATTGTTTTGCATACAGAGCGACAATGTAGTCTTCGAACACATCGATAAACTCATCGATCGATTGTTTCGACGCGGTCCGCCGGTGTTTTCCCAGTACGAACCGACCAATTCGTTCGACCGCAAATCCGTCGCGAAGCAATTCGCGCAGCCTGACCTCGCGTAAGTTTCGCGGGGTCGCAGGATCGGAAAGGAAATCGATTGTTCGATTCCCGAGGCGGGTTACGAATGCGCCTGGATCCTTATCTGAAACTTGGGCAATGCCCGACGCCGGTGCGATAAGTGTGCCTGTCAGGACCAGGCCGACAAAGAAAAGAGTCAGCCGACGGGAAATCATGGTCGAATCGCCTCCTCAGTCTGAACGCTGGACGATGGTGAGCCATACCATCGCAAGCATTTTTATTGTCGATGACTGTGCCTTCTTCGCGATTGTATATCAAGTTACGACCCAATGACATTTGCACCTCGATGAATTCGCGATCCCGTTATGCGCGAAACGTTGCGAGTTCATTCAGATCATTCATGTCGAAGAGATTTTCGCACCATGATTGGAGAGCGTTAGATTGCTGCTCCGACCAGCCACCAAAGCGCACATTGTTCTGGAATTTTGCGATAATTTCCTGGCGCTCCAACGGTTCGCGGGTACCGCCCCGCATATGAGGTTGGCGGACTACATGGTCGCTGCCGTCGCGCATGGTGGCGCGAATGTGTCCGGAGTAGTTCCGCGGATATTCGTTGTTCGGATCGACGACGTAGGTGACTTTCTTTGCGAGATCCAAAACGTCTTGATCGCGGATGCGCGTATCGGTGAATTGGGCCAGGCCGACCGCATGGTCGAGGAACCCCACCGCAATTAAGTAAGGGATGCTGAATTTCGATGAGTATGGCGTTGATGGAACATGCTTCTCGGCAAGTGGCTCCCAAAGCCGGTGAACGATGCCTTCGCCGGTTTCACACTCGATCGACGCGATATCGGCGGCGTCGTTAACTTCTTCGGCGAGTTTGATGGCGCAATCTATGTATGGCTGAGCCATGGTGCCGCAAGCGTAGGGTTTGAATGCAATCCGCTGCATTCGCCAATCTTTCCCCAAGTCCGAGGTTAGATGGCTCAGGTCTTGATCGATCGATGGGTCGGCGAAGGTGAAGAAGAACCCATGTGTGCCTTCGAAAACTGTCCGCGGTCCGGTAAAACCTTGCTGAGCCATCGATGCGGCGCGCAAGCCGGACTGTGCTGCCCATCCCGGATGGAGGCGCTTGGTCCAAGTTCCTTCCGCCAGGTACTCGATAATTCCGGATGCCATGCTGCCGGCGATACCGAGTGCATTCGTGATCTGTCCGGACGAAAGCCCAATGGCGGCGCCGACACCGGCTGCTGCGCCCATCGCGCCGATAACCGCAGTAGGGTGAAATCCGGCGCGATGGATCGCCGTTGGGGCAACGACGGTCATTCGGCACATCACCTCCATCGCAACCGCAGTTCCAACCAAGACATCGCTGCCGCTCCGGCCGTGTCTTTCGCAAGCTGCCAGGATCGCGGGAATTGCCGGGGCGCCCGCGTGGACGGGTGAGCCTTCATAGGTATCGTCGAAATCCTCGCCATGGGCGGCCGTTCCGTTGATGACGGCAGCGCCCGCCGCATCGAACGGTGCGGCGTGCCCGAGCGCGGTGCAGTCCCCGGTTCCGTCCCAGGCACGGACTAGGCTTTGCACATAGTCCATTTGCCGGACAGACACGCAGTTGCCTGCGAAGTCCAGCAAGACATTTGCAGTTGTTTCCCGTACGGGATCCGGGATTTTCGACGCTGTCAGGCCGTTAGCCCAGTCTGCAATTTGTTCAGCGATTGCCGGCTGGCCGGCGGCGGTCTCGGTACCAGATGCCATTGAATGATTCCTTGTTACTAGGTCGAGGTTAACGGTGTATTGGCATTCGTTTTGGCGATCTCGGGAGTAGGGAAAACATCGATGGATTTTAGTCCGGATCCGGTCGACAGCAGAACCACGGTCGCTTTGCCATCGACAATGCCGTCGGTCAGCGCCTTTTTCAGCGCCACCAACGTCGTTGCTGACTCAGGGCAGGGGAATACGCCTTCCGTCCGGACGATCTCTCCTGCCGCGCCGATCGACTCGTCGTTCGTAGCTGTATAGGCGCCGCCGCCGGTATCCCGAAGGATCTCCAGTACGGCGCGGTCGCCTGGTGGCGTCGTGGACTTCAGACCACCGGGAAGCACGTCCAAATTTTCCCAAATTTCCGCTCGGTCTTTCCCTTGTTGGAATGCACGGACAATCGGGGCGCATCCTTCATACTGTGAAACGATCAGTTTCGGCAGCGGTCCTTCCTTGACCCAACCCAGTGCCATGAGCTCCCGGAACCCTTTGTATATTGCAATGGCACCGAGTCCGCCGCCCGTTGGATAGACGACGGCGTCCGGCAGTTTCCATCCGAGCTGTTCGCAAATTTCGTACCCCATCGTTTTCTTGCCCTCGACCCGATAGGGTTCCTTGAGGGTGCCGATATTGAACCAGCCATGGGTCTTTACCGCGTCCGCGACGAGGGCGCCGCTGAACTTCCACTGATCCGTCAGCATGACGGTCTGTGCGCCGGCTAGAACCGACTGCTGAAGGCTGCTTGGCAGAACATCATCCGGAACGAGATTGACGCACCGCAGACCGGCTCTTGCTGCGTATAACCCCCAACTGCCGGCGGCGTTGCCGGAGCTGTTATGCGCGATTGTCGTGATACCCAACTCTCGCATGCGGCTTACGGCAACTGCGGCACCGCGGTCTTTGAATGTGCCGCTCGGATTTCGACCTTCGTCCTTAATGTAGAGGTTTGAACACCCGACGGTCGCTCCTAGCGCCGGCGCAGAAAGCATAGGAGTCCAGCCCTCGGATAGCGAGACGCGGTTGGCAAGGTCTTCGACCGGCAAAAGGGCGCCGTAGCGCCATAGGGACGACGGCCCCGACGCGATCGACTCTTTCGAAACGTCTCGTCGGATTTGGTCCAGGTCGTAGCATGCCTCAAGGATACCGCCATCAGCGCAAATATTGATTTGCGGACTATCGGCGGGCAGGCGGGTGCCGCATGTAGTGCATTGCAGGTGGGTTAGGTATGACATGATGCGCCAAATTGTTTTGCCGTAAAGGGCGATGCGCAATCATATCAGTATTGACCGGCCGCCTCCTATTGTTGGCGATCGGTGCGGTAAGGCATGAGTCTAGGGGAGCCGCATTTCGATAGGGCCGTGCGCCCGGCTGTGGATTAATTGATCCACATATGGATTACCCGACTCTTCAGCATCGCTTTTCTCGCCGCTCCAAATAATACGGCCATCATGCAGCATGGCGATACGGTCTGAAATCTGGCGCGCGCCGGTCATGTCGCTGGTAATGGAGACTGCTGTTGCGCCGAGCCTTTCGACACAGGACGTTATCAACTGCCCGATAACGTTGGTCATGATCGGGTCTAGACCAGCGGTCGGTTCATCGAGGAACAGAATTTCCGGTTCCGCGAAGATTGCGCGGGCGATACCGACACGTTTCTGCATACCGCCGGACAGCTCGTGCGGCTGGAGATCCACAACATCAGGCGATAGTCCAACGTTACGGACGGTTTCGCTCGCTTTGTCACGTGCTTCTTTTCTGCTGAGCTGTCCTTTTTGAAGCCGTTTGAAGGCAATGTTCTCCCAAACCGGCAAGCTGTCGAATAAGCCGGAATATTGGAAGAGAACGCCGAATCGGTCGATGAAATGCATTCTTTCGTCGCCGGAATAGCCGATCGTCTCTTCTCCGTCGACAACGACATTGCCGGTGTCCGGCGTCTGCAAACCCAGAATACATTTCAATAGGAGGCTCTTGCCGCTGCCGGAAGTTCCAATCAATACCAGCGACTCTCCTGGAGCCACTTCCAAGTCCACGCCTTGGAGGACACGGTTGTCGCCAAAACTCTTGGTGATACCCGTAAGTTTTATTTTCGGAGGCTGCGTGTCGATCATCGGCCGTATCGATTTGAATTTGTGTGAACCTAGCCGTGATCCGGTGCCGCGTGCAATAGCCCTGCGCCTAATGGCGCATAACGATCGGGCCGAGCGGTATTCGCGTTGGCCGCCCGGCCACGTCGTGGGACTCTAAAGGAGCTTCTAAAGTGAAATTAGCCTGTGACTATTCAGGCCCGCTGTCCTTCCCGTCGCCTGCAAATATCACGTTCTTGTCGGAAAGGGTCGGGACGCCTTTGTCGACGAAGTCATAGTCGACGTCGGCAGAGACGGCAGTGGCGGACAGGGCAATCCCCAATCCGAAGATTGCTGCAAGTGCGTGCTTTAAGACTTGATTGGTCATGTCCACATCCTCCTTGTTGGAAAGTATGAGGATGATGTTAGGGCGCACTTCTATTTGATGCACTTAAATGATGGTCAAATAGAAGTTACATTTTGGAAATGTTTGATTTCAATTACTTCAAAAATTAATCGGTATTTAGGTATGATTTAATGATTATCTGAATACGTTATTCTTGGTATCTTCAATTAAAGGTCGCGTCGTCGTGTTTAATATTCACGGTAGCGTGCTTATTGATGGTTATATTTAGATTGTTTTGATCGATTTTTTGTTTCCGAGATGTAGGAACGCTAGTCGTTAGAGGAAGCCGTGTAGTCGACCGGCGTCGAATAGGCGGGGTCGTCATGGATTTCCCAATAAAGATCAGTCAACCGCTGGGTTACCGGACCCGGTACGGAACTGCCCACCGTCTTTCCATCTATCTTCCGCACAGGCATGAGGCCGCCGGCTGTCGAACTGAGGAATATTTCGTCTGCATTTTTCAGGTCTGCTGCCGGAATGGGCGCGAGTTCACCTTCGATGTTCAGACGGTCGCAAAGCTCCAGAACTGTCCGGCGCGTAATACCTTCGAGGACGCCACTCTCCGGTGAGAGCAATCTGCCGCCGAACAATGCAAAGATATTCCAGCCGCGGCCTTCTGTGATATTGCCGTCTTGATCGACCAGAACGGCGTATCGGGCATCCTTTTCATAGGCTTCAAAGAGCGCCGCGCAAAAATCCAGTCGTCCAAAATTCTTCACAGTCGGGTCGACGGACTCGGTGGGGATACGAACAACGTCGCTGATGATGACGTCACAACCGTCTTTCATTTCTTGTTCGGTCACCACATTGTAATAGGGCACCGCCCAAGCGATGAACCGGTTCTTGCACGTCCTGAGATCCTTTAAGGGGTCGGTTGGTGTACCGCGCGTGGCGATGAGGTAAACCATCGCGTCTCGTAGGTCCGAATGGCGAACGCAATCGTTCAGGATATTCTTTGTTTGGTCGCGATCGTATCCGAGGGTATCGAACCGACGCTCACTGATCGAACGATCCCAACGGTCCATGTGATCATCAAACCGGAAAAACTTCCCGTCACGAACGTGCAGCGCGTCGTAGCACATATCGGAAAGCTGGAATCCAAGATCGGTGATCGGTAGCCGCAACTCGCTGAACGGCATGTAGTCTCCGTCGATAAACCCGATCCCGTTATTCGGTGCGGTTCCAGTATCCGGCATGCCGGTCTCCCTCTCCTGGTGCGTTTCGTTGCGGTTAGATGAAAGATTATGGGCCTATATTTCGCGAGGTGCCAATGACTGCGCGATGGCCCCGACTATCAAGTAGATGGGTGCAGGATCATTTGAGTACAGCGAAACAGCGCGATGATCCGGCTGGTTTTGTCATGCGTAACGGTTGCGTCCCAAATCTGAGTCGTCCGTCCCAAGTGTTGCGGCGTGGCTTCGCAGGATACCGTTCCTTCACGGGCGGTGCCGAGGAAATTGCTCTTCAACTCAATGGTCGTGAATCCCGTCGCACCCTCAGGCATGGATTCGAAGCTGCCGTAACCGCACGCCGTGTCGGCCAATGCGATCACGGACGCCGCGTGCAGGAACCCATTCGGCGCCAGAAGATCAGTGCGGATCGGTAGCCGCGCCGATACGCGTTCCGCCGTTACGTCTAGAAATTCAATGCCCAACAATCCGGGCAACCGTCCGGCGCTCCGTGCATTGCAATCTGCGGCTTTCTCTTCTGGCGTCGTCATTCGGCTGCTTCCTTCCGCTCCTGGTCATGGGCAATTCCGGCTTGGGGTGCGCTCGTTTAAGAAATTGTTAATCACTCTATCAGTGAATATCGCCATGCGTCCTTTCCGAATAGGCAATGCCGGATAGAGCGACGCGCGGGCGGCGATATGATGCGAATTGCTCTGGTGATGACAGTGGTGATGGGCCTCGGATTTTTCGGGGGACTCTTTTACGCGAGCCTTACCGGGGGACCAGCTCCCGCGCCCATTCCTGTTGCCGCACCGAATTTCAGCGTCCCGGATGCAACGGATGCGGCTGCTGCCGCGTCGGTCCTGCGTGCGCGTCAAATGCGCGACCAACGTCGTCGGATGCGGGCGGAGGCCGAGGCGTTCCTATCCGAGCTGGACGAGGCGGGATGCACGCTCGACCCGGCGCAGTATGACCGGTATGCCGACACGGGTTCGTATTCGATGCAGTTCGATTTGCCCGACGGGGGCGAACGCACATTCGAGATGACCGGTGCGCAGTTCAAGGGATTCGCCGTGGACGCGGCAGCGGAGTTGAAACTGAGCAATTTGGATTGTGATCAATCCGGGCGTTATTTTCAGGTCGAAAAAGACACGGTTCGCGTTCTCGAAAAACGTCGGATTGAAGCACGGTTTAACGGGGAAATTGTCGAGATACAGCAAAAGCGGAATCTCGTTCTGAGACAGGACGATGACGGTCGCTGGAAAATCCAGGAAATCAAGGGTGTGGCTCGAATCCGTTAGCGGGCTGTCTGTCGTAGTTCGACTAACTATTTTCAACATGTGGGAGCGATCGCACCGATTCCACCGGGCTTTGTCTCGCCACATCCGCCAAAATTTGATAGATCAGACGCTACGCTGATCGTTCTGTAGCCAACGTTTGATTGCGGTCAAATGTTGGCAACCGATTTAGTTCGGCAATCCAAATATTTGAGTGCCAACCAAGCATCATCCGGATAGCCACCTAGAGATGGTGGGTGCCGTGGAGAGGGCTGGAAGAGTGCGTTATGCCACGCCGTAGCACGGCTAAAGGCCAAGTACAGCCGGCGTCGACACGCCGCCGACCGCGCGACCCATCTGGCCGACTGCTTCGTCGCCGAAAATTTCCAGGGCCGCATCGATACCCTCTACCGCGAATTCGAACACACGGCGCGCCAGGCCGTCCAACGCTGGGGCGATGCGAATCCCGAAGCGATCCGCCGGGCCGCGGAGAAGGAACCGGAGCGCAAGTTCCGGTTCATCCATGCCGTCCAGCCGCGTGATGACGACGAGCGCGATGGATCCAAGGTGGATGGCGCCAACAAGCCCTTCGCCTCGATTTATCTGGCGGAAGAGGGGCGGGCGATCGTTCAGGAGAGTGGCTTCGACGAGTTCCCCTATATGGTCTCCCGCTATGTCACCGCGCCGCGCGAAGTCTACGGCCGCTCGCCTGCGATGACCGTGCTGCCCGACATCAAAATGCTCAACGAGATGAACAAGACGACGATCCGCCAGGCGCAGCTCGCCGTGGAGCCGCCGATCCTCGTCTTCGACGACGGGGTGCTTGGCCGGCCCGACGGGTTCGGCCTGACCCCCGGCTACATCAACTACGGCGGTGTCAACAAGGACGGCCGTCCCCTGATGCAGCCGTTCCAGTCGGGCGGCCGGGTCGACATCAGCCTCGACATGATGGAGCAGCGCCGCCGCGCGATAAATGACGCGTTCCTTGTCACACTGTTCCAAATCCTAGTCGATCAACCCAACATGACCGCGACCGAAGCGATGATCCGTGCACAAGAGAAAGGCGCGCTGCTCACCCCGGTTATGGGTCGACAGCAGTCGGAAGCACTGGGCCCGATGATCGAGCGCGAGCTTGGCGTACTTCTGCGGATCGGCCTGTTGCCGGCGATGCCGGGTGCTCTGATCGAGGCGGCGGGCGAGTTCGATATCGAATACGACAGCCCGCTGTCCCGGGCGCAACGCTCGGAACAGGTGGTCGGCATTTCTCGCACCTTCGAGGTGTTGGCGCCGCTCGCCGCGACCCAGCCGGATGTGTTCGACGTGTTCGATGGCGACGCATTGGCGCAACTCGCAGCGGAAGTGAACGGCGTGCCGCAGCGCGTGCTCAACACGCCGGATGAAATCGCCCAGCGCCGCCAGGGCCGTGAATCGGCGGAGCAGATCCAGGGATTGTTCGCCGCCGCGCCGGCGGCGAACCAGGCGGCAGGGGCTCTTGAAAAAGTGGTGAATTCCGGTGCGATTGCTGAACCGTCTTAGGAACCGCCGGCTCTCGGCGGCCTATCGCCGAACATTCGCTGCGCCGGGGGCGGATGTGGCGCTCGCCGACCTGGCGCATTTCTGCCGCGCCCGGCGCGCACCCTTCGTGGCGGGAGACGCGATGGCGACCGGCGTGCTGATCGGCCGGCAGGAAGTGTTCCACCGCATTGCTCGCTACCTCAACCTCTCGGAACAAGAGGTCTGGGATTTGATGTCCGATCGTCAGGGGGACGCATGATCAACCGCCGAAGGGAGTTGTCCTTTTTCGACTCGTTGCTTGCGCCGCTGCGCACCACCGGTTTCGGGTTTCGAATCCCAATTTTCCCACAGCCGGCAACGAGTGGTTCCGGTCCCAACGCAATGGCCGCTCCCGGGGGATTGGTGACTCAAGGTCCGCAAGGTTCACCTTTGTCGGCGTTCAATGCAGAAAGGGTCGCGAACACTCCTGCGCAAGTGTCGCTTGCTGACTCTCACCCGGCGGTGCTTGCGGCGTCTGCTCGGCAATCCAATCCGACGTTGCCGCAAGGAAAATTTCCTCAATTACCTGCGGTGAACGTGCCCGGCGAAACACAAGTTGCGGAAAGTCCGATCGAAAATGATTACCTGGAAGCGCAGCGTGAAATCGATGCGTTGAAACACGCCAAAGGCCGCAAGATTGAGGTTCGGATGGAGAGATCTCGTATTTGGGCCATCAAGAACAATCGTCCGGCGGTGTTCAAGGTGACGGACTCTGCGCGTGCCTCAGGAACTGCACCGTCTCGCCGTGAGCATGAGATCGGTGTTGAAGCTGTTAGAAAGCATGACAAGACAATCACGGAAGAGGCGGCACGATTTGGCGTAGACCCTAATCTTGTACGGGCAATCATGTATATCGAGAATGCGGATGGTCACCGGTTTGGATTGGATCAGTCAGCGCAAGATTTTGGCCGTGCTAGTTCGTTATTGCCGATGAACATTAAACCAAAGATTTGGGAGGGAATCGGCGGCGTACAGCGAGAGCAGTTCAGGGATCCCAAGCTTAATGTTCGGGCGGGTGTGGCCTTGATTAAGGAAATCCGAGATCGGATAGAAAATCCAACGCCGGCAAAAATTGGCTCGGTTTGGCAATTTACAGGTCGGGAAACGGTCAGCGACAATGGTGCAAAGATCGAAGCGGCGTTCCGGCAAAAAATTTGGCAGCGATAGCCGCTTGATGACCGTCCAGTAAATTGCATTAAACCGCCTTCATTGCGCCAGTAAGTTATGCGAACCTCGGATTTGAACTTCTTGCTTCGCACTGCCGCAGGATGAAACGGCGTGATTTTTCGGTTTCTTAGGCATCCGTTTACGCGATCGTATCTCTCGCTTGCCTTGGTGGGCGGGGTGCTGCTGAGCGTCGCTATGTTTATTTTCGAGGTTTACGTGACAATGACAGGGTCGTTGAATCATAATTTTTGCAGGGCGGTTGACGGTATGGGAGGGCTCTCGATTGGCGATGGCGACTCGTGCTTTATCCATTGGGACTACGTCGCGCTCCTGTTTGTATATTGGACTGGGATGTTTGGTCTGTGGTCCATTTTTTGTGTCCTAGTCATGGTAGCCGGATGGTTAATCCTTCGAAGATTGAAACCTGGTTCAACTGGCAAGGTAAATGACCGATCAACTGTGAGGCTAAATATTTTTCCAGCGCGGGGAGCGGCGTCAATGCTTTATCTCGTCGTGGTATTTGGTTTCACTTCTTTTTGGTGGTTTTGGTACACCTCGTTCAACCCGGTGATCCTCATTTATATGTTGCCGGCACTTCTCTTGGCGTTTCCGTTGCTTGCATCAATTAGATATCTGGCGTCGAGACGCTAGTCGTCTGTATCGCCAATTTTCGGACCATTCGCGTTTCTTTCAAAATCAATCACTGAGGTGCAGGAATGCATGACGATGCTGAATTCGTTCTGGCGGATGCGCCGGACGTCGCAATGCCCGACGAACGTCTTTCGACCACCGATCAACTTGATAGCGACTGGCTCTCCGGCCTAGATGACGACAGCGCTGAGTTCGTTCGCACCAAGGGGTGGGAGGATTTGGATGCCGTGGTCCGCTCATACCAGAACCTGGAAAGCATGCTGGGCAGCGACCGGGCGGGCCGGACGCTGACTTTGCCGAAGGACGAGGCGGATGCCGAGGCGTATGCGGAAGTTTACGACCGGCTCGGCCGGCCCGAGGCCGCGTCGGACTATGCCCTTGAGGTGCCGGACAACATAGCGATCGACGAACCCATGATGGACTGGTACCGCGAGGCGGCGCATACGGCGGGCCTGTCAGCACGGCAGGCTTCCGCGCTGTTCGACGCATGGAACGGGATGGCGGTTAAGCGGGTCGCGGCGATGAATCAGGACACGCAGGCGGCGCAGGATCAGGGCATCGAGGCATTGCGTGAGAAATGGGGCGGTGCCTTCGACCGCAAGGTTGCGGTGGCCAGGCAGGCGGCGCGGCGGTTCGGCGGCGAGCAGTCGGCGGCGCTGGAAGAGGCGCTCGGCCGGGCCGGCGTGACGGAGTTCCTGGCCGGGATCGGCGAGGCCGTCTCGGAAGACGCACTGCCCGCGGGCGAAGGACGCAACAGTTTCGGCCTTTCGCCCGACGAGGCGCGCGCTAATTACGAACAACGCAAGCGTGACCCGGGCTTCATCGCCGCCCTGCAGGATGCGGCGCATCCGGGCCACGCGGCGGCCAGCGCCGAGCGCGCCCGCTATCTCGCCGCCATCTGGCCCGCGCGATAGGCCGGCGTCTGTCACACCGGTCCACATCGGCTGAGGCGCGGCGGTCATGAGCCGGCACGTCACCCGGATGACCCTCTGGGATGTCGACCATCTGACTGAGGCGGAGCGCCAACGCATCCTCGACAGTTACCCGTCGCACGAGCGGGACGCGCGGGCCAAGGGTCTGCCGCAGCTCGGCTCGGGCCGGATCTTTCCGGTGGACGAGGGATGGATTACCGTCGATCCGTTCGAGACGCCGCCGCATTGGCCATTGTTGGGCGGGATCGATTTCGGCTGGGACCATCCGACCGCCGCGGTGCGCATTGCGTGGGATCGGGATGCCGACGCGGTCTATCTAACCCACTGCTATCGGGTGCGGCACGCTACGCCGGTCGTCCATGCTGCCGCGCTCAAGGCGTGGGGCATTATCCCCTGGGCGTGGCCGCGCGATGGGCTGAACGACACGGCGGCGGGCGAGAACCTGGCGCAGCAATACGGCGATCAGGGCCTGTCGATCCTGTCCGGTCCGGCCGGTTTCCAGGACGGCGGCAACAGCGTCGAGGCCGGGCTGATGCAGATGCTCGACCGGATGCAGACCGGCCGCCTCAAGGTCTTCGCCCATCTCGCCGATTGGTTCGACGAGTTCCGGCTGTATCACCGCAAGGACGGCCGCGTGGTGAAAGAATACGACGACCTAATGGCCGCCACCCGCTACGCGCTGATGATGCTGCGCTATGCCCGTGTCCCGGTGGCTCATCGCCGGCCACGCCAGGCGCGCGCGACGTGGCAGGTGTTGGACACCTGATTTCAGAAAAGTCCGGACAAGCCCACGCACAAACGGGCCCCGGCTGACCGCGGGAAAGACCGCCGCCGTGCGGGCGTAAAGCGCAGGATCGGGTCCGTCCGGCCGCTCTTGTTTCCGGCATTGCCGGCGACGGGGGCGGCCGACCCCATGACGGGCAACCCCTCCGAACGCGCAATCTTTCTTGCAACAGTTTGGAGGACCTCATGTCCAACGACGTTATTGTCGCACGCAGTCAGGCCTACACCGACAGCGTGCAACTCCTCCTGCAGCAGCGCGGCTCGCGGTTCCGGGCGGCGGTGATGGAGGGACACTATCGCGGCAAGGCCGCCAAGGCGGTGGAGCAGATTGGTGCGGTGAGCGCACAGAAACGCACCACCCGGCACGGCGACACGCCGCTCATCGAAACCCCGCATTCCGCCCGCTGGGTGTTTCCCACTCATTACGAATGGGCGGACCTGATCGACGATCAGGACAAGCTGGAAACCATCGTCGAGCTGACCAGCCCGTATTCGATCAACGGGGCGGCGGCGATGAGCCGGTCCATCGACGACGAGATCGTGCCCGCCTTCTTCGGCGATTCCCGCACCGGCGAGAACGGCTCCGACACCACCGCGTTCGACACCAACCAGGTGGTGGCGGTCGACGAGGGCGCGACCGGGGCGACCGGCCTGAACGTGGCCAAGCTGCGGGCGGCGAAGAAGCTGCTCATGGCGAACGAGGTCGATATCGACAACGATCCGCTCTATGTCGCGCTCACGGCGGAACAGCATGACGACATGCTGAACGAGATCCAGGCCGTCTCGCTCGACTTCAACACCAAGCCGGTGCTGGTCGACGGGCGGATCACCGCCTTCATGGGCTTCAACTTCGTCCATTCGGAGCGGCTCGACGTGGACGGCAGCGGCAACCGGCGCTGTCCGGCCTGGGCCAAGTCCGGCATGCACCTCGGCGTCTGGAACGATATCGAAGGGCGTGTCACCGAACGCGACGACAAGTCTTTCGCGACCCAGGTGTACGTCAAGGGCACCTTCGGGGCCACCCGGGCCGAGGAAGGCAAGGTCATCGAAATCAAATGCGATGAAAGCTAAGGAGGGCTGATCGATGGCAGTTGTAAGCACGAAGTCTTCGCTGGTTCAGAACTTCGAAGCGAAACCGAACCAGTTCAATCCCGCGGCGCTCCTCTATGGGCGTCGCCGGGGCATTGTCGGCACGGTCGCCGTCGCGGCGAGCGATGACGACGGGTCGACCTACGTTCTCGCTCCCGTCCGGTCGTCCTGGGTAATTCCGTCGATCCGTCTCTACAACGACGCGATCACCGGCGGCACCGGCTACGACGTCGGCCTCTACGATTCGGGGCTGACGGCGGTGGACGACGACGCCTACGCCTCGGCGGTAAGCCTGGCGGCGGTGTCGACGGATGGCGTCGAGGTCGCCTTCGAGGCGCGCGATATCAACCGCATCGGGCAGAAGGTCTGGCAGGACGCGGGCAACAGCAGCGACCCGATGAGCTGGTTCTTCCTTGTCCTCACGGCCGACACCGTGGGCACGGCGGCGGGCGACATCGCCTTCGACGTGACGGTACTGGTCGACTGACCCCGCGCGGCGTTTTTGCCGCGTTTCGTTTCTCTCCCTGACCTGGGCGGGGCGGTGTGTTTTGCCGCCCCGCTCTTCTTTTATGCGGAAGGATATTCGATGACCCAGTGGTGCACACGCGGGGCGGCTTCCTGATGCCGCGGATCCCGATCCTGCCGGGCGATGTCTCGGCGGCCAATGTGGCGAATGATCCGTTCGGGTCGCTGCCTCCGGCGCAGACAGACGGTATCCGCGCGCTGGAAGCGCGGGACGAAGGCATCACCCGGGGCCTTACCGTGGCCGAAGCCTGGCGCGACGGCGTTACGGCGCTGCAACAGGCGGAGGGTGCGGAGGATGGCGCGCCCGCAGGTTTCGCCCGCGACTTCTTTGCCAATGTGGACCGGGGCCGTTCGGTCGCCCTGCGGTCCGCGCCGGCGGGCCAGCGCGACGCGCTCGACAGTGACCTGCGGGGACTGCGCGCCGATCTCGGCGACCGCGCGGTGACGGCGGAAGCGGCGGGCCTCGGCCTGCGCCGCCGGCTCGGCCTGATGCAGACGCTGGACACCTATGCCAATGGTGTCGCCGAAGACCCCGGCCTGTTCGACAGCGCCGACGGGCAGATCAACAATCTGGTCGAGGGTCTGGGCCTGCCCGAGAACCGGGCCAGTGCATTGCGGACCGAGATGCGGACGCGTCTCGCCAACGCGGCGGTGGATGGGCTGATGGCCGACCCGGCGGAAGCCGAGGCGGCGCTGCGGCTCGGTCTCTACGACGACGTGCTGCCGAAGGAGATCAAACAGCAACGGTTGGCCGAGGCCGAGACGCAGATGCAGCGCGCCAGCTTGCTCGACGGCGAACGGCGGCGGCAGGCGTTGTCGCGCAGGGCGGCCGAGGGTGCCGCCGGCGATACGGAAATCGCGGCGGCGCAAGCCGACGGAAGCCTCAGTGATACCGATGCCGAGCGTCTGCGGGTGCAGACTGCGCAGGCGCAGCAGTCGGCGGAGACGCGCCGCGCCCGCATCGACCGGGTGGCCGGCGGTGATCCGCTCGACCCGGCCAACGAAGAAGACCGGCAGGCGGCGGATGCTTATTGGGAGGACGTGTCCGAAGCCTACGCGTTCGACGATCCGGCGCAGCAACGGCAGGCGGAGCTGGACATGGTGCGCCGCATCGGCGTGCTGCCCACGGGCCTCACTAGGAAATACCGCGGCATGCTGCTGTCGCGCGATCCTGAGATCGTCGTGGACGGCGCGCGGGCAATCACGGAGATCGATCATCTCGATCTGCCTATCGCTGGATTTGTTCCCCCGTCCCGTAACGGCTTGCTTCCGCTGCCGGGTTCGGAAGATCCGCCGGTATTCAAGAAGCTCCCGGCTCGGCCCTCAAACGATCTGATTGAGGCTGTACCGCTCGGTGACCTGCTTTCACGGCCCGACGCAATCCCGGACGAGGACCGCAGGCGTGCGGTGCTGATCACGGAATTCGTCGACCTGGGGCTGCCGGCGGACCGCGCCGTCGAACTCGCCGACGAGAAATTGAGCGAAGAAGAACCTGCGGCTAATACAACGCCCGCAGATGGCTCCGTCGTCGACAACGACCAGACGGACGCTCCTTTCGTTAGCGGTGAAGATGAGCGCGAAGACGATCCCGCGCCGGCCCCGGCCAACGATGACGCGATTGTCGACAATGACCGAACCGACACACCGATTGTTGGGGATGAAGCAACGGATGATGACCCCGAACAAACTCCGCTGACTGATGAAGAAGTAGATGAAATTCTCCGGAGAGATCAAATTGCGCCGATCCCCCGGGACGGCGAGCCAATTGAACAAGAAGGTGAGGAAGAAGAGGACGGCCAAACTGGCCTGAACACCTTCGTTTGGCTCCAAAAGAACGAGTTGATGGCGGTTCAGCAAGGCACCTCGCCGGATACGGAACGTCATGAAAGATTGGGTCGGTACGGGGAGTTTGCCGCTGGCGGTGGGTTCGTCGATGAGGACGGTCAATTCGTCCGCGCTGATGGCCGTAAACACGTTGTCCTGATCGATCCCAAAAATGGTGAACTGACGATCTATCGCCGAAGCGAGCCAACCAACGAAGGCGGCGCGCTATCAATCGGCCGATTGCTGGGGGCTTCTTCGTTTGTTGATTCGTTGGGAGGGGCGGTATCGACTGGTGTGCGAGCCCTTCAGATGGGGACGAAAGGCAAGACGGGCGCAAGTAGCACGCTTGCCTCAGGTGTTGGTCCGACCGGGGGCCGTGCAAGCAAGAGCAAAGCTGCCGCTCTGCGTGATCTGCCGAAAGGCCCCGGCTTCCAAGCTGATCGTAAATTCCTTACGGCGGATGAATTCAGCGCGCTGCCGTCGGAAGGTCGTATCGACCCGCAGCGGATACGGACGAGCCAATCCAGTCTCAAAGAGGAATTCAAACCAAAACGAGATGCATCCGGCAAAATACGAAAACGTACCGTTAGTGGATTGACTGATGAGTTAAGGGACGGCGTTAAAAAGCCGGAAGATATCAAGGCAATCATATTGATCGAGTTCAAGAGGCAGGTTTATACCGTCGATCATCGTCGCCTAATTGCTTTTCGGCGTGCCGGTATCGATATTCCATATAGAAAAGTGGAATTTGATAAACTATCGGACGAACATCAAAAGCGTATTCGGCAAGCACCAAATCTGAACGACAATGGCGCGGCAATTAAGAATCGAACACTTAAGGTAAAGGAGTAAATGAATTGAACGAACGTACGACGGACGAGCAGAAAGAGGAATTTGTCGGAGATATCGCGGACCGTGTCTCGTCAGGCGAAGAGTTCTTGGAAGTGTTGAAGCAGCTAGTGGAGAAAGAAGAAACATTCAGTGAGTTTGGTGAACGAAGTGCGGCGGAGTTTGTCACAGTCATTCACGAGAAGCTTGAGTTTGCACGCGAGTTCCCGAGCCCGGAAGATATTGAATTCCCGGATGAACCCGATTGGAATTGGCTGGCGCGACTTTTTATGGTTGGCGCGTTTGACAATTAGCGATGCCATCCGTGGTGCGATGCAGCGGCCTGACGTCGGCGGATCGATCACCCTTCATTGGGGAAGCGTGCGTGTCGAGAAGGCATTTAACAAGAAGGGGGAACGCCAAGACAAAATTCTAGGTTCTGGCGTCAGCAAAATTTTGGCAAAGCACGGGATCGAAGCCTTGGAAGGTGCGATCGAGACGATAGCACGGGCGAAAACCGTTCGGCGACAAGGAGACCGCATGGTGTTGGAGCACAACGGCCAGCGGGCGGTACTCGATTTGTATCGGCAAGGAGAAGGCGAAAAACGAAAAGAGACTTGGTTATTGACCGGTTACTTCCTCGGCAAGCCATCGGAAACCAATATCCCGGTCAATCTCAAAAAGATTAATGGGCCATTGTTCTTCAAGGATCGTACAAAATAGAAAACTCCGTGCGGCAATATGGTCCTACAGCGGTGCTTTTTTGCGCAATGAGAAGGTAACGCGCCGCTCTCTGATGTAACGACAAAGACCGTCCAAATCTCCTTCGATTGTTTTGAATTCGAACGCCCAAGGGGTTTTTTCAACGCCCTTGTTGTTTCGGCTGACAACGGCTTTCCAATTCCCGAAAGTGCCCGCGCTCTCAGCGAGATAAAGGTTCACATCGAGTTCGACAAATTTGATCTTATCTTCGATATCATGGCTCTCGGTAACCGTTGGATCGTGATATTGATCTGCTTCGATGTAGCATTCCTCGATCCATAGAAGGAAATCGCGCGCACCGGTTTCCTCATGGACGCCGCTATCGAACAGTTTCGGGAATTTCGGGTTTTCGGGCGGTTCGGACTCCGGCATCGACTTGCCCTCATTTCTGACGGTCAGCAAGTTCGAGCCTAGTGTCCCATAAGAAATCTTCAAGCCAATTCGCGGCGATTTATTAGCTGCCGGGATGGCCTGATGCCCGGACTCTTGGTGCACCGCTTCTGATTCCTCAATACCGGAACAATGACGAGGACCGCCGGCGCGCAATTCTTATCACGGAGTTCGCGGACCTCGGCCTGCCGGCGGACCGCGCCGTCGAACTCGCCGATGAAAAATGGAGCACGGGAAAACCGGTGGCGAATACATCGACTGCCGGCGAAACGGTCGTCGATAACGACCAGACGGATACACCCTTCGTTGGTGACACCGAGCGGGAAGACGATCCCGCGCCGGCCCCGGCCAACGACGACGCGATTGTCGATAACGACCAGACCGACACGCCTTTTGTTGGGTCTCAAGCATCAGAGGATGAGAATTCCGGCGTTTCCTCTGATTCAACTTGGTTTCAATGTCGGTGCTGCGAAGAACGATCCGGCCGTCAAATGACGACGATTGCGACTATCGGCGGCGGCGTCCTATTCCTCCTTGTTATGGTTTTAGCCGCCTTGCGTGTGGCGAAAGGAAGCGGGCGGGCCGAAGCCGAGCGCGATCACTTCCGAGCTAAATCCGACCAAGCGAGACAGGCGAATGAAATTGACGAGGACGTTTCTGATCTTAGTGGTGATGAGCTTGCTCGGGAGTTGCGCGACGGGAGGTGAGTGTTCCTGGGTTAAACAGATCAGAGCCAATGACGGCGACGCAATAACCCGTTCCACGGCCGAACAGATCGTCGCACATAACAGGAAAGTGGCAGCTTTTTGTCGGTAGCAATGTCATCTAGACGGCTGCAGCACTCTGCGACGGCACATGGAGTATCAAACAGCCGAGAGGTTGGCGCTGCGACTTATCCGCCGACTCCTGCCCGATTCTCAAGAAATGAAATCGGGGGTGTGCCTTGTCTTTGTTCCGTCGATGGTTCGAGCGGGGCGATCTTGCTTGGATCGGCTTTGACCGTATTGCTATCGACCGCGGGGTCGGTAGACGGCTGCCAAGCATACAGATGTCGCCGGCCGTCATCGCGAAGTTGGACGATATGGAGCATGCGTTTTGCGACGCCATCCGATTGAAATCCGAATTGGCCGTTGATGCCTTCAAAACCTTGCGCGCGGGTTAGAAAGGTCTCGTCGAATGCAAGGAGCCCGGTTTCCTGTTTCTCCAGCAGCGCCAGTGCAATGGCATCGTATGCCGATGCCACCAACTGCTCGGGCTTGTACTGGAAGGCAATTTCCACGCGAGATTGGAAATCAGCCCAATTTTCCGACGCCGCGGTCACATAGCGACTTCCGAACAAGTCTTTCTTTGCCAGCAGATCAGCCGAGTCCCAGACATCGGTGCCAATCATCCATATGTCGGGCTGCGTCGCATTGAAATATTCGAACATCGGCGCGATGACGAGCAGCGGTTGACCACCGATCGGGAGGATGACTGCATCCAGATCGATGCTCCCGAGAGTTTCGCGGAGCCGGAATTCTGTCAGGGCCTCGGTCATCGTTTCCTGAGGCGTCTTCTCAGTGGTCGTGCTGCGCTGATACAGCGTCAGCAATTCCGTTAGCGCGGTGCTGTATTCGACCTCGCTGACCGTCCACTTCTTCCGCGACTGCTCTTCTCCGACAACAAAAGCGGCCTGACGAATCCTGACGGCTGCGACGCGCTCCTCCAACTGCTCGAGCGCCATCTGCATCGCGTCTTCGGGATCTTCATGGACGTCCCACGCAGACTCGAATATCGCCGTGAAGTCGGCCAGCGCTGCCGTTCGTTTATTGTACTGCGTGATAGCCCGAACCTGTTTCGAGATATCCGTATAGGATGCATTAGTCGGATACAGGCGGCTGTCGACCAGCCTTATGTTTCCCACCTTGTCGGCCTGGATAAGACGGCTCTGCAAGAGGCGCAGATAGCTTGTGTCCGGGCCGAGCAACGCGATCCGCCGTTTCCCCGATTCACGCAGATAGGTTGTCAGGGCATCGACCTGCGGTTCGGGCTGATTGCCGATCAGATAGACCGGCGAGCCTGCGACGGCACGATTGTTGGAAATCGCGATGGCCCGGATATTGGCATCGCGCAGGAACGGTTTGACCGCGGTTACCGAGTGCGAAAATAGCGGTCCGACGACAACGTCAGCCCCCTCCGAAATCGCCTCCTGAACAGCGACGGCGGCCCCCTCCGGAGTGCCTTTCGTATCGCGCGGCAGCAGTTCAACCGTATCGTCGCCTTTGTCGAACATCGCCAACAACGATGCGTCCATAAGCTGCCGGCCAATGTCGGCATACGGACCGCTCAGCGGTAGTAGAACGGCGACCTTAGCCGTGCCGTTCGTAGCGTTGGGATTGTTGTAGTCATCGATGACTTTCCCGGCCAAGGAATCCTGGTTCAAATCGGGTTCCGGCGTCGCCGTAGCCAGGCAGCCCGTCATCCATAGAAGAAGCGAGCACGCGGCCAACGCGCGAAGATTTGTTCCGAAAATCGAAGCCACCCGTAACGAATTGTGTTCACCAACCATGAGTGCCGGTCCCTACAGTCCCCTCGTCGATTTCATCGCGGCCGATACACGTCCTGCGGGCAGCGTGAAACTATGCCAAACCTTTTGTGTGCGGCCCTTTGCAGGCCTTTTCCTTATTCGCCGTTTGCGCGGCGACAGAACATTTTCGCGCGTTTAGCGTGAGCGCACAGACACCATATCAGTCCCATAAGGACAAGATATCGTGCGGTTAGCCAATTTTGATCTAATCCTTTTGGGGTAAAGCATACAGGCAAGTATTGGAGCCCGTCCAACATTCGGATGCGTTGAAGTGGGACACGGTCCGTGGAGGCGAAGGGCATGTTGAGCCCAGGACTGATCGGCACGCCGGTTTCGTCGACCGGCCGGAAGGTGCACAGAAAGTGGCCCCGCCGGGCAGGGCGGGGCCAGTGTGTAGTAGGGGAGATTGACCAAGCATGCGTTGACTCAGGTTGAATCACGTAAGCCCGTCAATGATCACACTAGATTTCAAAGGTGGCGGGAGTGTGACGAGAGAAGGGATTCCATGTGGTGATTCTGAGGTTTAGGTGGAATTGAAGAGTCACTTTTGGCAGGCCGACCGGAGACTGACGACTGTCTGGCTCGCGTGCTGATTGTTGGGCGCCGACGCTGGGATAAAACTTTCCTGACAGTGTATTTTTTGGGTATCAAGGAAGATGCTAGGGTCGCGTGAACAGGGAGGTGATTGCCATGGAATATCGGAATTTAGGAAACAGCGGCCTTCGGGTGTCGTCTATGTGTCTTGGCGTGATGAATTTCGGGGATTCGACAGACGAAAAGGCTGCATCGAGAATTGTCGACCATGCGCAGAGTGTCGGCGTTAACTTCATTGATGCAGCGGATGCGTATGCGGGAGGCCGATCCGAAACGATACTTGGCAAGCTGATTAAGAATGACCGGGCGAGTTGGGTCCTGGGGACAAAGGCCGGGCAGGCTGATGGACCTCCAGAGCGAAAGAAGGGGTTGTCTCGAAAATGGATCATGGAAGCCATCGACCACAGTCTGAAACGCCTGCAGACGGATTATGTCGATATCTATTACATGCATCATGTGGATTGGGAGACGCCGCTTGAAGAAAGCGTCGTTGCGATCCGGGACATAATCGGCAGTGGCAAGGCGCTGCACTGGGGATTCTCGAACCACCGACCTTGGCAGGTCGGTGAACTTGTCCGTCTGTGCGACGCTGTCGGTGCGCCGCGACCAATCGTTTGCCAGCCGCATTACAATATGGTCATGCGAATGGCAGAGAATGATCTGTTCCCAGCGTGCGAATACTACGGCATCGGCGTTGCGCCATTCTCGCCGTTGGCGCGAGGTGTGCTGACTGGGAAGTACGACCCCAAAAAGAAGCCACCACGCGATAGTCGGGCAGCGCGTGGTGACAAAAGCATTCTTAATCGTGATTTCCGTAAGGAGACTTTTTCAATCGTAGAAAAAGTGCGGAAGCATGCAGCCAAGCGCGGCATGTCCCCGACCGATTTTGCGGTAAATTGGGTGTTGAACAACAGCCTAGTGACAAGTGTCATCGCGGGCCCGCGGACGTTGGCACAATGGAAGTCTTATCTGAGTGCTTTAGAGCATGATTTCACGGCAGCGGATGAAGCGCTGGTGGATCGACTGGTTTCACCGGGCCATCCCTCGACACCTGGATTCTTGGATCCGCGGTATCCGCCGACCGGGCGCCAGCCACGAACCTGAGGGAATTAGCATGTCAAATCGCGGCAGCGTAGGTCCGGTATCCTCACAGGACCTGTTCGAGCAGGCTCGCACCTCTCTGGCTGGTGGCGTTTCGCATCAAGGTCGGTACGCACCACCTCATCCGAAATATGTAAGCCGCGCAAAAGGGTCGCGGAAATGGGAAATCGATGGCACAGAGTACATCGATTATGCGATGGGCAGTGCGTCGCTCTTACTGGGTCATGCGCATCCTGAAATCGTCGAAGCGATAACGCGACAGGCGGCCGACGGCACCTTTTTTGCCGATTGCCATCCGTTGGAAGTCGAATGGGCGTTGTTGATCCAAGAGCTGATCCCGTCTGCTGAGCGGGTGCGGTTCGTCGGGTCCGGAACGGAAGCAACCTTGCTGGCGATCCGGATCGGACGCGCTAACTCCGGGCGGCCCAAGGTTCTTCGGTTCGAAGGGCACTATCACGGCTGGCATGACTATGCAGCGCTCGGAATGAACGCTCCCTATGACACGATGCCGACACTCGGCATGTTGCCGGCAGCGGCGGAAGCGACCGTCGTTGTGCCGCCCGACGCCGAGCGTGTCGAACACGCACTCGCTGCAGATCGAGATATTGGAACGATCATCTGTGAGGTATCGGGCGCAAACTACGGATGCGTCCCCTTGCCGTCAGGATTCCTGGCGACTTTGCGGAATTTGGCGGATCAATTTGATGCGACGTTGATCTTCGACGAAGTGATCACCGGGTTCCGCTGGAGCCCGGGCGGGTTGCAGGCACGGGACGGCATTTTCCCCGATATCACGACCATGGCGAAGATCGTCACCGGCGGTATGCCGGGCGGGGCGGTAGCCGGCCGTGAGTCGATCATGCGCCTGCTTGACCCGGCAGTTGAAACCCAAGGGTTCAAACCTGGCGTTGTTCACAAGGGGACATTCAACGGGAATCCTTTGGTGGCGGCTGCGGGTGTTGCCGCGCTCCGGGAGGTCAAAACCGGCAAACCGAACGCGGCGGCGGATAAGGCAGCGCTGCGATTACGCGATGGTATGGGCAAGATCATGCAGGAGCATCAAGTGGACGGTGCCGTATATGGTGAATCTTCGACATTCCATCTCTATTTCGGCAAAGGTGCGCACGGGAAGGTCGAAGGATTGTCCGCGGCGGAAATCCGCGGAGTATCCTCCGAAACCGTTAACGCGATGCGAAGCGGCTTGCGCCGACGCGGCGTCGATCTCATGTCGCATATGAGCGGCGTTACCTCCGCGGCCCATACAGATGACGATATCGACCAAACGCTCGATGCGTTCGAGGCGACGTTGCGCGACATGCTGGAAGCTGGTTTGGTCGGACGCGCTTGATCGGCCCGGTGTCTGATCGGCCCATTGCCAGTTTTGCAGGGATATTCTAAGTACCGGCAATCGCGTGTATTTGGTGCACGATGGCAAGCCATGGATGGGATTGGCCTTGAGCGACCAGGAGCTCAGCATTGAAGACGCCGTTGATCTGGCCATCCAGTATCATCAGGCGGGTCAGCTGGCCGAAGCCGAATCCATCTATCGGCAGGTGCTGCAGGTCGATCCGCGGCATGCCGATGCCCTGCATTACCTGGGCGTCATTTCACATCAACAGGAAGATCCGGAAACTGCCGTGGAGCTTATCTCCAAGGCTATTCAGACCGCTCCGGATAACGCGTCCTACCACAGCAATCTTGGCGAGGCGTTTCGGGCTCTTGGGCGGTTCGACGAAGCGACGGCGGCTTACGAAAAAGCGCTGGCAATCGATCCCGGGTTCGCAATGGCGCATAACAATCTTGCGAACGTGTTGGCGGACTCTGGGCGGAAGGATGATGCACTCACGCGGTATGACAAGGCTGCGGCCTTGTTGCCGGACGACCCCGAAATTCGGTTAAACCGCGCGAATTTGTTGATGGAACTCTCGCGGTCACTGGAAGCCGTGGAGGCCTATCGCAATCTCATCGAAGAGTTTCCGCAGTTTCCCGTAGTCTGGAATGGCCTTGGATTAGCGTTGGAAGCGCTGGAAAATTTGGAAGATGCACGGCAATCCTACGAAAAGGCTCAGGACCTTGCGCCGGACTACGAAGATGCGCGGGTCAACTTGGAGCGTGTGCAATGGAGTATCCAGCAGGCCGATCTGGCCGCCGCTGACCAGAGCCGGGCAAACGGTGACTGGGGTGCGGCCGCGCCGATTTACCAAAAAATACTCGATCGGCAACCGGATAACGCTGTGGCTTGCTTTGGTCTTGGGGTGTGCCGACTGGAACGAGATGACGAGAGCGGCGCGATTGAATTGCTCGAGCGAGCGGTCCGAATTCAGCCGTTCTTCGAAGACGCACATGCGGCGTTGGGAACTGCGTTGCTCAATACGAAGGAAGCAGAGTCCGCTCGCGCCGAGAGGCAGATTCCGGCGGCGCAAACAGCGATTGCGATCGCGCATTTTCGAGCCGAGCGTTTCGCTCAAGCTGAGCACGCGGCGGAACAGGCGGTAGATGTGTTATTCGATACTTTATCGAACGATTCCGAGGACAATGAGGCGTGGACGCTGTTGGGATTGGCGTTGCGCACAATTCGCGATGTCGGCCGGTCGGAATCTCTGTTGCGCGCGCGGCTGACGGAATTGGGTTTATGAGCACCGTTTCCGGAACCCCTCCTGAATGGATACTCGGAATCTCCCGGAGTCATAACGGCGCGGTGGCGTTGCTTCGTAATGGAGTGGTGTTTCGAGCCGTGCAGGCTGAACGGCTCACCCGCGTCAAACGGCAAGGCCTTTACCTAGATGATGACAGCGACGTTCTTTCACGCTGCGTCCGGTATTGTCTCGAAGATGCCGGAGTTGGGCATGAGGACATTGGCGCCATCGCGACTTGTACGCCCTGGGAGGAAGCGCAGCAGTCGCACGAAAAACTTTGCGCACTGATCGGCGGCACCCTGTCGAAGGATATTCCGCTAATTACCGTTCCCCATCACTACGCCCACGCGGAATATGCTGTTCACTATGGCGCCGGATCGTCGGGATTGGTTCTGGTCGTTGACGGCAGCGGGTCCTATGAAAGTGACCGAGGCGGCCTGACGGTTCAGGAAGACGTTCACCCGAAAGCAAGGTTGTTTGTTGGGTCGTCCGGCAAGGAAACAGTTTCGGCCTACGTTTTTGATGGCCGTTCGCTGCGGCTGGTGTATCGCTTCGCACACCCTTCCGGACCGGTCTCGGCGCCGGCGGTCGGAATTTTGAATATCCGGCTGCTTCAAAGCATTGGTCATCTTTGGCGCTGGGCATCGTGGTACTGCTGTGGCGGCGGGAACGATGCGGGAAAGGTTATGGGCCTCGCGGCGCATGGCGACCTGGCGGTACATGCCGGGTTGGAATTTGCACGGTTTGAGCCGGATGGTTTGCTTTCCATCGATTTCGACCTTTTGAGCAGGGAATTCCAGGAACCGAATCTTGCGGGCGTGGAGATTTCCGGCAACCGGCACTATGCGGATTTGGCCGCTGCGGTACAGGACCGCACCAACCGACTTCTGGTCGAACTTTTGACGCAGCTTAAGGAGCAGTTCCCGGCCCAGTCTCTGTATTACTCGGGTGGTGTCGCGCTCAACGTCGTAGCCAACGAGGTGATTGCACGAAGCGGGCTCTTTGAAACCGTCCATATGAACGGGTCATGCGAGGACAATGGAACGGCCGCCGGCGCCGCGATGGCCGCGCATGTTCAGCTTGGCGGCGATCGCCAATACGAAGCCGTTACCGATTATTACGGGCGCAGCTATCCGGATTCCGATATCGAGACCGCGCTGACTGCTCATCGATGTTCGTATCGCCGTGTGGCCGATGATGAAATCGCTGCGGAAGCCGCCCGGTTGCTGGTGGATGGTGCCATTATCGGTTGGTTCCAGGGCGGCAGTGAATTTGGACCGCGAGCGTTGGGCAATCGAAGTATTCTAGCGAACCCAACTGATCCGCATACAAAATATGTGTTGGATTTAATCGTGAAACGGCGGGAGCGCTATCGTCCCTACGCACCGGCGGTTTTGGCCGAACGATGCCACGAGTTTTTCGATATAGACGGACCGTCACCGGTCATGTTGCGGGAAGGCCGGGTTTTTAATCCGGCGAAACTTCCAGCAATCACCCATGTCGATAACAGCGCGCGGGTGCAAACTGTCCGACGCGACGAGAATCCGCGATATTACGATTTGATCAAATGCTTTGGTGAGAGGACGGGGGTGCCGGTGATCCTCAATACGTCCTACAATTTGGCGGGTGATCCGATCGTCGAAACGCCCGAGGATGCGGTTCGCTCGTTTACTAAGAGCGGGCTTCGTAATCTGGTTATAGGAAACTATGTTGCCGAGCGGCCGACGACGGCATGACGATAGGAATTCTGGTCGATGGCGCGGAAACCGAATGACCCCTTGGCCTGGACTGGCGCATCAGACGATGGCCAGCCCCCGAAAGCCGTATTCCCAATCACTGCACCGATTGATCCCATTCAGCAGGTGGAACTCGGCAATATGTATCTCCAGTTGGGGAACTTTGCCGATTCCGCGGCGGCGTATCGCAAGGCGATCGAATTGGATCCGACCATTGCCGAAGCGCATTTCAACTTGGGCAATGTTCTCTGTGAACTGAACGAGTCGGCGGCGGCGCTCGACGCCTATCGGCAGTCGATTGCTGTGCGGCCGGAATTTTTCGAAGCACATTTTAATCTCGCCGACACGCTGGCAGGCAATGGCCGGTTGGAAGAAGCAGCGGCGAGCTATCGAAAAGCGGCCGAGATTCAACCCGTGCTCAGTGATGTGCACAATAATCTTGGCACCGTCTTGATCGAGCTTGGAGATTTCGACGCAGCGATTGCGTCGCTACAGACGGCAGTCAATGTTGCGCCGCAGAGCGGCGAGGCCTACGCGAATCTGGGAACCGCGTTGAAACATGCCGGCCGGATGGACGAGGCGGTGTCTGCTCTTGAGCGAGCCGCTGCTTTGTTGCCCGGTTCCGCGGACGCGCCGTTCAATCTCGGGATGGCTTTGATGCAATCGGGTCGCCATCAAGAGGCAGAGGTTGCATACCGGCAAGCGATGATTTTTGCAACGGACATGCCGCGACTGTACCCGTCGCTTGGATCAACATTGATGGCTCTTGGGCGGCATGATGAAGCCCTCGACCTATGCGACGCATATCTTGAACGCGTTCCGGCCGAGCGGTCGGTCCTGGCATTCAAGGCCGTCTTGTTGGAAGAGATGGGGCGCGACGACGAAGGTATTTTTCTCGCCGATTACGACCGATTGATTCATGCCGTCGATATCGACGTGCCGGATGGGTATGGATCGCTTGAGGCGTTCAATGCCGCTTTGTTGGATCATGTCTTGGATCACCCGTCGCTTGTTGTGGCCCCGACGAGCCACGCGACGGTCATGGGGCGTCATACGGGCAATTTGCTGGTGGACCCGAAGGGCCCTTTTGCGGATTTTGAAACCATATTGTGGCAAGCCGCCCGGGAGTACAGCGATTGCAATCCTGTCGATAGCGCCCATCCTTTCCTGGCGAATCCACCTGACCTGACCGGTCTTGTCGTCTGGTCTGTCGTGATGGAAACGCGCGGTCATCAAGTGCCGCATATCCACCCAAGCGGTTGGCTAAGCGGCGTATATTATGCGGATCTTCCCGAGATCGTTGACCAAGAGACAGCGGATCACGAGGGCTGGATCGAGTTCGGCGAGCCGCCACCCGACTTCCCGGTAACGAAGTCGCTGCATACCAAGCTTTTCAAACCAAAGCTTGGGCGACTCTTTCTATTCCCCTCTTATTGCTATCATCGGACGGTGCCGTATTCGACCGATGAGCGCCGGGTGAGTATCGCCTTCGACTTCCTGCCTGCAGCACCATAAGAAGAAAAGTTAAGGAATGATGCGATGAATGACCTCTTGAAAGGGCTGCGAATTGTCGAGGTGTCGGCATTTATCGCAGCACCCTATGCCGGCCTTGTGCTCGGTCAGATGGGCGCCGACGTGATCCGGATCGATCCGATCGGCGGCGGTTTGGATTACCGGCGTTGGCCCGTGACGGACAAGGGCACCAGCCTCTACTGGACCGGACTGAACAAAGGGAAACGGTCGATCACGTTGAATGTGCGTGAAGCGGAAGGGCGGGAAATCGCTCAATCGTTGATGACCCATCCGGGCGAGGCGAATGGATTCTTGCTGACCAATCTGCCAGCCAGGGGTTGGCTTGATTACGATGGACTGAAGGGCAGGCGGGATGATTTGGTGATGATGAATATCACCGGAAATCGAGATGGATCGGTCGCCCTCGATTATACGGTCAACGCCGCGGCCGGCTTCCCGACGGTTACCGGTCCGGAACATCAGGACCGGCCGGTCAATCACGTCATGCCCGTCTGGGATGTCGTCGCCGCCATGTCGGCGGTGCAGGGTATTCTCGTCGCCGAGCGCCATCGGCGTGCGACCGGCGAGGGGCAATTCATGCAGGTGGCATTGTCCGATACTGCCTTCGCGACGCTCAGCCATCTCGGATATATCGGTGAAGTGCAGATCAACGGCGACGTTCGGCCAAAGACTGGCAATCATGTGTACGGCACCTATGGCCAGGACTTTGAGACCAAAGACGGCCGCCGCGTGATGATCACCGCCTTCACGCCGCGCCACTGGAAAGCCCTTGTCACCGCGACCGGCACGGCCGAGAAAATGGACCAGGTGGCCGCACTGTTCAGTCTCGACCTTGTCAAGGAAGAGGATCGGTTCGAGGCGCGCGAAACGATTACAGCCGTCCTACGTCCTTGGTTTGAAGCGCGGACCCTTCACGAAATTGCCGACGCCATGAATGCGGAAGGGGCGTGCTGGGGGCCATATCAGACATTCGCACAGGCAGTGGCCGAGGATCCGCGAATATCGACCGACAATCCGATGTTCCAGGAGATTGACCAGCCCGGGATCGGAAACCTGACCGCGGCGGGCGGTATGATCGATTTCTCCAATGCGGCGCGGGCATCCGTCCAGCCGGCACCGATTCTGGGTCAGCATACCGATGAGGTTCTGGGTGATGTCCTGGGGTTATCGTCAGGCGAAATCGGTGGATTGCATGACCGAGGCATCGTGGCTGGTCCTGCCGCTGAATAAGAATATCTGCCTGAACGCCTTTCTCTGAGGCTTGATCCAGGCTGACAAACCGGCATGTAGCTGATAGGGAATCTGTGTCGGCGCGGTCCGCGCTTTGGCACAGAAAAAATCGCTTGGGAGAAAACCGAAATGCGCGCAGTGGTCCTTCACGAACATGGCGGTCCTGACAATCTGGTCCTCGAAGAGAACTATCCGGATCCGAAGGCCGGACCCGGCGATGTGGTTCTGCGCGTCAAAGCGACATCATTGAATTATCACGACATTTTCACCCGTCGCGGCATGCCGGGCATCAAATTGAACTTGCCTGTCATTTGCGGTCTGGACGTCGCCGGCGAGATCGCCGAGATCGGCCCCGAAGTAGAGGGTTGGTCGGTTGGCGACCGGGTCTTGGTCGACCCGCTGAACCGGGTCGAGGGCGGCCTGATGGGCGAAACGGTAGACGGCGGCTTGGCCGAACTCTGCCGTGCGCGGGCGCATCAACTTGTGAAGGTTCCTGACGGTGTCAGTTTCGCGGATGCGGCGGCGTTGCCGGTGGCGTTCGGAACCGCGCATCGCATGATGTTTACCAATGGCGGTATTTCCGAGGGGGAGCGGTGTCTTGTGCTGGGCGCCAGCGGTGGCGTCGGAAGCTGTTGCGTCATTCTCGCCAAGATGGCCGGGGCCGAAGTCGTTGCCGCGACGAGCAGCGAGGAAAAGGGCAAGCGGCTGCGCGAGATGGGTGCGGACCATATCATCGACTACATCAACGACGACTTTACCAAAGAAATTTGGAAGCTTTACGAGAAGCCGCATCGCCGCACGTTCGACGGCGGCGTCAATATGGTCGTGAATTTCACAGGCGGCGATACCTGGGTGCCGTCCTTCCGCTGCCTTCAGCGCGGCGGCCGCTTGGTGACATGCGGCGCGACAGCGGGCTTCGATCCGAAGACCGACCTCCGATTCATCTGGACCTTCGAGTTGAAGATTCTCGGATCCAACAGTTGGGCCCGCGAAGATCTTGAGGCCTTGTTGGGGTATATCCGGGACGGCAAGATGAAGATGCCGATCGACAATGTCTTCCCACTAGAGGAAGCGCGTGAGGCATTGCGGTTAATCGAGGATCGCGAGGTAATCGGCAAGGTGATCGTCCAACCATGAGCGTGGCGGACTTCAATTTCGGCCGCCTGTTTCGAGATCATGTCGACGGTGACCGACTTGCCGCGATCGACCTGACGAAGTTTGATGCGCCGCGCGAAGTGACCTATCGGGAATTAGACGCCTGCTGTGATGCGGTGGCGCGCGGGCTTGCCGACGCCGGGTTCGGCGCCGGCGACCGGATTGGCTTGCTTGCTCTAAACCGGTGGGAGTATTTGGCGGTTCTGTTCGGCGCGATGCGCGCCGGTTGTGTGCCTGTTCCGGTAAATAACAAGCTGCCGGCCGATGCGGTCGAGTATGTCTTGCGGGATTCGGGCGCGCGGCTTGTCTTCTCGGAAGCGCCGCTGCGAAAGCTGGCACCGGCCGACATTACCTTCGTCGATCTTGATTCTGACTTCGATGAATTTTGCGATCCGGGACGATTCGATTCCGTTGAGCCCGGTGACGACCGGGTCTCGATGCAGCCATATACCTCAGGCACGACCGGTAAGCCCAAGGGCGTGTTGTTGACCCATGACCGGCAGATTTGGGCGGCGCGCACATTGGTCGAATATCGGCGCCTAGTCGCTGAGGATCGGATCCTCATCTCCGCGCCGTTCTTTCACAAGAACGCGCTGGTCGCGATCAAGACGGCGTTGTTACCGGGTGCATGCCTCGTCATCCTGCCGAAATTCGACGTCGCCCAGTCGATCCAGGCTATCGCCGATCACAAATGCACCATGACGACCGGCGTGCCGACGATGATGTATATGATCCTCCAAGAGGAGAAGTTGCTTGCGTCCGCGGACACTTCGTCGATCCGCACGATCAGCATGGGTTCTGCGCCTTGTTCAGAAAGCCTACTGGACGGGTTGAAGCGGTTCTTTCCCCACGCGGAAATCAATCTGAATTACGGGACGACCGAGGGCGGTCCGATCATGCTGGGCTGGTATCATCCGGACGGTATGCCACGCCCGCTGCACAGCGTCGGCTATCCGATCCCGGGCTGCGAGTTTAAATTCATCGATGGCCCGCATGAGAAGGAAGGCGAGCTGATCTGCCGCAATCCCGGTGTGGCCCTCGGGTATCACAACCTTCCGGAGGTGACCGCTGAACGGTTCGTCGATGGCTGGTATCACACCGGTGATGTGATGCGGCAAGACGATGATGGCTGGTTCTACTTCATCGGCCGGACCGACGACATGTTCGTCTGCGGGGGCGAAAACATCTATCCGTCCGAAGTCGAAGCGCTGCTCGAGCGACACGACGAGATCGTGCAGGCGGCGGTCCTTCCTTTCGACGATGAGCGCAAAGGGCAATTGCCATACGCCTTTGTCGTGCCGAAGGAAGGCGTGACGCTGGACGTCGGCGCAGTGAAAAAGTTCGCGCTTGCCAATGGTCCGGCCTACGCGCATCCGCGCGAAGTATTCTTCCTGCCCGAAATGCCGCTTAGCGGGACCAACAAAATTGATCGTAACGCGCTGCGCGACCATGTTGCGGCCGAGATGAACAACACGGAAAGCTGACGCAATGCCCGAAAACAAAATGACCCGCGAAGAACTTCATGAACGCATCACGCGTGCTCCCTTCCACCAATGGCTTGGACTGGAAGTCACGGGCGTAGACGAGGAAGGGATCGATGTTCGCATCCCTTGGCGCGACGAGTTCGTGGTCAACGTGGAAGTTGGGTACGCTCACGGTGGTATTCTTGCGACGGTGATCGACGTGGTCGGTGATTTCGCGCTGGCCGCCAAGCTTGGGCGGCCGTATCCCACCGTCGATATGCGCGTCGACTACCATCGTGCGGCGATGCCGGGCGATCTGCATGCCCGCGGGCAGATCGTCAAACTCGGCAAGATGTTTTCGGTTGCCGAGACATCGGTCCATGATTCTAACGGAAAACTGTTGGCAAGTGGCCGTGCTGTCTATGCGGTCGCCGCGCCGAAGTAGCCGCGTTCCCTAAGGGCCGTTGCGGCCCCCTAGAACCCTCTCTCGATTTCCCCCTCCAAAGCGCGGGCCACGAGCGCCTGCATCAATGTGACCACGGCGGCATTGTCCTGAACCGGAATGCCGTCGACGGCGGCGATCCGTTCTCCCGTGCCGCCATCGGTCAGTCCCAATCCCACCCCCACATGTTCCAGTGCGATTTCCTCTTCCGGCGTATGGCAGAGCGACGCGTCATTCCGTTTCACGGCAAGTGCGGCACAGACGCCGTAAGCGCCGAGATTTGATGACGTGGAGACCACTAAGACGTCGGTCGATACCGCTGACACGATCCCACCGCCGCAGGGCGTGATGTCCGATTTGTTGAGGTCAGGCATTGTCTCGACCAGGACGTCGTGGATCCTTCCAAACCCAATTTCATTTCCGCCGTCGCCGATCGATAGCGTCGGTTTTGCTGCTTTCGACATTTCGGCGAACAGGTGATCGACGTTGCAGCGGAAGGAATCCCGGGAAATGCCGGTGGCGCCGTAGGTGATGCCGTTGATATTGCCGCCCAGCCGTTCGATGGCGATGGCAACATCAAGCGAGCCGGCGATATCTTTCTGTTGGTTCTTGTCATTGAGCGTTAATTCGTCGACGGGAACATCCACTGAACGGCGCTCAAGCAGGACGCGGAATGGCTCGGCGGCGGGCGGGTCGGTGTAGATCGTCACCCGATGACCAATCTTCGTCAGTGCTTCCGCCAGCACCACAGTGCCGAAGGGACCGTCATTCTCGCCGTTCGGCATATGGTCGGGGACGGCGGCGCCACTGACGATGCCGATATGGCAGGGCGGCCGGTCCAGCATCTCCGCCGCCGCCATTACCAACGGTTTGTCGCTGGTGGCGCGGGCCGCTTCATAGAGCCGCCATTTCACGCCGCGCGGTAGGCCGCGGCCCTGAATTTCCAGGCATTGCAGTCGGTCGATGTTCTCGCAGGCGATGAGCATGAAGGGTCCATGAAATCCAGTTTCGAAGGCGGACACCTATTTTAGCAGAATGTTGCTCACTTCCTTCAATTGGGTGCGGGCCCGCAGTAAATAAAATCCCTGAACAGCGAGATGGCCGGGTGCGAACATTCCGTCATTGGCGCCGTTGGAGATGATGAGCGGGTCCATTTCGGTGGCAGTGCGCAGGCTGTCGAGCATCTGTTGCCACACATTTTCGACATTCTTTTCCGCAAGCACGGACTGAAAGTCCACCCCCAATTCTCGGAGGATCATGTAGTAGCCGTACAGCCGGCCCTTGGTGGAATAGAAGATGTCATCGGCATCGGTGTCGAACCAACCGAGATTGGACTCGATGGCACGTTGATCGAGCGTTGCCGATACGCTGCCGAGGTCATTGCTCACGCGCTCCAAGAAGGCGATCAGATTGTCCGCCCGACGATCGAGAACGGCGGAGCCGTCGTTCAGGCGTTCGTTATAGCGTCGCAGGCTCTTCATTGCGGCGTGGTACTGCTTCTCCGCGCTCGCTGTCGGCAAAAGCGACGTGGAAGGGTCCCAATGCCAGATCGTGCCGTCGTATTTTAGCAGGCCCGATGCCTTGTCGAGATCTTCGTCGACCTGGCTCGAACCCCGTGTACGGCCCAGGACGTCGGTCATTTCGATAGCGAATCGCGACACAGCGTAGATTAGTCCGACCTGGAAATTCGGCATGTTGTCGAGCATCGACGAGGGAAACACGATTGGCTTGTTCGCCGTCCAGGTCGATTCCTGCGTTTCCCGTTCGATCATCTTTACCGCAATGGCAACGGCGCGGCTGCCGTTCGGCAGCTGTTCGCTTTGCGGCACGGTGTATTGCACATCGTCGTTGATCTTGTGCGTTACCAACATACCGATGGGGTAATAGAGCAGTGCCGCGATAAACAGAATTCCAACGCCGGTACCGATGCGGCGGCCTACCGTGCTCGGTTCGTCAGGATTTCGCCGGTTGAGCGACGGCAGTTTCTCGCGAATGCTGGAAAGCAAGGCGTTCATTGGTGGCAAAACCCGTATGTAATGGACGCACCAAGCGTCCTGACCGTCTACATATAGGCATGATCGTCGCGAATTTTAATGCTTTTCCATCGGAAGTGGCGTGCTCGTGAGACGCCTCTGACTGCAATCCTATTCGGCAGCTTGCGTCGACCGCGTGGGTGTAGCCTCACATAAAGCGGTCAATTCCAGCATATTTTCAATGCTTTCGAAGTTTCCAAGCATTTCAAACAACGGCGCGATCCGATCCGCTGGCAGAACGCGGGACGCGCAATCCGTAAATTTGATCCGCATTTCCTCGTCCGACATCGGGTTTGGCCGCCCACGGCCCATTAGATACTCGGTTTTTTCCGACAGTTTCGTACCATCTCGTGTGGTGACGATAACCTCGGCGCACCAGGGCCTATCGGTCATTGTCGGGTGCGGTGCCACGTCGCAGAGTCCGAGGAGTTCCTGTGCCTGCTTGTCGGCCCAGGCATCACCCTCGAAATGATCGAGAATGACCTTGCCGTGCATCAGCGCTCGCGACACGCAATATTGAACACTGAACTTGGCTTCCAGGGGGCTCGAGACAGTCGGATTGTTGGTATGCGGCAAACGCTGGGCGTGACTGTAGATCTGAATGTGTTTTACGTTTTCCGGCGTCAGCCCGTGTTTCTCCACTAGGTTCAGCATCATGGTGATCCCCATATGGGTGCTGCCGCAGCAGGGGAACTGTTTGATGCCGAGCCCCGGCTCCAGAACTTCGAGTGGATCGCACCAGTTCTCGAAAATCTTGTCGGCGTCGTAAGTACCGGGGCCGTTGAACACCTCGAAGAAACCTTGTTTGTCTTCGAAGGCATCCTCGTTTGATGTGAATCCGCCCTGCGCGAGAAACGCCGCGAATACGCCGTTGCGCGTATTCTGGCCCACATGCAGCGGCTTGGTCATCGTGCCAAAATTCGCTTTCACGCCTGAGGCCAGAGACACCGCAATCGCCAGGGCGCGGCTGGTCTGTTCCTCGTCGAGCCCCATCATTCTGGAAGCCGCTGCAACTGTGCCGAAGATGCCGAGCGTTGCCGTTGGGTGCCAGCCTTTTTCGTAATGGGTGAAATTCACGCTGCGCCCGACTTTGCATTCGGTTTCGTAGCCGATGACATAGGCGGTGAGGGCGTCACGGCCGCTTTTCCCGAAATGTTCGCCCAGGGCGACGATCGGCGGTACCAACATGGCCGACGGATGCCCGCCCATGACCGGACTGACATCATCGTAGTCGAGCGCATGGGAGGCGGTGCCGTTTATGAGCACGGCGTCGAGCGCCGATCCCCGCTTGTTACCGCCGAAAATCAGGCACGGGCCGTCTTGGTCGCCGATGCCGGGTACGGATGCCGGTATTTGCGTCGTCGGCTCGGGCGCGCCGGCGAAGGTGACACCGATGGTATCGGTGATCGCATGTTTCGCCCAGAAAAGAGCGTCCTCGGAGATATCCTCGTAGCGAAAGGCCAGAATTCGTTTGGCAAGTTCCTGCGTCACGCTCATCGGTCGTCTCCTCATTTACAGGCTATCTGATCGAAACCGGTCATTGTCTCAAGGGCGGCGATTAGCCTCCCTCAAGACAATCGGCATTTTATGACGTTAAGCCCCGGCAGGGCAAAACGGACCCGGCTCCGCTCAATACGGCCGTCCGCCCGCGATTTGGGTGCGATGAAGGATCCGCCGCTGCGACGCATCGAATGGATCGCGTCGGTGCATGGCGCATCGATTATCCCATAGCAGTAGATCGCCGACCTTCCATGAGTGGCACCACGCGTATTTCTCCTGGGCGGCATGCCCCCATAACCGGTCGAGCAGCGCCTCACTTTCGTCGACCGGCAACCCGGGGACATAGCTGTACGGGCGGCGGCCGAGGAACAAGGCTTTCCGTCCAGTTTCCGAATGTGTACGGATCAACGGATGGTGTGGCCCAGGCGTCTTCTGAGGGTCCTTCTCGTCGTCGAACCCGGGGCGGAGACGGCCCGCACTGTTGCGGCTTGCGTCGTGGACGGCGGTGCGTCCTTCCGCCATCGCCAGCAAATCCGGCGGCAGATCGTCATACGCCATATACATGTTGCAGACGCAGGTATTGCCGCCTTCCGGCGGAATCTCCCGCGAGTAGAGTGCGCTCGCCGCGGGCGGAATTTCCTTGTAGGACATGTCGGTGTGCCAGAAGGCCTCTGCATTGCTGAGGCTGCGGTCGAGGCGTTCCTTCTCCATACCCACGTTCATCACTTCAACGATCTCAGGATACTTCTCGGTCATCGGCGTAAAAGACGTGCGGTTCGGACTTTGCGGCGTTCCGAAATAGGAGGAAAAGTAGATATGCTGCTCGGGGGTCAGGCTTTGACCGCGAAACAGCAGGACCAGATGCGTGTGCCAGGCCTGCTTGATCGCGACGACAACATCGGACGGAAGAGGTTCGGAAATATCGGCGCCGACGATTTCCGCGCCGATCGCCGATGATTGCGGGACAACCGTGATTTGCCCGAGGTCGTAGCTTTCCTGCGGGATCGCGGTGATATCGGCGTTGTCGCGGGCCATCTGCATGCGTTGCACTCCTGGCGGTTTGCCGGCGCTTGGCGGCGCGGATAATAGAGCGCCACGGTAAATGTGTTGGACCTGCCGTTAGCCTGCGGAAGATTGAGCCAACAGTCAAACCGTGGAGGGGTGGCTGTCGATTTGCCGTAATTCGCCGATCCGTGATGTAGTTACGGCTATGGTTCCAATCAGCTGATGTAGAGATTATGGGTATTGAGACTGTTCCTTTAGGCGAAACGTTGGGCGCGGAAATTCGTGGCGTGGATCTCCGCCATCGGTTGGATGAAAAGGTGGCAGAGGCCGTCCGCACGGCGTGGCATGAGCATCTCGTCCTTTTGTTTCGCGGCGCGCCACTGTCCGATCAGAAATTGATCGACTTCACCCTTGGACTTGGCGACCTGGAGTTTCCGCCAAGCAAGATTCTCAATCTCGCGGGCGGGCCCGCGATCGGATCGGATATCCCGTCGGAAATCAACGTGATCTCGAACGTGAAGGAGAACGGCAAGCCGATCGGTCACCTGGGCGCCAGTGAGGCGACGTGGCACACCGACAGTGCCTTCGTCGAGGTTCCGCCGGCCGGCAGCATTCTTCATGCGCTCGAAGTGCCGCCATCGGGGGGCAACACGTCCTTTCTCAATATGTATGCGGCCTATGAGACTTTACCCGACGCTCTGCGCAGTCGCATCGACGGCAAGAAGATCAAGCACGACCAGACCTATACGAGCGCCGGCGGCCGCCGCCATGGATACGATGCGGTGACGGATATTCGGGAGGCGCCCGGGCCATGGCATCCCGCCGTGCGAACCCACCCGGAAACCGGTCGCAAGGCGCTTTACCTCGGCCGCCGGATGAATGGTTATGTCGAAGACCTGTCCGTCGAAGAAAATGAAGAATTGCTCGATGCAATTTGGGAGCATGTCTTGCAGCCGAAGTTTATCTGGGAACATAAATGGTCGGTCGGCGACGTGTTGATGTGGGATAATCGTTGTGTGATGCATCGGCGCGAAGCATTTGATGATTCCAGCCGCCGGATCATGCATCGGACGCAGCTAGCCGGTGATCGGCCAAGTTAGCCCGGCCAAACATATGAAAATTCTGGGAGAGCGCTATGCGCGCGGTCGTCTGTGAAGACTGGTGCGACTATGACGACCTGACCGTCGGCACGGCGCCAGTCCCCGATCTGGTACCCGGCGGCGTTCGCATCCGGATCGAGTATGCCGGCGTTAGTTTCGCCACGACATTGGTCGTTGCGGGGAAGTATCAGCGGAAACCGCCGTTGCCCTTTGTGCCCGGGACCGAGGTTGCCGGAACCGTTCTTGAGTGTGGCGACGGTGTGAGCCGTTGCAAGCCCGGGGATCGCGTCTTGGCGGCGGTCGACTGGGGCGGTTATGCGGAGCAGATGGTCGCCCGTGAAGCCAATGTGCATGTCGTACCGGACGGGCTGCCGCTCGACGCCGCGGTGGCGCTCTGCATTTCCTATCCCACTTCGTTTGGCGGTTTATGCTGGCGCGCCAATTTGGCCATGGGCGAGACCGTGTTGGTTCATGGCGCGGCCGGCGGCGTCGGTCTCGCTGCGGTGGAGATTGCCATGGCAGTCGGTGCGCGCGTGATCGCGGTCGCGAATGGTGATGAAAAGCAGGCAATCCTGCGGGAACGCGGTGTCGACCATGTGATCGCGACGGATGGGTTCCGCGAGAAAGTCGACGAGATTACCGGCGGTGACGGGTTGGATGTTGTCTACGATCCGGTCGGCGGCCCGGTGTCGCGTCCGTCGATCAGTTGTTTGCGTCCCGGGGGACGGCTCGTGACCATCGGCTACGCGGCGGGCGAGATTCCATCGATCACGTTCAATGTTCTGCTCGTCAAGAATATCAGTGTCATGGGTTTCAACTGGGGTGAGTATGTCGGCTGGAGCCCGGTGGATCGGCGCGAGCAATACGCGGATGCAGTGGCTGAGATGATGGAGACACTGTTGGGGTGGTGGCAGGACGGAAAAGTACAGCCGACGGTGCACGCGGCGTTCGACCTAGCCGACTTCCGCGACGCGATGCGTGAGGTGCGGGGTCGCCGCGCCATCGGCCGTGTCGTTCTGACGTTGTGAGCGATTCCTCCATGCGGGCAGTTCAGTGCACGGGGTGGGATGGCGTTGCTGGCTTGCGCGTCGATGAAGTGCCGGTTCCGGTGATACGGCCCGGTTGCGCCCGCATCGGCGTGCATTATGCGGGGGTTGCCTTCGCTAACATTCTGATGGTCGAGGGCAAGTATCAGCGGCGACCGGATTTACCCTTCATCCCCGGCACCGATGTTTCCGGTGAAATACTGGAAGTCGCTTCGGACGTCGACGGATTTGCGACCGGCGACCGTGTCTGCGCTTTCGTGGATGGTGGTGGCTGGGGCGAGCAATTGGTGCATCCCGTTGAGACGGTCTATCCGGTTGGTGACGGATTGCCGATGGATGCCGCGTCCACCTTGCCCAGTTCCTATGCCACGGCACTGTGTTCGCTGACCTGGCGCGGTGGCTTGTCGGAAGGGCAGACGCTGCTGGTGTTGGGGGCCGGCGGTGGCGTTGGGCTAGCGGCGGTCGATGTCGCCAGTGCGCTTGGCGCTCGGGTCATCGCGGTGGCGAGCACACCGGAGAAGCGGGATGCGGCGCTGGCGCACGGGGCGAATGCTGCGATTGCGCCGACGGATTTTCGCGCTCAGGTGAAATCGCTGACTGATGGCCGCGGCGTCGATGTGGTGTTTGATCCAATCGGTGGCGACATCTTTCACGACGCATTGCGTTGTCTCGACATCGGTGGGCGGCTGCTGACAATTGGCTATGCCGCCGGTGATATACCGCAGATCGGCATCAATCTTCTGTTGTTGAAGAATATCGGCATCCTGGGATTCAGCTGGGGCACCTATATGGGTTGGGGGCCCGATCATGGGCGCGAAGTTTTCGCTCCGCGTGTTAAGCCCCAGATCGCGCGACTGGTGCAGATGTGGCGGGACGGCAAGATCGCGCCGCGTATTCACGAGAAATACCCGCTGGATCGCATCGCCGATGCGGCGGCGGAAATTACGAGCCGGCGCAACGTCGGCCGCGTCGTCGTTCATCCATAGACCTCTGCCTACTCGGCGGGGCGTGCCGCTTCGGTCGTCGCAAGCGCCGGACCCAGGATCAGGCACAACGGCAGTGTTAATAAAACGACGATCGAGATGACCATCATCGTGGTCTCAATGCTGAATACATCGGCCAGGTATCCGTAGACCAGCGGGGCAATGAGTCCGCAGGTGGAGCCGAGCGTATACATCAGCCCGAAGGCGCGCGAATGTTTGTCGTCGTCGATCAATTCGCCGACCGAGCCGTAGATTGCCGACGACGTGCCGTTCAGGAACACGCCGAGCACCGGAAGAAGGAAGAAAGCATAGAGCGGTGGCGCTGCAAGAATGAGCAGGATTCCGGCGCCGGTCCCGACCTCTGTAATGGCGATGGTCCGGGCGATCCCGATGCGCTCCGCCAGCATGCCGCAGGCGAATTTTCCGAGCATCCCGCCAAGCAGTGTGATGAGCACTGCCGAGGCGGCCCATCCGGTGGGAATGCCTTTCTCGATCATCAGGAAGGCAAGAAAGGTCAGAAAACCGTTGCGCGTCGAATTGTCGAGCGCGGCGATCATGCCGAGCGACAGGAAGCCGCCGCGATGCCGGATGCCCCAGCCTTTCGTGCCGTTGGCGGCGCTCTCTGATTGTTCTGCGGTTGGACGGTCGCCGCTCCCGGCGATCCGCAGCATCACCAAGCATGCGACGGCCACCACGACCGCGGTAATTCCGTATCCGATCACCGGCGCTTGCCATGACATGCCAACGCCGGTGGCGAGGATGGTCAGCCCCATGAACATGAACTTGCCCACGTCGCCGAAGGAGTTGTAGGTGCCGAGTGCGGCCCGGCGGCCACCGCTAGGGTAGGCGCCGGTAATCAGCGAGGACGCCAAGGGATGCTGGAAGGCCGCGCCGAGACCGGCCAAGAAGATAAAGACAAGAAGCGAAACGAATCCGGTCGAGAAGCCGAGGCCGATAAATCCTGCACCGGCGGCGGCGGTCCCCAGCGCCAGCAAATTCCGCTCGCCGACGCGCTCGGCCCATAACCCGGCAGGAATCTGAAGTACCGCGGTCGCAGCCTTGTTGGCGGCGCGGATCAACCCGACTTCGGCGTAGGAGAGGCCGAATGCTTCGCGGAGAATGGGCAGGAGGGCGTAGAGCATATCCACCAACCCGTCGTGCAGGACATGCACGCCGCAACAGGTGGAAAGCGTAAGTTTGGAATTTTGTCGCGCCATCGAAATCGCATTACGTCACAAAACCGTCACAAAAGTAAAGATGGGCGTCGGGTTTACGGGACAGGGGCGGGTGCGATAGGGTGCGCCGCTCACGCCCAAATATATGAAACAACATTTTGAGGAGCGATGAGCTCTCACGCATTGTTAGAGTCGTTCGACGATTTAGAGCCTGAGACAGATGATTTTCTGTCCGAGGTGCTGACCGGATTGCGGGCGACGCGCAAAACGTTGCCATGCAAATTCTTCTACGATGAAAAAGGGTCAAAACTGTTCGACCGCATCTGTGATTTGCCGGAATACTATCCGACACGGACTGAGACGGCCTTGTTGCAGGATATCGGTGGTGAGGTGGCTGACTGTATCGGTCCGCACGCGCAAATCATCGAGTATGGCTGCGGATCGGTTCGGAAAATCCGTCGAGTGGTGGATGCCTTGGTTGACCCGGCGGCCTATGTCGCAGTCGATATTTCGAAGGAGCATTTGCTGGCAGCCGCGAACATGTTGGCGTCCGACTATCCGGATCTTGAAGTGCATGCGGTCTGTGCCGACTTCACTAAGCCGTTTGATGTGTCGCCACCGACATCCTACCCGGAGGCGCGCCGGATCGGATTCTTTCCCGGCTCCACTCTGGGCAATTTCACCAAGGAAGAGGCCTGTGCGTTTCTTTCAGGCGCGGCGGAACTCCTAGGGACCGGTGGCGGAATGCTGATCGGTATCGATCTCAAGAAGGACATCGCTATCCTGAAGGCAGCGTATGACGATGCCGCGGGAGTTACCGCAGCATTCAATATGAACCTGTTGGACCGGATCAATCGCGAACTAGGAGCGAATTTTGATCTCGATCAGTTCGAACACCATGTCGTCTACAATGACGATGTCGGCCGGATCGAGATGCATCTTCGCAGCCTGAGCAGCCAAACCGTCACGATCGACGGAAGCGCGTTTGAGTTTAAGGCTGGAGAGACCATCCATACTGAGAATTCGCACAAATACGATATCGAAGGTTTCCAGGCGATGGCGCGTGATGCGGGCTTTGAACCGCAGCGGGTGTGGACCGACAGTGACGATCTCTTCAGCGTGCACTTCCTGACCGTGCCCTGACCGTATAGTTCCGGGTCGCTAGACTGTTCCTTTGTTCCGCAACTGCGCAATCCGTTTGGTGTCGTAGCCTAGCTCGGTGAGTAGATCATCGGTGTCTTCGCCGAGCTCGGGGCCCGGCCGGTTCGGTGTCGGCTCCCCCATATCGAAGGGGCAGTCGAGGACGCGGAACGGCGTGCCGTTTTGATGAATCAAATCCTGGATCTTGCCGTTTTCGGTAACGAAGGGATTGTCCATCGCCTGTTGGACATCGTAGATCGGCGCGGCGGGTACTTGGCCTGCGAAATGATCAAGCCATTCGTCGGTTGTTCGGGCCGATAAGGCCTCGTCCAGCATATCCTGAATCAGCGCGCGGTTTTCCAGGCGATCCTTGAAGCGCAGGAAGCGCGGATCGTCGCCCCATTCCGAATGCCCGATCATTTCGCACAGGATCGGCCAGAACTTCTCTTTGTTGCACATGATGAAAATCCAGCCGTCCTTGGTCTTGTACTGCGCACAGGGCGTCAGCGAAGGATGGCCCGATCGTGGCTCGCGGCCTTGCACATGGCCGGTGTTGAGATACCAGGTTGCTGGATAGGACACGTTGGTCAGCGCCAAATCGAACAGATTTGTGTCGACGTTTCTGCCGGTGCCAGTGGTGCGGGCGGCAAGGATGGCGGAGACGGTCGCGTAAGCCATCGCTAAGCCGGTCATCAGATCGACGATCGATAGGCCGAACCGTGTCGGTGGCGTGTCGGGTTCGCCGGTCAGCGAGAAGTAGCCGGCTTCCGCCTGCATCAAATAGTCATAGCCCGGCCATGTGGCCCGCGATCCCGAGCGGCCATAGGCTGTTAGGAAGGAACAGACGATTTTTGGATTGAGTGACCCTAACGTCTCGTAGGTCAGGCCGAGTTTCTGGGGCACGTCGCCACGTAGATTGCAGGTCACTGCGTCGGCGGTCTTCACCAAATCGTGGAAGATTGCCTGGCCTTCTGCTGAGGATAGATCGAGTGTAAGGCTCCGCTTGTTCCGGTTGATGCTTTGGAAGAACAAGCTAGCGCTGGTGTTCGTCGAATCGTCGTCGATGAAGAACGGCCCGACTCCGCGGCCCATGTCGCCGCCGTCCTTCGGGTTCTCGATCTTGATCACCTCGGCGCCGATATCGGCCAGGTACTGTGTCCCCCACGGGCCGGCGCCGTATTGTTCGACGGCCAGCACGCGGACGCCGTCTAAGGGCAGCATCGTCACATTCCCCGCTTAGATTGGATTCCGTTGGATCAGTTGCCGCGCGATGATGATGCGCTGCAATTCGTTGGTGCCTTCGCCGATGGTCAGCAAGGGCGCGTCGCGATAGAAGCGCTCAACGGGAAACTCCTTCGAGTATCCGTACCCGCCATGCACCCGCATGGAATCCATCGAGTTCGTGACGGCGGCCTCGGTCGCGAAGAGTTTCGCCATGCCCGCTTCCATGTCGCAGCGTTCGCCCTTGTCGAAGGCATTGGCCGCCTGGTGGGTCAGTAGGCGCGCCGCTTCGGTGCGCGTTGCCATGTCGGCCATGTTGATCTGTATGGCTTGGTGTTCGCAGATCGGCTTGCCGAAGGTTTGCCGCTGCTGCGAATACTTCACCGCCTCGTCGAGCGCCGCCTGAGCCACGCCGACGCCGCGTGCCGCGACATTGATCCGGCCCAGTTCCAAGCCGCCCATCACATGCTTGAAGCCTTGCCCTTCGACACCGCCGATCAGGTTCTCTTGCGGCACATAGCACTCGTCGAAGATCAATTCGGCGGAGTCGATTCCCTTATAGCCAAGCTTCTCCAACTTCCGCGAGACTTGGAAACCCTCCCCCTTTTCGATCAGGAACAGGCTGATTCCCTTATGCCGTGGGGCGGCGTCCGGTTCGGTCTTCACCATGACGGCGAAGCAGGTGCCGTGAATGCCGTTCGATATCCATGTCTTGGTGCCGTTCACCACATAGCCATCGCCCTGCTTTATCGCGCGCGTCCGGATCGCCTGCAGGTCGGTGCCGCAATTCGGTTCGGTCAAGGCGAGTCCGCCGCGGATTTCGCCGCTGGCGAATTTCGGAAGCCATTTTTGTTTTTGTTCCTCGGTGCCAGCCCGTTGCACTGCGGACGCCATGATGAGGTGCGAGTTGAAAATGCCGGACAGCGACATCCAGACGATCGCCACGCGTTCGACGATCTTTGCGTAGGTGAGACAGGAAAGGCCGAGCCCGCCATACTCTTCGGCGATAACCGAGCCGAAAAGACCCAATTCCTTCATCTTCTCGACGATTTCCTCGGGATAGGTGTCGTTGTGCTCAAGCTCCATCACATACGGCTTGACGTCGCGGTCCAGGAAGCGGTCGATCGCTTCGAGGATTAAAATTTCCTGTTCGTCCTGCTCCGACGTTACGGTCATCACGGTTACTCCATTAAATCGTCGACGCCGTGCCCGCGTTTCGGGATCAGCATTGTGCGGTCATAGGTCATGAAGACGGTGCCATCGGCCTTCTTGCCGATCGTCTTGATGCTGACGATGCCTTGCGTCGGGCGTGACTTCGATTCCCGTTTATCCAGCACTTCGCTTTCGGCGTAGATCGTATCGCCCACGAAAACCGGTGCGGTCAGTTTGATGTCGTTCCAGCCTAAATTAGCGATTGCCTTCTGGCTGGTATCGCTGACGCTCATGCCCGCCACGATGGATAACGTCAGGGCGCTGTTGACCAACAACTGTCCGAACTCGCTCTTGGCCGCGTAGTTGGCGTCGAAGTGGACCGGGTGGGTATTCATCGTCAACAGGGTGAACCAGGTGTTGTCGGCCTCGCTGATCGTGCGGCCGGGGCGATGTTCGTAGACGTCTCCCACCTCGAAATCCTCGAAGTACCGGCCGATCTCCTCGCGGTAGCGGTTCGGTCCGACTTCCTTGCTGCCATACCCCATGTGTGCTTATCCCTTACTGACTTTGCGCGGCTGTGGCGAGTATCCGCCGTGCCGACCGGACAATCGATTCATTCACCATGCGGCCGTCCAGCCGGGCAATCCCGACCGTATCCGCCTCGGCGGTGGCAATGATTTGTCGGGCCTGTTCGACCTCTTCGGGTGTTGGTGTCAGGGCGGCGTGGACCGGGGCGACATGCGCCGCTTCGTACGAGATTTTGCCGGTGAATCCCATGCCGACGACACGGTTCAGTTCTTCCAGAAATCCAGCATCATCATGGGGATCAAACCACGCCCCATCCATCGCGTCGATATCTGCTTCCTTGGCTGCATTCACGATCCGGCTGCGCCCGTAGATGAGCGCATCCCATTCCCGATTGCTGCCGATTTCGGCGCTGTAGTCCGCGGTGCCGAAGATCAGGCACGTCAGTTCCGGCGCCGCCACGGCAATTTCGTCGACCCGGCGTAAGCCTTCGGGACTCTCGATGAGCGCCAGGATTTCGACGTCGGGCCGGTTCGGGCGCAATACGTCGGCAACCTGCATCACGTCTTCGGCGCAAGTCACTTTCGGCAGGATGATGCCGTCCGGTGGGGTCTCTGAGTCGATAACGGCCAACACGTCGCGCAGACCATCTGCCGTTCGGGGGCTGTTAACCCGCAGTATACGGCGGCAATCTGCGTTGCCTTTGAACATATCGAAAACCGTGGCGCGAGCCTCGGCCTTACGGTCGACGGCGGTGCCGTCTTCGAGGTCGGCGCAGACCATATCCGCACCGCTTTCCAACAATGCGCGAAACGCATCTGGGCTGAGCGCCGATGTCATCAAGAGGCTTCGTCGCAGAACAACCCGGTCGGTCATGCGCTTTGCGTTTCTTTGTTGGGACTGCCGGTCAGTAGGATCGCGGCATGCCCAAGATGTGCTGGCCGATATAGGCCAGGATCATATTGGTCGAAATCGGCGCGGTCCGGAATATGCGGGCTTCCCGCCATTTTCGCTCCACGTCGTATTCCCGGGCAAAGGCGAATCCGCCATGGGTCGTGAAACAGGCTTCACCGCAGGCCCAGGCAGCCTCGCCCGACAGATGCTTGGCCATATTGGCTTCGGCGCCGCAAGGTTCGCCGGCATCGAACAGGGCGGCCGCCTTGCGCGCCATCATGTCGGCGCCCTGGTATTCGGCATAGGCCTTGGCGATCGGGAACTGAATGCCCTGATACTGACCGATCGGATTGCCGAAGACGACGCGTTCCTTGGAATACTCGACCGCCTTGTTGACGAAGAATTTGCAGTCGCCAAGTGCTTCGGCGGAGATCAGGATGCGTTCCGCATTCATACCGTCGAGGATATAGCGGAACCCTTTGCCTTCCTCGCCGATCAAGCTATTTCCGGGAATCCATAGGTTGTCGAAGAACACCTCGGTGGTGTTGTGATTGATCATCGCGTCCAGTGGCTGGATGTCGCATCCGTTGCCGCGGGCTTCGCGCAGATCGACGAGGAAACAGGACAGGCCGTCGCTGCGCTTCTTCGTCTGGTCCGCCGGCGTGGTGCGCGCAAGCAGCAGCATCAGGTCGGAGTGCAGTGCGCGGCTGGTCCATACCTTTTGTCCGTTGATGCGATAGCCGTCGCCGTCTTTTTCTGCGCGGGTTTTGAGCTGCGTGGTATCGGAGCCGGTCGTCGGCTCGGTGACACCGAAGGCCTGCAGGCGCAATTCCCCGGACGCGATCTTCGGCAGATACTCCTGTTTCTGTTCTGTGCTGCCGTGCCGCAAGACCGTGCCCATCGTATACATCTGGGCATGAACGGCGCCTGCGCTGCAGCCGCTCTCGTGAATGGTTTCCAGGATGACCGAGCCCGCACGGATCGGCAGGCCCGCGCCGCCGTATTCTTCCGGAATCAGCGCACCCAGAAAGCCGGATTCGGTCAGCGTCTTGACGAATTCCGTTGGATAGCTGCCGTCTACATTCTGGTCTTCCAGTCCGCGCCAGTACTCGCCTGGAAAATCGGCACACAGTTTTTTCACGGCATCCCGGAGTTCCGGATAATCCTCGCCGATCGCAATGACGGTTTCGGTATCGCTCATGGTTTTCCCTATGGGGCTTATCAGTAGGACCGCGGCATGCCGAGAACATGCTGGCCGATAAAGTTCATGATCATGTTGGGGGCAACCGGCGCATTACGCGACAGCCTGCATTCACGCCATTTGCGTTCCACATCATACTCGCGGGCAAAGGCGAACCCGCCGAAGGTGGTGAAGCACGCCTCGGCGCAGGCCCAAGCTGCATCGCCCGACAGGTATTTACCGATATTCGCTTCTGCGCCGCAGGGCACGCCTGCATCGAACATGGCGGTCGCCTTCTGGACCATCAGGTCGGCGGCTTCCAGTTGCGCATAGGCGCTGGCGATCGGGAATTGAATGCCCTGGTTCTGGCCGATCGGGCGGTCGAATACCACGCGTTCATTTGCATAGTCGACCGCCTTCTTGACGAAATAGCGGCCGTTGCCGATGGCCTCGCTCGATACCAGGCAGCGTTCCGCATTCATGCCGTCGAGGATGTAGCGAAAGCCTTTGCCTTCTTCACCGATCAAGCTAGTCGCGGGAATTTTAAGGTCGTCGAAAAAGACCTCGGTCGTGTTGTGGTTCACCATGGCGTCGATGGGGCGAATTTCCAGCCCGTTGCCTTTGGCTTCCCGCATGTCGATCAGAAAGGTGGAAATGCCGTCGGTCCGGCGCTTCGATTGCTCCGGCGGCGTTGTGCGCGCCAGTAATAGCATCAGGTCCGAATGCGCGGCCCGGCTGATCCAGACCTTTTGCCCGTTGATGCGGTAACCGTTGCCGTCCTTCTCTGCCCGCGTCTTGAGCTGCGTCGTGTCCGAGCCGGTGGTCGGTTCGGTGATTGCGAAGGCCTGCAGCCGCAGTTCGCCGGCGGCGATCTTCGGCAGGTACTCATTCTTCTGTTCCGTGCTGCCATGCCGAAGGATCGTGCCCATTGTGTACATCTGCGCGTGGCAGGCCGAAGCACTGCCGCCGGCCGTGTTGATTGTCTCAAGGATTACCGCACCGGCGCGGATCGGCAGACCGGCGCCGCCATATTCCTCAGGGATCAGAGCAGCGAGATATCCCGCGTCGGTTAGCGCCTGCACGAACGCCGTCGGGTAACTGCCAGACGGGGGCTGGTTCTCCAAATCGCGCCAATACTTTGCGGGGAAATCCGCGCAGAGTTTGATGACGGACTCACGGATTTCCGGGTAGTCCTGTCCGCAAGGGACTGTTGCATCGATGTCCGACATGTTTGGGCGGGCCTATTCGGCTGCTGCGGCAAAGGAAGAAGCGGGAACGAAGCCTTTTGGCGGGCCCGATTTTGCGAGGCCGCCGTTCAGCGTCTCTCCCGGCAGGTTGCGTGCGACGATCTCGCGGACGGCAACCAGCTTGTCCAGGTCCACGCCGGTTTTCATGCCCATGCCTTCGAGCATGAAGACCAGATCGTCCATCACGATATTGCCGGTGGCACCCGGTGCATACGGGCAGCCGCCCAAGCCGGCCAGCGATGCGTCGAAGCGCCGAACGCCGGTCTCGAGTGCGGCCAGCGCGTTGGCGATGCCGAGCCCCCGGGTGTCGTGTAGATGGACGGTCAGCGGCAGGTCGTCGCCGAATGTGCCGTACATGACCTTGAACAGGCTCTTGACCTGCGATGGGTTGGCGTAACCGACCGTATCCGCCACGGCCAGCTCATCCGCGCCCGCGTCCAGGAACTTCTCCGCCAGGCGAACCACGGCGTCGGGATCGACCTGGCCCTCGATGGTGCAGCCGAGCGCGGTCGACAGGCCGACGAACAAGCGCACGCGGCGGCCGCTCTCCTTCGCCTTTTCGTCGCGCAGTGCCACGATCTTTTTGAAGGCATCGACCGACTCGTCCGGCGTCATGCGCACGTTGGCGAGATTGTGTTTCACGCTGACCGACGTCACGTAATTTAGTTTGTGAACCCCGGCGGCAATGCCGTTTTCCGCGCCTTTCAGGTTCGGCATCAGGGCCGAAACAACCAAGCCGTCGTGTTTCTCCGCGATGGGCAATGCTGCGGCGCAAACCTCTTTTGCATCCGCAAATTGCGGCAGGAGTTTCGGTGGCACGAAGGAGCAGACCTCGATTTCCGGCATGCCCGCCGCCGCTTCGGCTTCGATCCATGCGATTTTCTGGTCGGTCGGGAAGAATGTCTGAATACTCTGTAGCCCGTCTCGCAGGCCCACTTCGCAGACGTGAACATCGTTGCCATCGCGCATGGCGTAACTCCCTTGTGTGGAACGGAACATCTTTGCCTTGAGGGCAAGTATGCCGTGTGTTGCCGGATTTTTTTGTCCGGACTAATTCTGCCTGTCCGTTTAACTAAATCGGCGCCTCGGGCGAGTCAATTGGAGGCGTCAAACGGACGCATCGAGATTGGCTGGTCAGGCGGTGGGCGCTACGTCGAGGCGCACCGCAATGCCGGCCAAGTCGGCGGAAACCGCGGGATAGCGCTCCATGACGAGGGGATCGTGCCCCGGGACCACATGGGTCGGCGACTCGGCCAGTTCGACCGCCTTGTCGAAGGACAAGATATTGTCGCCCACGTTGTAGACGGCGGGGAAGGGACTTCGTTTTTCCATATTGGCGTAATAATGCGCCGCATCCGAGGCGACGACGACCCAGCCGCGCTTGGTGAAGATGCGGGCGATCTGATGCCCTTTCGTGTGGCCGCCGACATGATGGACGCTGATGCCAGGAGCCAGCGTCCCGCTGCCGTCGTGGAAAGTGACTCGCTCACGATACACGTTGCGGATCAGGGTGCAGACGTCGTCGACCATCACGCCGCCCTTGAAGCCCTTCCAGTGCGTATCGCGGCCGGTGATATAGCGCTGCTCGGCATCCTGGATATGGAATTGCGCCTTAGGGAATTTGTCGAAGTTGCCCACATGGTCCCAATGCATATGCGTGATGATGACGTCATCCACCTTTTCCGGATCGACACCGACCAGCCGCAGCCCGTCGCTGGGGCAGCGAAAGAAATCATGGTTCCGTTTTTCGGCGGTCTCTTCGGTGAAGCCCATGTCGACGACGACGGTGCGTTTGTCGCCGACCGCGACCCAGATGAAATAATCCATCGGCATCGGGCCGTCATGCGGGTCATTGAAAATGAAATTATGGCTCTGCCGGCGATGCGGGTTATGCGCGTAACGAACTGCGTAAAGGGCATGGCAGTCCGGATCGGTCACGCCGGGATGCTCCCCAGCGTGCTTATCCGGTGCAGTTCGCGGATATGGGTCGGCGGCAGGTCCGCCGTCGTCGCCGCGTGCATGGTGCAGCGGTTATCCCACATCAACAGATCGCCCGCGCCGCGCCATTCGTAGCGGTACTGGAACTGAGGCTGTTTCGTGTGCTCATAGAGTTCGGCGAGTAGATCATCGCTGTCTGCTTCGGACAAACCGACGATGTTCTTGACGCCGCCGGTTACGCCGTCGAACACATAGATCGATCTGTGGCCGGTCTCGGGATGCGTGCGGATGATGGGCCGGGTCCGTTCCGGGCTTTCGGCGCGTTCCTCATCTGTCATGATCTGCCAGCGGGACTCCGGATGGTTCCGGTCTTTGTGATAGCGGTACTGGCAGACATATTCGAGCGATGCGAGCCGTTCCTTCATGGCAGGCGACAGGGCGTCATAGGCTGCCGCCAAATCGCAAAACAGCGTATCGCCGCCTTCTGTTGGAATTTCGACCGCGTAAAGCATGGTGACGTTGGCCGGGCGTTCCAGGTACGACCAGTCGGAATGCCAGAACGATCCCGCGTCCTTAATCCCTTTCGGTTTACCGTATTCGATGCGGTTCGACAGGACGGTAATCCGGCTGTCGTCTTCGTGCCAGAAACGGCGGATGGTGTGCGGCACGATCTCTCCGAAGCGTTCACCAAACCTGCAAAGTTGTTTCGCGGCGAGCTTCTGGTCGTGAAAATACAGCACCTTGTGTTCGAGATAGGCGTCATGGAGCTGTTGCCACGTCTCCGCCGTCAGGTCCTGGCTGAGATCGAAATCTGAGACTTCCGCGACGAAACTGTCGCCGACACGCTTAACGGACACCATGCGATTTCTTCTTCGTATCGTTTGAGATGCGAAAGGATATCGCGAAATTCGACAGTAGCAAAACGCCGAAGGCCGCGGCCGTGCGGTGGATTGTCGGCGGCCAGGGGCGCTGTTATGGTTCGCACGCCTCGTCGGGCGCTTCATTCCCAAGGATCAACCCTCGATGGAGACCTACAGTACCCAGGCGGCCGATTGGATGGCTGGCCTGCAATTCGACAATTTGCCGCCGGACGTCGTGGACGCCGCGCTGCAATGATCCGGTCTAAAAACGTTTCATCGCCCGTCCTCGGCATCATTTGCATGCTCGTTGCCGGCGTCTTGATGTCGAGCAACAACGCCATTCTGAAGTGGGTGACGGCCGGATATCCTGCCGGTGAAATCATGTTCATCCGCGGCGTTTTCATCTGGCTGCCGATCATGATCCTGATTGCGCGGGCCGGTGGCCCCCGGACGATCATCATCCAGCGGCCGCACTTACATTTCATACGGGGTGCTTGTGTTGTCGGCTCCGCCTTCATGTACCTTACCGGGCTGCGCTACTTGCCGCTGGCGGACATGACGGCAATCAGCTTCTCGACACCGTTATTCGTGACCGCGCTCGCCCCTTTCCTGTTGGGCGAATTTGTCGGCTGGCGTCGTTGGACCGCCGTCGCCATTGGGTTTGCTGGCATCGTGATAATCACTCGGCCGACCGGCGACGCCCTGCAGTTTGTCGTGTTGCTGCCGCTTGGGTCCGCGTTTTGGGCCGGCATTCGGGACATGGTAACCCGGCGGATGACGACTACCGATTCGTCCAACGGAATCCTCTGCACAACGACGGCGATGGTGATGTTGGCCGGTCTAATGACCTTTCCGTTTGGGTGGACGATGCCGACGGCGCAGGATTTCGCCTTGATAGCGGTCGCTGGATTGTTCGCCGGGTTCGGCCATCACTTCATGATCGAAGCATTTCGCCATGCCGAAGCCGTCATGGTCTCGCCGTTCCGTTATCTCATGATCGTATGGGCGATCCTGTTGGGATACTTTATTTGGGGTGACTTGCCCGACACCTATGTCATCGCCGGGATCGTGCTTGTCATTCTCAGCGGTCTGTACATCTTTCACCGTGAAATCGTGCGTCGCCGTACAGCGATGCGGCGTCCATGACCGTCTCGACATCTTTTTCGTCGGCGCCGGTTCGGGGCATCGTCTATATGATTCTGGGCGGTGTCTTCATGGCCGTGAACAACGCGATGCTGAAATGGGTGTCGGGCTATCCGCCGGGCGAGGTGCTGTTCCTGCGCGGTGTATTTACGATCCTGTCGATTCTTGTGCTGGTTAGTTTTTCCGGTGGGCTGAGAAGTCTTCGGGTCAATCGGATTTCCGGTCATCTGGTCCGTGCGGGCTGCATGGTTTTCTCCACATTCTGTTTCATTCTCGGCCTGCGGTATCTGCCGCTCGGGGAAACCACGGCGATCACGTTTGCCGGCCCGCTGTTCGTAACGGCGATGGCGGGGCCGTTTCTCGGCGAAAGCGTCGGTTGGCGGCGATGGATGGCGGTTGTCGTGGGATTCAGTGGCATCTTGCTGATCACACGCCCGGCCGGCGACGCGTTTCAACTAGCGGCGCTGCTGCCGTTGGGCGCGGCCTTCGGGGCGGCGATCCGGGACGTCGTGACACGTAAGATTTCGGTCAACGAATCGTCGATTGCGATCCTGCTCACGACGACGCTGGCGTTGATGTGGGGCGGGCTGATGACGTTGCCCTTCGGTTGGCGGATGCCGACGCTGTTCGACATGGGTGTGATTGTCGCGTCGGGCATACTCGTGACGGCAGGGCACTATTATACGATCGAGACTTTCCGCCACGCCGAAACGGCGCTGGTGTCACCGTTCAAATATCTCAGTATCGTCTGGGCCATCCTGATGGGTTTCATGGTTTGGGGTGATATTCCGGACGCCTGGATGATCGGCGGCACGTCGCTGGTCGTTTTGAGCGGTCTATATATCTTGCACCGGGAAATCGTGGTGCAACGCCGTCGCTCGGCGCGGGATGCCGTTTAGAACAAGCAAAATGGCCCCGGATTCGCCCGGGCCGGACGCTTTCGGTATCTTTACGACAATCGATCAATGCGATGCCAAGGGAGAGGCTTATGGCTGGTCCACAGACCATGTTCGACAAGATATGGAACCGCCACGTCATCGTGCAGCGGGACGACGGTCAATGTCTGTTGTATATCGACCGGCACTTGGCACATGACGGATCGTTCCACGCGTTCACCATGTTGCGCCAGGACGACCGGTCGGTTCGCCGGCCGCAGCAGGTGTTTGCGACTCCGGATCACTACAGTCCGACCGATGTCCGCACCATCGATGCGATCGAGAATGACGAGCTGCGTGAGAAGGTCGCGATCCTTGATGAGAATGCCAAGGAATTCGGCGTGCCGCATTTTGGGATAGACGACGAGCGCATGGGCATCGTGCATGTCATCGGACCGGAACTGGGGATTACCCAGCCGGGAATCTTCCTGGTTTGCGGGGATTCGCATACGTCCACCCATGGTGCCATGGGGGCGATCGCCTGCGGTATCGGCGCATCGGAAGTCGCGCACGTCCTGGCCACGCAATGCCTGTGGCAAAGCAAACCGAAGACGATGCGCATTACCGTCAACGGCACCATAGGCTTCGGCGTGACCGGCAAAGACGTCATTTTGGCGATCATCGGTCAGATCAGTGCGGCGGGCGGGGCCGGTTATGCGATCGAATATGCCGGGTCGGGTATCGAGCAGCTCTCCATGGAAGGGCGTCTGACGGTCAGCAACATGTCGATCGAGGCAGGCTGCCGCATGGGGATCATCGCGCCGGATCAGAAGACCTACGATTACCTGGAAGGGAGGCCCTATGCACCGAAAGGCGCGGAATGGGACAAGGCGCTCGCCTACTGGAAGACGCTGCCGACCGATGATGGCGCAACTTTCGACCGCGAAGTCACTGTCGACGGCGATGCCATCGCGCCGATGGTGACCTGGGGCAACAGCCCGGAGAACGTGATCCAGGTGACCGATGTGGTGCCGGACCCGGCGCAAGAACCGAATGCCGAGCGGCGCGAGTCGATGCTCAACGCTCTCGATTACATGGACCTCAAGGCAGGCATGCCGATGTCCGAGGTTGCGGTGGATCGCGTGTTCATCGGGTCCTGCACGAACAGCCGCATTGAGGATCTGCGTCTCGCCGCTGACGTGGTGAAAGGCCGGCGCGCGGTGGTGCCGTCGATGATCTCGCCGGGGTCGACGCAGGTGAAGGCGGCGGCGGAAGCGGAAGGGTTGGACAAGATCTTTGCTGATGCCGGGTTCGAATGGCGCCATTCCGCCTGTTCGATGTGCGTTGGATTGAACGGCGATTCGGTGGACCCGGGTGTCCGAACCGCGTCCACGAGCAACCGGAACTTCCGCGGCCGGCAGGGGCCGGGGAGCAGGACGCATCTTGTCAGTCCGGCCATGGCGGCTGCGGCCGCCGTCACCGGCAAGTTTACCGATGTACGGCAATTGATGGAGGAGAAGTAAGATGGAAGCCTTCACCACATTGACCGCCACGGCGGTGCCGATCGACACGGTCAACGTCGATACGGATCAGATCATCCCCGCCCGGTTCCTCAAGCGTGTGCGGACTGACCCCGAGTACGACACGTTCTTCTTTCATGATTTGCGGCGGAACAAGGACGGCAGTCAGCGCGATGATTTCATCCTGAACCAGGAACCGTATCGGAATGCACAGATCATTGTCGCGGATGAAAACTGGGGATGCGGATCGTCGCGCGAGGCGGCGGTCTGGACCTTGCTCGCCAACGATTACCGCTGTGTGATCGCGCCGAGCTTCGGCGACATTCATTACAACAACGGCATGAAGAACGGCATGCTGCCGGTTCGGTTGGCGAAGGAAGAATGCGCAACGTTGCGTGGGCTATTGCATGACAGTCCGGGGGCGACGATCAGCGTCGACCTCGGGGCGCAGTCCGTTACGGGGCCGGATGGCTCCTCGTACAGTTTCGATATCGATCCGTTCCAGAAACATTGCATGATGGAAGGGCTCGATCACATCGGCCTGACCGAGCAATATAACGCGGATTTCGATGCCTTCGAGGAACGGTATAAGAAGGAAGCGAGCTGGCTCTTTCCGGCCTGAGAGAGCGGGCTACGCGTCCGTTACTATCAGGCCGTCCACCGCGACCACGCCTTCGCCTTCCGGCTTGACCAGTAGCGGGTTGATCTCCGCTTCCGATATGCGTGAGCCGCCCAGCCGAGCCAGGTTTGATACGGCGACGATGGCCTCCGCCAGCGCATCCAGGTCGCCCTTCGGCATGCTCCGATATCCGCGGATTGGCGCAAGACCGTCCACCTCATCGATCATCTCCCGCGCCGTCTCGACCGAGACCGGTGCGATGCGGATGGCGACATCGCCGTAGATCTCCGAGAGGACACCTCCGGCGCCCAGGACCACGGTCGGACCTACAAGTGAGTCCACGCGATAGCCGAGCAACACTTCGGCAAGGCCCCGCTCCATGCGCTGCAACAGGAAACCGTTCAATGTCGCCGACGGATCGTAGCCGGTGACCCGCTCCTGTATGGCGGAGAGAGCCGTCGCCAAGGCGTCCGGGTCGGCAATGTTCAATTCGACGCCGCCGGCCTCGGTTTTGTGGGCGATGTCGGGTGACAGGATTTTGGCGACCATGGGAAAGCCGACGGACTCGGCCATCGCAAGGCCTGCGCTCGCGTCCGCCGCCGCGGCGGCGGCGACCTGTGGCACGCCGAGCGCATCGAAGATTGTGCGGGCGCTTTCCTCATCGGCCGTCCCCGTCGGCAGGGCATTGACCAAGGCGGTCAGTCCATCGGCGTCGAACGCGGCGGCGTGCGGTACTGGGACAGGCGGCTGCCAACTCAAACAACAGCGAAAGGCGTCGGCGCAGCCTTCGGGCGTACGAAACGCTGCAATTCCGGCATCGGTCAACAGTTGGTTCGATTCTTCGGCGGTCGGCACCAGGAAAGCACCGATCGGTTTCTCGGACTTCGCCAGGTCGAGGAAGGGCTTGACCGCATTCTCCGGATTGAATTGTGCTGACGAGCCAACGACCATGATGACGCCGTCATTCTCCGGCATGGCCAGCAGCTCGTTGAGCAGCATCGCGGTGTTCTTCGGGTTCGTTCCGTTGAAGGTCAAGTCGATCAGCGGGCCGTTCGAGAACACGGCACCCTGTTCCTGCAGGGCGCGCGCTTTTGCGTCGGGAATGCCGACGGCATCGATCCCTTGGCGGCCGAGGCTATCGACCACCATGCCGCCGCCGCCGCCGGTCGTGCTGAGGACGGACACGGTCTTGCCGGGTTTCGGCTTTCGCCCGAGGAGGAGCAGCGGCAGTTCGAACAGGGTTTCGAACAGGTCGACCCGGATGATGCCATTGTGCCGGAAGAAGGCATCGATTGCTGCGTCGGTGCCCGCGATCGCACCGGTGTGCGATGCGGTGAACTGTTGTGCCGCTTCCGAGCGGCCGAGTTTATAGACGATGATGGGCTTCCCGGCGGCGTAGGCGCGCCGCGCCATCGCGGCGAACGCATCGCCGGACCGTATCGTCTCCAGGAACAGGAGGATCGCCTCGGTCTTCGGATCGTCGACTAGGATTTCACCGACTTCGGCGACCGAGATGTCGCTCTCGTTGCCGATCGACACGATCTTGGAAAAGCCGAGTCCGCGCGCCTGACCGCGCGATATGAAGGTGCCGGTGAGGCTGCCGCTGTGAGAGATGACCCCAAGGTTGCCTTTGTTGAGGGTCGGCAGCTGCAGGACGGAGTTCGGCGCAATCGTAGCGGGCGGATCGGTGTTATAGACGCCCATGCAGTTCGGGCCGATTAACCGGACGCCGCCTTTCTTCGCCGCGTCGATGAGTTCTTCCTGCAGCCGGGCACCCTCGTCGCCGGACTCCGCAAAGTCCGAGGTGAATACGGTGGCCACCGGGACATTTGCTTCGCCGCATTCACGGATGACCTGCGGGACGACCGCCGCCGGTGTGGTGATGAAGGCGTGATCGACCTGATCGGGAATATCTTTCACCGACGGATAGCATTTGACGCCATAGACCGTGTCGCGCGTCGGGTGGACCGGATAGACTTTTCCCTGATACCCGTGTTTTTCGAGATAGACTTGGGTCCGGGAATTGTTCACACCCGGCTTGTCCGATGCGCCGATAAGCGCGATGGAGCGTGGTGTGAAGAGGGCGTCGGCGAGGCTGGTTTCGGACATGGTGCTGGTCGAACTACCGTGTATTGTTCTGGTTGGAAGGGGCGACCGGTACCCGGCCGATTTTGAAGATCGTACTTGCCTATGCGATGAAAATTGACGTATCGCGGTAGTGACTTGCTGGATCTATGGTTCGCGGGTTGGACCGTGCCGGCCAAGTCGGGGAATTCTCGCGGCATACTACAGGTTTCGTCCGCCAAGAAGCAAAAGGGGCTGATCGCAAAATGCCGGTGACGGAAGAGGCGGAAAGCGGCGTCCTGCAGTTGGCGACGGTCGAAGATCTTCGCCGGCGTGGCGCGCTTGCCGAAGCGATGGCCGCTTGCCAAATGCTGATTCGACGGACGCCCGACGCGCCGCGCGCCCTATTGATGGCCGCGGCAATCAGCTGGGACAGCCAGGAGACGGCAAGAGCGCTCGAGTTTGTCGAGCGTGCGCTGCTCACCGAACCCAAGGACCCGGAAATTATTTGCGACGCGGCCCGGATCCGCCGACGCTGTGGTGATGCCGAGGGTGCACAGGAGGCATATCATGCCGCGCTGTTGCGTGATCCCTGCTGGTCGGTTGCCCATCTAGGGTTGGCGGAGTTACACGCGGATGCCGGCCGGAAACCCGATGCGATCTATCATCTGCGCATAGCGGTGGTGAACAACCCGGCCGACCTCGATTCTCGCGAACGTTTGGCGACAGTGCTGGCCGAAGACGGGCAGGTGAACGAGGCGGCCGCGCTACGCCGAGAGACGTTGCGGCGCGCCCATCGTAGGATTACCGAGGAATACACCAAGATCCGTACGCCGAGCGCGACCGCATCGCCTCGGGCGGCGCAACTGGATCGTGCCGCGTGGGTCCAATCGCTTCTGGTTTTTGCGGTGTCGGGTGTCGGTCTCGCAAAATTCCTCGAGCGGGAAGAAAACCTCGATGAGGCCATAGAGACGTATCGGTCTTGCTTGCGGACCCTTGAGGAGGCGGCGGGACAGGCCGCGACTTTGGACGGACTGCGCCGTGCCTTCGAAGCCGCCGCTTTCGCCTTTTCGCACTGCCATCACGAGATGGCTTTGCTGCAGGAGAAGCAGGGCGCGATTGGGGGGGCAATTTATCATATGGAGGAAGCGCTTCGCGTTCGCGGCGATCAATGGGACAAGCCGCATGCATGGTTGGGCGCGGTCGCGGCACGGGGCGGTGAGTCGATCTCCGCCATTCGCGATGTGGTGCGGGATTATGCCGGGCGCTCCCTGTTGCCCGCGCATTATCCGGTCACGCGATGGGATTTCGGCCGTCACGCGGCCAATTGGGTTGCGTTGGCACAGGAACATTGGCGCGGTGCGGCGCGGCGTCGGCATATAGCGTTGTTCGCCGCTGGCCCCCAGGAAATTGAGGCCTGTTTTGCAATCGCCTGCGTCCTGTTCGCCCGGGGACATCGGGTCGACGTTGTGTGGTCCCCGTCGATACGCTTCCACGCGCCGGACGAAACCGATATCGATGCGCTTCGTTGGGACGAAGAAATGCTGGCCCGCGAACTCACGGTCTTCAGCGAGACGCGTTTGCCGGAGGGGCTCGACCTTATCGACCTGCGCACGATTGTGCCGGCGCCGAGCGATCCCGAGTTGAAGAATTTCGCAGACAATCTCGCGCGCGCCGATGTATATCGCCACGCCGGTACGACGGATGTCGATCTGACGACACAGCCGGTTCGGGGACAATGGCGCTGGCGGATGCAGCGGAACCTCGACGTGCTTCAACGGATGGGTACTTACGCGTCGGAGCATTCGCCGGACCAATTGGTCGTGTTCGAAGGCGCCGCCATGGAAACCGCCGCCGCGTTCGAAGCGGCACGTTTGCAGAATGTGGCGCGGTTGACGTGGGAGCAGAGCGCCGATGTTTCGGGCGCGGTCGTGCTTGCAGCCAACAGCACCCCGGCGCAACACGATGTTGCGGCGCTATGGGCGGAAGATGGCGCGCATCCGATGACGGCTGACCGCCGCGAACGGGTGATGGCATGGTTGTCGGCAAACGAAGGTGGCGATCATCAAGACGTTAAACCACGAGGACGACATCGACCGGGGAAGCGGGGGCAAGAGCTCTTGAAGGATTTGCAGTTGGACGCCAGGAAACCGGTCGTCCTGCTGTTCGCGGAAAACGCCGCCGAACTTGCCGCGTTGGGTCGGAGCGCCGCCTTCCCAAAGGTCGATGATTGGTTGATCGGCACAGCCGAATACTTTGAGGCGCATCGCGAGTGGCAATTGGTGATCCGACTGCATCCGGACGATACCGCGGAAGATGCAGCGGAGGCCGCCAACATGTTTCGCCGCCGGTGGGTCGAATTGCCGGAGAACATACGCATCATTCCCTCCGCGGATCCGGTCAATAACTATCGGCTCCTTGAGGTTGCCCAGCTCGGTGTCTACTACACCGATCGCATCGGGCTGGACATGGCGGTCCTTGGTATTCAGGGGATCACACCAGCACGGCCGTTCTTTGGGGAGATCGGGTTTACCCGGGAAGCGGAAACGATGGAGGATTTCTACCGGCTGATCCGGCTTGCGCTCGACGATCCGGACCGGACCGCGATGACCGAACAGCAAGTCGACCTCGCCTGGTGTTTCGTGGACCTCATGATTGCAGCCGCCGCCAAGCCATTTCCCTGGCCGCACGGCCGCTTTTGGCAGTCGATCATCGAGGACTGGCCGATGGAACGCGTTCTGAGCGATCCGAGCGGTGGCACTTTCGAAGAAGTCTTCGCGATCCTCGGCGGTGAACGGACACTTGCCGACGGAATAGTCGGATCACCCGATTAAGAGCCGGCGCTGGCTTGCAAATCTCCCCTCGGCATGAGTTTATTGCTCTCTTGATTATGACTGCGGAGCGACCGGTATGAACCAGCTGACAAGCGCCGAAGCCCTTGTACAAATGCTTCGGCTGCATGGCGTCGATACGATCTTTGGCTTGTGCGGAGACACCAGTCTGCCGTTCTACGATGCGCTATACCGGACCGGTCAGGATATGACGCATGTGTTGACGCGGGACGAGCGGCACGCGGCGTATATGGCCGACTGCTATGCGCGTGTCACGGGCAAGGTCGGTGTTTGCGAAGGGCCAAGCGGCGGCGGCGCGACATACATTTTGCCGGGCGTGGTGGAAGCCAATGAGTCGTCGATTCCCATCCTGGCGATCACGACGGATATCTCGGTGACCGGGCGCGGCCGCTATACCTTGACGGAACTCGACCAGGAGGCGCTGTACCGCCCGTTGACGAAATGGAACTGCGTGCTCGATGACGGGGCGGAGTTGCCGAAGATGGTGCGCCGCGCGTTTCGCGAGATGACCACCGGTAAGCCCGGCGCCGCGCATATCGGTTTGCCTTACGACGTCCAAAATCAGCCGGTCGAGGAGTCCGACGTTTGGGCCGATGAAACCCTTGGCCGATTTCCCGCGTGGCGCACTGGCCCGGACGTCGAGGCTATCGGCCGCGCGGCCGATGTTATCCTGGCGGGCAAGCAGCCGATCTTCATCTGTGGCGGCGGCGTGGTCATTTCCGGCGGAGAAGCGGAACTCCAAACTTTGGCGGAACTGTTGGACGCGCCGGTTGCGACGACGGTCAGCGGGCAGGGCAGTATCTCCGATGCGCATCCGCTGGCAGTCGGCGTCGTCGGCAGCAATGGTGGCGTACCGGAAACGCGTGAAATCGTCGATGCCTCGGATGTGGTGGTCTTCGTCAGTTGCAGGGCGGGCTCGGTGACGACGGAGCGATGGCGGCATCCGGCGCCCGGCGCCGCGAAAATCGTCCATATCGATGTCGACCCAGGTGTGATCGGCGCGAATTATGAGACGGATGCCGCCGTTGTCGGCGATGCCCGAGAGGCGCTTGCCGCGTTGGTAACCGAGATTTCCGGCCGTGGCGTCAAAGGCGGCGAGGGTGGTACCATCCGGGATCGGATCGCCACGCTGAAAAAGGCGAAATTCGACGCGTTCCAAGCCTTGGCCGATTCGAATGACACGCCGATTAAGCCGGAACGGGTCATTGCTGATCTACAGGCGGTGCTGCCGGAAGATGCAATCACGGTGGCCGATCCGGGAACGCCCTGCCCCTATTTCTCGGCTTTCTATCAACAGAACACGACGGGGCGGCAGTTTATTTCGAACCGGGCGCACGGTGCCCTTGGGTTCTCGCTCGCCGGTGCGATCGGGGCGCATTACGGCCGGCCGGACCGTCAGGTCGTGGCGGTCATGGGCGACGGTAGTTTCGGAATGTCTGTTGGCGAACTCGAGACGATAGTGCGCTTCAATCTACCGATCACCGTGATCGTGATCTCGAACAGCGTGTTTGGCTGGATCAAGGCGGGTCAGAAAAGCGGCTACGACGGACGGTATTTTTCGGTCGACTTCTCGCGGACGGATCACGCGAAAGTCGCCGCGGCCTTCGGACTGAAGACGTGGACGGTCGAGGACCCCGCCGATCTTCAAAAGGCGTTTCGGGCAGCGACTGAAAGCGGTGGGCCGGCATTGGTCGACGTAATTTGCCAACCGTTGCAGGAGGCAAACGCACCCGTCAGCGAATGGGTAGCGTAGGAAAAGACATGACAATATTCAGACAAACAGCGAGCGGGACCGAAATCTTTCTGGATCATATCGCCCATTGGGTGCCGGAAATGGAACCGGCCGCCGACGCGCTGGAAAATCTCGGCTTTACCCTGACGCCGTATACCGAACACACGAACTCCACCGCGCCGGGAGAACCGATCGTACCGGCAGGCAGTGCGAACCAATGCATCATGTTACGGGAAGGGTATCTGGAGATACTGACGCCGACGGCGGATACGGCGGTCGGCCGGGAAGTCAGCGCCGGGATCGACCGGTATGTCGGCGTCCATCTCGCGGCCTTTGGATGCGCCGATTCACCGGTGCAGCGAGAGCGCCTTATCGGTGAAGGCTTCGATCAGCGCCCAGTCGTCGACCTGCGGCGCGAGGTCGATGATGAGAACGGGGAAAGCGGTACGCTGCAATTCACGGTGATCCGTCCCGTTCCCGGTACGATGGCCGAAGGACGCATTCAATTCCTGACGCATCACACGCCGGATCTGTTATGGCAGGAGCGTTGGATGGGGCATCCGAACGGTGCCGAGCGTTTGACCGAACTCTTTATATGTGTCGCCGATCCGGACGAAGCGGTTGGCCGATACGAACGGTATCTCGACCGAAAGCCGGAGCGCATCGGCGATGGTTGGTTAATTCCCGTCGAACGGGGCCGGGTCGCATTGCTGACGCCCGCCATGTTAACCGAACTTGTTGCTGATTTCGCGATTCCGGGGCTGCCCTACATTGCCGGGTACACCCTTAGGTGCAACGATTTATCAAGTACAATCAGCTATTTAAAGTCGAAGGAAATTCTTTACAGAGAATTAACAAACGACGTGGTAGCGGTCGTCTGTCCGCCGGCATTGGGTGGTGTCCTGCTGTTTACCAGCAAAGGATACGCTTTGCCGTGGGGGCAATGAGGGCGGACGGTCACAGGACAAACATATGACGGATTTGTTGCCCCGGCAGATTTTTCCAGCCGGCGCCAAGATATTTACCGAAGGGGACGAAGGTCACTTCGCCTATGCGATTGAGCAGGGCACGGTAGAGGTATCGCAATTGAGCAAGGGCCGGAAGGTCGTCTTGGCTCGGTTGGGCGATGGTGAGTTGCTGGGGGAGATGGCGCTGGTCGACGGATCGCCGCGCAGCGCGACCGCCGTGGCCACCGAAGAGACACAGGTCATCGTGTTCGAACGCGACGATCTGCAAAATCGAGTCAATCAGGCAGACCCGCTGGTTCGGCTCTTGGTGCGGATGACGCTGGACCGGTTGCGAACGGCGCAACGGGTCATGCTGGATAGCAGCGCCCAGACGCTTGGCAGCAAGTGCCGCGCGGAACATGTGCGCGGCCGCCATAAGCTCGAAGCCGATCTACAGACCGCTATAGATAACGATTCCTTGAGTTTGCACTATCAGCCGATCGTCGACCTTTCGAATGGTCGCGTCGCGGGGTTTGAGGCACTGGTGCGTTGGGATCACCCCGAACACGGCACCGTCGTACCATCCAGTTTTATCAAGTTGGCCGAAGAGACGGGCATGATCGTTCCGATGGGCCGATGGATGTTGCGACGCGCCCTCGAAGGGCAGAAACAGTTACAGGCGGTTGTCGATGGTGTCGCCGGTGAGTCCCGGCCGATCGGTATCAGCGTCAACATTTCCAACCGGCAGCTCTTCACCAGCGAGGAGGTCGAGGATCTCATGCAGATCGTCGGTGAGTCGGGCGTGGCCTCCGAAAATGTCGTCTTCGAGATTACGGAAACACTGCTGATCGAAGACCCGGACCACGTGCTCGACGCCATGCGCAAGTTTCAGAGCAAGGGTATTCGCATCGCCGCCGATGACTTCGGCACAGGCTATGCCAATCTGGCTTTCTTGCACCGGTTTCCGCTGGACATTCTCAAGATCGACCGGATGTTCATTACCAATATGGTCGGCGATCCGCGCAGCCGGAAAATAGTTCGCACGATTATCGATCTTGCCAAGGAACTCGGCATGTCGATCGTCGCAGAAGGCATCGAGGACAAATCCGAGATCGAGGTGCTTCAGGAACTCGGCTGCGATTGCGGGCAGGGTTTCCTGCTCGCGCGTCCCGTTCCGCAAGAAAAGGCTGAATTGCTCGTGCGCCAACGCGTTCGTTGGTAGTGGTACGGCCGCAAGGAGTGGTGCGGTCGCAAGGCCGCGTGCTATGAAGGAGCTAACGGACGGACGAACCGTCCGTGACCTGTCTCCGGAGCACCCCCATGACTGAACCTTGCGAGCTTTCTGCTGTTGAAGCGCGGCGACTGATTGGCCGCAAACGTTTGTCCCCCATAGAGTTGCTGGAATCATGCATCGCACGTATCGAGATGGTGAACGCGTCCGTCAACGCGGTTGTCGCCACCTGTTACGAGCGCGCACGTGATGAAGCGCGCGCCGCGACGGATGCGGTGATGCAGGGCGACCCATTGCCGCCGCTGCATGGGTTGCCGCTTGGCGTGAAGGATCTCAATGATACCGCTGGGCTTGTCACGACTTATGGGTCGCCGATCTATGAGGACAATGTTCCGGATAAGGATGAAAGCATGGTCGCCACCCTGCGCAATGCGGGGGCTATCGTCATCGGCAAGACCAATACGCCGGAATTTGGCGCCGGCGCGAATACGAAAAATCCCGTCTATGGCGCAACCGGCAATCCGTTTGATCCGTCCCGAATTTGCGGTGGGTCATCCGGTGGCTCGGCGGTCGCGCTGGCAACCGATATGGTGCCGCTTTGCACCGGATCTGACTCCGGCGGCAGCTTGCGCATCCCGGCGTCCTTCTGCGGCGTCGTTGCCCATCGCAGCACGCCGGGGCTGGTGCCGACGGAAAAGCACGGCCTTGGCTACACGACGTTCGGCGTGCAGGGGCCGATGGCGCGCACGGTCGAGGACACGGCAATGATGTTGTCCGTGATGGCACGGTACGACGGGCAGGATCCGTTGTCGGCGCCGGTCGACGGCGCGGCGTTCGCTGCGGTGCCCGAGGTCGATCTCAGCAAGCTTCGCGTGGCGATTTCGGAAGATCTAGGCTTCGCGCATGTGGACAACAGCATCCGGCAAACCTTCAAGGACCGGGTCGAGCTGTTCAAATCTGTCTTCGCGGAATGTAGTGTCGGCGCGCCGGACTTGAAAACGGTGCGGCGCACGAACCATGTGCTGCGGGCAATGCATTTCCTGGCCCGGCATCGCGATCACTTTGCGAATAAACGCGATCAGTTGGGGCCGAACGTAATCGCGAACTACGAAATGGCGCTACAGCTCAGCGGCGAGGAAACCACTTGGGCACTGGCGGAGCAGACCAAACTTTTCCGCTCGACGCAGAGCTTCTTCGAAGACGTGGATATCCTGATCTGCCCGGCCGTCGCCATTCCGCCGTTCCCGGTCGAGCAGCCTTATTGCGACGAGGTCAACGGCGTCAAACTCGACAATTATTTCGAGTGGCTGGCGATGACATGGGGGCTGACCATTCCCGGCAATCCGGTCACGGCGCTGCCATGTGGCCTGGAACCGAGCGGCGCACCCTTCGGCATCCAGATTTGCGGTAAACACTATGACGACCGCTTCGTGCTCGGTGTTGCGAAGGCGTTGGAAGGATTGTTTGCGGAGAATGCCGAACTCGCCCGGCCATTGCCGGACATCAAGGCGCTTGCCGCCTAACTATTCGGCTGCTGCTGACCCTGCCACATTGTCTTCGTGGAGGGATTGCTTGACGGTTTCACATGTCTTGCGGAGATGGTCTTTCAGGATCGACCCGAGCGTGCCGCCATCGCGCGTTTCGAGCGCCGTGAGGATTTGTTCGTGCTCGTCGAGCGCTTCGGCCCATCGCGGTTTAGAGATGTTGGCGATGTAACGGGCACGGCGGATTCGTCCGGCAAGACCGCTGTAGACGGTCATGAGCGTCCGGTTGCCGCCGATCTCGAAAATCTTGCCATGAATTTCCTGGTTGAGCCGGAAGTAGGGCATCAATTCGCCCCGCGCATGGTGGAGCGCCATTTGGTAGTGCAGGGCTTTTACTTCAGCCAACTGCTCCCCGGTGATGTGCTTTGCCGCAAGCTCGCCGGCCAACGCTTCGAGCGTGCCCATCACTTCGAACATTTCTTCCACGTCTTCTTCGGTGAGCTGCAACACGCGGGCGCCGCGATTGGGCGCCAGTTCGATCAAGCCTTCCGACGCGAGTACCTTGAGCGCTTCGCGCAGCGGCGTTCGGGAGACGCCGAACCGCTCGCAGAGCACCCGCTCCGGAATGTGCGATCCTGGGGCGAGCTCGCCTTCGACGATTAGGTCGCGAATACCCGACACCACATCACCGTAACGCGGTTTTCCCGATGGTTTCGCTGCTCCGTCGTCGATTTCAGCCACGCGATTCCTCGTATCCGTTTAAGGCAGCGCCGCTTCCAGAACGCGGGCGACGTGGATTGCATGCCGGTCCGCACCGTCGGCAATCTGATGGCGGCAACTCGTTCCGTCCGCGACGACCAGCGTCTCGTCCGGTGTTTCGCGCACCGCCGGCAGCAGCGATAGTTCCGCCATCTTCATGGAGATATCGTAATTTTCCGCATCGTATCCGAAAGCGCCAGCCATACCGCAGCAGCTTGACGGGATCGTATGTACGTTCAGACCGGGGACCAAGCGCAACACCGTTTCAACCGCGCTCATGGCGGCGAATGCCTTCTGATGGCAATGTCCGTGCAGGACGGCTTCCTTCGCATCGAGTGGTTTCAAGGGAAGGGTGAGGTCGTTCTGCGCGGCCCGCTCGGCGAGGAACTCTTCCAGCAATTTTGCCTGGCCGGCAAGTGCGTCGGTTTCTTCGCCGGGCAGCATCGCGGTGAATTCGTCCCGCAGCGTTAGAAGACAGGACGGTTCGAGCCCGACAACTGGTACGCCCCGTTCGACGAAGGGCCGCAGCGCGTCCAGTGTACGCCGTGCCTCGCGTTTGGCTTCCTCAACAAGGCCGACTGCGAGGAATGTGCGCCCGCAGCAGAGCGGCCGGTCGCCGTCATCGGCTTTCGGCGTATGGACCGTATAGCCCGCCGCTTCCAGGACCCGCGACGCGGCGCGCGCATTTTCCGGTTCGAAATAGGTGTTGAATGTGTCGGCGAGCAGGACGACGTCTTTGCCGTCCGGCGAATTCGGCGTTGATCCTGTCGGGCGGAAGTAATCTTGGCGCCAGCGCGGCAACGTGCGTTTCCGGCTGAATCCGGCAATCTTCTCCGACAGCCAGGCCAATCCGGGGATCCGGTCGCGCAGGTTCGCAAGCCCGCTCAGCCGGGCCGCCCATGGCGCATAGCGCGGCAGATATCCGACGAGCCGATCCTGCAGCGTCAGACCATTCTTCAGTCGATGATGGTGTAGGAACTCGATCTTCATGCGCGCCATATCCACGCCAGTAGGGCATTCGCGCTTGCAGCCCTTGCAGCCGACACAGAGCTTCATGGTGTCGTACATGGCGTCGGACGTGAAGGCATCGTCGCCGAGCTGGCCCGACAAGGCGAGGCGTAGCGTGTTGGCGCGCCCGCGGGTCAGGTGCTGTTCTTCGCCCGTGGCACGGAAAGACGGGCACATGACATTGGCGTCGAACTTCCGGCAGGCACCATTGTTGTTGCACATCTCGACCGCACCGCCGAGGCCGCCCCAGTCGGACCAATCGAGAACAGTGTCGATCGGCTGGACCTTGTACCCGGGCTTGAACCGGAACAGCGAGCGATCATCCATCTTCGATGGCCGCACGATTTTTCCGGGGTTCAGCAGCCCTTTCGGATCGAACAGATCTTTTACTTCCTCGAAGGATCCAGTCATGCGCGGGCCGAACATCGCTTCGTGGAATTCCGAGCGGACGAGGCCATCGCCATGCTCGCCGGAATGGGAGCCCTTGTACTCCCGCACCATCGCAAAGGCTTCCTCGGCAATGGCGCGCATTTTCCGGGCGCCATCCTCTTCCTTCAGATTGACGATCGGGCGGACATGCAGACAACCGACCGAGGCGTGCGCGTACCAGGTACCCTTGGTGCCGTATTTCTCGAAGACTCGGGTGAGGCGGCTTGTGTACTCAGCTAAATCCTCCAGCGGGACGGCGCAATCCTCGATGAAGGAAATCGGTTTCCCATCGCCCTTCATCGACATCATGATGTTGAGGCCGGACTTGCGGACTTCCCAGAATTCTCGTTGGTCCGCGCCCGTGGTCGCCTTGACCACCGCGTTGGGGAAGCCCATATCGCCCATCAACTCGTCGAGTTGTTGCAGTTTGACGAGTTGTTCCTCTTCGCTGTCTCCGGCGAACTCCACGAGGAGTAAGGCATCGGGCTCGCCCTGCACGAAGCGTTCGATAGTCGGGCGGAAAATTGGGATATCGCGCGCCAGCTCCATCATCGTGCGGTCGACCAGCTCCACTGCGGTCGGACCCAGCTTGACGATATGCTGCGTCGACTCCATCGCCTTGTAGAAGGTTGGGAAGTGGCAGATGCCCAACACCTTATGCTTGGGCAGGCGATGCAGCTTCAGATCGATGGCGGTCGAGAAGGCGAGGGTGCCTTCGGACCCGACCAGAAGATGGGCGAGATTGACCTCGGCAGCACCCGGCCGGTTCGAGTGGCCGGGGACCAGTGCGTCGATGTTGTAGCCGCCGACCCGCCGCATCAAGGGCGGGAATTTGTCGCGGATTTCATCGGCTTCGCGCGCGCCCAGGTCCACCAATTTCTTGCTGAGTTGGCGAAACTCGGCGGATGTCTCCGGTGCATCGGCATCCATTTTTATCGCGCCGAAATGGTGGCTGCTGCCGTCGGCCAGGATCGCATCGATGCCGTGGACGTTATCGCGCATCGTGCCGTATTGGATCGAGCGTGCGCCGCAGCTATTGTTGCCGGTCATGCCGCCGATGGTTGCCCGACTCGACGTCGATACGTCGACCATGAACATCAAGCCGTGGCGATTAAGGAAACCATTAAGCTGATCGAGCGCCACGCCCGGCTGCACGGTGATCCGCTCGGCGTCCGGATCGAACTCGACAATGTTATTGAGATGTTTGCTGACGTCGATGACCAGTGCTTCGCCGACGGTTTGTCCGCACTGGGATGTGCCGCCGCCGCGTGGCAGGACGGGGATGCCGCGGTCCACTGCGATTTCGATCGACCGACGTATATCCGCTTCCGATTTGGGTACGACCACGCCGATCGGTTCGATCTGGTAGTGCGACGCATCGGTGCTGTACCGGCCGCGGCTGAACGCGTCAAACAGGACCTCGCCCTCGATTTCCCGGCGCAGGGTTGCGGCGAGGGCGCTGTCACCGATTTGAGGATTCTTCTTCATCGATTTCTCTTACAGCACTGGGAATTGCCGTAAAATACCATTTTGCATGCAAAATGCAACATCGGAGAATTGAGAAGAGTGTCGTTAATATATTGAAATTACGATAACAAATAAATGATTTGGAATTAAAGACGCTGGTTTGTATAAATTGCATGCAAAATTTGGAGTAGCAAACGATGCCTCATCGAAGCGGCCGGCATTTCCTGCAAATCCCGGGTCCCACGAATGTGCCGGACCGGGTATTGCGCGCCATGGACCATCCGACCATCGACCATCGCGGCCCTGATTTCGGGCGGCTTGGCCTCGAGGTATTGCAAGGCATGAAAGGTGTCTTCAAGACGGAGAGTGAGGTGTTCATCCTCCCGTCTTCCGGCACTGGTGCCTGGGAGGCCGCGCTGGTTAACACGCTGTCGCCGGGCGATCAGGTCCTGATGTATGAGACAGGGCAGTTCGCGACCTTGTGGCATGAGCTCGCCGAACGCCTTCAACTGGACCCGGTCTTCATTGGGGGTGATTGGCGGCATGGCGCGGACCCCGATGCTTTGGAGAGCCGGCTCGCCGAGGACAAAGATCACGCGATCAAGGCGGTGTGCGTCGTCCACAATGAAACGTCGACGGGCACGACATCGCGCATCGCGGAAGTCCGGAAGGCAATCGACGCCGCAAAGCATCCCGCGCTGCTGCTGGTCGATACGATCTCATCGTTAGGTTCGATCGATTTCCGCCATGACGAATGGGGCGTCGACGTCACCATCGGTGGGTCGCAGAAAGGTTTGATGCTGCCGCCTGGGCTCGGGTTCAATGCGGTCAGCGAGAAAGCGCGCCGCGCTGCCGAGACGTCGGGTATGGCGAAGTCCTATTGGTCGTGGGAGGCGATGCGTGGCCCTAACGCGACTGGATATTTCCCATCGACCCCGGCGACGAACCTGCTCTACGGGCTCCGGGAAGCGATCGACATGCTGAACGAAGAGGGGTTGGACAATGTCTTTGCCCGGCATGATCGCTTCGCCGAGGCGACCCGCCGCGCCGTGCGCGGTTGGGGGTTGGAAATTCTGTGCCAGGACGAACGCGAATACTCAAGTGCCCTGACCGCCGTGCTGCTGCCGGAAGGCCATGACGCCGATGCCTTCCGCAAGGTCGTGCTGGAAAATTTCGACATGTCTCTTGGCAACGGGCTCGGTAAGGTGGCGGGCAAGGTCTTCCGGATCGGACATCTCGGCGACTTTAATGAATTGATGTTGGCTGGGACGTTGTGCGGTGTCGAAATGGGGCTGGGTCTGGCCGGTGTGCCGCATGAGAAGAAAGGCGTCGCCGCGGCGCTCGACTATCTGGCGCATGGCGGTAACGCCGCGCCGGCGTCGACCTGATCTAATCCGCTGAAACCGCGCTGTTAACGGCATCGAGAATTAGCGATTCGACCAGGGATTGGACGCCGACATAATCGATCTTGCCGGTGCCAAGCAGCGGTACCGCGTCGGCGATATGGATCGATTTCGGCACCATCAATTCGGCCATCCCTTTGGCCTGGGCATCTTTCATTAGATCGTCGCGAGTCGCGTTGGGGTTGTCGGTGACAAGGACGAGCGCCTCTCCTTTCCGGTCGTCCGGTATGCTGACCACCGCGTGTTGATGCTCCGGCCATAGGTCGGCGGCATGACTCTCCGCCGCGGTGAGCGAGACCATCTCACCGGCGATCTTGGCGAAACGCTTCGCCCGACCGGCGATGGTGACGAATCCTTCCAGATCGATTTCCACGATATCGCCGGTGTCATACCAGCCATTCTCTGGCGGCTCGATGACGCCAGGTGCTTCAGCACGCAAATAGCCGAGCATGACATTCGGGCCGGAAACCCGCAGCCGTCCGCCTTTCTCAATTCCGGGGACATCTTCCAGTTCGTATCGGATGCCCGGGAGGAACCGGCCGACGGTGCCGGCGCGGTAATGCATCGGCGTGTTGGTGGCGAGCACCGGTGACGTTTCCGTCGCGCCATAGCCTTCTAATATACGGAGGCCGAATTTCTGTGCCCAAATCTGCCGCGTCTCGTCCTTCACTCTCTCCGCGCCCGCGAAGATGTAGCGGACGCTATAGAAGTCGTATGAATGCGCCATGCGGGCATAGCCCGTCAGGAAGGTATCGGTGCCGAACATGATCGTTGCGTTGGTGTCGTACACGAGTTCCGGCACGATCCGGTAATGCAATGGCGACGGATACAGGAACGTCTTGATACCGGACAGGACCGGCAGAAGCATGCCGCCGGTCATCCCGAAGGAATGGAACACCGGCAAGGCGTTGAAGACGATATCGGTCGGGTTGAAATCGACCTTCGCACCGAGCTGATGCAGGTTCGAGAGAAGGTTCCGATGGCTAAGGACGACGCCCTTCGGCGTGCCTTCGGACCCGGATGTGAAGAGCACGACTGCCGGATCATTGGCGGTCGCATCGCGTCGGCGATGGATGGCGCGCGCGAAGGGGGAGCTTGCGGCTCCCAGCAGCTTGTCGAACAGGCCCAGCGATTTTTGCAGGTCCTCGAGATATACGATTGTCGCGTATTCGGACAGTTCCGAGATCGCATCGGTGAGTTTGGCGACGCGCACGAAGAGCCGCGACGTGACAATCGTACCGATCTCCGCGGTCTTGCAGGCGGAAACCATGTTGCCGACGCCGGTCGAGTAATTCAGCATCGCCGGCACACGTCCATGGGCCTGGAGGCCGAAGAAGGTCAGTACGGCGCCGGATGAATTCGGGAGCAGCACGCCGACGAAATCGCCGCGCTTGGTCTGCTGGGCGAAGCGGCGGCCCAAGACAAGACTGCCGGTGATCACGCGGCCATAGCTCAGCGGGCGGCGCTGGATGTCTTCGACGACCGCATGTTTACGGCCATGCGCGCGCTTTGCGTCGAGTAACGCGTCGAACAATGATTTGTCGGTATCGCAGGTCGCAAAGATCATCTCGGTCATCACATCGTGCAACCGGGTGCCCGCCAGTTGGCGGCGGGCACGGCCTTTGATGTCGTCGGGAATGTCGAAATCGCGCGGTTCCAGGACCGTGATCGTGATCTTCGGGAAGAGGCGGCTCCGTACCTTATCGCGGATGCGGGAGAAGGGTGTGTACTGCGCGCCGTCCAATCGGATCGGTACGATCGGTGCGCCCGCCTTGTCGGCGATCATACCCGGACCTTCGTAGACCTTCATCAGGGAACCGGTCACGGTGATCCGTCCTTCGGGAAAGATCACGCAGCGTTTGCCCGACTGCACCGCCTTGATCAGCGACTTTGCGGCCATCGGTTTGGTCGGATCCATTGGAAAAGCGTCGACCATTGCGAGGAACGGCTTGGCCCACCATTGCTTGGCGATATGCGTGTTGACGGCGAAGGTGGCCGTGCCCGGCAGGAAGGCCGCAAGTAGGAGACCGTCGAGGAAAGACACGTGATTGACGACGATGACGGCCCGGTCGCCCGCTGCCTTGTAGTGCTCGAGGCCTTTGACCTCCACGCGGTACAGAAGGCGCAGGATCGACGCCGCAAAGACCTTCACCATTTCATTCGGCAGCAGGCCACAGATGTAAACGGCGACCACCATGGTGACGCAAGCGACGGCAAGGAAGATCTGCGGGATCGTGAACCCTGACAAAAGCATCGCGGACGCCGCGACGGCCCCGGTTACCATGAACAGCGCGTTCAGAATGTTGTTCGCCGCGATGGTGCGGGACCGATGGCTTGGGTCGCCCCGCGTCTGCATGATCGTGTAGAGCGGCACGATATAGATGCCTCCGCTGATGGCGATCAGCAACAGGTCCACGAGGATCCGCCAGTTCGCCGGATGGGCGAGGAAGGCTGTCAGGTTTGCGAGCTCACCGGTCGCGGCGACGCCGGCCCGGCTGGAAAAATACAGATCGAGCGAGAAGACCGCCATGCCGATCGCGCCGAACGGTACGAAACGCGCGCTGATCTCACCCTTGAGAAGCTTGTTGCAGAGCAGCGATCCCACGCCGATGCCGATGGAGAACAGCGTCATGAACAGGGTGACAACCTGCTCGTTGGCGTACAGGTAATCGCGCGTGAACGGCGACAACTGCGTGAGGTATGTTGCGCCGAACAGCCAGAACCAGGAAATACCCAGGATCGAGAGCCGGATGTCCCGGCGCTCGAACGCATACGTCATGGTGGCCCATGTTTCGGCCGCGACATTCGGATTGATCTTTAGCGTTGGTGCCGGCGGCGGTGCGCTCGGAATTGCGAAGCCGCTGATCAGGCCGAAGGTCGCGAGGACGACGACTGTCGCCGATACGATAATGCCGCCATGCTCCGGCAGGATCAGCAGACCGCCGGCGATGGTGCCGATAAGAATGGCCAGAAAGGTGCCGGCCTCGATATACGCGTTGCCGAGGACAAGATCCTCCGGCGGCAGATGGTCCGGCAGGATGCTGTACTTCACCGGGCCGAAGAAGGACGACTGCGCACCCATCAGGAACAGCACCGTCATCAGGAAAACGACGTTGTCGAAGTAAAATCCCACGGCGGCAAGCAACATGATCGCGATTTCGCCGGCCTTGATGATCCGGATCAGCCGGGATTTATCGAACTTGTCGGCAAGCTGTCCGGCCGTCGCGGAGAACAGAAAGAATGGCAGGATGAACAGGCCGCCGCCGACGGCGACCATCAGCGCGCCGTTCAGACCCTGTTCCTGCGCGAGACGGAACGTGATCAAAATGAACAGCGCCTGCTTGAACAGGCTGTCATTGGTCGCCCCGAGGAACTGGGTCAGGAACAGCGGCAGGAACCGCCGTCGTTTTAGTAGGCCCGTGCTCTTCTGATCCTGGGTCATATGTGCCTCCAGGCGCTTAGCGCCGGGCCGGGTCTGTGCTGTTCAAGAACCGGCCGTCGCGGAGAAAGCTGATCGTCGCGTCGATCGTCTGTGGATGATCGTCCATCAGCCCATGTGTCGTCCGCACCAGCATGAAATCGCGTGCGCCATCGAGACGGGTTTCCTCGACCGCGACGAAACCGTCGTCGTCGCCGGGAAGAAGAGGGTTGAATCCGAGATCGTTGCCGCGGCCGCCCGCGATGATGCCGAATTCGGCTTCCGGAACGGCGAGCTGTGCGGCGGTGTCCGGGCTGAGATTCTGCCCGGATTGCCCGGTTAGCCACCGGTAGGCGGGTAGTCCCGATAAACGGGCCGCCAGGCGCGACCCCTGGTTCGGCGGCGCGATCATGACGATCCGTTGAACCTTAATCTGGTCTCGCCAAGGTCCATCGCGGGACAGCAATTCCCGCACGACCAGCGCGCCCATACTGTGCGTCACGAAGGAGATGGACTCGATCTGATCGAGAGATGAGACGATGTTCTCCAGGCTGTTCGCATGCTCGGTAACACTCTGGCGCGTGCTGGGATAATTTATACTTGCGGTCTCGTAGCCCTCTCCGCGCAGGGCATTTTCCATTTCGCGGAAGGCATCAGCGGACCGGCCGAGGCCATGGACAAGGATGATCAGGTGGCCGTTGCGCGGCTGGATAGCCTTGCGCTTACGGTATCGGTCGAAGAAGTCATGGCAATGGGCATAATTGCCCCAGGCGCGCCGAAATTTATTCGGGTCCAGCAGCCGGTGATGGCCCGTATAGTGGTTGCGCTGAATTCGCCAGCCAACGCAGACGAACTGGTCCGCCCAAATCTGTTTGCCGCCGAAAGTCGGGAAGGGCAGATTGATCGGTGGTACGGCTACATCGATCGGGAAAGCAGCGAGACGGTCGCGTGTCCGGGTGCGGATGGCAAACCGCCGCAGCAGGGTGTTTGACGACTGGGCACTGTTCTTAGCGGTATCGCGTTTACGCATTGGCCGGTCGCTTCCCGGCGCGGGTACGCAGGCCGGACAGATAGTTCGAAATCAGGGACTCGGCCATTTCCGGAACAGATTGGGCGCTCACCAGTGTGAGCCTCCCGTCCCGGGCCAGCGTGCAGATTCCATGCAGACTAGACCAGAGGACACCTGCCGCCTGGCTCAGTTCATGGTCCTCGCCGGCGGCAAAGAGCGGCGCCAGCGCGTCTTCGACTTGCTGCATCAGCGACTGGACACGGCGCAGGTACCAGTCGGGTAACTGACCATCCGGCGGCAGCCTGAAATCGAAGATTGCGGTCCACAAGGCCGGATTCTCGTTCAGGAACGCGAGATACTGATGCAGCATCGTCCGCAGGTCCTGTTCCGGGTCGCCCGTCCGCGGGCGTTCTGAAACGGCGGCGTGCAAGGCGTCCAGCGTCGATGCGTTGATATGCAACGCCAATTCGTCGAGATTCTCGAACAGGTTATAGAGCGTGCCGGGCGAGTAGCCGATGGCGGTTGCGATGTTGCGTGCCGTGAGGCTGCGCAACCCGTCGCGTTCGACGATGTCGCGGGCCGCGTCTAATACCATTGCATAGAGTTCTTCGCGACTATGGTCGGATCTTCGTGCCATTCGTAGGTGTTATCCGTCGGGCTGAAATAGGTTGCGTGTTATATAAATTGAACGACGTTTATTTTCAAGGGCCGATAACGCTAAATCGATGCGGCTGATCAGGGAATAGGCACGGCATTTATTTTGAAATCGCTGGGTTCTTCTGAGGTTTCAAGCCGTTTTAGAAGGTGCCATGACGCCCGTTAAACCGGCGTTAACGGCGCAATTTGATCTGGGCGATCCAATCAAGCAGTTCTGCTTCTTTTTGGCGTAGTAGGAGGTCCTTTCCGTGCTTGAAATCCCTAAAAGCCTGAAAAAATGGAATTGTCCTCACCTTGCCCCGATCAGGGATCAGGATTGCGACTGGATTGAACTCCTGTCCGCCGCTCCATTGCTCCCAAATCTTTGCTTCTAGCGGTTTGTTGGTTTTCCATTCGGCGCGTTTCGAATAGTTCAGCGAGATCGCGTGGGGAGACAATTCTGGAAGTATCTCCCGCTCAATGTAGCCCTGCCAATTCGGGCTTTCGGAATAAACGAATAGGATGCTCTTTCCTTTTCGTCCCCATTTTCTCTGGAACCTGATCCGCAGCCAGTGCCCTCTGAAAAAATTGAAAACGCGATAGAGGACGAGACACGGCACAACGATTGCGAGGATCAGAAGAATAAGCGGAGGTATTACCACCCACATTGCGATGTTCGTTACAACCTTACCCATCACCGATCGCTTTCAGGCCATAAGCCACGGATGTTGGAGCCCCGTATGCGCGACAAACTCGAATTTGACGACTTTGTGTCGGACGTATCAGTAAATCTCTAGGTCGGAAGCAGCCTGGCAACATCCGGGCAGTGACGGAGTGCACGCCAGTTTGCAAATGATGCTGCCGCCGCTTCCCGCGTCATACCGGTCTGCGCCGCGCAATCGTGATACTTGGCTTCCAAATCGGCCCAGGTGAGTTCGCGTTCCGGGGATCCCGTCGGTTTGTCCACACGCACGGTTTCGGCGACACCGTCGCGTCGGGTCGCGGTTACTTCGACATAACCGATCGTTCCGGAACTCCGGGCGGCAGGATCCTTTTCATCGCCGAGACATACCGGATCCTCCTCCTTGTGCATGCGCGGTAACAGGTCGGCGATTTCCGGCCGTCGGACGCCGTCGTCGCTGAATGCCGCCAGGTCGAATCTGCCGTCCAAGACGCCGGCCGCCAGCGTGTACTCCATGCTGAACTTGCCCTCTAGTCCTGTGACGGGACGTTCATAGGGCAGCGGCCGCAACGCGCCCGGCGCCACGCGGCAGAGAATCGATTCAGTGTTGTCAGGGGTGAGTGAAAGTCGGTCACGCAAATCCAGGAGTCCGTCGATCGGCCGATGCAACGCGTAGCAGCAGGGGTATTTTTTCAGCGCCAGTCCCGGCTCGACGAGCACAAACGGTTTGCCGAGACCGTTGATGCAGCGATCCATGTCCGATTGTTCGGTGCCGTAGGTCGAAAAGAATCCGGAGGGAGCTTCCATCGCTTCTGCCGAGGCGGAGAAACCGGATTCCGCAAGCCGCACCGCGGATACGGCACTGCGCGACGCCCATCCGGCGTGAAACGGCTTGGTCATCGTTCCGAAATTGCATTGCAGTCCACTGGACATCGATGCGCCGATTCCGAATGCCTGCCGCGTGGTCGGCACATCGAGATCGAGAAAACGGGAGAGGGCCGCGATCCCGGAAAATATCGCCAATGTCCCCGTCGCATGCCATCCGCGTCGGTAATGGCTGTTGCTGATGCCGAGTCCGATCTTCGCACCGGCCTCGACGCCAATGATGTAGGCCTCTATCAAGGCGTCGCCGCGCGTTTGTGGGCCGAGGCAGGCAAACAGGGCCGGCAATATCACGGTGCTGGGATGGGCCGGCATCATCGAGAGCACGTCGTCAAAATCCAGGGCGTGGCCGAAGGTGCCGTTGACCATTGCCGCGATCTCCGGCGCCGCCGTTCTTCCGGTGCCAAGGACCGGACGATCGCCGGACGCTTCGCTGGTTTCGAGGTAGCCGAGCAGCGGCGGCGCGACATCGCTGACGCTGCCCGCCAGGATGCAGCCGATCGTATCGACGATGCCTTTTTCCGCTTTCTCGTAGGCAGCCGGCGGAAGGTCGCCGCTTTGCGTTTCGACGATGAAAGTGGCGAGCGCTTCGGTGAGTTCCATGGTCATGTGTCGATCTGATCCTGTTTTAGAATGTGGCCGGTCGCCAATCCGGGACCGGCGATCCGATTGGGCGTCAGCCGGCCCCTTCGAGGCCCGCCGGCAGGGCGGCTGCGATCAGGACATAGGCCATAACGCAGTCCTCGGTGCCGGTGTTGACCCAATTGTGGACCGTGCCTCGCTGAACCACCACGTCACCGGTCTTCAGATGCACGATCTCCCCATCGTCGAGTTCCATATCGACCGTACCGGCGAGAACAATCGCATAGTCCAGGCTTTCCGTTCGGTGCGTCCGCGGGGTCACACCGGGCGCCAGCCGGGAGACACGGAAGACGGTGCCGTTCGGCACGGTCGTCTGCGTAACGTCGGCGGAAATATCGTTTAGGGCGCCGAGGTCCGGCGTGGGCCGGTCCGTCGCCCAGATGACCGTCGAGTGCTGGCCAGGCCGCCGAGAGATCACGTTGTCCGAAATCTCGTCGATCAGAACTTTGGCCTTGCCGTTCTCGTCATGGCCGGTAACGACCCGTCGGACCTCAAATGACATGTAGTTTTCCTTCTGCGTTCTGTGACGACCCTTAGGCGCCGTTTTTATTTGGCGGCAATCAGCATTTGCCAGTTCGCGGGTGTCTCGATCCTTTTCGCGACGGGATAACCGAGATTGCCATTGTGGGCGAATACATACGCGTTGTTCCGCAGCAGGTCGCCCGTCACGGCGATCATGAAGTCGTCCGGCTTGAAGACGATGGGAACCATGCGGTCGGGATCGTCGGATTCGACAAAATCCTGTGGAATTTTTCCGAGCGCCGCCTGCTCCTGCAGGGACCGGATCGGTTTGTCGGTCCACTCACCGAGGTATCGCTCGAATTGCCAAGCGGGCATGCGGGCGTTGTCGAAGAGATATTGCCGGACATCCTGTTTGGACCAACCGCCCACGGCGATCGTCTGCGCCAGGATAGGGCTGAGCAGCAACAACGGGCGCAGTGTTCCCATCGCGTTGCCGACCGTGAATCCGATCTGCCACGTATATTGCTTGAGCACGGCGTCCGCGATGTACGGCATCACCCGTTCCGGCGTGTCGCCGAAGACCGAGGCGACCAGGTCGCCACCGGTATAGCGCCCGATGGTGACGGCGTTATCACCGCTGTCGAGGCCCATGTCGGCACACATCGGGTCCCATCCGATCTTCGCGAGATGGTCCTCGTTCTCGGCGAGCACGACGCGCCACGTGTTGCCGAATGTCGACTTGTCATTCTGGTGGAGCAGGAAGCCGGCGACGTTCCTTAAGTACAATCGCCAGAACCGCCCGATTGCGGTGTTGGCCATGAAACCGTCGCGCAATACACCTTGCTGATAGTTGAAGCCGAGGTCCTTGATGATCGGCCCGTTTACGGTGATGAGCGTCTCTCCCCCGGGTGTATTGCCGCTGTGTTCGACGCCATACGCCGGGTCGGCCATGGCCTCGATCAGTGCCACCAGCACGGGCATGTATTCCGGACGGCAGCCCGCCATGACGCCGTTTACCGCTACGCTCCAAACCGTTGCCGCACGATTGTCCGGCAGAAGAACCCCGATAATCTCGTCCGGGTCGCGGTCGACAAATCGGAGAAATTCTTCGACCTTTGCGACGGTGGGCGGCATGACCGGCAGCCCGTCGCTCCATCCTTTCTCATAGAAATGGCGGTTCACCGCATCCAGATCGCCGCTGAAAACGATGTCGCGGGGTCGCGGCTCCTCATCGACGGTAACGTCGGTGGGAGCTTCCAGCAGATTGGCGACCACGGCGTCGCAGGTCACCGTGCTAATATTCTGCCGAAGTTGTTCCTTGCTTTGGTTGCCCACGTGGCCCGGCACGACTGCCAAGGGGAGGTTGGGCAGCCCCAATCCCACCGATGTCGTCTTGGCGACACCGACGAAGCCTTCACATACGATCGAGGAAGTTGGGAATCCGGCGTTTTCCGACGCAGCGCTTGCCCGCAGCACGGCGGGCGTGCAACTGCCTCAGCAGCCCATCGATGAAATGGCCGCATCCACGCCGAGTTCCTTGAATCGGCGCGGCAGCGATGCCGACACTTCGCGTTCGTCCGATCCATAGGTGGAACCGAATTCCTGCCAACTGACGAACCGAATGTCGGGGAAGCGCTCACGGAGGTCTTCTTCGAGCATTCTGTAGACTTCGTTGCCGCGGTAGCGGAAGTCCCACAGTTGAGCGATCGTCTTGCCGTTCAAATCGTCCAGGCGTTTGGCGAGTGGCTGTTGTTTCTGCTGCCGTTCGCTTTGCGGCCAGACGACCTGGTACAAATCGGTGCTGCCCGTTTTCGCCATGTCCCGTGCTCCTCTAATTGGTGCTGCGTCCCCGGTCCGGGCGCTGCTTTGGACTCACATCCGCGCGTGCCTCGGTGCTCGTTCTCACAATCGCCATGGCGGCACATCTTCGATGTGGATTCGATGATGAATCCAACAACGAAATTATACCCTGGATGGCTGAAGGCAGGCTATTCGCCGACCGAAGCCGGCCGGTTACGTTACAGGAATGACCGTTACCCACATCGGGACGGCGCCGACATCGCAGACGGACACGCGCTCCAACCGGCCCGCACCGATTGCACCTGTGCTGTCGGCGATGCGGTAGACGGCGAGACGTCCGGATGCGTGCCCGGCCGACAACAGGAAGCGTCCGGCAGGATCGATCTCGAACGCCCGTGGGATTTTTTCTGCGGGCACAGTCCCGAGCGTAGCTAACAGACCCGTTTCTGCGTCGGCGGCGAATGCCGCGATACTGTCGTGCCCCCGGTTGGGCGCATACAGATACCGGCCGCACGGCGTCATGCGGATCTGCGCGCATTTGTTCGCACCCTGCCAATCGGCCGGCAGCGTCGGCAGTGTCTGCAGGTGCGAGAGCGTGCCCGTCGCGGCGTCCATCGCGTAGCAGCTGACGCTGCTCCCTTGTTCGTTTGAAAAGTACAAATTACTTTTCGAGGGATGGAAACAGTAATGCCGAGGCCCGGTCCAATCCGGTTGCGCCAACTGCGCGGGATCGTTGGCTTCGATCTGTCCCGTGGCGTCGTCGAAATGGAACTGGAAAATAGCGTTCGGCGCATCTTCGCGCGCGATATGCGGCACGAAGGCGAAACGGTTAGACGGGTCCGTCTGGAAGCAATGCGCCCCGATACCCGTTTTCCGTTTTACCACCGGCGGATCGATCGCGGCGCCGTTGTCGCCGATCCTGTGCACGGTAACTTTTTTGGTCAGGTAATAGGCTGCCAGTAGATATCGGCCGGTACGGTCGGTTGCCATATGGCAGGGGTCGGACTCTGTGGGTATCGTGCCGATTTCGGTGAGGTCGCCCGTAGCGGCGTCAATCCTTAGACTGGTAACGAGATGCGCGCCACGCCGGGCGACATGCATGATGTGGCGGTCCGGATGAAGTGCGACCGGCGCCGGGCCGCCAGACAAGACGAAGTCGGCGCGCCGGTCCAGCGCACCGGTATCGCGGTCCATTACAAACCGAGCAATGCGGTCCTCGCCCTGCAGCGTGACATAAACGTGATACGACATCAGCGACCTTTCCCTTACGGGGTTTCTTACCCTAGGTCGGCAATTCGGGGGCCGACCTCTTCAGCCAAGAGGCGCAGGCTTTCGTGGTCCCACGCCGGATCGTCGGAATCTGCGGTGATGCTGAGCAAAGTCCCGAACCCGCCCGTCGCTTCATACAGAGCTCGGATCTTGTCCTCGCATTCGCTCGGGTCGCCGACGATCCAGACATTCTCCATGAGGTAGTCGACGTCCACGGCCTCGTCGGGCATGGACGGGTCGAGTTTTGTGGAAGCGATCTGCACTGTGCCGACGCGGCTCGCGTATTGGTGTTTTTCATAATTACGGCCAAGCACCGCGCGGGCTCGCTCGCGCGCAATGGCCGGCGTTGGTCCGACGAAAACGTCGCGCGCCACGCGCCACTGGCTTCGGTCAGCCTGTATCCCTGCACTTGCAGCGCCCTCGGCCACCAGGTCCCAATGGCCCGGAAGATAGGTGGTGGATAGCAACGAACTCGACATCGGGCTCCAGCCTCGTGCGCCGGCGATTCGCAGCGATCCGGATTTTGGCGTGCTTGCGGCGACGGCGATCGGCGGATGAGGCTTTTGAAGCGGCTTCATATGCAGCCCGCGATCGGTGACCGGGTCGAGTGCCGGCGCGTCGATATGAAAGAACTCACCGTGGTGGGCGTATTCGCCGTCGCTTTGCCAAAGCCCGAGTATGACTTCCAATGCTTCAGCCGCTCGTCCGCGCGCCTCGCTCGGGTCCAGGCCCATCAATGCCATATCGGTGGGAATGCCGCCCAAGCCGATCCCCCATTGGAATCGGCCGCGCGCCAGATGGTCGAGCATCGCGAGCCGATGGGCGAGATACACGGGTTCGTGCATCCCCAACAACGTGACGCCCGTCCCGAGCTTGATCCGTTCCGTCTGAGGCAGCGCCGTCGCCATCAGGAGGTCCGGCGCGGGCGCGTTTTCCCATTTTTCGGTAAAATGTTCGCCGATCCACGCTTCGGCGAATCCCAGGCGATCGGCCGCAATAATCTGGTCAATATCGCGATCGTAGCAATCGGCGATGGGACGGTACGGCGGATGCAGGGGCATCATGAACAAACCGAGCTGCATGGAGGGTCCTTCGCGACTGAGGCTAACTGCGCGGGTCGGAAATGGATGTCTTGCGAATTATATCCCGTTCCCCCGCATTCGGACGAATTGCCGGAGCGCTGCGGTCTGGCTATTAGATTCGTTCGCCACCCTGGAGCGGCGCGAACCGGACCGGCAGGATGTCTTTCTGCGAAATCGTGCCATTTGCGCTTTTCGTCACGAGTTTCAGTATTTGCCCCTGACCCAGTGGTCCGACCGGCACCACCATGCGGCCGCCCGGCTTCAACTGGTTGAGCAAGGGCGGCGGGATATGATGGACCGCCTCTTTGACGATGATGACGTCGAACGGTCCCTTTTCCGCCCAGCCGTAATACCCGTCGCCCGCTTTCACCTGGACCTTGTCGAACCCCATTTTCTTGAGGCGCTCGGCGGCGGATTGGGCGAGGGGACGGACGACTTCGACGCTGTACACCGACCCGGCTAGCTCGGCGAGGATCGCCGCTTGATACCCGGCGCCGGTGCCGGTTTCGAAGACGACATCGGTCTTCCGAACCCGGGCAACATGGGTCATCAACGCGATCAGAAACGGTTGAGAAATCTTTTGTTTGTGGCCCAACGGCAATGGGACATCGAGATAGGCAAATTTTCGGAGCGGTTCGGGCACGAATTCATGACGCGGGATTCGTGCGAGGACCTCCATGACATTGTCATCGATCTTCGGAATGCCGGTTTGAGTTGCCGTCGCATTCGTGTGGTCTCGGATCGATTCGAGCAGCACCATACGCATGGCTTTGTAATCGCCAAGATCGACGATGGGATCACGACGACCGGTCTCGGCCGTCCCGCAGGCGGGCAGGGCGAGTAAGAAACAGAGTGCCGCGACAAAAACGCCATGCATATGGATACGATATCCTGATATGGGGAGACCGTATAGCGGCCTGCGTGGGCGGCCTATCAGCTATCCATCGGGACCGGGTTCCTTTGGTCTCGCAGTATCGCGGGCGATGAAGGCGCGGACGGCGGCTTCGGTATCCGGCGCGCCGGGCAGCATGCGCATTGATCCGTCCGGCCGGCGGACGGCGATCAATCCCGTTGTTTCGATGACGGCGTATTGGTAGCCGTCGATTTCCCCTGTTTGCATGCGGACGAGTATACACAGGGGGGTTATGCTGGGGACCACGTTAGAAATTGGGAGGAAAGAATGCGGCTGCTCGCTTTTGATAAATCTGGAACGCCGACCTTGGGCGTTCGCCGGGGGGATGAGGTGGTGGACCTTTCCGTCGCCAATGGCGCCTTGCCGTCGGATGTCCCTGGCCTGTTGGCCGCGGGGCCTGATGCGATGGACGCCGTGCGCGCCGCCGCCGACAATCCGGTCGCGGGATCGGCGCTTCCGTCGTCGGGTCTCATCTATCACCCGCCGGTCTGGAATCCGGGCAAGATCATTTGTGTCGGTCTCAACTATGCGGATCACGCGGCGGAAGCGAGCCTCGAGAAACCCGAATACCCGGTGCTATTCCTTCGTGTCACGACGACGTTGGTCGGTCATGAACAACCGCTGATCGCGCCGTCCTGCTCGGAGCAGTTCGATTACGAAGCGGAGATGGTCTTGGTCATCGGCAAGGCGGGCCGGCATATCGGCGCGCCCAACGCATTCGATCACATCGCTGCCTATTCCGTCTTCAACGAAGGGTCGGTCCGTGACTACCAGTTCAAGTCGCAGACATGGACCTCCGGCAAGAATTTCGACGGGACTGGCGGGTTCGGGCCGGATTTGGTGACCGCCGACGAAGTGCCGCCGGGCGGGAAGGGCTTGCGCATACAGACGCGGTTGAACGGCGAGACGCTGCAGGATGCAAATACCGACGACATGATGTTCGAGGTGCCGGAGCTGATCGAAACGATCTCAGAGGTCATGACGTTGCAGCCCGGCGATGTCATCGTCTCCGGAACGCCGTCGGGCGTCGGTTTCGCGCGGAAGCCGCCGATCTGGATGAAGCCGGGCGACACCTGCGAGGTCGAAGTCGAGCAGGTTGGGCTGTTGAGCAACCCGATCATCGCGGAGTCCTGATCCCCGTTGCGCTAACCGCGGAGTGACTGGAGGTCGTTGAACAGCTCCTGCGGCAGGTCGATGCCGTTCTCTGCGGCGGCGTCGCGAAGATCGAAACGCCGGACTCCGGGAAGTCGCGTGCCCGGCTGGTCGAGGATCGCCCGCATCAAGTGTTCCATCCGCTGCGCGAAGGTTTTGCGCGAGAATGGGCCTGGATCGATCGCGATGATCAGTTGTCCCACATTGGGCGAGGCACCTTCGCCCGAGAAAAACGAACTCGCTTCATAGCCGAACTGCGAACCGGAAAGGGCGGCGGCGAGGATTTCGACCATCAGGACGAGTTGCGCCCCCTTGGCATCGCCCATGGGCAGCATGGTGCCGTCGAGTGCTGCCTGCGGGTCGGTTGTGGGATTACCGTCCTTGTCGACGGCCCACCCTTCCGGGATCGGTTCGCCTTTCTGGGCGGCGACATTGACCTTACCGCGCGCGACCTTGCTCATGCTCATATCGACGACCAGCGGTTTTTTCTTATGGCGCGGCGCGGCGAAGGCGATGGGATTCGTGCCGAACAACCCTTTATTTCCGCCCCAGGGCGCAATCCCCTGCGGCCCGTTTGCAAAACTCAACCCGATCAGCCCTTTCTGCGCCAGGGGTTCGACCTGGTGCCCGGCAACGCCGGAATGATGTGAGTTTGCGATGGAGACAGCTGCGATACCGGTTTCGCTGACCAGTTCCGAGACGGCTTCGATCGCAAGGTTGATGGCCGGATACGCGAAGCCACTGCGAGCGTCGACCCGTAGGGCCGCCGCCGCCACCTTTGTCAGATTTGGTGCTGCGTGGCCATTTACCTTGCCGCTTTTTGCCTGTGCCGCGTAGGACGGAATGCGCGAGGCGCCGTGTCCCTTTTGTCCATCGGCTTCCGCGGCGGTGAGGGCGCTCGCCACCTGTTCGGCGTTCACCTCGTTGGTATTGTGTGCAATGAGAATTTCCTTCGCCAGGGCGTTCATTGCCTGAAGCGATAGATTGACAGTGCTCATAATTTTTCATCCCAGACTTTGCGGACATTCGCAGTTCCGACACTGCTTGTCCGTTCATTTACTTCTTCACTGTTGCCGGCGTTTTTTCGTGTTGATCGGGGAGACGTGCCGGCGAATGCCGCCATCCCAGTTGATTCAATAACTCCAATTCCGCGTTGGTACGGTAAATATTTTTATGCCTCGCCCAGTGGTTTGAGGACTTCGTAGAGATCCGCTTTTTGTTCGACCCCGAGCCCGGGCGCTTCCGGTGGTGTGGTCGCGCCATCTTCGATGATCGCATCGTCGGTGAAGCCACCATACGGCTGGAAGACCAGTGGATAGGATTCAGTCCCCCCCAGTTCCAATCCGGCGGCCAGATGGAGTCCAAGCAAATGGCCGCCATGTGGCACATGCCGTTCCGGTGCCCAGCCGAGCGGCCGTAACGCGCCGAGCGCCTTGATGAATTCCGTGGCGCCATAGGCCAGTGCCGGGTCCAATTGGATCCAATCGAGGTCGGGGCGCATGCCGGCGTAGAGCGCGAGATTCTTGGCGTCCTGGACAGAGAAGAGGTTCTCGCCGGTTGCTATTGATTGGCCGTAATGTTGGGCAAGCTGGGTGTTCAGTGCGAAGTCGAGAGGATCACCCGGTTCCTCGAACCAGGCGAGGCGATACGGTTCCATCGCTTCGCCGAATGCCAGGGCGGTATCCAGATCGAAGCGGCCATTCGCGTCCACCGCGAGATTTTCGCCCGACCCCACCACCTCGAGCGCGGCTTCGATGCGGCGGCGGTCGGTGTCGAGGTCTGCGCCGCCGATCTTCATTTTGCAGAGGCGGTAGCCTTGCTCCTGGTAGGATCGCATCTCGTCTTGGAGTTGCTCGATCTCGCGGCCGGGATAGTAGTACCCGCCGCCCGGATAGACCGGAACCGAGTTCTTATACTGGCCCTCGTTGAATCGCTCCGAGAAAACCCGCCATAGCGGTTTTCCCTCGATCTTTGCAACGGCGTCCCAAATCGCCATATCGACGCCGGCAGCGGCAACCGCCCGGTCGCCGTGACCGCCCGGCTTTTCGTTCTGCATCATGCAGGCCTGAACGCGGAATGGGTCGAAGTTTTCGTGGTTTTCGTCGAGCAAATCGTCCGGATCGGCTTCGAGGAGGCGCGGGATCAGGCGTTCCCGCAGGATGCCGCCTTGCGCATACCGACCGTTCGATCCGCAGCCATAGCCGATGACCGGCTTCCCATCGCGCATCACATCGGTGACGACCGCGACGATGCCGACTGTCATACGCGAGAAGTCGATAACGGCATTTCGCATATTCGATTGCAGTTTTGCCGTCGTCTCGCGGACGTCCAAGATTTTCATGGCGCTCCTTCGTCTTTCTTATTCTTGTGGAGGCTACTTTTTCGTTCCCAATCCTACCTGTTTTGCATGGGTCAGATACTCAACGGTCCGCGCCTTGATGAATTCCGCTACTTTTGGATAGGGAATGTCAACCGGCGCGAAACCGCGCTCTTCCATTTCCTGGCGCATTGCCGGGTCTTTATTGATTTGTTCAAACAGCTTTGACAACGCTAATCGCGTCTTCTTCGGTGTCGATTTCGGGACGGCAATACCGCGGTATGCGCCATCGATGACTTCAAACCCTTTTTCCTGAAAGGTGGGCACGTCCGGAAATCGCGGGTGCCGGTCTTTCGTTGCGACGGCCAGCAGACGGACATCGTCGGGATAGGTGGTTCCCACCGTTGCGTATCCCCAACTTGCGTTCACTTTGCCCTTCACGAGGGCCGATATGGACGCTGCGGTTCCTTTGTAGGGACGGTATTTGGTCTCAATTCCGGCGAGTTTGTCGAAACGGATTTGCGCGAGATGATTCGCCGATCCCCGGCCGGATCCTGAAAACATGATCTTTCCCGGGTTCTCGCGGGCAAATTCGATCAGTTGGTCCAGCGTTTCGAAGGGACTGTCTTCGTGCACCACGACAGCATCGGGCGTGTAGTGAAAGAGAAACACCCCGGTGATGTCGCGCGTCTTGTATTTCGCGCCGAGCATCGGCTGCAGCACGATATGCGGCAGGTTGATGCCGACTATCGAATAACCGTCGCCGGGAAGATTGTTGATTTCGTCCCACATGACGGCGCCGCCGCCGCCGGGCCGGTAGGAGATGACAAGATCCTGTCCGGTGAGCCTTTTAAAGAAAGATTGCTGCAGCCGGGCCGCGATGTCGGACTCGCCGCCGGCGCCGAACGGGATGAAGTAGGAGACGGGTTTTTTCGGGTAGCTCGGTTTCCGGTCCTCGGCAAGCAGCACAGCCGGAACGGCCATGGCGCAGACCGCCAAGCAAACGAGAATCCGGGCAACCTTTTTCATCATGCTATGTCAGCTCGCCTAGATGGCCGAGGCCGGCGACCGACCGGAACAGTCCAGCGCCGGGCGGGGCCGCTAATGGTACTATAGCATGCCCCGCCCGTTCGATTTAGGCGCTTCGGTACAATTTCGTCATGACGAATTCCTGATGGCCGAGTGCTTCGGCGCAGGTCATCCGTCCGTTACAGGTCCGCATCATGATGTCGATCAGGGCGTCGCCGGCCTGATCGTAGTTCATCTCGCGCCGCAGTATGCCGGACACGTCGAGATCGACGTGTTCGCTCATTTCGCGGGCGGTCCGCGGATTGGCCGTCAGCTTGATAACCGGCTCGATCGGATTGCCGATCACGTTGCCTTGGCCTGTTGGGAACAGATGCACGGCAAAGCCGGCCGCAGCCTGCAGCGTCACGCATTCGGCGGCGGCGGACGACGTGTCCATGAAATAGAGGCCGGCGCCTTTCTCGGGTGCCTCGGCCGGCCCAAGCACGTCGATATAAGACGTCTTTTTGCCGATCTTCTCGAGGTTGCCGAAGGCTTTTTCCTCGATCGTCGTCAGGCCGCCTTCGATGTTGCCCTTGGTCGGCTGGCTCTCGGACAGATCATCGGTCTTAAACGGCTCGATGACCTCGTCCATATAAGCTTGCCAGGTGTCGAAGAACTTTTTGCCGACTTCTGGTGTCTTGCCGCGCTCGCGACAGACTTCCTCGGCGCCGGTGATTTCTGACGTCTCACCGAAGCAACTCGTCACGCCGAGCGGATCGAGCTTGTCGATCAGGTTACCGACCGTCGGATTGGAGCCGATGCCGGACGTTGTGTCGGACTCGCCGCATTTCACCGAGATCCAGAGATCCGAGAGATCGCATTCTTCGCGTTGAATCTCGGAGGCGTTTTGCACGAAACTTTGTGCCGCCCAACACGCGTTCATGACGGTCTTGTGCTCGCCGTTACGCTCCAGCGCAAAACCTTCGACCGGCTTGCCCGTCTTGGCAATGCCGTCGACGACCCGCCCGGTCCAGCCCGGCTCAATGCCGATAACCACGACTGCGGCGACGTTCGGGTTGCAACCCGAACCGATCAGCGTCCGGAAATGAAGCTCCAGATCTTCGCCGAATTGCAGGCGGCCGTAATGATGCGGGATCGCCAGCGTGCCTTTGACGTTGTTCGCGACTTTCTCGCAGGCCGCATTCGACAGATCGTCCAGCGGCAGGATGATGACTTGGTTGCGGATGCCGACGCGGCCGTTCTGGCGCCGGTAGCCCATAAATTTCTTGGGAATAGCCATTGCTTCTACCACTTCGTCGTCTTGAGGTTATGAACGTGGACATGATGCCCAATGCCGATGTTTTCGACGGCTTTGCCGATCGAATGACCGTATTTCAGGATCGTGTCGCCGTTACCGATATCGCCGAGGGCGACCTTATGACCGATCGGAATGGCATCCAATGCCGTGATGTGGATCGTCTCGTCGGTTTCCATATTCCACCCAGTCATCTCGGTCTGGGGTTCCACGGTCTCAACGACAACGACACCTACGGAGTCGGTATTGTCGTGTACTACGAAATGGGGGGCGCTCATTGCTCCTCCTGGATTGATTTGTCTTCGGGACCACCGGTCCTGCGCAGGCCGTTACATGGGGCGCTTCCGCCACGCACAACGGCCATACCGCTTGGCCGAGTGTTATGTCTTATATAAGACACTTGACTTTATGATCGTCAAGCGGTGGATTCGTTCTATCGCCATGAACCGTATCATACCCTCATCGGGGCTCATCCCCGAAGCCAAACCACTCTATGCTCAGGTCAAGGAACTCATGCTCGGTCGTATGATCGAAGGGGTTTGGAAGCCGGGCGCAGTATTGCCGAGTGAATTTCAGCTTGCCGCCGAATTCGGCGTCAGCCAAGGGACCGTCCGCAAAGCCTTGGACGCGCTCGCCGCGGAGAACCTGGTTATCCGACGGCAGGGACGGGGCACATTCGTCGCGGAACACGACGAAGACCGGGCGCTGTTTCATTTCTTTCATCTTGTCGGTCGTAATGGCGAACGGCGGTTGCCCGGCGGCACGGTATTGAATTGCCGGGACGGTAAGGCCAACAAGGACGAGGCTGTGCAGCTCGGAATTGATCGCAGTGCGCCAGTGACCCGTATCCGGCGTATTCGCGATCTCAACGGCGCGCCGGCGATCCTGGAAGACCTATGTTTGCCGCGTGGCCTGTTCCCAGGCCTGTCTGGCGTCCAGGAGCTGCCGAACACGCTGTACGAGCTATACGAACGTGACTTCGGCGTGACGATCTCGCGGGCGGAGGAGCGGTTGGCCGCGATTGAGGCCGAGCCGGACGTCGCCAAGCTGTTGGAGCTTGAGGTGGGTCAGCCAATACTGGAGATCGACCGCATCGCATTTGCACTGGATGGGCGCGCCGTCGAATGGCGTGTCAGCCTGTGCGACACGCGGCATCACCGATATCTCGCCCAACTGATTTAGCGCAGCGCTTGGCCTTGGTCAGCCGGCCTGCATATCTTGCCGGCGAAGCGCCTTGCCGGGCCGGTTCCCCGTCGCCTCCCCATCCCGCATGACTGCCGTGCCATTGACATAGACGGCGTCGATCCCTGCCGCCGCTTGGGTCGGGTGGTCGAAATCCGCCAGGTCGATGACGGTTTCCGGATCGAAAATCACGATATCGGCGTGGTTTCCTTCCTGCAGCGTGCCCCGATCGGTCAACCCGAACACCGCCGCTGGCCGCCCGGTCATTTTATGCACCGCGTCTTCGAGCGTGATAAGTCCGATATCCCGGCTGTACCGGCCCAGGACCCGCGGGAAAGTGCCCCACAATCGGGGGTGCGGGTGGCCGTCATTCGGCAATCCGTCCGACGCGATCATGCTGTGCGGGTATTCGATGACCCGGCGCACGTCCTCTTCGTCCATCGCAAAATAGATCGCGCCGCCGGGCTGCAACCGATCCGCTGCTTCCTCGGGAGAACATCCCATATCAGCGGCGATTTCCGATAACTCACGGCCGGCATGCTCCGGATGCGGGACGGACCAGGTTATCAAGACCTTCCGGCAGCGCGCCACGCGCTCCGCCGTGATCACCGTCGACGATGCATGATAGGGATAGACGTCCAGGTCTACCCGTTGCGTCTTTCGAATTTCCTCGATCATCGGGAGCGTCTTCTTGGTCCGGCCGAAATTCTCTTCGCCGGAAACCTTGTGATGGGACAGGACAACCGGAGCGTCGCTTTCTCGACCGACCAGGAAGGCTTCTTCCATCGCGTCTTCGATCTTGGATTCTTCATTGCGCAGATGGGTGGTGTAGATGCCGCCGGACGGGCCGAGCAATTCGGCAAGCGCAACGATTTCTGAGGTCGGGGCTGCCTGGGCTGGTTCGTAGGCAAGTCCGGTCGATAGTCCAACGACACCGGCATCGAGTGCTTCGGCGAGGCCGTCTCGCATCACGGCGATTTCGTCCTCGGTTGCCGGACGGTCTACCTGGTCCATCGCGCCCAGCCGTAGCGTCGTATGCCCGCACAACATCGCGGCGTTGGTCGCCGGGGGAGATGCCTTGAGGCGGTCGAAGAAATCGCTCATTCGCGGATATTCGAACCGCGAGCCGAGCAGGTCCTGCGGCGGCCGTGCGCGATCACCCGTCAAAGTGTAGGGGGCGAGGCTGATGCCGCAGTTGCCGACCACAACCGACGTGACGCCCTGGCTCGTCTTGTAGAACATGTCCGGTTTGTCGATCAGCGAATTGTCATCATGGGTATGCACGTCGATGAAGCCGGGGGCGACGATGCGGCCCGCGGCGTCGATCTCGGTAGCGGCGCTCGCTTTCGCCAAGTCGCCGACCGTCGCAATCCGGTCGCCGCGAACTGCGATGTCGGCGCGCTTGCGGGGTGCTCCGGTGCCGTCGATAACCGTGCCATTGCGGATGATGAGTTCGAATCGATCTGATTGCATGGTCGTCCGTGTCCGATAAGCTGTGATGGGCGGAAAACGCGGCGGCCTTTGACGGCTGGCGTCCAGACATCGTTATATATCCGGCGTGCGGCGGCGTCAGCAATGAGACGGGAGGCAGGGCGCAGAAAATGGGGATACGGCAACCGGGCTATTGGCGCGATCTGACGACAGAGGATGTCGCCGGGCTCGACCGCGAGAAGACGATTCTGATTCTGCCGGTGGCCGCGATGGAGCAACACGGCCCGCATCTGCCGCTCAGCGTCGACGCCGATATCAATGAAGGGTTGATCGAAGCCACACTCGCGGCGCTTCCGGAGGGGCGTTCGGTCTACGTACTGCCACAGCAAACCGTTGGCTGGAGCCACGAGCATGGCGGCTTCGACGGGACGTTGTCGATCGAGCCGGAAACCCTGGGAATGGTCTGGCAGGGCATCGCGGACAACGTGGCGGCGATCGGGTTCCGGAAACTCGTGATCTTCAATAGCCACGGGGGACAGACCGAAATCGTCAAGATGACCGCCCGCAAGCTGCGGCTTTCGCAGCAGATGCTTGCCGTCATGGTGAACTGGTTCACATTGCCGGACGTATCCGACCTATTCGATACCGACGAACTTGCGCACGGGATCCATGCGGGCGCGGTGGAGACCTCGCTCATGCTGCATCTTCGGCCCGAGTTGGTTCGAACGGACCGGATCGGCCGTTTCGATTCTGTCGGATTGGAGATGGCCCGCGACTTCAAGCGACTGAAGCCAACCGGACCGGTTTCCTTCGGTTGGGAGACCCAGGACCTGAACCCGTCGGGGGCGGTCGGTGATGCCGCCGCGGCCACGGCAGACAAGGGACGGACCGTGATCGAACGGACCGTCCAGGCCTTCATCGAGGTCCTCGACGATGTCGAAAAATTTGATCTGACGCGGCTGCGGGAGCGGCCGAATTAGGCCACCGAGGCTTATTAGGAATCGTAGCCGACGAGAGACGTGATTGGCAGGTCCAGCTTGTCGCGGCCGTTTAGGAAATTTAGTTCGACGATGAAGACGGCCGCGCGGACATCTGCGCCGACACCCCGAAGCAGGGTGATGGCTGCAGCCGCTGTGCCGCCGGTCGCCAGCAAATCGTCGAGCACCACCAACCGCTGCCCATCTGTGACCGCATCGGATTGAATCTCGATCGTATCGGTGCCGTATTCCAGATCGTAGGTGTGCCGGATCGTTTCGCCCGGCAGTTTGCCTTTCTTGCGCACCATCATGAATCCGCAGCCGAGTTTCAGGGCCAGTGGCGCGGCCGTCAGAAAGCCGCGGGATTCGATCCCCACCAGCATGTCCGGTTTGTGCGGCGCGACCGCCTCTGCCAATTCATCGACGCAATGCCGCCACGCCGCCGCGTTGGCGAGGAGAGTCGAGATGTCGTAGAACAGGATGCCGGGTTTGGGAAAGTCCGGAATACTGCGGATATGATCCTTAAGATTCATGGAATGGGATTCCCCTCGCGTGGATAGCGGCGGGATCGTAACGATGGTCCGGCGTCACCGCAACGACACAGTCGCGTCGGTTTAGCTGTTTGACCATCAAGGCCGGTATGCTATCGGATGCTGTTGACGATCTGACGTAACGAGGGCGAAGCGGGGACAAATGGACGGCGATGCCGCATGGCTGCGGACGTCAACCGAGAATGGTCGCCTGACGTTAACCGCGGGCGGCGCTTGGACGGTACAGCAAGTCACCCATATCGATCGGGAATTGACGGCGTTGTCGCCGGACGGTGCGCGAAACGCTGTGTTCGATCTGTCGCAATTGACCGCGTTCGATACCGCGGGCGCCTGGCTCGTTGATCGCACGACGCACAAGTTGGGTGATCGCGGAATCGAAACCGAAGTAATCGGACTGGCCGACGATTATCGGCCGCTGGTCCGCGTGGTCGAGACTGCGACGGATGCGGCCGAGGATACGGTTCGGCAACCCGGCAACTACTGGCTCGACATGCTCGCGCGTGTCGGCCGCACGACTGAAGAGGCATATCGCGAAGGCGGCGCCTTGCTCAGCTTCTTCGGTATGACAGTGCTGGGATTCTTCGCTGTCCTTCGCAATCCGCGAAAGTTGCGGATGGTGGCGTTGATCAATCAGGTGGAGCAGACCGGCCTCAACGCCATTCCGATCGTTTGCCTCCTTTCATTTCTCATCGGTGTCGTCATCGCCTTCGTGGGGGCCGATCAATTGCGCCGCTTCGGTGCGGAAATCTTCACGGTGAATCTGCTCGGCGTCATCATGCTGCGCGAGATTGGGGTCCTGCTGACATCGATCATGGTGGCGGGCCGATCGGGCTCGGCCTTCACCGCGCAGATCGGGACGATGCAGGTCAACGAAGAAGTCGACGCAATGCGCACCTTGGGCCTCAGCCCGATGGACATCCTGGTGCTGCCACGCATCTGTGGCTTGCTGATCACGTTGCCGATTCTTTCGTTCCTGTCCAACGTTGCCGGGTTGCTGGGCGGCGCGTTGATGGCGACCATGGTACTCGACGTGACCTTCGGCCAGTTCATGCGCCAGCTCGAAACCGTTCTGACGCTGAGCCACTTTTTTGTGGGAATGGTGAAAGCGCCGGTCTTTGCCTACATTATCGCCATTGTTGGTTGCTACGAGGGGCTGCGTGTTACCGGCAGCGCCGAGAGTGTCGGTAAGATGACAACGAAATCCGTGGTGACGTCGATATTTCTCGTGATAATCGCCAATGCAATTTTTTCCGTCGTCTTTTCGACGCTGAGGGTATGACGATGCCGGACGATGATATCGTCATTCGTGTTCGCAGCCTCCGCACTCAATTCGGCGCGCAGGTCGTGCATGACGGTCTCGATCTCGATGTGAAGCGCGGTGAAGTCATCGGTGTGGTCGGCGGGTCCGGCACTGGCAAATCGGTCTTGCTGCGGACGATCATTGGACTAAACGAGCCGGCGGCGGGTGACATCGATGTGCTGGGCGTGAACGTGGCGGCACTGCCCGAAAACGAGCGTCGCGCGCTACAGTCGCGGTATGGGGTACTGTTTCAGAACGGTGCGCTGTTCTCTTCTCTGACCGTGGCCGAGAATGTACAGGTGCCGATGCGCGAGCATCTCGATATGCCGCAGACGCTGATGGATGAATTGGCGGCGCTGAAAATTGCGATGGTGGGATTGCCGCCCGATTCCTGTGTTAAGTTTCCATCCGAATTGTCGGGCGGCATGCGGAAACGCGCGGGTTTGGCGCGAGCGCTGTCGATCGATCCGGAGATATTGTTTTTGGATGAACCGACGGCGGGTCTTGATCCAATCGGTGCCGCGGCCTTTGATCATCTGATCCGGGATTTGCAGCAAAGCCTTGGATTGACGGTCTTCATGGTCACCCATGACCTTGACAGTCTTGCTGCGATCTGCGACCGCATCGCCGTTCTTGTTGATAAAAAGATCAGGACCGGCACCATGGAGGAGCATATGCGCGACGACCATCCATGGATCCATGAATATTTTCACGGCCCGAGAGCGCGCGTCGCGCTGGGCGCAGGCTAGACGTCAGGAGCGGTCGGGAAAATGGAAACACGGGCAAGTTATCTGCTGGTTGGCGTGTTCGCGCTGCTGAGCATGGCCGGCTTTCTCATTGCCGTCGTCTGGATGGCCGGTGTTAATTTGGATGAAGATTTCGCGTATTACGATATCTATTTCGAAGGGTCGGTAAGCGGTCTTAAATCGGGCAATGCGGTTCGCTATCGGGGCATTCCCGTTGGTGTCGTCAGCGATATGACGATCGACCCGAAAAATGTCGAGCAGGTGCGCGTGACGATCGAAATCCCCGAGAGCACGCCGGTGAAGCAAGATACAGAGGCATCGCTGGAATTCCAGGGCATCACCGGTGTCGCCTATGTCCAGCTTTTGGGCGGGACCCATGCTGCGGCGAATCTGACCGACACAAAGAGTGACGGCCGACCGGTTATCAAATCCCGTCCGTCGCAGCTTCAGGAATTGTTCGATTCCGCGCCCGAACTGGTGTCCCGTGTGACGGTCCTCGTTAACCGGGCGAACTTGCTGTTCGATCCGGGGAACCGGAAGAACATCGCCGAGACACTGTCGAACGTCCGTACGATCACGGGCGCCGTGGCTGCGCGTGCGTCCGACATCGACGGACTGTTGGGCAACGCCACGGTGACAATGAAGGAATTGCGCGGCGCGGCTGGACAGGCCGGTGAGACGATCAAGGATGTCCAAAAGCTTGCTGCATCCATGCAGGCGTTGTCCGATAGCTTGAACAAGGATTTTGCGGGTGTCGGCGATGAGGCAAAGAAGTCGCTTATCGAAGTGCGCAAGACGGCGCAGGAATTCCGGCGCGCCTCGTTCGTGTTGGCTGACCTTGTGGAGTCGAACCGGGAACCGGTCGATACATTCGCCTCGTCAGGGCTCTATGAGTTGACGCAGTTGTTGTCCGAGACGCGGGTACTGGTTGGGGCGCTGACCAGAATTTCGTCGCAGATTGAGCGCGACCCGGCGCGGTTCTTGTTCGGCAAGACGCAGCCTGGTGTTGAAGTGAAATAACTCGCGGTGCCTGTAATGCGGTCTTTTGCCCGTCCTTTTCTGTCCGTCGTATGTGCGGCGTTCGCGTTTGTCTTGCTTGCAAGTTGCGTCGAGCTGCCCGGTGCGAATGACGCACCGCCGCGCCTCTATGTCCTGACCCCGAAGAGTACCTTCCCGAAGGATATGCCCTCGGTGAAATGGCAGTTACTGGTGGAAACGCCCAATTCGCCCGCTGGGCTGAACACGGCTCGCATCGCCTTGCAGGATAGCCCGGTCGAGTTGCGGTATTTTCGCCAGGCGACTTGGACCGATTTCGGGCCCAAGATGGTGCAATCGCTGATGATCGAATCGTTCGAGAATTCCGGGCGGATCGTTTCGGTCGGACGGGAGCAGATCGGCCTTCGGTCGGACTTCGTTTTGAAGTCGGATTTGCGGGAATTTCAGGCAGAATATGACAACGCCATTCCCGCGGAAGCGACCGCGTTGGCGGCCAACTATTCGGCGCCCTGGGCGCGGGTTAGGATCAATCTCAAACTTGTAAAAATGCCGCAACGCGAGATCGTCGCGACGGAAACATTCGAACGTCGCGTGCGCGCGACGTCCAATACGATGACGGATATTATCGCCGCTTTCGACGGTGCGCTTGGTAAGGCATTGAAGTCAGCGGTAGTGTGGACCCTGAAAACCGGTGAGAAACATAAATCACTACGTCGGAGACGATAGCGATGTCCCATGTATTGCACCGTCGGACCGATTGGATGCCGCCGACTGCCGTGAAGGGCGAGGGCGTGTTCATTATCGATGCCGACGGCAAACGGTATCTCGATGCGTCTGGCGGGGCAGCCGTTTCCTGCCTTGGCCATGGGCATCCCAAGGTGATCGAGGCGATCAAGCAGCAAGCCGAGACTATGGCCTTTGCGCACACCGCCTTCTTTACGTCGGATGTCGCTGAGGATCTGGCGGACCGGTTGGTCGCGACGTCGCCCGACGGGATGGACTACGTCTATTTCGTGTCCGGCGGGTCGGAGGCGGTCGAGGCGGCGCTCAAGATGGCACGGCAGTACCACGTAGAATCCGGCCAGTCGCAGCGCCGACACGTGATCGCGCGCTGGCAAAGCTATCACGGCAACACATTGGGCGCGTTGGCGGCGGGCGGCAATCGCTGGCGGCGTGAGCAGTTTGCGCCGATGTTGATGGAAACCCATCACATTGCGCCGTGTTTTTCCTATCGCTTCCGCGCGGACGACGAGACCGAAGAGGAATACGGCCTGCGCGTCGCCAATGAACTTGAGGCGAAGATCAAGGAACTCGGCGAGGACACGGTCGCGGCGTTCATCGCCGAACCCGTGGGCGGTGCGACTGCTGGCGCCATCACGGCGGCGCCCGGTTACTTCAAGCGCATTCGCGAAATCTGCGATCGTTATGGCGTCTTGTTGATATTGGACGAGGTGATGTGCGGAATGGGCCGGACCGGTTCGCTGTTCGCCTGTGAGCAGGAAGGGATCACCCCCGACCTGACTTGCATCGCCAAGGGCCTCGGTGCTGGATATCAGCCGATCGGTGCGGTCATGCTGACCGGTGCAATCTACGATGCGATGCGGCATGGCTCCGGGCTGTTCCAGCATGGGCACACCTATTTAGGCCATCCGGTGGCCTGCGCTGCCGCCTTGGCGGTACAAAAGGTCATCGAGGAAGAAGACCTTCTCGCGCGTGTTCGTAAGATGGGGTTGGTGTTGAACGATGCGCTGACGGAGCGTTTCGGCAATCACCATCATATCGGCGATATTCGCGGCCGGGGTCTGTTCCAGGCGATCGAGCTTGTGGAAGACCGTGCCAGCAAGAAACCGTTCGATCCGGCGCATAAGCTGCACGCTTATATCAAGCAGGAGGCCATGGACCGGGGCCTGATATGCTATCCGGGGGGCGGCACGGTCGACGGCAAGTTGGGCGACCATGTCTTGCTTGCGCCGCCGTTCATCGTTGACGAGGGCAATATCGGGGAAATCGCGGATCGGCTGGAACGGTCCGTCAATGCCGCAATTGCTGGCACCAAGGTGTGAAAATTTCCCGCGACGGTTGACGCGCCGGATTTTCGGTAGGCATAGTTACAGATAGATGACGGCATATGTTGTCGGGCGGGCCAAATCGGGGCAGGATTTTGGGGCGCCAACCGGACCAATATGCCAGGTATACGCATGGGCAACGCTAAGGTGCGGTCTTGCGATTATTGGGGACGTGTCCTCTCGCCGGTTCGGTAGAATCGGTGACCTGGATGGTTAAATGGCCCGGCGTTAGCACCACGGTGTGCAGCGAACGGGTCGGGTTGTCTTTTCTTCTCAGTAAAACCGAATTTTGCCGCCGCTCTTTGGCTTGGGGGAGCTTGGCGACGGCGAAGGCGTGCACACGGGTACTTGGGCCATCCTATCTGGGCCCTGGGCCGGAATCGGGATTCCAAAAGATCAACGATCAAACATCAAAAAAGAGGAGCAGTTTCATGTCTTTCAAAAAAATACTCATCGCAACCGCTGCTGTTGTCGGCGTGGCGATGCTGTTGCCCGCGCCCGGCCATACGGCGGAGAAGCGGTTCATCAGCATCGGCACCGGTGGTGTGACCGGCGTCTATTATCCGACCGGCGGTGCGATCTGCCGTCTCGTCAATAAGGGCCGCAAGTCGCATGGCATCCGGTGCTCGGTCGAATCTACCGGCGGATCGGTCTACAACATCAACACGATCCGTGCCGGTGAACTCGACTTCGGTGTCGCCCAGTCGGATTGGCAGTATCATGCCTATAACGGCACGTCGAAATTCAAGGGCAAGGGTGGGTTCAAGGATTTGCGGGCCGTGTTCTCGGTCCATCCGGAGCCGTTCACTGTCGTTGCCCGTGCGGACGCGAAGATCAAGACGTTCGACGATCTCAAGGGCAAGCGAGTCAATATCGGAAACCCCGGTTCCGGTCAGCGCGGCACGATGGACATCGTCCTGAAGGCGCTGGGCTGGACCACCAAAGATTTCAAACTGGCCTCCGAGCTGAAGTCGGCGGAGCAAAGCCAGGCGCTGTGCGACAACAAGATCGATGCGATGATCTTCACTGTCGGCCATCCGTCGGGTTCGATCAAGGAAGCAACCACCTCCTGCGCGTCGGTTCTCGTCGACGTCAAGGGTGCGGCGATCGCAAAGCTCGTAAAGGATAACGATTTCTACCGGACCGCCACGATCCCAGCCGGGATGTATAACGGCACGGACCGTGACGTAACGACATTCGGCGTCGGCGCGACCTTCGTGTCCTCGAGCAAGGTTCCGAACGAAGTCGTCTATCAGGTAGTCAAGGCAGTGTTCGACAACTTCAGCCGCTTCAAGAAGCTTCATCCGGCATTCAAGGTGCTCAAGGAAAAAGAGATGATCAAAGACGGTCTCTCCGCACCGGTGCATGATGGTGCCAAGAAGTACTACAAGGAAAAGGGTTGGATGTAAGGCCAACACACCGGGGGGAGGCCGTATAGGTCTCCCCCATTTCCTTAATTCAAAACAAAAAATTTTTAGCGTCCGCGCTCCGTCCGGGGGTCGCGCAAGAACCGATTAACCGGACGCAGACTGGGGGGACATGATGACCGACGAAAATTCACAGTCGACGCAGATGTCGGATAACGATCTGCAAGATCTCGTAGCTTCATCGGATACGGGCGCACGCAATCCGGTCGGGCCGGTGGGAACCGCGCTGGCCGGTCTGGCGCTTATTTGGTCCCTCTTTCAGCTTTGGATCGCTTCGCCTCTGCCGTTCCTGCCGGGCAACCCAATACCGGTGTTGAACGATACGGAGACACGGTCGATCCATCTGGCGTTTGCCGTGTTTCTCGCCTTTATGGCCTATCCTGCGATGAAACGGTCGCCGCGCGATCGCATCCCCATTCTCGATTGGGTGTTGGCGCTGGCCGGAGCCTTCTCCGCCGCGTACCTCTTCATTTTTTATGCCGAACTTTCCGACCGCCCGGGCGATCCGATCCAGCGCGATTTGATCGTCGCCGGCATCGGCTTGGTGATGTTGCTGGAAGCGACGCGTCGCGCGCTTGGGCCGCCCTTGATGGTCGTCGCCATCGTTTTCCTATTGTATGTCTTCTTCGGCGATTCCCCCGTGGTGCCGGAAGCGATCCGCTGGAAAGGCGCGTCGTTTACCAAGGCGATGTCGCACCAGTGGCTGACCACCGAGGGCGTATTCGGTATCGCGCTCGGCGTGTCGTCGGGGTTCGTGTTCCTGTTCGTCCTGTTCGGGTCGCTCTTGGATAAGGCGGGCGCGGGCAATTACTTCATCAAGGTGGCATTCTCGCTGCTCGGTCATTTGCGGGGCGGACCCGCCAAAGCGGCCGTCCTTGCGTCGGCCATGACCGGGCTGATTTCCGGATCGTCGATTGCCAACGTGGTGACGACGGGAACGTTCACGATTCCGCTCATGAAACGCGTCGGGTTCACACCGGAGCAGGCCGGATCGGTCGAAGTCGCTTCCTCGGTGAACGGTCAAATCATGCCGCCGGTGATGGGTGCGGCCGCGTTTTTGATGGTCGAATATGTCGGTATTCCATATGTCGACGTGATCAAACATGCCTTCTTGCCCGCGGTCATTTCCTATATCGCGCTGCTCTATATCGTGCATCTCGAAGCGCTGAAGAAAGACATGCAAGGTCTGCCGAAATCGGGCGGCCCGGTTACCATCCAACAGCGTCTGATCCGTTGGGGCATTTCGGTCTGTAGTATCGTGATCATCGCCGGGGTCATCTACTTCGGCATTACCTTCATCCAAGGTATGTTCGGCGACGTTTCGGTTTGGATCTTGGCGGTGCTGATCCTCGTGATTTATATGGGTTTGGTTGGGTTTGCGGCCCAGCAGCCGGATCTGGAACTCGACGACCCTAATGCACCGGTTGTTGCATTGCCCTTATTCGCGGAGACCGCGAAGACCGGTCTGCACTATCTGTTGCCGATCGTCGTGCTCGTCTGGTTCCTCATGGTGGAGCGCAAATCGCCGGGTCTTTCGGCGTTCTGGGCCAGTACGTTGATGATCTTCATCTTGCTGACGCAGCATCCGTTGAAGGCTCTCTTCCGCAAGGGTAGTGATGTCGGCCACGCGGCGCGGCGGGGTTGGGGCGAGTTGATAGACGGCTTGATCGCCGGCGCCCGCAACATGATCGGTATCGGCGTTGCGACGGCGGCGGCGGGCATCATCGTCGGGACCGTCACCTTGACCGGCATCGGCCAGGTTATGACGGAATTCGTCGAGATCATCTCCGGCGGCAGCTTGATTCTCATGCTGGTCTTCGTTGCGGTCATCAGCCTGATTCTCGGGATGGGGCTGCCCACCACGGCAAATTATATCGTGGTGTCGTCATTGATGGCCGGCGTTGTCGTGCAACTCGGTGCGCAGAACGGCCTTATCGTTCCGCTGATTGCAGTGCATCTGTTCGTGTTCTATTTCGGCATTATGGCGGATGTGACACCACCGGTGGGGCTGGCGTCCTTTGCCGCTGCGGCGGTGTCGGGTGGTGATCCGATCAAGACCGGTTTCGTCGCTTTCTTCTATTCACTGCGGACGGTTATCCTGCCGTTCTTCTTCATCTTCAACACCGACCTGCTGTTGATCAATGTCGGCCTTCTTGACGGCATTTTCGTCTTCATCGTTGCGACGGTTGGCATGCTTCTGTTTGCGGCGGGAACGCAGGGTTTCTTCCTGGCCCGCAGCCGGATCTGGGAATCGGTGGCGCTTGTTCTGATCGCGTTCACGCTGTTCCGGCCAGGCTTCTGGCTCGATATGGTGCATCCACCGTTCCAAGCCGGCGATCCGGCGCAGATCGTGAAGGTCGCCGAAGCGCAGCCAGCGGATGGTACGCTCCGGGTGCAGCTGGAAGGTGAAAACCTGGACGGCAAGATGATCTCGACCACGCTGGTGATGCCGCTCGGTCCCAAGGCGGACGGTGCGAAACGGCTCGCCGTCGGTGGCATTGAAGTGTTGGTCGACGGCGGGAAAGTGACGGTCGATAACGTCATCCCGGACAGTGCTGCGGCTGATGCCAAAATCGACCTGGACTGGCTCGTGAAGAGTATCGATCTGCCCAGTGACCGTATGGCCAAAGAGATCTTCTATATCCCAGCTCTCTTGCTGTTGATCGTGGTTTGTTTGGTCCAGCGTCGCCGCGCCGGAGCCGCTGCCGCGGCCATGGCCTGAAATCGGAGACAATAGCGATGTACAAAAATATCCTACTGACGGTGGACCTGGGGCACGAAAGCTCCTGGTCTAAGGCGTTGCCCATTGCCGTCGAATACGCCAAGGCCTATGGGGCCACGCTCCACGTGATGACGGTGGTGCCCGATTTCGGCATGAGTATCGTCGGCTCCTTCTTCCCGGAAGGGTTTGAGAAAAAGGCGGTCGACGAGGTGAAGCAGAAGCTGGATGCGTTTTGCGACGAGCATATCCCGTCAGAGGTCAAGGTTCGGCATGTCGTCGGCCATGGGACGGTCTATGAGGAAATTCTCCGGGTCGCGGCGGACACGAAGCCTGACCTCATCGTGATGGCGTCGCACCGGCCCGAGTTGAAGGACTATCTTATCGGTCCGAATGCCGCGCGGGTGGTCCGCCACGCCGACTGTTCGGTGCAGGTGGTCCGCGGCTAATCTCGAATTACAGGTGGGATTGCCGGTGCGGACACACGACCGTTCACAAGGATGCGAGAATACCGCCGCGTAGCGCGGTAGGGTCTTGTGTGCCGTCGCCCGCAGGGTAAATCTTTATACGCGCCCGATAATTCGTCACAGGAGCGGCAAGTGCGCGTTGAAACCCCTTGGGGTCCGCTGGTCTTTTTGATCTTGATGTTGGCTGTCCTTGCCTTGCCTGCGCGGGCGGGCGGTGTTGTACAGGGGCCAGCGGTCGTCCAGATTCCGGCGGGTCCGTTTGTTTTTGGGTCGGACCGGGCCGAGCGCGAAGCGGGATACCGATTGGACGAGGCTGCCTACGGCCATCGGGTGACCCGCGACAGCAAATGGTATGAGAGCGAATTCGCCCGACAGCGCGGCACGGCGACGCGATACTTCATCACCCGGACGCTGGTGACAAACGGCCAATACCGCGCCTTCATCGAGGCCACCGGCCGCCCATCGCCGGGTGTAGATCGAAAGACCTGGCGCGATTATGGTCTGATCCATCCATGGTCGCGCACCCGGCGACATGCCTGGAAGGATGGCGCGCCGCCGTCCGGCCGTATGGATCATCCTGTCGTGCTGGTCAGCTATGATGATGCCAATGCTTATGCGGCGTGGCTTACGAAGGTGACGGCTTATCGGTGGCGTCTGCCGACGGAACATGAATGGGAAAAGGCGGCGCGCGGCGATGACGGTCGACGTTTCCCCTGGGGCGACCGCTTCGACGCTGCCCGCTTGAATAGCCACGACAAAGGATCATTCGATACAATGCCGGTGGGAATGTTCCCGGCGGGCGCCAGCCCCTACGGACTGCTCGACGCGGCGGGCCAAGTCTTCGAGTGGACGGCGACGTTGGCGGGTGCCGGTCGATCGATCGTAAAGGGCGGCTCGTGGGACGACAAGGGATGTGGCGTATGCCGGCCGGCCGCGCGGCATTCCCGGCCTCATTTCCTGAAACATATTCTGGTAGGATTCCGCCTGGTGCGGGAAGAACCATGAACGCCTATCCAGCCGGTTGTCTGTTGCCACGTGCTGGGGTAAGTCAAAACCAACACAGTCGGTGCACCAAATGACCAACCTTGCAATAATCAATTTTACGACCCTTTCCACCGAGGAACTCGAACAAATGCGCGATGCCGGTGAGTTGGTGCGCGAGTGCTATCGGGTGTTGGGCAAGACCGGCGATAATGTCGTCGGTGAAATCCTCAAGGGCGAGGAGACCTTCTTCGAGTGGAATCACTATCCCGACGGTGACGTGTACGACGGCGTGACTCATTCCCAGTTCTATTACCATGCCCACGAGGCCGATGACCGGCCCGGCGAGCACGGGCATTTTCATACTTTCCTGCGCCCGGACGGCATGCCGTCCGGGATCGCGCCGGCGCCCGTGGCCGACTACGAACCGCCGGAGGATCCGGATGATGCGCTAAGCCATATCATCGCGATTTCGATGGATCCGAAGGGGTTCCCCATCAAACTCTTCACCACAAATCGCTGGGTAACGGATGAAGTCTGGTTCACGGCATCGGATGTTTGCCGGCTGCTGTACTGCTTCGACATCGATCACACCCAACCGTCTTGGCCGGTCAACATCTGGATTACCAATATGCTGATCCTATTCCGGCCGCAGATTAAGGAAATGATCTACGCTCGGGATGCCGCGGTCGAGGCGTGGCGGCGGGATCATCCCGACACGAATGTCTTCGAGGATCGCGAGTTGGAGGTCACCAGCGAGATGTTGGTCGATGTCGACGAGCAGTTGGTGCAGGTTCAGCAGGCTCTTGCGGCCCGCGGATAAGGCGGTGCGCTGACCGGCCTATTTCGTCGCGGCCTTATGGGTCGACGTTGCGCAGGATTTGCACGGTTCCACGGGCAAGTCTCTTTTGAGCCACCCTGGCATCGTTTTGCCGCGCCCGAACATCCCTTCGCTGACATCCACGACCTGGGTAAACCCGTGTTTCTTCAAGTAACCCTGCGCCCAATGGGAGCGTCCGCCGACCGCACAGATCAAGGCGATCTGGCGCATCTTGTCGCCTTTCACCGCAGCCAGAACAGCTTTTTTGAATGCGGATTTACCAGCCGGATTATGCATCGTTATGGGAATCGACCCCTTCGGAATGCCGGATTTTTCCCATTCCTGCGGTGACCGGATATCGATCAACGTCAGCGATCCGTTAACCACACCGTTGTAGGCTTCTATGGCGGAAATGCGTTTGTCCGCCGCCTGCGCCGCAAATTGACCCCCAAATTGGCCAATGATGAGCGCCACGGCGATGACGGATATGCGAAGGATTTGGACGGTCATAGTGGAAATCACGATAGGCCCATGTGTGACCATGATCAACGACGGGCCGATCAATTTCCCGTTAAAAGGAGTTGTTAACCTAATCGCAATGAATACTGCCGTAAAACAGGTGTGTACATGCGAATTAGGATCAAGTTCTCCTAATTTATTTAATATTTGAGCGGGTTTTTACGGATATGGAATCGAAAGAAGCCAGCAACGCTGAAGTTTCGCAGCTCAAAGCGGATGACGTGAAACGTCTTTTGACCGATCCGTCGGTCGAGACACGTGCTGAGACGGCGGCCAAGGTTGCCGGTGAGTTCGGCATGGGGTCGCTTTCGGCAGGCGAGCGTGAAATCGCCCAGGAAATCTTCCGGGTGATGGCGAAAGACGTGGAGCTTCTGGTCCGCGAAACGCTGTCTGAAAGTATCCGTGACATTCCCGACGTTTCCAGCGACATCGCGCGCGTCCTCGCCGAAGACAAGAGCGACAGCGTCGCGTTGCCGATTCTGGAATTCTCGAAGGCGCTCTCCGACGAGGATCTGGTCGACATTCTGGAAACGTCCAAACCGATCCGCCAAGTGGCCATTGCCCAGCGCGAAGAGGTATCCGCTGTCGTATCGGAAGCGATCGTCGACAAAGGAAACGAGGACGCGGTCGTTGCATTGGTATCCAATAGCGGGGCCGACATCGCGGAGCCGACCTTCGATAAGGTGGTCGACAAGTTCGGTGAGAACGAGCGTGTTCAGGAGCCGTTGGTCAAACGCGAGAAATTGCCGATAACCGTGGCCGAGCGTCTGGTCGCCAAAGTGTCGTCCAGTCTTAAGGAATATCTCGTCACGCATCATGAGCTGTCGCCGGAAGTGGCCAGCGATCTGTTGCTCGAAAGCCGCGAGCGCGCGGTCGTCCGGTTGCTGGGCGATGACGAAGACCAGCCCGACGTCGGCGAACTTGTCCAACAGATGGACGAGCATGGCCGTTTGACGGCGTCGATCATCCTGCGCGCCCTGTGCACAGGCGATCTCAATTTCTTCGAGGCAGCTCTGGCCCACAAGGCCGATGTGGCGCTGCATAATGCCCGGGTTCTGATCCACGACGACGGTGATCTTGGCCTCAGGGCGCTATACGAAAAAGCGGCGTTGCCACAACGGTTGTTCCCGGCCTTCCTCAGCGCTTTGGAGATCGCGAAGATTTCCGAAGGCGAGCGCAGCGACAGTGACCCGGATTGGCGGTCTCGCCTGATCATGGAACGCGTGCTGACTCAGTTCGAAGGGTCAGTGGATTGCGATGCCGAAGATGTGGATTACCTGCTTGGCCGTCTGGCCCGCACCGCCGAAGGCGGCGCCGCGCAGCACATCTGATCCGGCGCCGCGTTTGCGGCGTCAGGCTTATCGCACTGCTTCGGGTCCGTTTCCCAGCATATAGCCGTTTGATTGCGCCCGGCCCATCGTGGCGGCGTCTCGCCTGTTGAATCGGCGTTCTCCGCGCGGCACCATGCTGCCCTTCCGTATCAAGGAGGCAGCCATGCCGGACAAGCCCATCGTTCTCGTCACGCGCAAATTACCGGATGAAGTCGAGGATCGTTTGCAGCGGTCGTTCGCACCCATCCTCAATCCCGACGACAAACTCTATTCGGCCGATGATCTCGTCCGCCTGTCGGACGGGGCGTTCGCCATTCTGCCGTGCCATACGGAACATTTTTCGGCCGATGTCGTGGCCCGGCTGCCGGAGAGCGTGAAGGCCGTCGCGAATTTTTCGGTCGGCGTCGATCATTGCGACCTGGCCGCCGCCCGGGAACGCGGGTTGATCGTAACCAACACGCCCGACGTGTTGAGCGATGCGACCGCCGAGATCGCCATCCTGTTGATGCTGGGCGCGGCCCGCCGGGCGGGGGAAGGCGAGCAGTTGGTGCGGTCCGCTGGCTGGCGCGATTGGAGCCCGAAATTCATGGTTGGTACCCAGGTCACGGGTAAGCGCCTCGGCATTATCGGGATGGGCCGGGTCGGTCAGGTCGTGGCTCGGCGCGCCCGCGGCCTCGATATGGAGATACACTATTACAACCGGAACCGGCTCGCTGCCGAATTGGAAGATGGTGCCGTCTTCCACGAGACGTTGGAGTCGCTTCTGAATGTCTCGCAATTCCTGTCGATTCATTGTCCGGCAACCCCTGAAAGCCGGGGGCTGATGAACGCGGATCGGATTGCCGAACTTCCGGACGGTGCGGTGCTGATCAATACGGCGCGTGGCGCGGTGGTGGATGACGACGCGCTGATCGAGGCATTGGGGTCGGGTAAGCTTGCTGCCGCTGGGCTCGACGTTTTCAACAACGAGCCGGGAATCGATCCCCGGTACCGGACCCAGCCGAATACCTTCCTGTTACCGCATATTGGTAGCGCAACGACGGAAACGCGTATTGCCATGGGCAACCGTGCGATCGACAATTTGGAAGCGATTGCCGCGGGAAGAGAGCCTGCCGATAGGGTCGCGTAGCCTCCAAAACCCTATTCACATACCGGTCATGCACTCTTTTTGATCACCAATTTGTGAATGTGTTCCGGGTTGGAGATGAGTGTGTTGACTCCCCGGACCTAATCCCAGAATGTATAGTTTATTGGTTGTAGGGAGCTCGGTTGTCCGGACTAATTGCCCAATTATAAAAGAAAAATTCGGACCAGTTGTGCTTGCCCCGGCATTAGCTACCTGCATGCGAATAGGATTGTAGACAGTCTTCTTTGGCCAACGGAAGCTGTCTGTTTCTACGAACGGGAGGTTTATTCTTATGGCTGAGATCAAGACAGAAACTGGCACTGGTGGGAAAGCGCGTCGCCGCTTTTTGAAGGGTGCCGTCATGGGGACCGCCGGTGTTACCGCCGCGGTGGCGATGCCGAATGTTTCGCGCGCGCAAACCATCAATCTGAAGATGCAAGGTTCGTGGGGCGCCAAGAGCGTGTTTACGGACATGGCGAAGCAGTATGTCGAACGCGTCGAGAAAATGGCGGGCGGTCGGGTCAAGATCGACTATCTGCCGGCTGGCGCTGTCGTGAAGGCGTTCCAGGTTCAGGATGCATGTCACAAGGGCGTCTTGGACGCCGGTCATACGGTCACCGCGTATTGGTACGGCAAGAACAAGGCCGCGTCCTTGTTCGGTACCGGTCCGGTGTTCGGCTGTAATGCGTCGCAGATTCTTGCGTGGATCCACTACGGTGGCGGCAAGGACCTGTATCGCGAACTCGTCCAGGACAAGCTGAAATTGAACCTCGTCGGCTTCTTTACGATGCCGATGCCGACGCAGCCGCTCGGCTGGTTCAAGAAGAAGGTCAGTAATGTCAATGACATGAAGGGTCTCAAGTACCGCACGGTCGGTCTTGCGACGGACATCATGCAGGGCATGGGCCTCAAGGTCACCCAGCTTCCAGGCGGCGAAATCATGCCGGCGCTGGAAAAAGGCGTGATCGAAGCGTTCGAGTTCAACAACCCGACGGCCGATAGCCAGTTCGGCGCGCAGGACGTCTCGAAGCATTACCATTTGGGCAGCTACCATCAGGCCGCCGAGTTCTTCGAGGTGATCTTCAACAAGCGCAAGTATGACGGGTTCCCGAAGGAAGTTCAGGCGATCCTCGAATATTCGGCCGAAGCGGCGAACACCGCCAGCTACGGTTACGCCATGAACCTGTACTCGGCCGACCTTCAGAAGCTCATCAACAAGAGCAAGGTCAATGTTTACCGCACCGACAAGTCGATCATGAAAGCCCAGTTGGATTCATGGGACACGGTCCTCGAGCGGTTGAACAAGGATCCGTTCTTCAAGAAGGTCGTTGACAGTCAGAAGGCCTGGAGCCAACGGGTTGCGTTCTACGACCTGGTCAACTCGGCCGACTACAAACTTGCTTACGAGCATTACTTCCCGGGCAAGTTGCCGACGTTCTAGAGGCAATGGCCAGGGGAGCGTCGATTTGACGACGACATAAGGGGCGGCGCAACAGGCGCCGCCCCACCCCTGTTCTATCCGGACAATTATCGGGGGCATCCGATGGAACGGTTGATTTTCATCATCGATAGTTTCACCGCATGGGTTGGCAAGGCCTTCGCCTGGTGCATTTTGATCCTCGCTTTCGGCGTGGGGTACGAAGTCTTCGTGCGCTATGTCCTGCGCGATCCGACGGCTTGGGCGTTCGATATCAGTTATATGATGTACGGCGCGCTGTTCATGATGGCCGGGGCCTATACCCTGTCGCGCGACGGCCACGTGCGCGGCGACGTGGTGTATCGGCTCTGGAAGCCGAAGACCCAGGCCAAGGTGGAATTGGTCCTCTATATTCTGTTCTTTTATCCGGGTGTCACGGCGCTGATGCTTGCCGGCTTCGATTACGCCAGCGAATCCTGGTTCTACAAAGAAGTCAGCGTGATGAGCCCCGCCAACGTTCCGGTTTTTCAATTCAAGATGATTATTCCCGCCGCGGGCGCTCTGCTGTTTATCCAGGGGATCGCCCAGATTTGCCGATGCATCATCTGCATCAAGACCGGTGAATGGCCTGCGCATACCGAAGACGTCGAGGAAATGGAAACCGTGCTCCAGCACCAACATGACGATGGACTGACGGAGCTGAAGCCGTCGATATCCACCGGTGAAGGGGGCGACAAATGACCGATCCCCAAATCGCCGTCTTCATGCTCGGCATCTTCATTCTAACGATCATGCTGGGCTTCCCGATCGCCTTTACGCTGGTCGCAATGGGAATCGCCTTCGGCTACTACGCCTATTTCGATGCCGAACGCATGCAGTCGATCTTCGACAACCGAATATTCGATCTGCTGGTCAATCAGACCTATTCGGTGATGGCGAACGACGTTCTGACCGCGGTCCCGCTTTTCTTATTTATGGGCTATATCGTCGAGCGATCGAACATCGTCGACCGCCTGTTCGCGACGCTGCACATTGCCACGCGGCGTCTGCCTGGGTCGATGGCGATTGCAGCGCTCGCCACATGTTCCCTGTTTGCGACGGCGACCGGCATCATCGGCGCCGTGGTGACGCTGATGGGGTTGCTCGCCTTCCCGTCGATGTTGAAGGCGAAATACAACACCAGCTTCGCCGCCGGCGTGATTTGCGCGGGCGGCTGCCTCGGCATCCTCATTCCGCCCAGCATCATGCTGATCGTCTACGCGGCGACCTCCAATGTCTCGGTCGTCCGGCTGTATGCGGGCGCTATCATACCGGGCTTTATGCTGGCCGGATTGTACATCCTGTATGTTATCGGACGCGCATGGTTGAACCCGTCGATTGCGCCGAAGCTCAAGGATGAGGACGTAGGGGATTATAGTTTCCTGCAAGTCCTTTGGATGATGGCGACGTCCTTCTTCCCGCTCGCCTTTTTGATTTTGTCGGTATTGGGCGCGATCTTGTTTGGGCTGGCGACGCCATCCGAGGCGGCCTCGATGGGCGCGTTGGGCGGCCTGCTGTTGGCGGCCGCGTATCGCGCGCTGACATGGGACCGGTTGAAGGAATCGGTCTATCTGACGGTCCGCACGTCGGCGATGGTGTGCTGGTTGTTCGTCGGATCGTGGACGTTCTCCTCGGTGTTCTCCTATCTCGGCGGGCATGACATCATCAAGGACTGGGTCCTCGCGATGGACTTGAGCCCGGTGATGTTCCTGATCCTGGCGCAGTTGATCATCTTCATGCTGGGCTGGCCGCTGGAGTGGTCGGAGATCATCATCATCTTCGTGCCGATCTTCTTGCCGATGCTGCCGATTTTCGGGATCGATCCGCTGTTCTTCGGTGTCCTGGTCGCGCTGAACCTTCAGACGTCCTTCCTGACACCCCCTATGGCCATGGCGGCGTATTACCTGAAAGGGGTCGCGCCGCCGCATGTCCAACTCGTCGATATATTTAAGGGCGTGTTGCCCTTCCTCTCGATGGTGTTCCTGGCGATGGGCCTTCTCTATGTATTCCCTGAGATTGCTCTGTGGCTGCCGGAGAAGGTGTACGGCAAGTGATGCGAACTCTGTGGAATAGCCCGTGTTCGGTGTGGAGGATCGCGTCGTGAGCGATGCGCCTCTGACATCGGTTGACCTCGCCCAGCAAATCCGCGACGGCCTCGTCGACGCGGAGGAGGTCGTTCGCGCCTGTCTCGGCCGGATCGACGAGGCGGATGAACAGGTGCAGGCCTGGGCCCATCTGGACGCCGACTACGCGATCCAGCAGGCGCAGCAGTTGGATGCGATTCGGGGCGCCGCGGATGTCGTTGGGCCGCTGCACGGCCTTCCGGTCGGCGTGAAGGACATCTTCGATACGGCGGACCTGCCGACAGAGAACGGGACGGTCATCGACGCCGGCCGTCAGCCGGAAGAAGACGCCTTCGTCGTGTCCCAGCTCAAGGAAGCCGGAGCGGTCATCCTCGGCAAGACGGTGACCACGGAGCTTGCGGTCTATGCGCCAGGGAAAACCCGGAACCCGCACAATCCGGCGCATACGCCTGGTGGGTCTTCGAGCGGGTCCGCGGCGGCGGTTGCGGCGGGCATGGTTCCGCTTGCGGTCGGCACGCAGACCAACGGCTCGGTCATCCGCCCGGCCGCTTATTGCGGCGTGTTCGGGTTCAAGCCCACGCATGGCCTGATTTCCCGAACCGGCGTGCTGGAACAATCGCGGGCGCTGGATACGATCGGCATGTTCGCCCGCTCCGTCGAGGATATCGCCTTGCTGGCCCAGTCGATCGCGGCCTATGACGATGCGGACCCGGATAGCCGCTTGCGGGCGCGGCCGAGGCTGCTGGAGATTGCCGGCGAGGAACCGCCGCTGGACCCGATGTTCGCCTTCGTGAAGACGCCGGTGTGGGAGACCGCCACCGATGAAACACAGGCGGCCTTCGCCGAACTGTCGGCATTCCTAGGGGAGCAGTGTGACGAGGTGCCGCTGCCCGATCCGTTCGATCAGGCGATCGATTGCCATCGCACGATCATCTGCGCCGATTTGGCGAAGAACTTCGCGCATTACCATCGCGCCGGCGCCGACCGGTTGAGCGAAACGCTCTGCGGCATGATCGAGGAAGGGCGGAAGACCCTGGCAGTCGACTATAATCGTGCGATCGATTGGGTCGCGGTCCTCAACGCGGGGCTGGAACAGATCTTCGAACGATATGACGCGATCCTGACGCCGGCGACGGCCGGGACCGCGCCGGCCGGCTTGGAATCGACCGGCAGCCCGGCCTTCTGTACGCTTTGGACGTTATGCGGCACGCCGGCCATCACGGTGCCGCTTATGCAGGGAAGCGATGGCTTGCCGCTCGGCGTACAGCTTGTCGGCCGCCGTGGCGATGATGCGCGCCTGTTGCGGACCGCGCGGTGGTTAGCGGCCCATGTAGAAGCGGCGGAGAGATAATGCCGCCGGGAATGAGGAAACTTGGACGATGATGGATAAGATTTTTGCCGCCTTTTCCCTGATCATGCTGTTCGCCTTCGTCGGCGTCGTGCTCGGATTCGTCGCTGAAGTGGACTTGACGATCGTCGTCGTGATCGTGCTGCTGATGGCGACCTTTGATTTCTGGAAGACGCTGTGGCGCGGCAACGGAAATGGGAACGGTAAGAAAGACTAGCCGGGCCGTGCGTTCCGAACCCTTATCCGAATAACGGCAAGTCCAGGGCCGTCGCGGCCCAGCGTCCCGCGGCGACGAGGCGTTGTTCATGCCCTTTCCGCGCGACCAGCGTGACCCCCAGCGGCAGGCCCTGCGGGCCCGTCTCCACCGGCAGATGGAGGCAGGGGACGTGCAGCGCGGTCCACATCCGATTGAACAGCGCATTGCCGGTGGCTTCGAGGCCTTTGGGCGCTTCGCCCGGGGCGCTCAGCGTGATCGCGATATCGTCTCCCAGCGCTTTGGCGAAATCGGTACGGGCCTGATCGAAGATGTATCGGGCCTCGGCGATTTTCTCTTCGCTGCACTCTTCACCGCGGATGATGAAGTCCTGCGTCGGCGGGGCGATGAGATCCCAGTTCTCCGTGCGCTCGATCTTGAGGTGCCGTGCCATCTCATATTGCAGGACGGTGTCCTGAGCATCGAAGACACGCGCAAAGGATGCATCCAGGTCAAGTTTTCGGATTCCGGCACCGGCGCTGCTGAGACGCTCCGCCGTCGTTTCCACCGTGGCTTGGGCGCATTCATCCGCTTGATCCCAGACCGGCGTGCGGCAGAGCGCCAAATTCGGTGCAGTGATATCGGTCGTCTCCGGGCCCGGCAATGCGTCGCTGTTGAGCACCGCATGGACCATCGGCAGGTCATCCAGGCTCCGCACGTAGTAGCCCAGCGTATCCAACGAGGCGGCGAGGTTCTTCGCGCCGGTGAAGTCGGTCCAGCCAAAAGTAGGTTTGAAGCCGATTACGCCGCAATAGGCTGCCGGGCGGATGACCGACCCGGAGGTCTGCGTACCAAAGGCCAACGGCGTCATATCATCGGCCACCGCGGCGGCCGAACCGCTGGATGACCCGCCGGGCGTGTGTGCCGGGTTGCGCGGGTTGGCCGTCTTGCCGGGGAAGCGATGGGCGAACTGCGTCGTGACGGTCTTGCCCATCAACACGGCGCCGGCGGCGCGCAGTCGCTGCACCATGATCGCATCCTTACGCGGCGTATGGCCGGCGTAGATCGGCGAGCCGTAGGTCGTCGGCATGTCCTCGGTATCGATGATATCTTTCAGGCCGACCGGAATTCCGTGCAGCGAGCTGCTTGGCGCTTCGGTATCCCGCCGTGCCGCCTGCTCCAGAACCCGTTCGGGGTCGATGTGTTGCCAGGCGCCGACTGTGCCCTCCCGGGCTTCGACGCGAGCGAGGCAGGCTTCGGCGATCGCCGTCGCCGTCGCGGAGCCGTCGCGAAGGCGGATCGCCATGGCGCTCAGGGATAGATTCTGTAGGTCGGTCATTAAAAACTGTCTCCAAAAACCCGCGAAGCGGGGCGCGGGGGGCAGGCGCGCCATTGCCAAGGGGCATCCTGCGGTATATAAGGCACGCCGCGACCGGGGAGTAGCTCAGCCTGGTAGAGCACTACGTTCGGGACGTAGGGGCCGGAGGTTCGAATCCTCTCTCCCCGACCAGTCGATTTAGTAAGATTATCATGCGAATAGCGGCTTCCGAAAGGGGCCGCTATTTGTTTGTTGGGAACCCCGAATTCTCCCTTCAGACCTCGTCCGAGCTGGCGATCGGCATTTCCGTGGTGAATTTTACCGTATCCATGACCACATCGGTCTGAAACCGTTGGATGTTGGGGTTGTCGTAGAAGTGGCGCCGGGTGAAGGCCTCATAATCTTGCATGTTGCGGGCGTTCAGGATCAGCACGAAATCCGTGGTCCCGGTGACGTAATAGCATTGGGTGACCTCCGGCGCGTCGCGCATGCAGTCCTTGAAGGCGTCGAACAGGTCCGCGCGCTCGCGCTCCAAGGTGACATGCACGATCAGGGTGACGTGACGGCCGACGGCGGCGGGCGAGAGCAGGGAGACATTGCGTTCGATCACGCCGTCGGCGGCGAGACGCTTCAGCCGGCGATGACAGGCGGCCGGTGACAGGCCGACGTGGCGGCCAAGCTGCTCGTTGGTCATGCGGTTGTCCCGCTGAACCAGGACCAGGAGTTTTCGGTCGAAAATATCCATGTATGTTCAAAATTATATTGAGATATCGATAAATAATCTCGTTATAATCCACAATATGCAAGATTTTTGATAAAATCGACGAAATTGATCAAACCCGTCTCGCAAATTTTTCAGTAGGGTTTCCGGACAATTTTCTTTGGGTTTGGCCGCGATGGCCAAGCATGTCCAACACTATGGATCCCTATGCTGAAAACCGGTGACTACGTTCTCAACGCACAGGCCGATCGCGAGGCAATCTACGATGAGCGGTGCCGCAATGTCCTGACGCTGGAAGGGGCGGAGCTGGCCCGATCGACGATCAGTGCGTGGCCGGGTTATGCCCCGACGCCGCTTGTAAACTTGCCGGATATCGCGCGGGAGGCCGGCGTCGCGTCGGTTCACTATAAGGACGAATCCGCGCGGTTCGGTCTGATGAGTTTCAAGGCGCTCGGCGGTGCCTATGCGGTGGTGCGCCACCTGTTGCTGGTGATTCAGCGCGAGGTGGGCGAGACGGCGACGGTCGACGATATTCTGGCCGGACGCTATGCCGACATCGTTGAGCGCCAAACCGTGTGCTGCGCCACGGATGGCAACCACGGCCGGTCAGTCGCCTGGGGTGCGAGGACCTTCGGATGCCGCGCCGTGATCTTCATCCACGCGACGGTCAGCGAAGGGCGCAGGACCGCCATCGAAGCCTTCGGGGCCGAGGTGCGGCGCACTGCCGGGAACTACGACGCATCCGTCGCCGAGGCGGACGCCACCGCGACGCGCGAAGGCTGGACGGTCGTATCGGACACATCCTATCCCGGGTATCGCACCATCCCTTGCGATGTCATGCACGGATACACGCTGATGGCGCAGGAGGCCTATGACCAGCTTCCGGGCGATATTCCGGCGACCCATCAGTTCCTGCAGACCGGCGTCGGTGGCATGGCCGCAGCCGTCTGCGCGCAAGGCTGGCAGCTATATGGGTCGAACCGGCCGCGAACGATACTGGCCGATCCGTCGCGCGCGGCGTGCTGGTTTGAAAGCATTCGGGCGGGCAAGCCGGTGCCGGTGACGGGTGATATCGACACGCTGATGGCGGGCCTTGCGTGCGGCGAGGTTTCTGAACTGGCTTGGGAGATTCTCGACCGGGGCGCCGACGCGGTCGTCGCGGTCGAAGACGAGGACGCGGAGGACTGTATGCGGCGTCTTGCCGGCGGCGGCGCGAACACACCGCCCATCGTTGCTGGGGAGAGCGCAGTGGCTGGGTTGGCGGCGTTGTTGGCGGTCGCGAAAAAGCCGTCGGCGCGCGATCAACTCGCTTTAACCGCCGATAGCCGCGTGCTCTTATTCGGAACCGAAGGGGCCACGGACTCGGCGGTTTATGAGCGGATTGTCGGTCGGTCGGCTGACTCGGTTTCGCGGCAAGCGGCGGGTTGATTACGCCAATTTAGAGGTTCGCCAAGAGGTAGGGATGAGCGACATCAAGGACCCCATCGCGTTTGAACTGTTCAAAAATGCGATCTTTTCCATCGCAGACGAGATGGCGGTGACGATCTGCCGGACCACCTATTCCGGGATCCTGCGCGACAATATGGATTTCTCGACCTCGCTGTCGGACGGCGACGGGCAGGTGATCGCGCAGGGGCTGACCGTCGCGATGCATTTGGGGGCAATCCAGACGGCACTTGCTTCGGTCATCCGCACCTTCGAGGGCGATATCCACGACGGCGATATCTTTGCGATGAACGATCCGTTCGATGGCGGCATGCACCTGCCGGACATCTTCATCTTCAAGCCGATCTTCGTGGACGGGAAGCGGGTGGCTTTCGCGTCGACGACGGCGCATCAGGCGGATGTCGGCGGCCGGGTACCGGGATCGAATGCGGCGGATTCGACGGAAATTTACCAGGAAGGGCTGCGCATTCCGCCCTTGAAACTGATGGAACGGGGCGAACCGAACCGGACGCTGTGGTCGATGATCGAAAAGAATGTCCGCATCCCGGTGCAGGTCTTCGGCGACATGCGGGCGCAGCTTGCCGCCTGCGAAATCGGCGCGCGGCAGCTTACCGAGTTGATCGGACAGCATGGCGCCGAGGCATCCGCCGTCTACATGCGCGAGGTGACGAATTACACCGAGCGGCTGACCCGGGCCGCGATTGCGGAACTGCCGGACGGCGAGACCACGTTCGAGGACTGGATCGACGACGACGGGGTGGATCTCGGTCAACCCATCCGGCTGTTCGTCGCCGTCAAGAAGCGCGGCGATGAAATTTCCTTCGACTGGGACGGGACCTCGCCGCAGGTGCGGGGCGCGATCAACGCCACGCTGTCGGTGACGCGTGCCGCGTGCTTCACCGCGCTGAAGACCGTATTGCCGGACGATGCGCCCAACAACGACGGCGTCTTCCGGCCGATTACGGTGACGGCGCCCGAGGGCACCATTGCCAATGTCGTCCACCCCGGATCCTGCGCCGCGCGGGCGCTGACCGGCTTCCGCATGCTCGACTGCGCCTTCGGCGCGCTGGCGCGGTTGATCCCGGAACGATCGATGGCCGCTTCCGACGGCGGTAATGTTGGCATCTCCATCGGCGGCTATACCAAGGACCGCGAGCCGTTCATCTATGTCGACTTCTCCTGTGGCACCTGGGGGGGACGGCCCTTCGCCGATGGGCTTGAAGGGAACTCGAACCTGTTCGTCAACATGGCCTCACAGTCGGTCGAAGTGACCGAAAGCGAACATCCCATCCAGATCCCGCGCTATGAACTGGCGCCGAACCGTGCGGGCGCCGGGAAGTTCCGCGGCGGCGTGCCGTTCTATCGCGACTATCGGATACTGGCCGACGACGCGATCCTGCAATGCCGGTCCGACCGCCAGGTGGTCCGGCCTTACGGCCTGTTCGGCGGTCAGGCGGGCAAGCCGGGCGAGAATTTCTTCGATCCGGACAGCAAATGCGAGAAGGTCGATTCCAAGATCACCCGGGAGGTGAAGCGTGGTGATGTGTTCCGCTACGTGCTGCCCGGCGGCGGCGGCTGGGGCGACCCGCTGGAGCGCGACCCGCAAGCGGTCCTGCGCGATGTGCGGAACGAACTGGTCAGCGCGGCGCTCGCCGCCAAGGAATACGGCGTCGTCGTGGATACCGCGGCGTGGCAGGTCGACGAAGCCGGGACTGAAGCGCGCCGTGCTGAGATTCGGGGGCGGCGGCGAGGCGATCCGGGCGACGTGTCCTGGGACGACGACGGCTCGCCATCTCCCTTTCCAACTGTGGCCGAGGTGGAGACTGAGCGATGACAGGATTCCGCGTCGGCGTGGATATCGGCGGCACCTTCACCGATATTGTGCTGATCAACGCCGAAGGGCGGCTGGTGACGAAGAAGATTTCGTCCAGCGTCTCGAATTATGCGACGGCCATCGTCGACGGGCTCGCCGAGCTGTTCGACAGCGCCGGGATCGCGCCTGATGAAATTCAGGAGGTGATGCACGGAACCACGGTTGCATCGAATGCGATCCTCGAACTCAAGGGTGCCAAGGTCGGGTTGATCGGCACCGACGGTTTTCGTGACATCCTCGAAATCCGCAATCTGCGGATGCCGCGGCTCTATGACCTGGAATGGGTGAAGCCGCCGCCGCTGGTCGAACGCTATCTGCGCGTGACCGTTACAGAGCGGATCGACGCCAAGGGCACTGTCGAACAGGAACTCACGCGCGAGGATGCCGAGGCGGCAGTGTCGAAGCTGGTCGACCAAGGCGTCGAGGCGATTGCCGTGTGTCTGCTCAACTCCTACGCCAACCCGGTGCATGAGCAACTCGTCGCCGAGGCCATCGCCAAGAAGGCGCCAGGGCTGCCGTCTTGCATCAGCTTCGACATCCTGCCGGAGATCAAGGAATACGAGCGGACGTCGACCACCGTGGTCAACGCCTACATCCTGCCAATCGTGTCCAAGTATCTTCAATCGCTGGAGGAGAATTTCGCCGCCAAGGACATCACGGCACCGGTGCTGCTGATGCAGTCCAACGGCGGCCTCACGCCGGCAGCCGAGGCGGCGCTCAAGCCGGTCAATATCGTGGAATCCGGCCCGGCCGGCGGTGTCGTCGGCGCGCATGCGGTGGCGCAGCAGACCGGGCACAGCGACGTGGTGAGCTTCGACATGGGCGGCACCACGGCGAAGGCGTCCTTGATCGAGAACGGTGCCTATACCCGCTCGCAGGAATATTCGGTTGGCGGCGGCATCATGATGGGATCACGTCTGCTTACCGGCGCGGGCTATCTGCTGAAGGTGCCGGCCATCGACCTCGCCGAGGTCGGGGCGGGTGGCGGTTCCATCGTTTGGATCGATGCCGGCGGCGCGTTGCGCATTGGTCCTGAAAGCGCGGGCGCGGAACCCGGCCCAGTCTGTTACGACCAGGGCGGCGACCGCCCGACCGTCACCGACGCGAATGTCATCCTCGGCTATTTGAACCCGGAGCATCTGTGCGGCGGTGAAGTACCGCTTAACGCGGACAAGGCCCGGGAAGCGTTCGAACGTGTCATCGCCGGGCCAATGGGTCTTGATCTCGCGCATGCGGCTTACGGTGCGCGGCAGATCGCGATCTCCAACATGATCCGGGCGATCCGGGCGGTGTCGAGCGAGCGCGGCCGCGATCCCCGGCAAGCGGTCATGCTGCCGTTCGGCGGCAATGGGGCACTGTTCGCGGCGGGAATGGCCGACGCGCTCGGCATGACGCGGATCGTCGTGCCGCCGCAAGCGGGGCTCTTTTCGGCCTTCGGGCTGCTCTACGCTGACGTGGAGCATCACTATTCCCGCACCGTCCGCACGCTGCTCCGCGAGGCGGACGCGGGACAACTCGCCGCCGTTTTCGACGAACTTGAAACCCAGGCGCGCGCGCAACTGGCGGTCGACGGGTTGGACCTTGCCGAGACCACTTGTGAGCGCTCGGCCAACCTGCATTACAAGGGCCAAATCTATGAGTTGAGCGTGCCGCTACCGGATGCACCGCTGGACACCGAGGCATTGCGGAAATTGGAGGTGGCGTTCGGCGACGAGCATGAACGGACCTACGGTCACCGGGCGGGCAGCGACGAGCCGGTCGAACTGGTCAACGCACAGGTCGTCGGCAAGGGCGTACCGCCAGGCCGTCGCGCCCACGGCACCTATTCGGACGCGGCCCGCGACATCACGGTAGGTGCACCGCGTCAGGCTTATTTCGGACCGGAGATCGGATGGCTCGAGACGCCGGTCCGGACCCGGTCGGCACTCACGCAGGCGGTCGAGGGGCCCTGCATCATTGAGGAATACGACTCCACCTGTCTGGTACCGCCCGGTGCGACTGCGAGCCTGGACAGCTATGGGAATATCCTGATCACCTTGGGCGGCTAACATCGCCAAAGCAGACGAGGATCGAAACATGTTGGATCGAAATGCCGAACAGCCGGATTCACTGGACGCCATCCGCGAACGCGCCCGCGCCGTGCGCGCCGAGGCCCGAAGCGGTGGCTTCGACGGGCAGACCGCGGGCATTTCGCCCGGCAGCGTGCAAGGCAATGTGGCGATCCTGCCGGCCGACTGGGCGCATGAATTCCTCAACTTCTGCCGCCGCAATCCAAAACCCTGCCCGGTGCTGGCCGTGTCCGATCCCGGCGATCCGATGCTGGCCGAACTCGGCGACCGGGTGGACATCCGCACCGATGTGCCGCGCTACCGCGTGTTCGAGAACGGTACGGAGATCGACGAGACGACCGACATTTCCGAATATTGGCGCGACGATCTGGTGGCCTTCGTCATCGGTTGTTCGTTCTCCTTCGAGGAAGCGCTAGTGCAATCAGGCGTGCCGGTGCGCCATCTCGACCTCGACATCGAATGCCCGATCTACAAGACGAACATTCCCTGCGCCTCCGCCGGACGATTCCACGGCCCGCTGGTGGTCAGCATGCGGCCGATGCTGCCGAAGGACGCGATCCGGGCAATCCAAATCACGTCGCGCTTTCCCAACGTGCACGGATCACCGGTGCATTTCGGCGCGCCGGAGGATATCGGGATCAAGGACATAAACACGGTGGACTACGGCGGGCCGGTGCCAATTCACAAAGGCGAGGTGCCGGTGTTTTGGGGATGCGGGGTGACGCCGCAGGCGGTCGTCGAAGCGGCCAAGCCGCCCTTCATGATTACGCATAAGCCGAACCACTTGCTGGTGACCGACTTGGTCAACGCGGAACTGGCAATGCTGTAAAGCGGTTGCGGGTGTCTAGTGCGCGCGCTCGATGGCAAAGTCGATGGCTTCGGCCATCGCATTCTTGACCTCGGAGTCCGGGAAGATACCCAGCGCGTCGCGCGCGATGGCGCCGTAGTGGCGGGCGCGGGCGACTGTGTCGCGCAGCGCGCCGCGTTTTTCCATTAACTCGACCGCGTAGTCGAAGTCGCTGTCTTCCTGCTCCAGGTTTTCCAGCGTGCGGCGCCAGAAGTCGCGCTCGGCGTCGTTGCCGCGCCGCCAGGCCAGGACGACCGGCAGGCTGATCTTGCCTTCGCGGAAATCGTCGCCGACCGTCTTGCCGAGCTTTGCCTGGGATGCCGAGTAGTCGAGCACGTCGTCGATCAACTGGAAGGCGATGCCGAGATTCATGCCGTAGCTTTCGAGCGCCTCTTCCTCGACCTTCGGACGGTCGGCGATGACCGCGCCGATGCGCGCCGCCGCGGCGAACAGGGTGGCGGTCTTGGCACGGATGACCTCGAGATACGCTTCCTCGCTGGTCGATGTGTCGTTGGTCGTCATCAACTGCAGCACCTCGCCTTCGGCGATGACCGAGGAGGCGCGCGACAAGATGGCGAGCACTTCGAGCGACCCGTCCGCGACCATTAATTCGAAGGCGCGGGAGAACAGGAAATCGCCGACCAGAACCGAAGATTGGTTGCCCCACAGCGCGTTCGCACTGTCACGGCCGCGCCGCAGCATGGATTCGTCTACCACGTCGTCGTGCAGCAGGGTCGCGGTATGAATGAACTCGACGCAGGCTGCCAAAGCGACCTGACGGTCGCCGGTAAAGCCGCAGAGTTGCGACGCCGCCAATGTCAGCACCGGCCGCAACCGTTTGCCGCCTGCCGCCACGAGATGGCCGGCAAGCTGCGGAATCAGGGCCACTGGACTCTGCATGTTGTCCACGATGACCTGATTGACTTTCTTCAGGTCTTCGCCGACAAGAGAATGAATTGAATCCAGGCTTGGCTTTTGTTCTTGCCGGGTTGATTCCAGGCTTAGGACGGTTCCCACGGTCATATACTCCCACCCTTGGAGACTCGAAGGGGTAGCAGGGAGCATAGTGCAACGCTCCTAAGCGTCAAGTCGCCGCCAGAGGGACAAAAAACCGCAGGGGTCGTATGCGCGAACTGTTAAGAACCACCAATTTGGTGCGGTTGTCCTGGGTTCAGGCGCTTTTAGCGGAAAGCAATATTCACGCTGTCGTTCTGGACAGCCATATGAGCGTGTTGGAAGGCTCTGCGAATGCCATTCCACGCCGGATTGCCGTGTCGGACGATGACTATCCGGCTGCGGTTCGAGTGTTGGAAGAGTCCGGCGAACTCGGCAGCGAGCGGCCCGAGCGCGCGACCGATGGACTCTTGGGCGGGCGGATTACGCTGTTGCAGCCGGAAAACGGATACCGGGCCGCTGTGGATCCGGTCCTGCTGGCGGCGGCCGTCCCGGCAATGGCGACCAATGTCCTAGACGTCGGGTGCGGCACCGGCGCGGCGGCGTTGTGTTACGCCGAACGGGCCGTCGATGCCCAAGTCGTGGGTTTGGAACTGCAGCCGGAAATGGCGCATCTGGCGATCGAAAATGCGCGCCTTAACGGCATGGAGGATCGGGTCTCGATCCATATCGGGAGCCTTTTGAATTCACCGCCGGTGCTCGAAGCCGGCAGTTTCGACGAGGTGATGGCGAATCCACCCTACCTGCCGGTCGACCGCGCCGATTTGCGGACGCCGCCGGCGGATGTCACGGCCACGGTGGAAGGCGATGCCGCCTTGAAGGACTGGATCGCCTTCTGTTTGGAGATGGCGGCACTGCGGGGATTTGTGACCATGATCCATCGCGCCGACCGGTTGGATGAAATATTGGCTCTGTTACAAGGGTCTGCGGGCGACATCGACGTCTTCCCGATCTGGCCGGGGGCGGGTGCGGATGGTTTCCCTCGGGACGCGCGTCGGGTCATCGTGCGGGCGCGGAAGGGTGCTAACGGGCCGATGCGCCTCGCCGCGGGAATGGTCTTGCACGACGGCGAAGAGTACAGCGACGCTGCGGATGCGATCCTGCGATTGGGGCAACCGCTGGCAATTTAGGCCGACCCCCTTGGCAAACCCGGTTGGCGACCGCACATTAAGCCGCAATGACAGATAGCAAAAAAAATGCCTGGCTGACGCGCGTGCCTATTATTGGGCAGCGGTTGGCCGATCGCATGGAACACACGCCGACCGTCGCCGTGCTGCGGCTGTCCGGCGTTATCGGGCAAATGGGATCGATGCGGCGTGGCGGGCTCGTATTGTCCGAACTCGCTGAACCCATTGAGAAGGCCTTCAAGCTACCGCGGCTCAAGGCGGTGGCGCTTGCGATCAACTCGCCGGGCGGCTCGCCGGTGCAATCGTCGCTGATCGCAGGCCGTATCCGGGCCTTGGCGGAAGAGCACGAGGTGCCAGTCTATGCCTTCTGCGAGGATGTTGCGGCTTCCGGCGGTTACTGGTTAGCCTGCGCTGCTGATGAAATCTACGCGGATGGCGCGTCGATCGTGGGTTCGATCGGCGTGATTTCCGCTGGGTTCGGCTTTACTGGGTTGATCGAGAAGATCGGTGTCGAGCGGCGGGTCTATTCGGCCGGCGACCGGAAGGCGCAGCTCGATCCATTCCAACCGGAAGATCCCAAGGACATCCGCCACCTGAAAGGCCTGCAAAAGGATCTGCACGAGCAATTCACCGGTTATGTGAAGGAACGCCGGGGCGAAAAGCTGACCGGCGCGGAGAAAACCCTATTTTCCGGCGATTTCTGGAGCGGCCGCGCGGGTGTCGATATGGGCCTCGTCGACGGAGTCGCCGATCTGCGTGGGAAAATGCGCGAGGTTTACGGCGAGAAAGTCCGGCTGCGGTTGGTCACGCAGCCGCGCAGTTGGTTGCAGCGTAAGTTCAGCATGGAGAATCGCGCGGACCGGTGGGCCCGTGACCTGGTTGGCGTTGTAGAGGAGCGCGCGCTCTGGAATCGCTATGGTCTTTAGGGCGGTTCGGCTTGGCGCTGGGTTCCCGCGCCAAATGCCGTTAGAATAGCGATATGTTCGGATTCGGCATTGGAAAGCTCATAGTGCTCGCGGCAATCGTCGCGGCGGTGTGGTACGGCTACAAATTCGTCAATCGGCTGGACCAGAAACGCAAGCGCGAGGCGGCGGAGAGCAAGTCACAAAATACTGAAACCATTGATAAAATGGTAAAGTGTTCGTCCTGTGGCACCTACGCCGTCGATACGGGCGCAGCCCAATGCGGGGATTGCGGCCGTCCGTATTGACCCGCCCCCGACCGCTGAGTATGTTGCGCCGCAACAATCCGGGCGGTTCGACAACAGGCCGGGCAATGGCCTCCGAAAATAACTTTCAGACACTGATACTCACCCTGCAGCAGTTCTGGGCTGCGCGGGGCTGTGTGATTCTGCAGCCATACGACATGGAAGTGGGCGCGGGCACCTTCCATTGGGCCACCACGCTGCGCTCACTCGGGCCGGAAACGTGGAAGACCGCCTACGTGCAGCCGTCCCGCCGGCCGACCGACGGCCGTTATGGGGAAAACCCGAACCGGCTGCAGCATTACTACCAGTTTCAAGTGATCCTCAAGCCGTCACCGGCTGACAGCCAGGAACTCTATCTGGACAGTCTGCGCGCGCTCGGCATCGATCCGATGGCGCATGACATCCGCTTCGTCGAAGACGATTGGGAGAGCCCGACGCTGGGGGCATGGGGGCTCGGCTGGGAGGTCTGGTGCGACGGCATGGAAGTCAGCCAATTCACTTATTTCCAACAGGTGGGCGGATTCGATTGCAATCCCGTCTGTACCGAACTCACCTATGGTCTCGAACGGCTCGCCATGTATGTGCAGGGCGTCGAGAATGTTTACGACCTGGATTGGGACGGTGTTCCGGCGGAACAGGGTGGCAAGACCTACGGCGATGTGTATCTCGAAGCGGAGCGGCAGTACTCGGCCTATAACTTCGAGCACGCCGACACCGAGATCCTGTTCCGGCATTTCAAGGACGCGGAATCTGAATGCCAGTCACTGATCGAGGCGAGTGTGCCGCTGCCGGCGTATGACCACTGTCTCAAGGCCAGCCATCTGTTCAATCTGCTTGACGCGCGCGGCGTCATCAGCGTGACCGAGCGGCAGTCTTACATCCTGCGTGTCCGGGACTTGGCCAAGGCCTGCTGCGAAGGCTGGCTGCGCAGCCAGGGGCATTTGTAATGCCTGAACTTCTGCTCGAAATCTTCTCGGAAGAAATCCCCGCCCGCATGCAGGCGCGTGCCGCAGATGAGTTGAAGCGTCTCGTGAGCGACGCCTTGAAGGCGGCAGGTCTTCCCTTCGACAACGCCGTGGCCCATGCCACACCGCGTCGGCTGGTGCTGGCGGTCAATGGCTTGCCTGAGAAGCAGCCGGACCTGAGCGAGGAGCGCCGCGGCCCGCGCGTGGACGCGCCGGAAAAGGCAATCGCCGGATTTCTTGGCAGCGCCGGGCTCAAGTCGGTCGATGAGTGCGAGACCCGCGAGACCGAGAAAGGCGCCTTCCTTTTCATCGTCACGGAGAAGAAGGGCGAGGCTACGACGGCGGTGTTGCCGGGCCTGATCGCCGATGCGATCAACGCATTGAGCTGGGCCAAGTCGATGCGCTGGGCAAGCAACGGATTCCGCTGGGTGCGGCCGTTGCATTCCGTGCTGGCCGTGTTCGACGGTAAACTACTGGATGGGCAGCTCGACCTGCAGGGCGAGATATTGCCGTTCACCGATCAAACCTGCGGCCATCGTTTCATGGCGCCGGATCGGTTCCCGGTTACGGGCTTCGCCGACTACCAATCGAAGCTGGCGAACGCCAAGGTCATGTTGGACCGGCAGGCGCGGCGGGACGTCATCGACCATGGACTGGCGACGTTGGCGGAGGCCGAAGGTCTCACCGTTCGGAATGATCCGGGGCTGTTGGACGAGGTGGCGGGTCTGGTCGACTGGCCGGTCGTCCTGGCCGGCGATATCGACCAACAGTTCATGGAACTGCCCGCCGAGGTCCTGACATCGTCGATGCGGGCGCATCAAAAATATTTCTCCTTGCTGACCGCCGACGGCGCGCTTGCGCCACGCTTCGGCGTCGTCGCCAATATGGAGACGGCGGATGGCGGTGCCCAGATCGTCGCCGGGAACGAGCGCGTGCTGCGGGCAAGGCTGGCGGACGCAAAATTCTTCTGGGACCAGGATCGCAAACACAGCCTCGCCAGTCGTGCGCCGGCGCTGAAGGATATCGTCTTCCACGCGAAGCTTGGAACCTTGGACGAGAAGGTCGACCGGGTGCAGGCTTTGGCAACTGATTTGGCGGGCCGGATGTCCGGCGCCGACAAGGATCGCGTGCGGTCGGCTGCGCGCTTGTGTAAGGCCGATCTGGTGACTGGCATGGTGGGGGAGTTTCCCGACCTGCAAGGCATCATGGGCCGGTATTACGCACGCCACGACGGCGAACACGACGATGTTGCCGAGGCGATTGCCGAGCATTACGCGCCGCAAGGGCCAGGGGACCGTTGCCCGACCGCGCCGGTGTCGGTGGCGCTGGCATTGGCAGACAAGATCGATACCCTGGTGTCGTTTTGGTTGATCGACGAGAAGCCGACCGGGTCGCGCGATCCGTTCGCGCTGCGGCGGGCGGCGCTCGGTGTTATCCGGCTGTTGGTCGAGAACGACGTTCGGATTCCGCTGAGACAGGCATTCGAGGCGGCGCGGGACAACGCTGGTTCCGTGCAATCGGAAGCCGGAGAAGACACACTTGCCGAATTGCTCGATTTCTTTGCCGACCGGCTCAAGGTTCATCTGCGTGAGCAGGGCGTCCGGCATGACCTGATCTCGGCCGTCTTCGCGCTCGGCGGGGAGGACGACCTGGTTCGCCTGCTTGCCCGCGTCGAGGCGCTCGGCGGATTTCTGGGCACGGAAGACGGATCGAACCTGCTGGTGGCCTATAAACGGGCGGCGAATATCGTTCGAATCGAGGAGAAGAAAGACAAGAAAAGCTACAACGGCGGCGCTAATCCGAAAGCGTTCACCCAGGACGAGGAAGAGACCTTATATAAGGCTTTAGAGAAGGCATCGGCGGCGGCGAATGCCGCGTTGGAGGCCGAAGACTTTGCCGGGGCCATGACTGCAATGGCGGACTTGAGGGCGCCGGTCGATGCGTTTTTTGACCAAGTTACGGTTAATACTGAAGACGTGGATGTCCGGGCGAACCGCCTGCGCATCCTGTCCGAGATCGGCAGCACGCTGCATCACGTGGCCGATTTCTCGAAGATAGAGGGATAAACGCGGCGATGACGAAGTGGGTCTATGGCTTTGGGAACGGTGCCGGCGAGGGCAGCGCCGACATGCGGAATCTCTTGGGCGGCAAGGGCGCCAATTTGGCGGAGATGTCGAATCTCGGCCTTCCGGTTCCGCCGGGATTCAGCATCACGACAGAGGTCTGCACGCATTTCTATTCCAACGGTAATGATTATCCCGGTTCGTTGAAGGCCGAAGTCACCGCCGCCATTGCCGCGATCGAAGATCAGGTCGGCGCGAAGTTCGGCGATGCGGTCAATCCGTTGCTCGTTTCCGTGCGGTCCGGTGCGCGCGTGTCCATGCCTGGGATGATGGATACCGTCCTTAATCTCGGGCTCAACGACGAAACAGTGGAAGGATTGGCGAAGCGGAGCAAGGATGCACGTTTCGCCTATGACAGCTATCGCCGCTTCATTCAGATGTACAGCGACGTGGTCCTGGGTGTCGACCACTACAATTTCGAGGACCTGCTCGAGCTGTTGAAGGAGGACCGCGAGGTCACCCTCGATACCGAGTTGACCGCGGACGATCTTAAGACGCTTGTCGCGTCTTACAGGAAATGCGTCGAAGACGAACTCGGCCGGCCCTTCCCGCAGGACCCGCAGGAACAGCTCTGGGGGGCGATAGGTGCCGTTTTCGAGAGTTGGATGATTCCGCGCGCGGTGACCTACCGGCGGCTGCACGACATTCCCGAGAATTGGGGTACGGCCGTGAACGTTCAAGCGATGGTGTTCGGCAACATGGGCCAAGATTGCGCCACCGGCGTTGCCTTTACGCGCGATCCATCGACCGGCGAAAACCTGTTCTACGGCGAATACCTCGTTAATGCGCAGGGTGAAGATGTGGTGGCCGGCATTCGGACGCCGCAGCATCTGACGATCGATGGGCGCAAGGCGAACGGCTCCGACCTGCCGTCGATGGAAGAGGTGATGCCGGAGGTCTTTGACCAGCTCATGGACGTGCGGACGCGCCTCGAGACGCATTATCGCGACATGCAGGACATCGAGTTCACCGTCCAGCAGGGCACGCTCTATATGCTGCAAACGCGATCCGGGAAGCGGACTGCGGCGGCGGCGTTGAAGATTGCCGTCGACATGGTCGACGATGGTCTGATCGACGAGCGTATGGCGGTGACCCGGATCGAGCCGGCCTCGCTCGACCAGTTGCTGCATCCCACGCTCGATCCGGACGCTGACAGAAAAATCATCGCGCGAGGCTTGCCGGCATCTCCGGGTGCCGCGTCCGGCAAGGTCGTCTTCAATTCGGATGACGCCGAGCGGATGGCCGGTGACGGCGAGAAGGTCATTCTGGTTCGGATCGAAACCAGCCCCGAAGACATCCACGGCATGCATGCGGCACAGGGCATTCTGACCACGCGCGGCGGCATGACCAGCCATGCGGCGGTGGTTGCGCGCGGCATGGGGCGGTCCTGCGTTGCGGGCGCTGGCGAGCTTCAGGTCGACTATCGCAACAAGACGATGTTCGTTAGCAACGTCTCGATCGGCGAAGGTGATGAAATCACGATTGATGGCGGCACCGGCGAAGTCATGCAGGGAGTAGTTCCCACCATTCAGCCGGAACTGTCGGACGATTTCGCGCGGGTCATGGAATGGGCCGATGCGGCGCGAACGCTTGGCGTGCGGACCAACGCGGACACGCCGGAAGAATGCCGGCTGGCGCGCGAGTTCGGGGCGGGTGGCGTCGGACTGTGCCGGACCGAGCACATGTTTTTCGAAGCGGATCGCATTGTCGCGATGCGCCAGATGATCGTTGGGGAAGATGAATCGGCACGCCGGGCGGCCTTGGAGAAAATCCTGCCAATGCAGCGCGGCGATTTCGTGGAAATTTTCCGCATCATGAAGGGCCTGCCGGTGACGATCCGGCTGCTCGATCCGCCACTGCACGAATTCCTGCCGAAAGGCGAGAACGAGATGGCCGAAGTCGCTAAGGCGGCAGGCGTCAGCGTCGAGAAGGTGCGCCAACGCGCGATGCAACTCGAGGAAGCCAACCCGATGCTTGGGCATCGCGGTTGCCGGCTGGCAATCAGTTATCCGGAAATTCCGGAAATGCAGGCACGGGCGATGTTCGAGGCTGCACTCGAGGTGCAGGCCGAACTCGGTGAGACGGTGCAGCTTGAAATCATGGTGCCGTTGATCGCGACCCGTAAGGAACTTGAAATTCTGAAGGCCGTTATCGACCGTGTCGCGGAAACCGTTGCGGCCGAGAAGGGCGTGACGCCGGATTACATGGTCGGCACGATGATCGAACTGCCGCGTGCCATCCTACGGGCGGGCGAGATTGCCGAAGTTGCGGAGTTCTTCAGCTACGGCACGAACGACCTCACCCAGACCACGTTTGGCCTGAGCCGTGACGATTCCGCCAATTTCATGCAGGTCTATGAACGCCAAGGCATATTCGAGCACGATCCGTTCGTCTCCATCGATGAGGCCGGCGTGGGTGAACTGATTGAAATGGGTACCGAGCGCGGCAGGGCTGTTCGCCCCGATCTGAAACTCGGTATCTGTGGCGAGCATGGCGGCGATCCGGCATCCGTCCGGTTTTGCCATAAGGTCGGGCTTGATTATGTGTCCTGCTCTCCCTTCCGTATTCCCATCGCCCGGTTGGCGGCGGCGCAAGCGGCCATTCTGGGTGACGGTTCAGGCCCCGAATAGAGCCGTTTCGGGCTGAATTTGCAGCCGAAACACTCTGATAGTGCTGGCGCCAGTCAGCGCTCCCCTGTGATCGCGATCATTGTTGGAAATGACCCGATTTAGTCCAATGGTGACTACTGCGGCAAACCGGCAATACGCTGAATTTGATATGTTTTTTAGATAATTCGAGCGCCGCAGCGGTTTTGGATTAACCGGGAGTGGCGTTGTGGTTAAGACGATAAAGCAACAACGTAATCGGGCCTCCGTGAAGGTCGTGATGGCGGATAGCGATACCTACATTCGGCAAGCGTTCAGCAACGCGCTATCGACTGAAGGGTATCGTGATATTCGAACCTTGAGCCGGCTTTCACTGCTGCGCGACGTGCTGACCGCAGCGGTGCCTGATCTGGTGATCCTGGACTCGGAAATGCCCGACGGCGACGCGATCCGTCTCGTTCGTGAGGTCCGGAATGGGCAACTGGGCCGCAATCCTTTCGTTCCGATCATCCTGACGGTTTGGGATTCGGATGGCATTTCCATTGATGAAGCGGTCAATAGCGGCGTGGATCTGATCCTGGCGAAACCGTTGGCGCCGGCACAGTTATTCTCGCGGATCGACGCGCTGGTCGCTGAACGAAAGCCGTTCGTGGTGACCGCGGACTATATTGGCCCGGATCGCCGGGAGCGGATTTCGCCGAACGACGAAAACTCGTTTGAAGTGCCCAATACGCTGCGCGACAAGGTTGTCGGCACGCCGATTGACGAGACGGCATTGAACGCTCATATCGAAACGACGCTCAAAGAAATCAATTCTAGCCGATTGCAGCAAGGATCGCTTCAGTTGGCCTGCCAAGTCGAAGTCCTGATCCGGGCGTTTTCTGCAGGCAAGGTTGGGAAATCCACGAGACAACACATCGGTCGCATCATCACGAGCACCGAGGATATCGTCATGCGCGTGCAGAATACCGAGTTCGAGCAACTCAAGGGATTATGCGAATCACTGATCAATGTTGCACGCGATGTTTACCGCCGGCCGAAGAAGGCTGATCCGAAACAGGTCGACCTCATGCGGCCGCTATCTCAGTCCATTCTGGTCAGCACCAATCCGGACCTGAAGAGTCAGTTGCCGGCCGAAGAGATTGAAAACATGGTCTCGAACTACGCTACGCGCGTGCGGTCGAGGATTCCTTCCGCCAGTTCGGACGATAACGCGGCGTCTGCATAGACTTTCTTTTGGTTCAAACGTCCCGATCAGGAGGACGTGAGGACATCGAAGACATCTCCTTCCGCTGCCGCGCCTTCCACATGATGGCGATGCCAAAGCGCATAGAACAGCAATGTCCAGGCTGCAAAACCGGCGCGTTTGGTATTGGTTGCGAATAATTTCTTTACCGCATCTGGGCGTGCGATTTCTTCCACGGAGGGCTGGACGGCAACAATTTCGCCTAGTCGCTGACCCTGCCCGTGAATCCATTCGCCGACCGGAACGGTAAATCCCCGTTTCTTCTCGAAGGGCTTCGCTTCCGGCATAACGCGGTCGAGCCATCGGCGCACGAGCCATTTTCCGACACCGTCCCGCACCTTGAACTCATCCGGCAGCGCGAATGCAACCTCCGCGACGACCGGGTCCAACAGAGGCGTGCGGCCTTCGACGCCATGCGCCATCAAACACCGGTCAAGCTTGGTCAGAAGGTCGTTCGGCAGCCAGTCCGTGCAATCGGTTGCCTGGGCGATTTGAAGACGCGTTCGTCCGGGTAGTGATCCCGTCGCCTCCGCTGCCGTTATGCCGTCGCGCCAACGGGTGCCGCCTTCGCGAAGCACGCCGAGGCCATCGAACGTGCCCTTCGCCCGTATACCGCGCCCGCCCATCCACCAGGGCCGAAGCAGGCTGCGATAACGGCCATAGCCGGCGAACAACTCGTCGCCGCCTTCGCCGGACAGCACCACCTTAAGATCCTTTGCCGCGGTCTTGGCCAGTTTCCAGGTAGGGAGAATTGCGTAGTCCGCCGCCGGGTCATCGATATCGGCGGCGACACGTGGCAACAGGGACCAGAAATCCTTTTCGTTGAAGTCGACTTCTACGTGATGCGCATTGACTGCTGCCGCCAATGCGCGGGCGTGATCGCGTTCGTCGGGAACACCGGTGCCGGAGAAGCCGACGGTGTATGCTTCGACCGGGCGGCCGTTCAATCGCGCCATGACGGCAAGAACGACCGACGAATCGACACCGCCGGAGAGAAAAAGCCCGTACGGCACATCGGCGCGTTGATGGACCATGATGCTGTCGGACAAGGCGTGGTCTAACCGGTCGAGCGCCGTATCGATGTCGGTGATCGGCTCCGGGTTGGTATCGGGCAGTGCGGAAATTCGGTGACGCTCGACGACCTTACCGTTCCGGACGATCAGGGTTTCGCCGGGAAGGACGCGCTTAATGTCCCGAAAGATCGTATCTCGGCCGCAGGTGAATTGAAGTTGCAGCAACTCGTTGCGCCGGTCGGTTACCAATTCGCGCGGCGCCAGATCTGTCGCGAGCAGAGCCTGCGGTTCCGACGCAAAGGCGAACCAGGTCGGCCCTTCTACGTAATACAAGGGTTTGATGCCGAAAGGGTCGCGCGATAGGACTAAGGTTTCCTTGGCCGGATCGTGGATTGCGATGGCGTACATGCCGCGGAGGGATTCGGCGAATCGGAACCCATCTCGCCGGTAGAGATGCAGTGGCGGCTCACAGTCCGAATTCGTCGTAAACTTGACGTCCGCAATCTTCTGCCGAAGTTCCACATAGTTATAGATTTCGCCATTGGCGACCAACGCCGCACCACCAGGCTCGTAGATCGGCTGGTCGCCGGTCTCGAGGTCGATGATCGCAAGTCGCGTTTGAACCAGGGCAACGTTGCCTGCCATGTGCATACCGTCGCCGTCGGGCCCACGGTGCCGAAGCAATGACGTCAGGCGTTTCAGTAGCGCCGGATCCGGCGCGCTGCCGTCGCATGTCATCAATCCCGCGATGCCGCACATTAGACAGCCACCTGATCGAAGAATTCCTGGTATTGGGCGACCACGGCGCTTTCGGTGAATTTGGCGCGAAACTCCGCATGTCCGGCTGCGGCGAGGTCGCCGGCCAGTGTTGGAGAGTCCAAAATCCGTTTGATCGCCCGCGCAAGGCCCTGCGCGTTGTCCACCGTCACAAGCAGGCCGGTCACGCCGTCGTCGATCAGCGCCGCGGGACCCGAGGATGACGCGGCGACGATCGGTTTCTCGTGGGCCCAGGCCTCCAGGATGACATTCCCCAGCGGTTCGTGCCGCGATGGGCAGACGAAGACATCCGCCGCGCTAATCAGCGCCGCGATATCCTCTCGCCAACCGAGAAACCTAACCCGGTCATCGAGGCCGAGACGCGTCGTCTCTTTGCGGAGGAATCCGTCCTGCGGTCCGTCGCCGGCAAGCCACAAAATGGCTTGGGGAATATCGGCAAGTGCCGCCAACAGCACGTCGAATGCCTTGTTGGCATGAAGCCGGCCGAGCGAGACGATCAAAGGCGCGTCGGGCGGGGTTGCCAGCGTGGCCCGGTCGACCGGATCGGCCTGAGCGGCATCGACGAAATTTGGGAGATACCACGCCTTGTGCGGGGACCAGCCACTGCGGACGATATAGTCGCGGATATCGACGGTGTTGCCGACGAGATGATGGCAATGTTTGTAATATTTGAGGCTGTAATAGCCGCCCATCCGCCCGGCGAGGATATGGCCGTGCGGCCTGCAGAATCGTGCCGCGCGGTTCATCCAGGCGAGCTGGACATCCGGTTGAAACTCGCGTGCGATGTTTTGCAGCGATCGCTGGGTCGTGAAATCGAATACTCCGCCGAACGGCAACTCCACGGGCTCGACGCCCGCTTTGCGTAGTATGCCGGCGCGCGTCGCATCGGTGCGGATCACCGTCTTCTGTTCGAGCCCAGACCGGGCGAGCGCCGGGACAAGTCGTTCGAAAAAGGATTCCGCGCCGCCATGCGCCGCACCCGCCATTACTTGCATGATTCGTTTCAATCGTCCTCCAGCGTCGCTTTTAGATAGGAAAGAATTGGAAAAATCCCAGCAAAAAGCGCAATTAAAAAACCGTAGCGGCCTTCGCGATATCCCTTGCGGCCGATGTAGCATTTGTAGAAGCGCGAGAAAATGCGCCGGACATTGCTGCTGAACCGCCCGATGTCGCCCGACGCCCGAAGGTCCGCCGCCTTCGCTGTGCTGTACCGGTCGAGCCGTTTGATCATGTCGGATATATCGCGGTCTACATAGTGAATCATTCGGTTCTTGAGACGTCCCTCTGGTCCGGTCAGGTCGAGCGCGGGATGGATTCGTTGGTCGCCCCATCGCTTGCAGCCTTTGCGAAACAGACGTGGTGCGGCGCTGACGCCCCAGGACGCCCCCCAGCCGTAGCGGACGCGCCGGTCGCCGACATAGTTGTCGAAGGGGACGAGAAAATATCCCCGGGCATCGCTCTCGGCCGTCGCGCGGACTTCCTGCGCGAGGTCGGGTGGCACGCGTTCGTCGGCATCGATCTCCAGAATCCAGTCGCCGCGGCAAGCATCGATGCCGGTATTGCGGCGTGTACCTTCGATCGTCCATGACCCTTCAATCAGCCGGTCGGTATACCGCGCGGCGATATCCTTAGAGGCGTCGGTGCATTTATCGAGAACGACGACGATCTCGTCGGCGAAATCCAGTCGGTCGAGACAAGCGGCCAGCTGGTCTTCCTCGTTATGGGCGACGACTAGCGCGGACAGACGGATGGATGAGGTGCCGGTCATGGCGCCGCGCTCTGCGATGTTTGCCATAGTGCCCGTGCCGCCGCGTCGGCCTGATCCACGCTCAACCCGCCCATCAAACTTCCCGTCGTGCGATGGTTATAATCTGCAGCACCGGTCAGGTCTTCGAAGCTCTCGGGCGTGCGAACCCATGCGGTGTGTGGACCCCACGGTGCATAATGTTCCTGTTTGCTCGGCCCAAACAGGCCCAGTGTCGGCGTATCGCAGGCTGCGGCCATATGCATGAGACCGGAATCATTTCCGACGAACAGCGCGCAACGATTCAAACAGGCCGCGATGGTCGGCAGGTCGATCGCACCGACGGTATCGATCAACTGCGCCGCTGGAATCTGCGACAGGACGGTATCGATCTGGTCCCGCTCACTTGCCGCCGCGAAGACGGCAACCGGTGCGCCGGGCAAGGGGCCGTCGGGCGCGGTCAGGCGGCCGGCGAGCGCCACGAACCGGTCGGCGGGCCATTGCTTGCCGCGCCAGTTGGCGGCGGGTGCCAATGCCAGGACGGCCGGTCCGTCTGGAATGATCGATGCGGCTGTTGTCTGGTGGGATTGATCGGTCCAAAGTCGCGGTGACGGCGGTGTTTCGCGCAATCCCAGGGTTGCGGCGAGCAATTCGACACGATGCATCGGCGCGTCGATTTTCGGTATGACATATCGTTCGCTGGCGATCAGCATCCAGGCGATGAGCGACCGGCGCAGGTCAACGACAATGTCCCAGCGCTGAAACGCGCACTGTTTCCAAAGACCGAACCAGTGACGGCCATAAGGCATCTTGGTGATGGGCATTAACTGATCAAGCCCTGGCATCGCTTGGAAAACCGGTGCCGCCGCAGGCCCTGCGACCACGGTGACGCGAGCGCCCGGATAGCGGTCGATCAGGTATGACAGAATACCGGTCGACAAGACGGCGTCGCCGACCCGTGTCGACGTTATGAATAGAATGCGCATATGCGATGGCTTTGAATGCCCTCAGGCGCGCGTTATACGTGGCGGCGGGGGACTTGCCAAGGCGTAGTCAGGACTTGCCCATGTCGGCCCAGCGGTCTAAGTGACGCATAGGCGCAATAGAAGAGTAGGCAGATGAGCACGACCCCATATGTGATAATGCCATCACGCGGCCTTGTCTTGATTGGCGGCGCGGATCGGGCCGATTTTCTGCAAGGGCTGATCTCGAACGATATCCGGCGCGCAACCGCGGATCACGCGATCTGGGCAGCTCTGCTGACCCCGCAGGGTAAGTACCTGCATGATTTCTTCGTTGTCGAAATTGACGGTCAATATTTCCTCGATTGCGAATCCGAGCGATTGATGGATCTGGGCAGCCGGCTCAGCAAATACAAACTCCGGGCTCAGATCGAACTGGGCATCGGTGAAGACTATACCGTCGCGGTTCTCCTGGGCACGGCGGCGTTGGATCGTGCCGGCCTCCCCGCGGAACCGGGTGCCGCGCGTTTGCTGGAAAGCGGCGGTATCGTCTATGTCGATCCGCGGCACAGCGAGGCGGGCGCGCGCGCCATTCTGCCGAAGGACGGTGCCGAGGCGGCCCTCCAATCGCTTGGGTTCGAAGCCGGCACGCCGGATGACTACGACCGGGTGCGTTTGCCGCTTGGCTTACCCGACGGCAGCCGCGATCTCATCGTCGAGAAATCGATCCTGCTCGAAAGCAACTTCGATGAGTTGAATGGTGTCGATTGGGACAAGGGCTGTTACATGGGCCAGGAACTGACGGCGCGCACGAAATACCGTGGACTGATCAAGAAACGCATGATGCCTGTCGATGTCGACGGGCCGCTTCCCGCCGCCGGTACGGAAATCCTGCTGGGCGATAAGAATGCAGGCGAGATGCGGTCCGGGGCCGATGGTCGGGGGATCGCCCTGTTGCGGCTGGAGCAGGCTGAGAAGGCGCTGAACGGCGAGGGGCGGTTGGTGGCAGGTGAGGCGACGCTAACGCCGCGCAAACCGGGCTGGGCCACCTTCTAGCGTCAACACCGTGTGCGGAAACGGCCTAATCGCAAATATTGAGAACCGTCCGCCACTCGGTTTCGGAAAGAGCGGGGGCGTTCGCAGGCTTCGATAACTTCCCGATCGCCGCGATGCGACTACCGGTCATCGGATGGCTCGACAGGTATTTGGGAACGGAAAACCCTTTGCCCTCCATCTTTCGGACCAGTTCAAAGAATTTAATAAGGCCGTCGCCGCCGATCCCGGCCCGATTCAGCATCGCGACACCTTCCCGGTCGGCCTCGGTTTCGAGGTCGCGCGAGTAGGCGCTGGTCGCCAATTGGGCGGCCACCTGCGCCATCACCTCGCTTGAAAACGATGCGCCGCCGGTGAAGGCGGACAGGATCGCGGACCACCCGACAGAGGTGATCATGCCTTGGGTCGGGTGCCGATAGACCACATGTGCCAATTCATGTGCCAGGACCCCGGCAACTTCCTCCGCCGTGTTCGCCTTGTCGATCAAGCCGCGAAACAACACGACACGGCCGCCGGGAACGGCGAAGGCGTTCACCATCTTCGCGTTCGCCACCGAGACTTGGACTTGATAGGGCGTTTCCGTCCCTGCAAGCAGTCGCTGCGCCAGGTCGTTCAGGGCCCTGAGACCTTTCTTACCCGAGCATGCTTTTTTGCCGTCCGCAAACATCCGGTTGACCACGTCGATGGTGTCGTCGCCGATTTTCTCTTCCCAAGCGATGGGGACGAGTCTGGCGAGCGGCTTTGCGATTAGCGGTAGTCCAAAAACCATGAAGCCTACGGCCGCGCCGCCGATTACGACCGAGAGGGCGATCGTACGGATCTGTTTCCGGCCGAACGGCGCCCGCGCGAGGTTTGGCGCCATCGATTCGAGGATAGGCAGGATCGCGGGGTAGTCGAACGTCAACCGGGCGCCGTTGACGGAACGGTTGAGCAGCCGGATTGGGCGACCGTCGCTGACTTTTTCGACGAGGCCAATCTGATCCCAGGACCAGATCGCTGTTGTGCCGCCCTCGGACGTTGTGATGTGCAGGCCGTCGTGCCGGGCGATCGCCGAAACCGTGACTATCGACGCCGACTGGCCGTCGCTGAATTGGCCGGCATAGGTTGCGGCGGGATCAGAAGGCATCGACATCCAAGGCGTCGGCGAGACCTTCACCCCGTTGCGGGATATTGAGCTGGCTTTGCAGTAGCCGGTCCGGCGAGAAACTTCCCTGCAGCGTGAGCGTTTCGCAGAAGATCCGGAACAACCGATTATGTACGATGATTGGCTTCAGCGTACCGGCGATGACAAACACCACAAGGACCGCAAAAACACCCGCGAACGACGCCAGCGTTTGGGCCATTTCGTTTCCCTGGCCGCCGCCGGACAGCGCTGTTGCCGCAACAACCGAGGCGATGATCGCAATGACACCGCCCCACAACAGCATCAGCAGCAGCCCATAGAAGAAATACGGCCAGAACACATTGAAGCCGCTGAGCGATGAATCAAAACGAAGTTCGTCGAATTCCGTGCTGGCGGCGAAATGGCGGACTTCGGCGGCGCGGTACCAGAATTGGGTCAACAGGAAGACTGCGATGCCGACAATCATGAGAATGCCGTAGGCTCCGCGCGTGCCAGTCATGTCCGGTAGATTCGCCGAATTGCCGGATGTCAGGGCGTTAAAATCAACATCCATCATTAACAAGCCGAAGGGTGTTGCCGCGACGACAAGCCCGAGCCACGGCAGCAACCACGTGCCAAGCAACGGTCCGATACCGCCGTCGAAGGAAAACGTCCGGTTACCGAAACTCATCCGATCCGTCTTGTAGGCTTGCAGCTTCAGGCGCATCACCGGGTAGGCGAGGCCGAGTGTCAGCACCGTGATCGTGCTCCACAGCATTCCGTGCACGGCATAAAGCATTGCTGATCCGGTCTGGCCACCGCGAATGCCGCGCCACATCGTGCGGGACAGGCGATAGCGCCGCGCCCGATAGGTGGCGACGAAGAAGAGAAAGTAAAACAGGACAAAGTAGCCAGCCTGGACCGCAGCGAAGATTTCCGATCCGGCGGTAAAGGCGGCGTTCGATGCCAGTTGAAAGGCAATTGAAAGCGGGACCAGGATCGCCAAAACGATCAGGAATCCGAGGAACAACTCCTTACCGGTACCGGTGTATTCCAGCCGGTCGCCCAGGAAGGAGGCGCGCGACAGGAAGTACCGCCGGACCCGCGTCTTGGCCCAGAAGCGGTAGATGCCCGCGGTGATGAACGTCAGCATCAGGTTGGCTAGGACGATCTTGAACAACTCGCCCGCGCGGCCGTCATAGGACGGGCTTTCCTTCACCATCAGTGTGCCGGAGATGCCACTGACGGCCTGCGAATGGGCGCGGGCGACGCTGGTTCGGAATCGGATTTTTCGCTCGAGTTCATCATTCATATCGGGGACCCCTGATCGGGCGCTACAACCATAATATAGGAACAAAGACCTTATCAGGCCTTGATCGCGCAGCCATATCAGTTTGGTCGACGATGGCCGCCCGGATTTGCTAGTGTCGGCCCGCAGTGTCGAGCCATGGGTTTAAGATTGGCTTAAAATCGCAAGGTCTCGTTAACCATATTCCGCAGCGTGAGGAGCACATATCAATGACCGGATGCATCGTCGGTTGGTCGCACACCAAGTTCGGCAAACTCGAAGGCGAGGATGCGGAGTCGCTGATCGTGAAAGTGGCGACCGAGGCGGTCGCGGATGCGGGATTGGCGCCGGCGGATGTCGATGCGGTCTATGTCGGTTTCTACAACGGCGGGTTCTCGGCACAGGATTTCGGCGCGTCGCTGGTGCTGCAGGCGCATGACGATTTCCGCTTCAAGCCGGTGACCCGGGTTGAGAATGCCTGTGCGACCGGGTCGGCGGCGATCCATCAGGGGCTTAATTATCTCGAAGCCAAGCGCGGCAAGGTCGTCCTCGCCGTCGGCGTCGAGAAAATGACCGACACGCCCGGCCGTGAAATCGGCGGCATCCTGATGAAGGCGGCTTATCTCAAGGAAGAAGCCGAGATCGAGGGTGGTTTCGCCGGTGTCTTCGGGCGGATTGCCCAGCAATACAGCCAGAAATACGGCGACCAGACCGAGGCGCTCGCCCGGATCGCGTCGAAGAATCACAAGAACGGATGCGAGAACCCGTGGGCGCAGCTCCGCAAGGACCTGAGCGTGGAGTTCTGCCGCGACGTATCGGACAAGAACCCGATCGTCGCCGGGCCGCTGAAGCGAACCGATTGCTCGCTCGTTTCCGACGGCGCGGCGGCGGTGATTTTGACCGATGTCGAGACGGCATTATCGATGAACAAGGCGGTGGTGTTCCGCGGCCGCAGCCACGTGAACGAATTTTTGCCGATGAGCCGGCGCGACATGACTTTCCTGGATGGCGCGGCGCATGCTTGGCAGCAGGCGCTCGCCGACGGAAATGTGACGCTGGACGATCTGAGCCTGGTCGAGACCCATGACTGTTTCACCATCGCCGAGCTGATGGAATATGAGGCGATGGGGCTGACCAAGCCGGGCGAGGGTGCCCGCGCCATCAAAGAAGGCTGGACGCAGAAGGACGGCAAGCTGCCGATCAACGCATCCGGCGGCTTGAAGGCAAAGGGACATCCCATCGGCGCGACCGGCGTCTCGATGCATATTATGGCGGCGATGCAGCTTCGCGGCGAAGCGGATGGCATGCAGGTTGCCGGTGCCAACATGGCCGGCGTGTTCAATATGGGCGGCGCCGGTGTCGCCAATTACGTCAGCATCTTGGAGCCCTTGCGCTAACCGCCGCCGGCAGATTTAGCGGTGTGTTGCAGGGCTTGCGGCTTCGATCTATACCGCTCGCACCGAATTGAATGGCGACGAAGAAGGGGACATTGATGGCCGAGGACACATTCGCCGCGCTCGTGTTGGAGCAGCAGGACGACAAGGTCACACAGGGCGTTCAGCAGATTTCCACCGATACGTTGCCGGAAGGTGACGTCACCATCGCGGTCGAGTATTCGACCGTCAATTACAAGGATGGGATGGTGGTCAACGGCCTAGGTGGTCTGGTCCGGAACTATCCGCATGTCCCCGGGATCGATTTTGCCGGCACGGTGGAGAGTTCGGACAGCGACCGCTATAAGCCCGGCGATAAGGTCGTCCTGACCGGTTGGCGCGTCGGCGAAGCCCACTGGGGCGGTTATGCGCAGAAAGCGCGCGTCAAGGCCGACTGGCTGGTGCCGCTGCCTGACGGGTTCAGCACGAAGAACGCCATGGCGGTCGGAACGGCGGGTTTTACCTCGATGCTGTGCATCCTAGCATTGGAAGACCACGGCTTGACCCCTGATGCGGGCACCGTGTTGGTAACCGGTGCCGCAGGCGGCGTCGGGTCCGTTGCCGTCGCAATCCTCGCCAAACTCGGCTACACGGTCGCCGCCTCCACCGGCCGGCCGGAACAGCACGATTATTTGAAGTCGTTGGGCGCTACGGAGATGGTGGACCGCGCGGAGCTGGCCGAAGGATCGGGCCGGCCGTTGGACAAGGAGCGCTGGGTCGGCTGTGTCGACACGGTCGGCGCGTCGACGTTGGCAACAGTGCTGTCACAGATCGCATACGGTGGGTCGGTCGCGGCCTGCGGGCTTGCCGGCGGGCCGAAACTTCAGACCACGGTCATTCCGTTCCTGCTGCGCGGCGTCAATCTGCTGGGGATCGACTCGGTCATGCAGCCGTATGACAACCGGGTCCGGACGTGGCAACGCATCGCCAGCGATTTGCCCATGGACAAGCTGGAGGCGATGACCGAAGTCATCGGGCTCGGCGGTGTCGGCGACGCGGCCAACGCTATCCTTCAAGGACAGGTGCGCGGCCGGATGGTCGTCGACGTTAACGCCTAGCCGGCTAGACCCTTAGTTCAGAACGCGGACCGGGTTGCCGTCGAGGAAGGCGGCGACATCTTCCGCGGCATCCTGATACATCTTCGCCAGATTCTCCGCCGTCACGTATCCGATATGCGGCGTCAGCAGAACGTTGTCCAATTTGCGCATCGGATGGTCGGCGGGCAGAGGTTCCTCGCCGTAAACGTCGATCCCGGCCCCGCCGATATCCTTGTTCTGCAGCGCGGTCAGCAACGCGTCCTCATCGACGATGGGTCCGCGCGACGTATTGATCAGGTAGGCCGTCTTTTTCATCTGCGCCAGTTGTTCTGCGCCGACCAGCCCGCGGGAGCGATCGCCGAGGACCAGATGGATCGAGATGACGTCGGACTCCTTGAACAGCGTGTCCTTGTCGACCCGCGTGGCATTGCATTCCGCCGCCCGTTCGTCGGTGAGGTTTTGGCTCCAGGCGATCACCTTCATGTCGAAGGCATTGGCCACGCGCGCGACCGCGCCGCCCAGCTTGCCGAGTCCGAGCAGACCCATGGTCTTGCCCGCTAGGTCGAAACCAGCAAAGGTTTGCCAGCCGCCGTCCTCCATTGAACGGGATTGCCGGGGAATATCCCGCATCAGGGCTATCATCAGGCCCACGGCGAGCTCGGAAGTCGGGCTGCCCACGCCGCCGGTACCGCATACGGTCACGCCTTGTTTCGCAGCAGCCTCCATATCGAAGGAAGCATTCCGCATGCCCGTGGTGATCAGCAGCTTCAGCTTTGGCAACTGTTCCAGGACACTGGCGGGAAACCGCGTCCGTTCGCGCATGCCGACGATGATTTCGAAATCGGCCAACGCATCCACGACTGCATCGTCGCCAGCGAGATATTCAGTGAAGGTGGTGATCTCGGCGTGTCCGTCGAGCTTGCTCCAATCCGCGAGGTCGGTCGCGGCATTGAAATAGTCGTCGAGGATGGCGATGCGCATGGCGGTGTCTCCCTGTCGTTGGGCCGTTTGTTCGGCTAACCGGACTTCCGGTCGCGGTGCAGTTTCTTTTCGCGGAACGCGATATAGATGGCGGATCCGAATATCATCGTGCCGCCGACCCAGGTGAAGAGATCAGGCACCTCGGTAAACGCCAGATAACCAATCAGCGTCGCCCAAATCAAGCGGAAGAAATCAATCGGCATGATCGATGTCGCCTCCGCCTCTTTGATCGCTTGGGTAATCAAGAGTTGGGCGATGGTACCGGTTACGCCGATGAAGGTGAGCCAGCCCCATTCGATCCAGGTCGGCCAGGTCCAAAACGGCAGGGCGGGCGGCAGCGACATCACGGACATCAGCAACACCATCCAGAGCGTGATCGTGAGCGCGGAATCCGTGCGGCTCATCACCTTGATCATGACCATGATCCCGCCCCAGATCAGCGCCGATACGACCACGAGGACTGCCCCTATGTTCATCTCGGCTATGCCCGGCCGTAGGATTACCAGCGCGCCTAAAAACCCGAACAGGAGCGCCGTCGTCCGCCGCAACCGCAGCGTTTCGCCGAGGAAAACCGTCGCCAACAATGTCGTGAACAGGGGCGCCGTAAAGTTAAGCGCCGTCGCTTCGGCCAACGGGGTCAGGCTGAGGCCGGTATAATAGGCGATCATGTTGGCCACGTTCAGGATGGCCCGGATGAAATGCATGCCGAAACGCGGGGTGCGCAACGGGGCCACGCCATACCGCAAAAACAGCGGCGACAGAAAGACCAGGCCGAGGAAGTTCCGGAAAAAAGCGATTTCAGTGGGATGGACGTCCTGTGCGATATGCCGGATCGCACCGTGCATAGCGGCGAACAACAGCGTTGCGCCCAACATCCAGATCATGCCGCGCAGATTCGCCGATGCGTTGTTGAATAGCCGATAGAGGCGGAATTGCACGCGCCGATTCCCTTATCCGGCGTCGGTCGTATGACCGCGCCGCGACAACTCTTCGTGAATGGGTTCTCTTAAGCCTGTGAGGACGGTAGACTTCCCCCAACTGATAATGGAACGGGGAGCGTTACGCCATGCCGGAAGTGGGAAGCGATATTGAAATCGCACGAGCCGCTACACTGAAGCCGATCGAAGAAATCGCGCAAAAGCTGGATATACCGCCCGACGCGCTCTACCGGTATGGGCCGGATAAGGCAAAGGTATCGTACGATTTCATCAATTCGCTGACCGACCGTCCGAATGGGCGGCTCATTCTCGTGACGGCGATGACACCGACGCCTGCCGGTGAAGGCAAAACGACCATGACGGTCGGGCTGGGCGACGGTCTGAACCGGATCGGTAAGAAGACGCTCATGTGTCTGCGCGAACCGAGCCTCGGCCCGTGTTTCGGCATGAAGGGCGGGGCGGCAGGCGGTGGCTACGCGCAAGTCGTGCCGATGGAGGACATCAACCTTCACTTCACCGGCGACATGCATGCCATCGGCACCGCGCATAACCTGTTGTCGGCGATGCTCGACAATCATGTCTATTGGGGTAACGGCCTAGGTATCGATGCGCGCCGCGTGTCCTGGCGCCGGGTTCTGGACATGAACGACCGCGCATTGCGCGATATCGTGACCTCCCTGGGCGGGGTCGGAAACGGCTTTCCGCGCCAGACGGGATTCGATATCACCGTGGCGTCGGAAGTCATGGCGATCTTCTGCCTGTCGCGGAATCTCGAGGATTTGAAAAACCGTCTCGGCAATATTCAGGTCGCCGAGACGCGTGACCGTACGCCGGTGAAGGCGTCGGACCTCAAGGCCGAAGGGCCGATGACAACGCTCCTGAAGGACGCGTTGATGCCAAACCTAGTCCAGACCCTGGAACATAATCCGGCATTCATCCATGGCGGACCCTTCGCCAACATCGCGCATGGCTGCAACTCGGTGATCGCGACGGAGACCGCGCTGAAGCTTTCCGACTATGTCGTCACCGAAGCGGGTTTCGGCGCCGACCTCGGGGCCGAGAAATTCTTCAACATCAAATGCCGCAAGGCCGGTCTCGCGCCGGAAGCCGCCGTTCTGGTCGCGACCGTCCGGGCGCTGAAGTCCCATGGCGGGGTTGCCCGCGACAAGCTCGGCGAAGAGAATCTGGATGCTGTGCGGGCGGGATTGGTCAACATAGACCGCCATATCAGCAACATCGGAAAATTCGGCGTGCCGGTGCTCGTCGGGATCAACAAGTTCGGCACGGATACGGAAGCTGAACTCAATGCGGTGCGCGAGCATTGCGCCGGCCTGGGTGTGGATGCATTCGTCTGCAGCCATTGGGCCGATGGCGGTGCCGGTACCGAAGACTTGGCGCGCAGGCTCGTCGAGGTGGTGGAAGGCGGAACATCGAATTTCAAGCCGCTCTATCCGGACGATATGTCGCTCTGGGACAAGGCGCGGACGGTGGCGCAAACTCTCTACGGTGCGGAAGACATCAGCGGTGACAAACGGGTGCAGGATCGGTTCAAAGCGCTGGAGGACGGCGGCTTCGGCCATTTCCCGATCTGTATGGCCAAGACGCAGTACAGCTTCTCGACCGATCCAACCCTGCGGGGGGCGCCTTCGGGTCATGTGGTGCCGATCCGAGAGGTCCGGTTGAATGCGGGTGCGGAGTTCCTGGTGGTCGTCTGCGGCGACGTCATGACGATGCCCGGATTGCCGCGGAAACCGGCGGCCGAGGACATCCACGTTAACGCGCAGGGTGAGGTCGAAGGGCTCTTCTAGACCCGCCGCTACCCTGAAATTTCGAGATCGAGCTTGACGCGGTTCTGTGCCGATCCTATATTAAACCATATGGTTGAATATAGGATGCAGTCGAATGGTTATGAATGAAGCGGGGCTCGACCGGACGATGATTGCGCTGTCGGACCCGACGCGGCGGGCGATCATTGCCCGCCTGGTCGAGGGCGAGGCGCGGGTTACGGAAATTGCCGAACCCTTCGATATGTCCCTGAACGCCGTGTCGAAGCATCTGCGGATCCTGGAGCGTGCCGACCTCGTCCGCCGCGAGGTGCGGGGACGGGAGCATCACATTTCCTTCAACGGCGGGCCGCTACAGGAAGCGTCCGACTGGATCGAAACCTACCGGAACTTCTGGAACCAGCGTTTGGATGCCTTGGAGGCATACCTGCGCAAGCAAAAGGATGAGAAAAATGACGGTTGAGGTCTTGGACACGACTCTGACGATTACGCGACAGCTCCCGGCGTCGCCGGAAGACGTCTTCGACGCCTGGACGAAACCGGACGTTATCAGCCAATGGCTGTGCCCGTTCGACACGAAGGTGGTGCGTGCCGATCTCGATGTTCGCGTCGGCGGCAAATACTATCTCGACATGCAGGGCGAGGAGAAACTCCATAAACACGAAGGCGAATACGTCGAGATCGACCGGCCCAACCGCCTCGTGTTTACCTGGATCTCGGCGGGAACCCATCAGGAAGCCTCCCTGGTGACGGTTACGTTCGAGAAGTCCGGCGACGGTACCGCCTTGACGCTTGTGCATGACCGCCTACCCGGTTCGGAGGAAGTTGCCGATCATGGGCGGGGTTGGTCGAGCGCGCTCGACAATCTGGAAAAGCTGTATTCGTAATTTGCACGCTGAAAATTTAGGGACGCACTGATGACCGACAAGACATTCGCCTGGTATGGTGAGGCGTATCGCGCTGCGCGTGCGAAGCTGGCGCAGGGTGGCTCTACAAACAAGACTTACGAGCAATAGAAAACAGTTGGGATGCCGACCGTGGTAGTTGGTCTCAGACTCTTACTCATAGTCTGGTCATTGCTACTTTACTCCAGCCTTGCGTCGTCGGCTCCATCGACCACGGCGGCCCATCTGCGACTACTGGATCGGCTCGATCGCCCCGAGGACGGTTACTGCGTGGATATCCTTGGAACCGGACAAACCCTGCGTGTCGAAGTTCCACTGTTCGCGCACAACTGCAAGCCCCGGCTCACAAGCGATAGCGCAGTGGTGTTCACTTCGGATGGAATCATTCGATACCCGGCCGTGGACCGTTGCATCACCGTAGCCGGCGTCAATTCAGTCGCATTACCGGGCGCGTCGATTCTGCTTCAAACCTGCAATGGATCGATGCCGTTCTTCGAAAGTTCGGAGCTACAGCGATTTACGCTTCGGGATGACGGGCGCCTCACACTCACAGGTTCAGAACTCTGTCTTACCGTTGGGTCTCGATCCGCAACGACCTATTCTCCATCCGATCGCTGGCGCACGCTCTTCGTCGATGATTGCGCCACAGCTGAGCCCGCCCGGTCACGATGGGAGTTTGTAGTGCCCCGGCCCTGAGCCTCGTTCTGAAGCGCGGGAGTGGCACTCGATCTTAGCCCGCTAGGGTTCTGTGAGTACGCGATAGGACGGCATGCTGTTAGGTCCGCAGTGGGGCGCGGAAGTCAGAGGACGCACTTGAAATGTCCGTTCCTGCGGCCAGAGCAGACGCCAATCTGGAATGACGGAATGTCCGCTAATAGCCAGTAACGGACATTGTAGAAGGCTCGTTGCAGTTATCTGTTTGACGCTCCGGCGGTAAGTTCCTCGGACAGGATATCGAAGATGGCGCGTATCCTGGCATTGGTCTTGAGTTCTCCGTGAGTGACAAGCCAGACAGGAACTTCGGCAGAGACTTCCTTTTGTAGGACAGCCTCAACCTCAGGTGTCATTTCCGCGAGATCCTCGAACATAACTGTGAGGCCCAGTCCTCGCTTAACCAACTCCCATATTGCCACCCCACTATTGGCAACGATGCTGAATTGCTCGGTCGCGATGGCTCCGTTCATTGCGCTCAACATCTGAAAGACGCGCCCGGAGGTATCCCCAAGGAAGGTCGTTCGCTCACTAATATCATTGATCGTTGCCGGGCGGCCTACAACGTCGAGATAAGAGCTTGCTCCGTAGAGATAGGCTTTCGTGGTCCGTACTCGCTTGGCATAAAGATCGGGATGCGTGGGCTCAAGGTTCCGGATTGCAATATCCGCCTCACGACGCCGCAAGTCTTGCACGTCGTTGGATGAAACGATCTCCACCTGAACCTCGGGATAGGAAAACCGGATGCGCTCGAGGATTGGTGGTAAGATATAGGCGCAAAAAGCATCACTTGCGGTGACGCTAACAGGACCGGCGATCATTTGATCCTGGCCCAACGCCGAAAGACTGAACAGGTCCGCTGCTTCCTTCATCGCTTTCACGTGAGCGACCAGGGCAAGCCCTTTGTCGTTGATCGCCAATGACTTTCCGACCCGATCGAATAGCAACAGACCAAGATCGCTCTCAAGAGCAGCGACATGCCGCCCAACGGTCGGTTGAGACAATCCTAAAAGTTTGGCGGCTCCAGAAAATGAACCCGTTTCAGCCGTAGCCAGGAAGGCTTGCGCTTGCGACCAGTCGAATGCGGAGGTTCGATTTCTCATTCAAAAATGAATATCATAAGTGCAAAATTTGGCAATTTCTAATTTGATTTTGAAGATGTAGAAGACCCTCAATTCCACTGCGAAAGCACTCGGATACGCGAGACCGAAATAATATTGGGAACCGAACAACCGCCAAATACACCGGTCAACCCAATGATGATATGGCCGCTGTGGATGAAGATTGATCCTGACCTTAGGTCAAATTAGAGGGCTTATGATGAACGTTTTAACCGGACGTGAATGGACAACATTGATTCTGATTGTTGTTTTCTCGTTGATCCCCGCATTCGGTGGCCTGATAAGGCTTTTTGAGCTTGCCGGTGGCCCTTCTATGCTTCCCGGAAATCCGCGCGCCCTCGCTGATCCTTGGCCCGTCATCTTGCATATCTTGGGCAGTTTCGTGTTCTGCATCACAGGTGCAATACAGTTTCTGCCAAGTTTGAGACGCCATCACCCGAAGACACACCGAATGATCGGTCGCGTGATGGTAATTGCAGGGTTTCTGTCGGCGGTTACCGGATTATGGATGACCTGCTTTTTTACCTTCCCCGACGCTATTCAAGGCAACCTCCTTTTCTCTGCGCGGATCATCCTAAGTTTCGCAATGATCGGACTGCTCGGGTGGGCGATCATTGCTGTTAGGGCACGTTCCTTCACAAGGCACGGAGCTTCGATGCTTAGGGCCTATGCCATTGGCCAGGGCGCCTCAACACAAGCGTTGCTTGGAATAGCGTGGATCGTCACGTTTGGCACTGAGCCTACAGGCTTCTTAAGAGATTGCTTTATGGTGCTTTGTTGGGTTCTGAACATTCTAGCCGCGGAAGTGCTTATCCATCTTTTTGTCGCGAAGCCCCGCCCCTCAACCCAAGCGCCTGTCGAAACCGGACCGCACGTAGTCTTGGTCAGACACCAAGTAGAACTCTAGCAGAGACAGCTGAAGGTTAGCAGATGTCCGACATGGATGGCGTCGGGCTCCGTACAGAAATAAACCCATCCTTCGACGCCTGAATATTCAATCCTCAGACGCCAATGAGGGCCTCTATTTCGAAAAAGGAGAACAATTCATGATTAGGAAAATTGCAATTGGCTTGTCCCTTTTTGTTTTGACTGCGTGCGGCTTGGGACAAGCCCTTACTGAGGCAGGTGCTGAAAATGAACAATACAAAGCCTGTGTCCTCAATCAGGTAGAGACCCTGTCGGCGAGTTACGGTGGTGGTGAACTGGCTGTCGAGAAGGCGACTGAGTTCGTAGTTTCAGCATGTAAGCCGCAGGAGGACATTTACGTCGTGGCGATGACTGACTTGGCGATGACAATGACGGGCAGCATGGCCTCAAGAGAAAAGTTCTTGGAAGACGAGGAAGCTACTCTGCGTAGTGATCTACACGATCTGGCGGCTGGTTTAGTTGCACAAAATATCTAGCGATCCATGACCGCTTTGGGTCATTTGCGGACATTCGGCCGCTGCTATTTCATGTCCGCTCCCTGTGCTGAAGCGGACATAAACGGTGAAAATGCGGATGTCGGGCTCGAAGGTCTGCCGTTGGGGTAGAGCGGATCCGCTGCCGTACAGCCGGAAGAGATTCATGCCGCGTCTGGATACGATGCGCCGCAGCGTTGGTCAGCTTGACCTGAGTGATCGTCCTAGTAAGGCGTATCGCCCTGTATCGTGGTGCGGTGCATTGTTCGCGTGTGAACCGGGTCGTATGACGTGGCGCAGTGCATCGTGCTGCGGTTGTCCCAGAACACCACATCGCCGGGCTGCCAGGCATGGCTGTAGAGCAGGGGATCGCGCGTCGCGTGAATGTTGAGCTTACGCAGCAATGCCTTGCCGTCATCCTCGTCCATGTCTTCGATGCCGATGGTGAAGCCGTCGTTGACGTATAGCGCCTTGCGTCCGCTTTCCGGATGCGTGCGGACGATGGGATGCAGGACCGGCGGGAAACTCTCTTGTTGTTCTTCGTCGAGTTCGAATTTGTCCTCGCCTTTGTGCGATGTATCGCGGTCGCGCATTGCCATGAAGCGCCCGAGATAGCTGTGCACGGCTTTGCGTCCGTCGACCTTGTTCTTGAGGTCGTCGGACAGCGTGTCATAGGCGCCATACATATTGGCGAAAAGCGTATTGCCGCCTTCGGGCGGCACCTCGACGCCATACAGCAGGGAGCCGAGCGGCGGCTTCGCCCGGTAGGAGATATCGCTGTGCCAGTAGGCCCCGCCGTTGGCAGTCGGCTTCACGCCGCCGGCGCCGACATTCGACAACACGATGATCTCCGGATGCTCGGGCATGAGGTATTGCCGAACGAGATGAATCTCCAGCTCGCCGAAATTGCGGCTAAACGCGATTTGTTGCTCGTTTGTCAGGGATTGTTGCCGGAAAACCAGGATCGAATGTTTGCCAAGCGCAGTCCGTAATGCGGCGATTGTCTCCGCGTCTTGCGATTCGCTGAGGTCTATGCCCGAGACTTCGACGACGAAGTCGCTGCCGGTCAGTGGTTTCGTCGAAATCGGCATGGCATACCCTCCTGATTGCAAGCCTGTCTAGGGAGGCACGGCGTGCTGCCGGCCTCCGCTTCAAAGAGGGCCAAGCTTAGCGCTGCATGCCCCACTTGTTGATTGTGTTCAGCTCGATGTTGCGGAAAATCACGTTTTCCACGACCAACCCGACCAGGATAACCATGAACAAGGCGGCAAAGACGTATTCCGTGTCGAGGTTGTCGCCCTTCTCGAAGATCATCCAGCCGAGGCCGCCCTTGCCGGCGGCTGCGCCGAACACGAGTTCCGCGCCAATCAGGGTTCGCCAGGCAAACGCCCAGCCGATCTTCAGCCCGATCAGGATCGCAGGGAAGGCCGCGGGCACCAGAATTTTGAGGATATACGGGATGCTCCGCAGGCCGTAGTTACGCCCGACCATCCGCAGTGTTTCGCTGACGCCCATGAACCCGACATGGGTGCTCAAGGCCACCGCCCAGAGGACCGAGTGGATGGTCACGAAGACCAGGCTGGGGATGCCGAGTCCGAACCACAGCATGGCGAGCGGCAGCAGCGAAATCGCCGGTAACGGCTGAAACATCGCCGTCATGGTGCTGAGAAAATCGCTCCCGATGCGGGTCGACACGGCTAAAACCAGGAAGACCGCGGCCATCGCCAGTCCCGCGGCGTATCCCAGCAGCAGCACGTAGAGCGAAATCCAAACTTTTTCGAACATCTCGCCGCTGAGGATGGTTTCCCAAAGGACCTCTGCACTGGCGAAGAAGCTCGGGAACAACAGTGGTTCCGGCTGGACGATCATCGTATAGCCCTGCCACAACACGACTAGACCGAGCAGGATCGACATCTTGCGGACAGCGTTGATGTTGGAAATCCGCTCGACGAGCGACAGCTGCCGTTCGACGTCGACATTCGTCGCGTCTTTCAGCGCGCCGACCTCGAATTCCGGCCGGATATAGGTATCGATTGCTTTATCGCTCATCGTTTTAGCTCTGCTGCATGCCCCATTTGCGGATCGTCCGGTCTTCCACATTCCGGAACAGGCCGTTTTCGATAACGATTCCGACGATAATCACCGTGAATAGTCCGGCGAATACGTATGGCGTTTGGTTTTCCATCTGGTTCTGGAAAATGATCCAGCCTAGGCCGCCGGCATTGCTCCCTTCGGAGCCCAATGCCCCGGACGTGTCCATGACCTGTCCGCCGAAGACGAGTTCCGCCGCGATCAAGGTGCGCCAGGCAAAGGCCCAACCGATGCGCAGCCCGGTCAGGATCGACGGGAAGGCCGCCGGGATCAGGATCTTGACGATATACGGCAGTCCCTTGAGGCCATAGTTGCGGCCTACCATGCGCATGGTTTCGCTGACGCCTTGGAATCCGGCATGCGTATTCAATGCGACCGGCCAGATGATCGAGTGGAGCAGCGTGAAGATGACCGCCTGGTTGCCGAGGCCGAACCAGATCATCGCCAACGGCAAAAGTGCGATGGCCGGAAGCGGGTTGAGCATCGCCGTCAGTGTGGTCAACAGATCGCTGCCGAACCGCGTCCAAACGCCCAGAACAACCAATACCGCCGCGATCGAAATACCGATGACATAGCCGGTGACGAGCAAGCTCAACGAATTCCAAATGTTGGTGAGCAGCCCAGCATTCATCAGCGCGTCGATTAGCGCTATGAAGGTTTTCGTAAAAGTCGGGAACATCAACTCGTTGATGCCGCCGATCCGAGTATAAAGTTCCCAGGCAACAACCAGCGAAACCAGCACGGTAAATTTCCGCACCGGGTCCATATTCGAAATTCGCTCCCACACCGACAGCCGACGCTCGATGTCGCCAACCACGGCGGTCTCGACGGCGGGGTTTTCGAATTCCGGTCGGATGAAAAGCGAGATCGCTTTTACATCAGCCATGCTTGACTACCTCATCCTCGAGCACGCGGTCGGCAAAGATCATGTTGTGGATCTTAGTCTGCAGTTCCGCGAAGCCATCCCCGCCGAGCGTCGCAATTGAGTGTTCGTGGGCGTTCAATTCCGCTTTCACCTGTCCCGGATGGGGCGACATGATGAGAACTCGGCTGCCGACGATCACCGCTTCTTCGATCGAATGCGTGACGAACAACACGGTGAACTTCGTGTCTTCCCACAAGGCGAGCAGTTCTTCCTGCATTTGACGGCGGGTAAGCGCGTCAAGCGCCGCAAAGGGCTCGTCCATGAGAAGGATCGCCGGTTCCATCGCCATGCCGCGCGCGATCGCGACGCGTTGCTTCATGCCGCCGGACAGCATATGCGGATAGGTGTCCTCGAAGCGCTCCAGCTTGACCTTCTGGATGTACTCCATGGCGATGTCGTTGGCTTCGCTCTTATTGCTGCAGCGGCCACCGTTCATCAAGGCGAAAGTGATGTTCTCCTTGACCGTCTTCCACGGTAGAAGCTGATCGAATTCCTGAAACACCATCACGCGGTCCGGTCCCGGCTCGGTGACGATGTTGCCGTTGAGCCGCATCTCCCCCTCGACGGGATGGAGATAACCGGCGACAGACTTCAACAATGTCGACTTACCGCAGCCCGACGGTCCGAGGATGACGAAACGGTCGGCCTCGAAAACCTGAAAGCCGACACGGTAGGTCGCCGTAATCAGATGTTCCTTGGTCTTGTACTGGATCGTGACGCCTTCGACATCGAGAATCGGGGCGTCCGGCTTGGGAGCGGCGGACGTTGGGTCCGCCGCTCCTGTCGTCGTTACCTCTGAATGCATTACCGACTCAGCCGCCGTTTAAGCCGTGGCTGTTCGGCATGTAATAGTCTTTCCAGCTCTTGGCTTGCGGAATATCGCCGATCTTATGCAGGAAGTTGGCGTATTTCATCGTGTGCTGCGGCAGTTCCGAGAAGGCAATTTCCTTCGGGTTCGTCAGCAGCGCCTTCACCAGGGCCGGCTTCAACTTCGACTTGGTGTATTTGATGAAGACCTCGGCGGCCTTTTCAGGGTTCGCCTTGATCCAAGCGTAGGATTCGCGATAGGCGCCGATCACTGCGGCATAGGTTTTCGGGTTGGCCTTGCGGAACTTTTCATTCGTGCTCATGACCAGGACCGAATGCTCGCCGCCCAGAATGTCGTAGGACGTGATCACGTTGTGGATCTTGCCGCTCTGCAGTTCCTGATAGGAATACGGGAGCGTCGCAAAGTGGCTCTTGACCGTCTGGCCGCCTGACATCAGTGCGGCAAGCGCGATCGGATGCTTCATCGAAACGACGAGGTGATCGAGCTTATCGGCTTTGCCCCATTTATTTGCGGCGAACATCTGCAGTGTCACTGCCTGGATCGAAACCTTGGCGGCCGGCGTCGCAATCTTGTGGTCCTTGACCTTCAAGTAGTCTTCGACCGTCTTCACGTTCGGATCGTTGGAGTTCAGCTTCAACGGCATATTCGCCATGCTAATGGCGATCTTGAAGCGGCCTTTGGTCTTGCCCCAAAGCTTGAGGGCCGGGCCGACGCCGTGCGCGCCGAAGTCGATCGTGTCGGCGAGCAATGCCTTGTTGATATTGGCGCCACCGCTGATCTTGAACATCTTGATCTTCGGCGCGGCAATGCCTTGCTTCTTGGCGTGCTTTTCAATCAGGCCGAATTCCATGACGGCATGCAGCGGCACATAAAGGAGTCCAAACTGCTGGGCCATTCTGACGGTATCGGTTTCTGCGCTGGCGGTCGACGCGGCGCCAGCTGCCATAAGAGCAGCCATTGCCGGACCGGCGATGATTTTCGTGAGGGTAGAGCGCTTCATTAAATGCCTCCCTAAGCATGTTGTTTTCATTGCTGGCTCGTGCAGCAACTGATGGACGGTTCCCCATAAATTTCATTGTATCATTTTTTAGCGTGCGATGAGCACCGCATGCTTCAGGAACCATTGGCTAATTGTGTACAATATTGTCGTCCGTCGTAAACGTAAATCTTCGCTTTGCTGCCGATTGAGGCGAGAAAACCGCTATTTTGAACTGAATCGGCGCTTCGTTGCGTGTTTCGTTTACTGGTGCGGTGCGTCTCCTTGAATTGTTGCCCGATGCATGTGGCGCGGTTCGGCCATGTCGTAATCGGCGACAGCACGATGCATCAAGCAGCGATTGTCCCAGAATACAAGGTCGCGCGGTTGCCACTGATGCCGGTAGATGAACTCCGGGCGGGTCGCATGCGCGAACAGGAATTCTAGAATAGCCCGGCCTTCGTCTTCTGTCATGCCGACGATCCCGGCGGTGAATCCGGGATTGACGTAGAGCGCCTTCCGGCCGGAGTCTGGATGGGTCCGGACGATCGGGTGCGTCACCGGCGGCACCTTCATTTTTTCTGCCTCGGTCATCGGCGGCCGGCCCGGCAGTTTGGAGAACACTGTGTCATAGGCGTGCGTGTAGTCATGCATCGCCTGCAGGTCGGCGATGAGCGTCTTCATCGTGTCCGACAATGTCTCGTAGGCGAGATACATGTTCGCGAACATCGTGTCGCCGCCGGTCTTCGGAATTTCAACTGCATTCAACATCGAGCCGAGCGCCGGCAGCGGCATGTAGGACAGGTCGGAATGCCAGTACTGGCCGGCATAGATCGCGCCCTTCGGTTTGCCGTCCTCTTGAACGTTCGAAATCAGGAAAATCTTCGGGTTCTCTTCGTGCTGAAACCCTTCCAGCAGATGCGGTACCGACTCGCCGAACAATCCGCTGAATGTCACGAGTTGTTCGGGTGTCAGGGTCTGGTCCCGGAAAACCAAAACCGAGTGGTCGACAAATGCCTGCCGCACAGTCTCCAGGAGATTGCCGCCGAGCGGGTCCGATAGGTCGAGGCCGCGCAACTCTGCGCCGAGCGCGCCGCCGAGACGATTGATTTCAAGCGCCATTGTGGTTGACCTCCCGAGATATTGTTGACTTTATTGTCGACGATTTGACCGTCAGGTCAATGTCAGCGACAAATAATCTGCCGGACGTGGCTTGCCGGCAGGCATCAGCGGCTCATACTAAGGGTCAAAGTATCGATGCGGACAGGCGGCGTCGCGCACCGCCAGGGAGGTATTTTGTCCGAACAGAATAATGCCGGGGCGACCATCACGGTCGAAATCTGGCGAGGCCGCGATGACGGCCATTTCGACAGCTATTCAGTTCCGCACGAAGAGAAGCAAACGATCCTCGACGTGGTGACGTATATCCAGCGCCGCCTCGATCCGACGGTGTCCTACCGCTTCTCGTGCAGGATCGGCATGTGCGGGTCCTGCGCCATGATGGTCAACGGCGCGCCGCGCTGGACCTGCCGCACCCACGCGTCCAAGGTCGTGAAGGAAGGCAAAATCCGGCTTCAGCCGTTACGAAACCTCCCGGTGATCAAGGACCTGGTCACCGATATGACCGTATTCTTCGATAAATGGCAGAAGGCCGGCGGCCGCTTCGAGCCGAGCCAGCCTGGATCGCAAGAGTTCGCCGACGTCTCCCCGGAAAGCAAGGAGCGCGCGGCGGCAAGCGCCGGAATCGAATGCATCGGGTGCGGAGTCTGTTATGCCGCATGCGACGTGGTGGCCTGGAATCCCGATTATCTCGGGCCTGCCCAGTTGAACCGAGCTTGGACTTTGGTGAACGACGTGCGCGACGCGGACCGTAAAGGGCATTTGGCCGCGGTCGCCGTCGATGCGGGATGTCATGCCTGCCACAGCCATCAGAACTGCACGCGCTATTGTCCGAAGAGTCTGAACCCCACGTCGTCGATCGCCGGATTGAAGCGCGCGACGATGACGGCGGCGCTCAAGGGCGACCTATGAGCGGCCGCGTCGAACTATGGCTCTATGTCGCGCAGCGGCTGAGCGCGATGGTCTTGGCGCCGCTGGTGATCATCCATATTGCGACGATGGTATATGCCATTCGCGACGGCTTGACCGCGGCGGAGATATTGAGTCGCACCGACGGCAGCATCTTCTGGGCGTGTTTCTATGGCTTGTTCGTCATAGCCGCCGCTGTGCACGGTGCGATTGGGCTGCGCGCAATCCTGCGGGAAATGACTGCCTGGCGTAGCAAGTCACTGGATGTTGCCGCCGGCGCATTCTGTCTGACGATCCTGGTCCTGGGGTTGCGGGCGGTGGAAGCGGTGACATGAACCGCAATTGGCCGACCCGCAATCACCCGACCTATTGGGCCTTCATCCTGCATCGGGTGTCGGGCTTGGGGCTGGCGATTTTTTTACCGGCGCATCTGTACGTTCTATCGCTAGCGCTGGAAGGTGAAGCGGCGCTCGACGGCTTTCTGCGGTGGACCGAAAACCCGATGGTGAAGGTCGCCGAGACCGGGTTGGTGATCCTTCTGGCGGCTCACATGGCGGGCGGTCTGCGCCTGCTGGCATTGGAGTTCTTGCCTTGGCAGGACTGGCAGAAGACATTGATTGCGGTGGCCAGCGGATTCGCGCTCGTGGTCGGGCTAGTCTTCCTGCTCGGCGCCTACTAGAGAAACGGTTGGATAGACCATGGTCGAGATCACACGCTCCAAAACCGACATTCTGATCCTGGGCAGCGGCGGCGCGGGCCTGTTTGCGGCGCTACATGCCCATAAGGCCGACCCTGACCTGTCAATAACGATCGCGGTCAAAGGGCTATTGGGGAAATGCGGCTGCACCCGCATGGTGCAGGGCGGATACAACGTCGCCATCGCGGACGAGGATTCCGTCGAGCGCCATTTCATGGACACGATCCTGGGCGGAAAATGGCTGAACCATCAGGAAATCTCCTGGAAGCTGGTGAACGTCGCGATCGAACGGATCCATGAGTTGGAAAACGACATGGGGTGCTTCTTCGATCGCAACCCGGATGGCACGATCCATCAGAAAGCCTTCGCGGGACAAACCTTCGATCGCACTGTTCACAAGGGCAGCCTGACCGGGATCGAAATCATCAGCCGCCTGGCCGAGCAGGTCTGGAGCCGCGGTATCCATCGGATGGAAGAGCATCGGGCGATTGCCTTGGTGCCGTCCACGGACGCGACGCGCATTGCCGGCGTGCTGATGATCGACATGCAGACCGGCGAGTTTCATTTGGTGCAGGCCAAGGCGGTGATGATCGGCACCGGCGGCGGGCCGACCATGTACAAGTTCCATACCCCGTCGGGCGACAAGTCCTGCGATGGCATCGCGATGGCCTTGCGTGCGGGCTTGCCGCTGATCGATATGGAGATGGTGCAGTTCCACCCGACCGGCCTGGTCGCGGGCGTGGATACGCGCATCACCGGCACGATCATCGAGGAAGGCCTGCGCGGCGCCGGCGGTTATCTGCTCGACGGCGCCGAACAGCGCTTCATGCATGAATTCGACGAGCGCGGCGAGCGGGCGACCCGCGATATCGTCAGCCGCGCCATGTACGAAATGATGAAACAGGGACGAACCGCGCCGAACGGTGGCCTCTATATCACCATGGCGCATCTCGATCCGAAGATGGTCGTGCAGCAGTTCAAAGGCATGGTCGACCGCTGCCGCGATGTCGGCTTCGATCTTGTCGGTGGTTTGGTCGAGGTGGTGCCGACGGCGCATTACATGATGGGTGGCATTAAGTTTGACGAGAACTGCTTCACCGACATTCCGGGCGTGTTCGTCGCGGGCGAGGACGCGGGTGGTGCGCATGGCGCGAACCGCCTCGGTGGCAACGGTGTCGCGAACTCGACCGTCTTCGGCGGCGTCGCTGGGGACACCATGGCCCCGTGGGTGCGCCGCGACGGCGAATTCTCCGATCCCGACGAGGCGGTCGTCGAAGAGACGATTTCGCGATGCCTCACGCCCTTTTCGAACAACAGCGGCAGTGTCACCGACCTGCGGCTTCGACTCTACGATCTGATGTGGGAAGAGGTCGGCATCACCCGGACGGCCGAGAGTCTCAATCGCGGCCTCGCCGGTCTCGACGAGCTGGAGAACGACTTGCAGTCGATTGGGCTGGCGGAGAGCAACCGGGCCTTCAATCTCACCTGGCATGATTGGATGAATCTGGACAGCCAGATCCTGGTCAGCCGCGCCATCACGATGGCGGCTCTGGCGCGCGAGGATTCGCGCGGTGCGCATTTCCGGGACGATTTCCCTGAAACGCGTGATTTGGAGACCTCCGCCAACACGGTTGTTCGACGCGATGGTGATGCTATCTCCATTGATACGAGCCCCGTTGCCTTCACGCGGATCAAGCCCGGCGAGACTTTGCTCGCCGAAGACGCTGCCGACTAAGAGAGGTGCGCCATGATTAAGAAAGACAAGATCCTCGAAGCGGGAAAGGAAATCATGAGCCGCGCGGCGATTGAAATCCCGCGCGACTACAAGGATGGCATCGGGTTGATGGTCGAGCAGGAGGAAGAGGAGCTAAGCCGCTTCGTCCTGCAGTCGATGCTGGAAAACTGGGATGCGGCCGAGGAAGACCGTCGCGCCATGTGCGCCGATACAGGCGTGCCGCGTTACTTCGTGAAGGCGGGAAACGAGGCGCAGATCGAAGGCGGGTTCGTGGCGCTGGAACACATGCTACGGCAGGCGACGGCGGAAGCGACCTATGATATTCCGCTGCGCCCGAACCGTGTCCATCCCCTCAGCCGCCACGACAACAACAACAATGTCGGCATCAACGCACCAGAGATTGAGTTCAGCTTCGAACCTGACGCGGATTGGGTCGATGTCACGTCGGTTCACAAAGGCGGGCTGTTCGGCAGCGATTACCGCATGCTTTTCCCGGGCGATGGCATCGACGGCATCAGGAAATTCTTTCTCGACGTGATGTATGAATTCGGACGGCGGGGATTAGCCTGCCAACCGGCGATCGTCGGTGTTGGGCTGGGCGGCAGCAAAGACATCGCCATGACGCTCGGCAAGCAAGCGGCCTGCCTGCGAACAGTCGGCGAGGCGAACCCGGATCCGGAGATCGCGGCGCTCGAGGCCGAGTTGAAGGAGAGGGGCAACAGTATCGGCATGGGGCCAATGGGCTTCGTCGGCAAATCCATGGTGATCGACTGCCATATCGAGGTCGGCTACACGCATACCGGCGGCATGCCGATGAGCGTGCACAGCTTCTGCCTGTCGTCGCGCCGCGCGACCGCCCGGCTGCATGCCGACGGCGGCGTCGAATATCGCACGGATCCGCAGTGGTTCACGCCGTATATGCGCCGCGACACGGTCGATTGGGCGACGACGGAGACGGCGAGGGTCGCGGGATGAGAAAAGTTCACCTAACGATACCAATCACCGACGAAGATCTCGAAGGGTTGGAGCTTGGCGACGCGGTCTATCTGGACGGCATCGTCTATACCGGGCGGGAGGGCGTCTATAACCGCGCGCTTGGCGAAGGCATCAAGCCGCCGGTCGATTTGAAGGCGCTGTCGAACGTGACCTTCCATTGCTCACCCGCGGCGGCGGTACGGCCGGATGGGACTTATAACATCGGTGCGGTGACCGCGACGGCGAGCTTCCGCTTCGCTAAATGGCTGACCGAATGGTTCGAGCTGTCGGGCGTCAAGATCATCATGGGCAAGGGCGGCATGTCCGAAGAGGACTACCGCAAATATTTCGTGCCGAACAAGGCGATCTATCTGACCACGGTCGGATACGGCACCGGGGCCTTGCTGGGCCGCGGCATCAAGCGGGTCAAGGACGTGCTGTGGCTTGAAGAACTGGGTATCGCGCAGGCGATCTGGGTACTGGAAGTGGAGAACTTCGGCCCGTTTTTGGTCGAGAGCGACCTGCAGGGCAATAGCTTGTTCGAGCGGGAGAATCGCCGGACGCAGCCGATGGTGGCCAAGGCGTTCGAAGGGCTGAAAGAGCCTGCCCTCAAGCGGTACGGAGAGACCACCTCGCGCGAAGACGAGGTGGTCTGACCGTTGGGGAGGATGCAGCTTACGCTGCGGTAGGCGGTAACTTTAGTGCGGCTGCGCCGTGGCGCGACGCAGCCGATTGCCGAAACTTTCGCCCTAAAAGGATTTCGACACGGTGAAGACGGCCCGTGCATCGCACAAGCTGCCGCCACATTCTGTAGTGCTGAGATCGGTATCGACATAGGCCAGGCTGAGATCGAAACCCAGGATGTTGCGGGTGACCGAAATCGACCAGTCGACGTAATCCGTGCTGCCGGCGTTGTCGAAGATCTGATACCCGACATGGCCGTCAATCGCGAACTTGTACGGCAGCGGAACGCTGACATCGCCGGCAACGTAATACGCATCGCCAATGCCCCCGAAGAAGTCCGGCGACCAGTAGAACTGCCCCCCGAACGAAGCGACACCGAAGTCATAGCCGACACCCCCGCCCGCTTCGATATAGTCGTAGTTCAAGGCGTCACGGGAGTTCGGATAATTGTAGTAGATCGCGAAGGCTTCCAGCGAAACGCCGCCGATCTCCGTACCCAATCCACCCGAGTAGTCGATCTCGATATGCGCGTTGTCGCCGTCCGAGAAATCGACATTTGATGCCCAGGCACTCGCAAAGGCATTGATTTTCTGACCGCCCGCATTGAAATCCTTCGACCAGCCGAAGGAGCCTTGAATGGCAGGGCCTTCGTTCGTCTGTGAAATGCCGCGGAACGTGTAGTCGGTTGTGCCGGCAACTTCCGCAGAAAACGATCCGATCTTGTCGAAGAACTTATCGACATCGTCCTTATCGTCGGCGGCGGTTGCCCCGGTCCCCGTCGCCAAGAGGAAAGCGATGGCGCAAGCGAGCACTCTTTTTTGCATGTTTTTTCCTTTCGTCATGCGATGCGTACGCAAACTCCGACTCATGATCGCAAGACGTGTGCCACGAAGGAAAACAAGCAATTGATTGATATTGTTAAGTTTTTACTATGCCTAAAAAATATGCGCGTGCGAGTTAGCCGAAAAATTGAGCAAGGTGATTTATTTTTGGGCGATCTTTTGAAATTCGGTCACCGGGATTTGGACATAAAGAGAGAGCGGTTTCCTTTTCCGGAAACCGCCCTAAGGCACAGGGAGAGAAATTTGTTTGGCTTGCGTCGACGAAGGGCAAGAAGGGGGATGCGGTTCGCAGTGGTGGCCGGGTCGGGTCCTGCCGCAGTCTCTTCTTGCTTTCGAGATCCGCGCGACGTGGGCGTTGCTCAATCGATCGCGTGGAACTCGTCCGTATACACTCGTAGTAAAGCGCCTATATGCGAAAAAATGGTTAACAAAACAGGAATTTTTTCACAGAACCATTAAATTTAAGGGTGGGTCGTTGACGCTGATTATCCACCGTCCTAGCTTGGGATGTTCCCAACCAAACCAAGACTGTAGCTTCTATGGCAAAAGCCGCTTCGCCAGCCCGACCCGTGTTGCCTTCCGTTGACCGCATGCTGCGGCATGCGTCCGTCGAGGCATTGAGCACGGCGCACGGTCGGCCGCTTGTGACCGGTGCGGTTCGAGAGGTTCTGGACGCGGTGCGGCAGACGCTGCGGGATGACAGCGCCGCCGTTCCCGCCGAAGATGATCTCCTTCGTCGCGTCGAGAGCAGGGTCGCCGATATCCTGCGGCCGTCGTTGGTTCCGGTTTTCAATCTCACCGGGACCGTGCTGCACACGAATCTCGGCCGCGCCGCCTTGCCGCAAGAAGCACTGGATGCCGTCGTTGCAGTGTCCAGCGGCGCCAGCAATCTTGAATACGATCTCGGCACGGGCCGCCGCGGCGACCGTGACGACCATATCGAAGACGTGATCTGCCGCCTCACCGGCGCGGAAGCCGCGACGGTGGTGAACAATAACGCCGCCGCGGTTCTATTGGTCCTGAATACCCTGGCCATGCGCAAGGAGGTTCCGGTTTCGCGCGGCCAGCTTATCGAAATCGGCGGCGCCTTCCGGAGTCCCGACATCATGGCGCGAGCAGGGTGCAAACTCTGCGAGGTAGGAACGACCAACCGGACGCATCTGAAAGACTTCGAAGCGGCGATCGGGCCGCGCACTGCGCTGCTAATGGCGGTGCACACCAGCAACTACGAGGTTCAAGGGTTCACCGCCGAGGTTCCCGAAGACAAACTCGCCGATCTTGCGCATCGCCACGACCTGCCCTGCGTTATCGATCTGGGCAGCGGTACGCTGATCGATCTCGAAGCCTTCGGGCTGCCGCATGAGCCGACCCCGGCGGAGGCGATCGCTTCGGGCGCCGATCTTGTTACTTTCAGTGGCGACAAGCTTTTGGGTGGGCCGCAGGCCGGTATAATCGTCGGCCGGAAGGACTTGGTGGCGAAGGTGCGGAAGAACCCGCTCAAGCGCGCACTGCGGTTGGACAAGATGACGATCGCGGCACTGGCCACAGTCTTCCGGCTCTATCTCGATCCCGACCGTCTGGTAGAGCGGATGCCCGCGTTGCGGGCGTTAACGCGCCCGGTCGAAGACATCCGAGCCCTGGCAGAGCGACTTCGGCCGCGGCTATCGGAAGCGTTGGGTAATGGCTTTGCTGTTTCCGTCGACGAGTGCCACAGCCAGATCGGCAGCGGCGCGCTGCCGGTGGATCTGTTACCGAGCGCTGCGCTCGCCGTTGCGCCGGATATGGGGAAGCGGGGCGCGGGACGTGCTTTGAAACGGTTGGCGACGGCCTTCCGGCAGCTGCCGCAACCTGTCATCGGACGTATCCAGAACGACGCTTTCTCGCTGGACCTCCGTTGTCTGGAGGATGAAACAGCATTCGCGGATCAGCTCCGACATCTTTCGGTGAAGTGACCGGCCGCCATGATTATCGCAACCGCCGGACATATCGATCATGGCAAGACCGTTCTGGTAAAGGCGCTGACCGGCGTCGACACGGACCGTCTGCCGGAGGAAAAGGCGCGCGGTGTTTCCATCGACCTGGGCTTCGCCTATGACACGCTGACCGACGGCACGCGCGTCGGCTTCATCGACGTGCCGGGGCATGAGCGGTTTGTCCGCAATATGCTGGCCGGCGTTACCGGGATCGACTTTGCGCTGCTTGTCGTTGCGGCGGATGACGGCCCGATGCCACAGACTCTCGAACATCTGGCGATTCTCGACCTGTTGGGGTTGAGCGCGGGGGCGGTCGCGTTGACCAAGGTCGACCGGGTAGACCCGCAGCGGGTGTCGCAGGTGCGCGATGAGATTGAGCTTCTGCTCGCCGATACGGGGTTGAGCGGTGCTCCGATCTTTCCGGTGTCGGGGATCACCGGCGACGGCATCCCCGAATTGCAATCGCATCTTTCGGATGTGGCTGCGTCGATCGCCGGCCGCCGCACCGACGGGCATTTTCGCCTTGCTGTTGACCGATGCTTCACCTTGCCGGGGGCGGGCGTTGTGGTGACCGGCACCGTCTTTTCCGGCACCGTCTCGGCAGGCGACAGATTGTTGCTCTCGCCGTCTGGATTGCCCGTCCGGGTGCGATCCATTCACGCGCAGAATCAGCAATCCGATGTCGGTACCGTGGGGCAGAGGTGTGCGCTGAACATTACCGGCGGCGATATCGACCGCGCCGCGGTGCATCGGGGTGACTGGGTGCTTCCCGGTGCCATCCACGCGCCCTCCGACCGGATCGATGCTCGTATCAGGCTGTTGCCGGGGGAGTCGAAGGCGCTGCGTCATTGGACGCCGGTACACATCCATCTCGGTGCCATCGACGTGACCGGTCGGGTTGCCGTGCTGGATGGGCAGTCGATCAAGCCGGGCGAGAGCGGCCGCGTGCAGCTTGTGCTCGATCATCCGGTGGGAGCCTTGCGCGGTGATCGGTTGATCCTGCGCGATCAGTCGGCGCAGCGGACTGTCGGCGGTGGATGGATTATCGATCCGTTCTCGCCGAAGCGGGGACGCCGCACACCGGACCGTCTCACCGTTCTCGAGGCGATGGAGTTGGAAGAAGCGGACGCACGGCTGTCGATGTTGCTCGACCGGGCGTCTGACGGTATCGATCTTCAGCGGTTGGCGACGGCCTGGAACTTGCCTTCTGCGGAAGCCGAGAAACTTTGGCGCAGCGTCGATATGGTCCGCACCGGCAAGCCCGACGCGCCGGTCGGATTCTCACGAGCCCAGTGGGCCGCGATGCAGGACGCGGCGTTGGTGCAACTCCGGGCTTGGCATGACAAGTCGCCGGACCAGCCGGGGCCGGGCGAGGCGCAGCTTCTCCGCACCATGCCGCAGCGCTTGCGCGAAGATCTGTTCTCGGCGCTGATCCTGGAACTGATTCGCGACAAGCACGTCTTGCGCGACGGCTCCAGCCTCCATTTGCCGGGACACCGCGCGGCGCTGGCACCGAGCGACGCGGCGATGTGGGAACGCATCCTGCCGTTGCTTGACGTGGATCATCTGCGGCCGCCACGCATACGCGAATTGGCCGAAGAACTGGATTACGATCTGAAACCGTTGGAGCAGTTGCTGATGCGGGTGACCCGCATGGGCATGCTCTATCGTGTCGCGGACAATCGCTACTATCTCCCGGACACATTGCGGCAGTTGGCCGAGATCGCCGAAGGCGTCGCCAAATCGGCAGCGGACGGCACGTTCGACGTGCGCGACTATCGTGACGCGACCGGCATTGGCCGCAACGTGACAATCCAGGTCTTGGAATTCTTTGACAAGCAGGGCTTTACCCGACGGACCGGCGACAACCGGGCGATCCATCAATCTTCGGCGGAGGTTTTCGGTTAGCGATGCGTATCACTGAGTTCGAGTGCCACCGCATCCCGGTCAATCATCGGGGCGATTGGGTTTTCGTCCGGGTGGCGGACGACCTGGGCAACGCCGGGTGGGGTGAGGCCAGCAGTTCGGGTGACGACGATGCGGTCATTGCGGCGATGACTGAGATGGCGTCGTCGCTGATACAGGTCGATCATGATTCGGATGCGCTGCTTACACAGCTTCGGCAATCGGCCCCGGCGGAAAAGGTTCCGCGAACGGCCGCCAGTGCCGTCGAGCATGCGGTCACCGAGTTGGTTGCACGGTGCGCTGGCACGTCCGTCGCCGAGATGTTTGCCGGCGGTGGCAGCATAAAGGACGCCGTTCCGATCTATGCCAATTTGAACCGGATGTGCCGTGATCGTTCGCCTGACACCGCCGCCGCCGCCGCACGGCAAGCGGTCGCGGGTGGATTGGAACGAGTGAAATTCGCGCCGTTCGACGAGGTTACGCCCGAGGGGCTCGGCCGCGAGGGAACGGGCATTGCTGAACCCGGCGCGGACCGGCTACGGGCGTTGCGGGATGCAATCGGTCCCGACATCGCACTGATGGTCGACTGCCATTGGCGGTTCACGCCGGAGACCGTTCCCTATCTCGGTGATCTGGCGCGGGAACTCGACATCGGTTGGATCGAGGATCCGCTGCTGGAACTCGATCCCGATGAGATGCAACGGCTGCGCGACCTGTCGGGCGCGCGTATTGCCGGTGGCGAGGCCTTGCTGCTGCAGGAAGACTTCGAAGCCCTGATACGCAGTCGCGCCGTTGACGTTTTGATTGCGGATGTGAAATTCGTCGGCGGCGTCGGACCCTTGGACCGGATCTGCAAGCTGGCGGCGGACCAGGGCATCACCTTCGCGCCACACAATCCAAGCGGTCCGATTGCGACCGCCGCGAGTGCCCACGTGGTGGCTGCCAATCCCAACGCCGAAGTGCTTGAGTTTCCTTTCGGCGAAGTGCCATGGCGCACCGAGTTTGCCGCCGGCGAAAGCCTGATCGAAGATCATTTCGCGGTTCAGGGCCCCGGCTACGGGGTGACCCTCATGCCGGATAAGGCCGGCACGCGAGCGACTTAATCCGGGTTTCCCCGCACCGCCCTTGACGCGGCACCGCCACTGCCTAGGATCGGCGGCGGAGGAGTATCGGGGCCGGTGTCTCGTGCGGTCTTCAAAACCGTTGAGGGGCGTACAACGTTCCTGGTGGGTTCGACTCCCACACTCTTCCGCCAATTTCCCCGACTTTCCGATCGAGGTGGAGCCATGGCGCGCATTCCTTATCCCGACCACGACGCGCTGCCGGACGACGTGCGCAGCTTCGTCGGCCGGATCTCGCCGATGCTGAACATCTATCGCATGCTGCCGCACGCTGAGACGTCGGTTTACGGCTTCATGAAGCTTGGCAATGCGCTGTTGTTCAAGGCGGACCTCGACCCTGTGCTGCGTGAGCTGGTGATCCTGCGCGTCGGCTATCTGTCGGAGGCGGCCTATGAGCTGCACCAGCATGTGCGGGTGGCGCGCCATGTGGGTGTTGCCGACGAGAAGATCGCCGCGGTGCGGGACGATCCCGAGGCGGACCTGTTTTCGCCGCTCGAGCGCGCGGTCCTGCGCTACACCGACGAGGTCGTGCGGGACGTGAAAGCGAGCGATGATGCCTATGCCGCCGTGTCGGCGCTGCTGTCGCACCGCGAGATGTCCGAACTCACCCTGACCATCGGCTTCTACATGATGGTGTGCCGGTTCCTGGAGAATTTCGAGGTTGAGATCGAGAACGACGGCGTTATAGATCCAACCGTGAACATGCCGCCGGGCCGCTGAGCGAAGTGACCTAGGTTCCGACCGATGTCGACGACGGAATCCCCAGGAGGTCCAGGAACCCCTCGGCGGCGGGCGATGTCGGGCGATTCCTGATCCGCAGCAGGCCGAGTTTTCGCGTGATCGTAGGATTCGTGAGCGGCCGGGAGGCGATCGCGGCGTCGGGCTCGATGGCCAGTGCCGCTTCCGGCACGATCGACACGCCGATGCCGGACCGCACCAATGAAAAAACCGTGGCGAACTGACTCACCGTAATCGTGCGGCCGAAGCTGATGCCGGCGGTCGCGGCGCTCCCGTCGATCAGGCGCCGCATGCCCGCGCCGAAGGGCATCGTGATCACCGTTTCGTCCCGCAGATCCTTGACGCCCAGGCGCCGCCGGTTGGCCAGAGGGTGGTCGGTGCGCAGCACCACACGGAACCGTTCCTCGCGCATCGGGGTCGCTTCGATGGCATCCGGCAGGGCGGGGGAGTTGGTGATGTCGCCGATCCCGAAATCGACGAGGCCGCTACGCACGTCTTCGATCACAGTGCTCAAGAGGCCCTCGCGAATCTCCAGATCAACGCCGCGATGGCGTTGGTGATAGTCCGCGATGACTTTAGGCAGCACGCCGTAGGCGACCGACATCAGGCAGGCAATGACCAGGCGGCCGCGTTCCCGGGTCTGCAGCGCCCGCATATTCTGTACGCTGATCGCGAGGTCGGCGAGCAGGCGTTCCGCGACCGGTACGAATTCCCGGCCGGCGCCGGTTAGCGCAACCCGTCTTGTGCTGCGGGTGAACAGCCGCACGCCCAGTATTTCCTCCACCCGCATGATCGCCCGGGTCAAGGCCGGTTGCGACATGCCGAGGTCGGTGGCGGCGGCGACGAAACTTCCATACTGCGCCAGCGAGACGACGCAGCGGAGTTGCCGGGAACTGAGATCCTGTTTGTCGGCGTCGGCGGGCATCGGCATACGATGATCCTATTTATGCATAAAGTGGAATAATAGAGCGAATTAGGAAAGTATTGAAGCGTTACGGTGTTCTGCGCATAGTTGGGCAACGGTTATTGCCACCAAGGGAAAGCAGAATCGATGACGGGTGACGCCCTCGCGAAACACAGCGCCGACAAGGAGACAGAGCCGTCGGTGGTTCCGAACGATATCGACCTGATCGAGTGGTATTACGAGAAGGGATATTCCGACGGTTTTCCCGTCGCGCCGCCGACGCCGGAAAAGGTCGAGGCGATGCTCGCGGCCCTCGGCGGCGATCCAGATTATGTCGAAGCCCGCGTTCCGCCGCGATGGGGCAATCTCACCCGTGAGGTGCTGGCCATCAACATGGTGATGGCCGGCTGCAAAACGGAATACGCGCCGGTCGTCCAGGCGGCGATGCTGGCACTGTGTTCCACCGCATTCAATCTGGTCGGCGTGCAGGCGACGACGCATATGGCGTCGCCGCTGCTGGTTGTGAATGGACCGATCCGGAACGAAATCGGCATGAACAGTGGGCACAATGTTTTCGGATCGGGCAACCGGGCAAACGCGACGATCGGCCGGGCGATCCGCATGGTCCTGTTGAACGTTGGCGGCGGATGGCCGGGAGAGTTGGACAAGAGCACGCTCGGCTCGCCTGCGAAATACACCTATTGCATCGCCGAGAACGAAGAGATCGGCTGCCTGGCGCCCTATCATGTCGAGAAGGGGTTCGATCAGGAGGACTCGACGGTTTTCGTGATGCCCGCCGAACCGCCGCACAGCGTAACCAACCATGTCTCGGACGATCCGGAAGGCATTCTCGACAGTATCGTCTCGGCGATGAGCACGATCGCGCATAACAACGCCGTCAGCGCCGGGCATTGCGCGGTCGTCATCGGGCCGGAGCATGCCAAGGTCATGGCGAAATATCAGTGGACCCGTCACGATATCCGGCATTACCTGTGGTATCAGGCGACCAACACCTTCGGTGATGTGGCGTTCCAGCACCGCTACGGTAAGGTCTATAACCGCAGCCTGCCGAAATGGTACAAGCGCGATGTGGACGCCCGCATTCCGGTCGTCCCGACCCCGGACCACATTCATCTGTTCTGCGCCGGCGGCGAGGCCGGCCGATTCTCCGCCTTCATTCCGGGCTGGGGCCATATGGCAAGCCCGGTTCTCCGCGAACTGAATGGGCGTGCGCCGGCCGCCGGCGGCATGATCTGCGAAGACGGAACGTGCCATCTGTAGCGGCCGCCCGCTGGCTACCGTTTTATCTAACGAGATAACCAAGCAAGGAGGTGACATGCCACTTGATGCCCCACAAACAGGCCAGGCCGTCTATGACCCGCGCGGCGTGGTCGAGGCGGTGCCGGTGCCGATTGGAAAGCGCGTCGAAGCGCTGAACGGTCTGCGCCTTGGCATTCTCAGCAATAAGAAGTGGAACGGTAACAATCTGCTGCGCAAGACGCAGGCCATTCTGCAAGACCAGATCGATTTCGCCGAGGTTCGGTTTTACGAGAAGGAGAGCTTCTCGAAGAACGCCGATCCGGGTCTCCTTGGAGACATCATCGCGGAAAACGATATCGTCCTCACCGCGATCGGTGATTGAGGGTCCTGCACGTCGTGCTGTATGCATGACGCCGTATCCCTCGAAGGCCAGGACCGTCCGACGGCGGTCATCGTGACGACGGAATTCGTTCATGAAGCCGAAGTGCAGCGCGACGCGCTTGGCATGAACGAGCTTGAGCCGGTTGTCATCACCCATCCGCTGAGCACGTTGTCCGACGAAGAAATCACGGAACGCGCGCAACAGGCCGCCGATCAGGCCGTGAAAATCTGGCTGGGTTAGGCTTAAACCATACGTTTTCCCGTGTGTTGAGCAGGCGCCGCTTATCCGGATATTTCGGTGGGTGGCGCCGCTTCCATTTCTGGCTGTATTGAAGATCGATACGCGACAACTTGCGCTGAAAATGCGCCGATAATTTGTGCAAAAGGCCGCATTTTAAGGTTTGCTTAACCTCCCCAAGACATGGTCGAGGCTGTTACGGTCCAAGAATTGGAGCGCAGCCGGCAGAATGGCGGCAGTTGAGCAAAACGGGTTTGATTTCGGTATCTTGAATGCCGCCGCGGTCGATTTGAGCGGCGGCGATCAGCATGCTTTGGATAAGCTGTTCCTCGGCGATGGAAATCAGCCACCCACGGTCAAATGGGAACCCTCCGTCGATGATTTGCCGCGGGATGGACTGCGGTTTCTCCTTACATATTGGCAGGGCAAGGAAACGGATGGTGCGTTGCCGCTTGCCGACGACCTTGACCCGATTGATCTAAGACCGGCGCTCGGCAACATCATGCTGGTGGATGTTCTCGATGACGGGCGCGATTTTCGGTATCGGCTCTACGGATCCGCCATCGCTTTCATAAGCAGCGGCGACAAAACCGGCCACAGTGTGATTGATTTCGAGGGAATAGCCGCTCAATTCTTCTACATCGTCTATCGGGCGGCCTTGATCCGGCAGCGCCCGATCTACACGCATCACTATCCAACGGGTACATCTAATTTCCGTCGCTGGCATCGACTGCTCCTGCCGCTTGCCGACAAATCGGGCAACGTGGTCCGTTATCTGATCGGATGCTATGCAGATCCCAAATCCGAGACGTTGAACAAGCCATAGCCGGCGGTGTCGTTCCCGGCGCTAGTCCATATGCGAGTACATGACCTGGCCCGGCGTCGGCAGTTCGGCGCGCAAGATCGTGCCGGTATCGGATTCCGTGATAAAGAGCGACCGGTTGTCCGGCCCGCCGAAAGCGACATTGGTCGGGAATAGGCCTCGGCAAGACTTGATCCGGTGCAGCGGTTCGCCCAACGGATTGAACACCCAGACCGATCCCCCGCCCGCATGGCAGACCAGGATATTCCCGTCCGCGTCCACGGCCATGCCGTCAGGGCCGCTGCCTCCCGAGATTTGAACGAAATTCCCGACCTTGGTGGTTCCCCCGTCGGGTAGCAATGGCATTCGCCAAACCTGATTGGCGCGTGTCATGGCGACGTAGAGCCAGCGCTCGGTGGGGTCTAGGACCAGGCCGTTCGGGCTGGGCCCGTTGTCGACGAGTTGATCGAGCGTCCCGTCCGGTTTCAGTCGGTAGACCCGCCCGGTTGGGTCGTGCAGTCCGGTCAGACCTTGATCGGTGAAATACATGTCGCCGTTGCTGGCAAACACCAAATCGTTTACCCCCTTGAACCCCTCCACGCGATAGCGGTCGCAATGCGGTGTGACGGAACCGCTTGCCGGGTCCACCAGCATGATCCCATTCTTATAATCGGCGACGAAGATGCGGCCGTCTTTATGAATTTTCAGGCCATTCGGTTCGCCGTCATACTCCGCCACCAAATCGAACTCTCCGCCGGGGCTTACTCGGAAGATCCGCCCCCAGGGGATATCGACGATGAAGAGGTTCCCGTCGCGGTCGAATGCTGGCCCTTCGATGAACGAATGGATCGTCTCACCCTTGTTGTTCGCACTCGACCAGGTTGAGTAGGCCTTTTCCTTTCGGAACTTCGCAGGAAGTTCGGCGAACACCTCGGTCTCGAGTATTTCGGGCGGCGGATACAAGCTCATGTTTGTTCCTCGGGTTGCGGCATCGGGACTCCAGGGCGAGGACCGAAGCTGAGTGCGGGGCAAGTCCGCCTTTATTTGATATCATCATTGGAAGAAACGAAAGTCGGGGTCCGCGGGTGTCCGGGTCCTTCTTTCCTGTTTATCAAGGAGGATGAGAATGCCGTCACAGACAGTTGCGATTCTGAGCCCTGGCGATATGGGCCATAATGTCGGGAAGGTCCTCAAGAAGGAGGGCCTTCGGACAATCACCTGCTTGGCCGGGCGTAGCGAACGGACGCGAAGCCTTGCCGAAGCCGCCGCGGTGGAGGACCTGCCGTCGCTCGAAGCGGTCATGAGCGAGGCCGACCTTGTGCTGTCGATCATGCCGCCCTCGCTGGCACTCGACTCGGCCAAGACATTCGCGGCCGCGATGACCGCCGCGGGATCGACCCCGACCTACGCAGATTGCAACGCGGTCTCGCCGCAAACGGCGCAGGCCGTCAGCGACGTTGTTCAGAGCGCCGGCGCGGCCTTCGTCGACGCGGGTATCATTGGTCCCGGACCGGGGACGCGCGAGAAGCCGACCCGCTTTTATGTCAGCGGGCCGAAGGCGGCTGCGATGGACGTGCTGCATGGCCCGCATATCGATGTCATTAATATGGGGCCGGATATCGGCAACGCATCCGCGATAAAGATGTGCTACGCGGCCATAACGAAGGGAACCTGGACTCTGTACACGGCGGCGCTAACGGCTGCAGAGGCGCTTGGCGTGACCGACAACCTGCATGACGAGATTTCCTATAGCCGGCCCAACGATTTCGCCGAGATGGAACGGATGGTGCCGCGCATGCCGTTAGATGCCGGACGCTGGATCGGTGAGATGCATGAGATCGCCCATACATTGGAGGGGACGGGTGTCACGCCGAACTTCCATAAGGGCGCCGCGGATGTTTTCGAACTCCTGGTAAAGACGCCGATTGCCCAAGAAACCCGTCAAACGGTGGATAAGAGCCGAACGTTGAAACAGGCGTTGGCGATCTATGCCGAACAATTGCCGGGCGGGTCGAAGACTTGATTTAGATCGTGGCCGCTTGGCGTGGTTTTTGCTCTCTATGGGGATGAGGTGACATCGCGGATGCGCGCTCACTGCGGAGTTGGGGCGCGACATTAAGAAGGGACAAGCATGAGCTCCTTGGATCTGGCTCTGATCGGAAATGGCAGCATCGGTGCGCTTGTCGATACCAAGGCGCGCATCGTCTGGGGATGTTTCCCGCGGTTCGATGGTGATCCGGTTTTTTGTTCGCTTCTGAAGGATCATGGAGAACCGGACCACGGGTTTTTCGATATCGAGCTGATGGATTTCGACCGTGCCGAACGTGTGTATCGGCCGAATTCCGCGGTCCTCCTGACCAAGCTGTACAGCAAGGACGGCGCCTGCGTCGAAATCACCGACTTCTCGCCGCGCTTCAAGCAGTTCGGGCGAACCTTCCGGCCGACTATGTTGATCCGCCATATTCGACCGCGCGCCGGTAATCCGCGCGTGCGGATCCGTCTGCGCCCCGCTTGCGGTTACGGCAGCCATCGTCCCGAAATGACGCGGGGATCGAACCATCTCCGCTATATCATGCCAGATATGACGCTTCGGCTGACCACGGATGCGCCGGTCGTCTACGTCGCCGACGAAATGCCCTTCAATCTCGAACGGCCGATCACCATGGTGCTGGGTCCGGACGAAAGCCTGGAATATCCGGTGGCGCAGACCGGGCGAGATTTCTTCGAAAAGACGGATGACTATTGGCTCGAATGGTGCCGCTATCTTGCGCTGCCTTTCGAATGGCAGGCCGCCGTCGTGCGGGCGGCGATTACGCTCAAACTCTGCCATTTTGAAGAGACCGGCGCGATCATCGCCGCGATGACGACGTCGATACCAGAGGCTGCGAATTCCGCCCGCAACTGGGATTACCGGTATTGCTGGCTCCGCGACTCTTACTTCGTGGTGCAGGCACTGAACCGGTTGGGCGCCACCCGGACGATGGAAGGGTATCTCAGCTACATCAACAACATCGTCGCGACCGTCGATGATGACGATGACCTGCAACCGGTCTTCGGGATCGCCCATGCGCATAAGCTCGACGAATGGGAAGTCGAGTCGCTTGAAGGGTATCGCGGCATGGGGCCGGTGCGCGTCGGCAACCATGCTTACACGCAGGTGCAGAACGATGGCTATGGAAGTGTCATCCTGGCCGGTGCGCAAAGCTTCTTCGATGTTCGGCTGCGCCGGCCGGGCACGATCGATCAGTTTCGGCGGTTGGAAAAACTGGGCGCGCGGGCGATCGCCTTGTGGAACAAACCGGATGCGGGAATGTGGGAGTTGCGCACGCGACAGAGCGTCCACACCTTCTCCAGCATTATGTGCTGGGCCGCTTGCGATCGACTGGCGCGGATATCCGGCCGGCTGGGATTGTCGGACCGACAGGCGTATTGGGGCGACCAGGCCGAGATAATCCGTGATGGCGTTCTTGAAAAGGCCTGGAACACGTCGCTTAACAGCTTCACCGGCACGTTCGGTGGGGATGAGGTGGACGCGAGCCTTCTGTTGATGCCGGAAATCGGGTTTCTCGAGCCGGACGATAAACGGTTCCATGGCACGCTGTCGTTGATTGAGGATCGCTTGAAGAATGGGATGCATCTCTTCCGATACGGCAATGAGGACGATTTCGGTTGCCCGGAAAATGCCTTCAACATCTGTACCTTCTGGTATATCGACGCGCTCGCGATGGTCGGGCGGACGGACGAAGCCCGCGCGCTGTTCGAGAATATGCTAGCCTGTCGTAACTCCGTTGGGTTGTTGTCTGAGGATCTCGATCCGAAGACCGGTGAGTTGTGGGGAAATTTCCCGCAGACCTATTCGATGGTCGGGATCATAAATTCTGCAATGCGGCTTTCGAAACCGTGGGAGCAGGCTTTTTGAGCCGACTTGTCGTCGTTTCAAATAGAGTTGCACCGGTAAAGCAGCCGAGGCCCGGCAGTCAGGGCGGGCTCGCCGTCGGCGTGTTGGCCGCGCTGCGGGACCGTGGTGGCATCTGGTTCGGCTGGAACGGCAAGATTTCGCAACAATCCGGTCAGAAGCCCGCGATCGTGTCCGCCGGCCGGCTGACATACGCGACCATCGACCTCAATCAAACGGATTATGACGAGTACTACTTCGGCTTCGCCAATCGGTCGTTATGGCCGCTTTTCCATTACCGGCTCGACCTGTCCGAGTTCAATCGTCGCGACTACGAAGGCTACCGCCGGACCAACCGGCTGTTCGCAAGCAGACTGCGGCCGTTGCTGGAGCCGGACGATCTGATCTGGGTCCACGACTATCATTTGATTCCGATGGCCGAAGAATTGCGCAGTGCCGGGTGCGACCAGCGTATCGGTTTCTTTCTGCACATCCCGTGGCCCTCCGTGCAGGTCCTGCTGGCATTGCCGCAGCATCACAACATCGTGCGTGCGCTGTGCACCTATGATGTCGTCGGATTTCAGACCGAGAGCGACCGCAGGGCATTTTGCAGTTACATCCGCGAAGAGGCCAAAGGGTTGATCGGCGACGATGGGTTGGTCAATGCCTTTGGCCGCACCGTGAAAACCGGCGTGTTTCCCATCGGTATCGACACGGAAACCGTGACGCGTTTCGCCGCCGGCGCCGTCGACTCGCGGACGACACAACGCCTGAAAAGCAGCCTTGGCGGGCGCGACCTGATGATCGGCGTCGACCGTCTCGACTATTCCAAGGGCCTGACGCAGCGGATGGAGGCGTTCGAACATCTGCTCGAAAACTATCCCGAGCATCGCGGTCACATCGTCATGCTGCAGATTGCGCCGCCGTCACGCAGCGACGTCCCCGAATATCAGCAGATTCGGCGCGAGTTGGAAGCGATGGCTGGGCATGTGAACGGCCGCTACGCCGAGTTCGACTGGGTGCCGACCCGGTATCTCAACAAGGGGTTCAACCGGCGGACCTTGTGTGGGTTTTTCCGCAGCAGCAAGGTGGGCTTCGTCACGCCGCTGCGGGACGGTATGAACCTTGTGGCCAAGGAGTATGTTGCCGCGCAGGATCCTAAGGATCCCGGTGTCCTGGTCTTGTCGCGGTTTGCCGGGGCGGCGGAGGAACTCACCGAGGCGTTGATCGTGAACCCCTTCGATACCGAAGGGGTGGCCGAAGCGTTGCAGCGTGCCCTGACCATGCCGCTGGCTGAGCGCCGCGACCGCTGGCAAGCGATGTACGACCATTTGTGCCAACACGATGTGACGGCATGGCGCGAATCTTTTCTCGATGTTCTGGGCGCGGCGCCTTACGGGACCGCGCGGCCAGGAGCGGAAGCGCCGGCCGCCTAATGACTTTACTCAATCGGGTGCAATGGCGGCACGGTTCTGTTAAGATTAGTTAACCTGATCATGAGAGCACGGAACAGACGTGCAGGGAGAAACGAAGGCCAAGGAGTATCCCTCTGTCGCACAAAATTCTGTCCGGCGGAACTGTGTGCCGCGAACTGGGGTGTCGTATGCTTTCAGGACAGTCTTGTGACGGGAACCGCTTGGGGCTTTAACGCCTAAGCGGTATTTTGTAACCTAGGCGCACCCTGGCCGTTCGGGCTTTGCACGGACGGCGCTTTTCTTGTCAGCAATGTCGAGACTGCGCATGTTGAGCGGCGGCGCCCCTGTGCGGGCGATTGAGTTTGAGAGGGACGCAGTGTGAACGACGGTGATCCGTCGGTCGTTACGGACCGTCTACATGCCCGGTGTGAAAAGCGAACGACCCCCTGCGGTGACGGCCGCATGGTGTGGCGCATCTGGGGTGACGGCGAGCCGGTCGTCTTCTTGCATGGCGGGTCTGGATCGTGGACGCATTGGATCCGCAATCTCCCGGCGCTGGAGGATCAGTACCGGCTCTATGTGGCGGATATCCCCGGCTTCGGTGATTCCGATCTTGCGCCGCGCGAGTACGATGTTGATCGGCTTCCCGAGTCGACTGACCATCTGGCGGAAATCGTCTGTCAGGGCCTGGCGGAATTATTGCCGCCGCCCACACGCTATCATCTCGTCGGTTTTTCCTTCGGCAGCGTCATGGGGGGGTATGTGGCCCGCCGCGAGGGCGCGCGCCTGGCCTCCTTCACATTGATCGGTGCGGCGGCGCTTGGTGTGCCCTGGCCCGGATTGACCACGGCGATTCGCACCGCGAAAGAAGGCATGAGTCGCGAGGAGGTTATGGACGTTCAGCGGCATAACCTGAATGCCATCATGATGGCGACGCCGCCGGCGGATATTGACGACTATGCCGTCTGGCTGCAGATGGAGAATGTGCGGCGCGCGCGGATGCGGTCCCACGTGGTGGCCGGTACGGACACCCTGTCGCAGACTCTGCCGGATATCGTTGCACCGATGACGGTCATTTGGGGGGCGGAGGATGTTTTTGCTAAACCTGGTCTTGCGGACCGGCAGGCGGTCTTCCGGTCGGTCCAGCCGGATGTTGCGATACACCTCCTCGACGATGTCGGTCACTGGGCGATGTACGAGGCGGCGGAACCGGTAAACGACCTGTTGCAGGATGTGCTGAAGCGCTATGCGATTCGAGGCGATGATGAATGAAGAAATAGTCGGCGACCCAGACACGCTTGTTGCCCAGCTAGACGCGTCGGCGGAGCGGCGCCTGACGCCGTGCGGTGATGGCGACATGGTTTGGCGGATCTGGGGCGACGGACCGGCACTTGTCTTGCTCCATGGCGGGCATGGATCCTGGACGCATTGGATCAGGAACATTCCTGATTTGGCGGCAAACTACCGGCTCTACGTGCCGGATCTGCCAGGCTACGGCGATTCTGGAACGCCGGACGAGCCACACACGTCGGAGAATTTAGGCGAGATTGTCGCGAATGGCGTCAATCTCGTACTGCCGCCCGAGACACCCTGTGCGATGGTTGGATTCTCGCTCGGCGGGATCATCGGCGGCAGCGCGGTCGCCTTGCTCGGGCCCCGGGTTCACACATTCGTCGTCATCGGCTCCAGCGGGCTGGACCTGCCGCGGGTGAACATCGGTGGTTTGCAGAAATGGACACCCGATATGCCTGAGGCAGCGTTGCGCGATATTCATCGGCAGAATCTTGCGACCATCATGGTTGCCGATCCGAACAACATCGACGCCTTGGCGCTGCAGCTCCAGATGTCCAACACTTTGAAGGCCCGAGTGAAAGGCAGTGCGATCGCCCGATCGGATGCGCTACGGCGCGCGCTGCCGGCGATCAAGGCACGCCTGGTCTGCATTTCCGGCGCGTCGGATGTCTACGTGGTCGACAGCGTGGATGAGCGAAAGGCGTTGTTCCACGCCGTTCAGCCGGACACGCCCTTTCACTCTATCGACGGTGCCGGACATTGGGTGATGTATGAGGCGGCGGACACGTTCAATAGCGCTCTCGATCAGGCGTTACGGGCGGCGGCGCCCGGGAGCGTTTTCGTATGAGCGGTGCTGTACCCGACCCAATACAAATTGATGAATCCCCCGCGGAATGCGTGCGGCGTTTCGCGGAGGCGGCGGAACGTCGAACCACACCGTGCGGCGACGGTGATTTGGTTTGGCATATCTTTGGCAACGGCCCGCCGCTCGTTCTCTTGCACGGCGGGTTTGGGCGGTGGAGCCATTGGATTCGCAACATCCCGGTTTTGGCTCGGCACTTCACGTTGTATCTGCCTGACATCCCCGGCCATGGCGATTCAGCTGTGCCACCGGAACCCTACACCGGGCTTTCGATTGCGGCGCTCATCAAGGACGGATTGCAGACACTAGTCCCTGATGGACCGGCCATTTCCGCTGCTGGTTTTTCATTCGGTGGGATTATCGGCGGATGCCTGGCGGCGCAATACCCGCGAGTCAAAATGCTTGCCGTCTGTGGGTCGAATGGACTGGGATTGCAGCGGGGCGCAATCACCGGACTGCGGCACTGGCGCGGCGTCACCGACCCGGACGAGCTAGCCGCGGTCCATCGCAACAATCTGGAAATCGTGATGTTCGGCGACCCGGGCCGCGTCGACGATCTGGCGGTCCACCTGCAAACAACCAATGCGCCGGACTCTCGAATCAAAGGACGGCTGATCGCCGTAACCGACGCGCTGGCGGCAGCAATGCCGGCCGTCGAAGGGAGGATCGTCCCGATTTTCGGTGCGCTGGATTGCTACGCGAAAGACTATATGGATGAACGCATCGCACTGTTTCGCTCGATCCAACCCGATAGCGAGTTCAGGGTCATCGAAGACGCGGGGCACTGGGTGATGTACGAACAGCCAGAGCGATTCAACGCCGTCCTGTTGGATGTGCTGGGCGTGCGGGACGGTGCCCATGGATGACGCAATCGCCCGGCCGGCCGCATCAGACGGGACGGCTGGTGAAACGCCGCCGGAAACGGTGGCGCGGATCGACGCGCTTTCCGAGCTGCGCCGCACCCGGTTCGACGGCGGTGAAATGGTTTGGCGGGTTTGGGGGCAGGGCCGTCCGCTTGTGTTATTCCACGGCGGTTATGGGACTTGGACGCATTGGATCAAGAATGTCGTGCCGTTATCCCGGCATTTCCAAATCTTCGTGGCGGATATGCCGTCGCATGGCGATTCCGACACACTGCCCGGTCGCCCGTCGCGCGATGCGATGGCCGACGCTATCGGTGCGGGGCTAGACCAGCTTTTCGGTAAGGAACAGGCCTACGATATCGCCGGGTTTTCCATGGGGGCCAATCTTTCCGCGGCCATTGCATTGGCGCACGGTGGCAAGCTCGACAATCTTGTCGTGGTTGGCCCGGGCGGCCTTGGAGTCTCGTCTCAGAAAATCACGGGGCTGCAGCGCTGGCGCCCGGATTTGCAGCGCGAGATTCTGGACCGGCGGCACCGCAACAATCTTGGTGTCATCATGTTCCACGACAACGCCCGGATCGACGATCTGGCGGTGCATCTTCAGCGCGAGAACGGGTTGCGCATGCGGTTCCGGATCTCGCGCAGCGGCATCAACACGCTGTTGAAGGACAATCTGCCCAAGGTGCAATGCCGGCTTACTTGTATTTGGGGCGATGGCGACGTCTATGCCGTGGGCGGACGTGATGAGCGGATAAGTGTGATGCGACGGTCCCATCCCGATCTGGAGACACGCATCGTGGCGGATGCCGGGCATTGGGTGATGTACGAACAGGCCGAGGCTTTCAATGCCGCCTTGCTGCAATCTCTGGGCGTGACCGACACGCCTGCATGATGTTGTGAGGGGGCGTGAGACGACTAAACCTGCGCTACGGTGAGACTCTTCCGCACTCGGGCGGCGGCAAAGGCGAAGAATAGACCGCCGATCGCGACGACAAGGGCGAATTTTGGCCAGACAATGTCGAAACCGGCGTCGCGGTAGAGAATCGCTTGAGCGAAGCTGACGAAATGCGTTGCCGGAACAGCCTGCATGATGGTCTGGAGGATTTCCGGTTGGCTCTCGAGTGGTGTATTGGCCCCCGACAGTAGATTCATCGGCAGAACGACCAGCATGAACAGGAGGCCGAATTGCGGCATGGACCGGGCGATTGTCCCGAGGAATATGCCAAGGGCCGTCGAGAAGAACAGGTAGCTGGCGGTCCCTGCCAGAAAAAGCAGCCTTGAACCGGCAATGGGCACTTGCAGCAATGTTTCGACGACCAGCCACATGGACAAACCCGTGGCCACCAGAATCACGAGGCCGTTGGCCCAGACCTTTGCCATCATGACTTCCAGCGGCGTTAACGGCATCACCAACAGATGTTCGAGCGTCCCATGTTCGCGTTCTCGGATCAGGGCCGCACCGCTCAAGATGATCGACAGCATCGTAATTTGTTGGATGAGCTGCATGATGCTGGTGAACCATGCGCTTTCCACGTTTGGATTGAAGGCGAACCGTGTTCTGAGTTCGGCTGCGGTTGCCGCGGTCTCGGCGCCGGGTTGGATGAAGCGGGCGACTTCCTGGGTCAGAATTCTGTTTATGTATCCGTTCCCGATCCCAGCCTGCATCATCGCCGTCGCGTCGATGTTGACCTGCACGGTCGGTCGGCGTTCCGCGAGGATGTCGGCTTCGAAATTGCTGGGGATGACCATGACGAACGTATAAAGGCGGGCATTCATCGCCGGGTCGATCTGGTCGAAGGAAATTAATTCGGGTTTGCGGAAATAGGGCGGTAGAAATGCCTGCCGGATACGCGTCGATAGCTGCGAGCGGTCGTGGTCCACGATCGCGATCGACCCGTTTCGGAGGTCATGGGACATGCCGGTCGCCGCGCTATAGATCGACAGCGTAAATGCCCAAACGATCAGGACAAGCATGACGTTGTCCCGGCGTAGGCTGAACAATTCCTTGATGCCCAGGCGATAGATGTTCTCTAGGCGGTGCACGGCTAGCGTTCCTGCTTCTTCAAGAGGAGCACGCTCAGGGCGGTCAGGATCGGAAGGAAGATCAATAGTGCGACGAACTCCGACGACAACTCGCTAAACCCGAGGCCTTTGGTAAATGTACCGACGCTGATATTCATGAAATATGTCGTCGGAATGATTTTTGCGATGATCGCGGCACCGCCTTCGAGCGACGAAACGGGCTGCATCATGCCGGAGAATAGGATCGACGGAATGATTGTCGCGATAGCGGTGCCGAACAATGCGGCGATCTGGGTCCTGGTGAAGGCTGAAATCAGTAGGCCGACGCCGGTGGATGCCGATACAAAGAGCACCGCACCCAGGCACAATGCGGCAAAACTTCCTTTGATCGGAACCTCGAACAGGAAGATCGCCATCGCCACCAATATGAAGAAGTTGATCAGCGCGATCGCGATATACGGAACCTGCTTGCCAAGCAGGAACTCCAGGCGGGTCACCGGGGTGACATAGAGATTGGTGATCGACCCCAATTCCTTTTCCCGCACGATCCCGAGGGCCATCAGGATCGCCGGTATCTGCATGAGAAGCAGCGCGATCGTTGAGGGAACCATCGCGAAGACGCTCTTGAAGTCTTGATTGTATTTAAACCGGGGTTCGATTGCCGCCAGCGATATGGCTGGCGGCGGGCCGATGGAGTCGCGCCAAAGTTCGTCCAGATAGCGTTGATGCAGTCCTTCGACGTAGCCGCGGATGGTCTCCGCACGGAACGGCATGGCGCCGTCGATCCAAGCAGAGACCTCCGGGTTGCGTCCTTGCAGCAGGGCTTTACCGAATCCCGGCGGGATTTCGATCGCCAGCGTGATGTCGCCGCTTCGGAGCCGAAGGTCCGTCTCGGCATGACTCTGGATCGGCGCTCGGCGCAGGAAGTATCGCGACCCGGCGAACCCTTCCAGGTAGGTGCGGCTTTGCGGTGTTTGATCTTGGTCAAAGACCGCATATTTGAGGTCTTCCACGTCGAACGTGATGCCGTATCCGAAGACGATCATGAGGATGGCCGTCCCAAGAATCGCGAAGGCGAGCCGGATTGGATCGCGGGAAATCTCCATCATCTCGCGCCGGCAATAGGCCGTGAGCCGTCGCATGCTGAAGCCACTGGGCGGCGGTGCCGATATGCCGTTCTGCGCTGCCGCGTTCGTCAGCGGTTCCGTTGGCGCGGGCTCGTCGTTCGCCTCCTCCAAGTAGGCGATGAAGGCGTCTTCCAGTGTCTCGACGCCGCGTTGTTGCATGAGTTCAGCGGGTGTGCCGTCGGCCAAGACGAGGCCGGCATGCATCAGGGATATTCGATCGCATCGCTCCGCTTCGTTCATGAAATGCGTGGAGATGAATATCGTTACGCCTTGTTTCCGGGAGAGATCGATCAACAGTTCCCAGAAAGTATCCCGGGCGATCGGATCGACTCCGGACGTCGGTTCGTCCAGGATCAGCATTTCTGGTTCGTGGATGACCGCGACGGCGAGCGAAAGCCGCTGGCGCACGCCCAAGGGCAGTTTCTCCGCCAGATCATCAACGTAATCGGCAAGGCCGAACCGGTCGATTAAGTCATCGATCCGGTCGGCGATGCGATGGCGTGGCAGATGGAATAGCCGGGCATGCAGTTCGAGGTTTTGCGCGACCGTTAGTTCCGCGTATAGCGAGAATGATTGCGACATGTATCCCACGCGTTTGCGCGTCTCGAGGTCGGATGCCTTGGTTTCTTCACCGAAGAGCCATGCCTTGCCCGATGTTGCCGGCAGCAGACCCGTCAACATTTTCATGGTCGTTGTCTTGCCGCAGCCGTTCGAACCCAGAAAACCGAATATCTCTCCGCGCTCGATTTCGAAACTAACGCTATCGACGGCGGTGAAATCGCCGAAACGCCGTGTCAGATTCTGTGCGACGATCGCTGGTACGCCGTCGTGAATAGGTCGGGTAGGGATTGCGAGAGGTTTGCGCTCACGGCCGTCGGTCGCGGGTAACAGTTTGACGAAAGCATCCTCAAGGGTCTCCGCGCCGACATCGCGCTTGATATCCGCCGCGCTGCCGGTCGCGAGGATCGCGCCGTTGTTCATGGCGACGAGGCAATCGAAGCGTTCGGCCTCATCCATGTAGGCGGTCGAAACCAAAACCCCCATGCCGGGCCGTTGGATCCGAATACTTTCGATGAGGTCCCAGAATTGTCGGCGTGATAGCGGGTCGACTCCGGTTGTAGGTTCGTCGAGTATCAAAAGATCCGGATCGTGGATTAACGAGCAGCAAAGTCCCAATTTTTGCTTCATGCCACCGGACAGTTTCTTTACCGGCCGGTTGGGGAACGGGTCGAGGCCTGTGCTCTTTAGAAGTTGAGAGATGCGTCTTCGGCGCTCCGCATGGTCTTGCCCGAATAGGCGGCCAAAGAATTCCAAATTTTCGAAGACGGTTAGGTCCATATAGAGGTTCTTGCCGAGACCCTGCGGCATGTAGGCGATTCGCGGGCAAACGCTTTTCCGATGCCTGCTGTCGGCGATATCGCCGCCCAGTACATCGACCCGCCCGGATTGGATTTTGCGGGCGCCTGCGATGAGGCCGAGTAATGTCGATTTGCCGACACCATCGGGACCGATCACGCCCACTATGCCGCCAGCGGGAAGAGTGAGCGTAACGTCGTCGAGAGCCACCGTTTCTCCGTATCGATGCGAGACGGCCTGAAGACGGACGGCAACCTGTTGTTCCATGATCATTGAGCCGGTGGCGGCAGTTTCACCTTGAGGCTATCCGGCCATGTCGCGTCGGGGCCGAGGAGGACATAGGCTTCGCCGGGGACGCCGGTCTTTACCTTTTGCATATGCTGTCGGAGAAGTGCCGGATCGATCTTGACCTTGATTCGGAACATCAGCTTCTCCCGTTCGCTGCGTGTTTCCACCGCGCGCGGCGTGAATTGGGCTTTCGCCGCAACAAAGGAGATTTGGGCTGGAATCACATACTGCGAAATCGCATCCAGGATAATGCGCGCCTCGGAGCCCACGAGGACGCGGCCGACCTTGGCTGTAGGCAAGAAGATCGTCATGTAGACGTCCGTCAGATCGAGCACGGTGAGGACTTTGCCACCGGCAGGCAGAACTTCGCCCGGTTCGGCCAGTCTGTATTGGATCCGTCCCTGTCTCGGCGCCTTGAGTACGGAGTCGTCTATTTGTGTCTGGATTCGTTTGGTTTCCGCTTCGGCCGAATCCACGGCCCGTTGTGTGCTGACCAGGCGAGCACGTGCCGCCGTAAGGACTGCCTTAGCCGTATCGCGTTCAGATTGGCGACGGTCCAGACGCTCGCGGGAAACATGCCCCTTCTGGACCAGGAATGCCGCACGACCCAACTCTTGATTTGCGAATTTAAGCTCGCTTTCCCGTTGGGCGATTTGGGCGTTTGCCTCGGCAACGTCCTGCTGCGCTTGCGCAACTATCGCCTTCGCCCGGGCGAGGCTGGCGTCCAGTTCCGCCGTATCCATTCGCGCCAGAATCTGGCCGGCGGCGACCATTTCGCCTTCCTCAACGGAGACATCGGCAACCCGCCCTGCATATTTGGCGGCGATGTGAACTTCCTCCGCTTCAATACGGCCGTTGCCGGATGCGATGTCTGCCGGCAAGTGGTTCTGCTGCTGTTGCCACCAATAGTAACCCGCGCTCGCCGCGGCCACGATGAGAGCGGCGGCAACGAGGATAATCCGATAGCGTGTCATCAACTGCCGCCTTCGTTAACGTGGAGCTCGGCGCGAATCCGAGAGACTAGCCATGCTTTTCGAGTGCATGAAGACCGTATCGCCTTGGGGTAAAACCCGCCGCGTATGGTCTACGCGGCGGGCTGACCGCAGGACGGCAACCTTGGGGGAAAGCCGTTCCTACTTCTTCGATTTCACCGAAATTTTTTGCTCTTTGGATTTTGCCTTGGCACATTTCGGCAGCGTCAGATTCAAGACTCCGTTGGAAAACTCAGCTTTGATCTTGCCCGAGTCGACATCGTCCGGAATCTGAAATGTCCTCTCGAACGAACCATACCGGCGCTCCGACATGTGAACGTTCTTGTCCTTCTTTTCTTTTTCAGACTTCTTCTCGCCGCGCAGGGAAAGCCGATTGTCCCGGACAGTCACTTCGACGTCGGACTCATCGACGCCGGGCAATTCGGCTTCGATGCGGTAACCCTTTTTGTCTTCGCTGACGTCAACGGTCGGCGCGGCCACGCCGGGTTTCGCGAAAAAGGCATCGTCGTCGAAGAACCCACGGCCCATCAAACCACCGAACTTCGGCCAATCCGCAAACATCCGATCGAAGGCGCGGTCGATATCGTCGCGCAGCGCGCTCAGCGGTAGTGCCGACGGGGGTGTTTTGACGGCGGGCGTACTGCCGCTTTCCGCAGTCGATTTTTCTTTCGCCATGTCCGATTGCTCCTCTGCAACAGAAATCATCCATTCCAATGCTCAGAGGAATTCTACCGCGCCGGACGGTGCGGACATTGACATGCGTCAAGAGGTGGACGTGTTTAGGCAGCCGGCGCGCGGCGGCGGGTTTCGCCTGTCAGCGGGGCAGCTTCCCGCTTGAAGAGGTCGACCAATTCGTCCATCACGGCGCGTACGAGCGGCACCCGGCGCAGGTCCGGATGCACGATGAGATGCTGTTCGCTCTCAAGTTCCTCGATGGGCGGCGTCAGCCGCACGAAGGACGGGTCATTGTCCGCGGTGAAACAGGGCAGGATGCCCAGGCCAACGCCTTTGCGGACCGAATCGAACAGCACCAGGCCATTGTTGACGCGGACCACCGGCTGTCGACCGGCGAGTTTTTTTGCCAGCCAAATCTGGGTGTCGAATCGCGCATGGTCGCCGTCGTAGCCAACCCAAGGGCATTCATGGAAGCGCGCCTCGGATTGGGCGGCCGGATTGCGCCGGACCAAGGCGGTCTCGCCATACACAGCGTAGGAGATTGCGCCAAGTTTGCGGGCAATCAGCGCCGGATTTTCCGGCAGGCAGGCGCGCAGCACCAGATCGGCTTCACGTTTGGAGAGATTGGCGTTGGAATGGCTGATGGCGACTTCGAATTCGACTTCGGGAAGCCGCTCCTGCAATTCGGACAGGTGGTCGGTCAAAAATTGTGCGGCAATCTCGAACACGGATAGGCGAATCGTGCCGCTGACTCGGTCGGCCAACGTCGGCTGCCGGCGCTGAATGGCTTCGGCGGTTTGTTCCATCGCCTCGGCCAACGGCAACAGTTCCTCCCCTGCGGGTGTCGGTACAAAACCGTGTGGCAGCCGGTCGAACAAGCGCGCGGACAGGCTTTCCTCCAACGCTTTCAGGCGTCGGCCGACCGTTGGCTGCGTGACCTTCAACACCCGGGCTGCCGCCGAAAGATTGCCTTCACGGGCAACGGCGAGGAACACTTGCATATCGTCCCAACTCAAACTCATGCGCCGATCCTATTCGAAATTTGTCGAATTTTACCTATACACAATTGTTTAAAGGGTATGCGATTTCGAGAAGAGATCAACATTAATATTAATGGTTAGATCGCCAATTGAGAATCAGTGTCAAATGGTTCCGTAGCGTGTAAGGTCTCTTTTCCATGTATTTCGACACAAGACTTTGGGGTTTCACGAAGGGCGTCCGTGGGCGCATCGCGTGGTCTGTTCTGATCGGCATTCTGGCCGCCACCGTCGGCGTCGCGCGGCTGGCGATGTTGGGCTGGTTGTTGGCGATGGTGTTTCAGGGCGCGCCGCTGGACGACCTGCTGTGGCCATTCGCGAGCGTCGCTGTGGTGATGGTATTACGCGGCGGTCTGGAATATGTCCGCATCATGATCGCCCATCGCACCGCGGCGATCGTGCAGCTTCATATCCGCAGGCAGCTCTTCGACAAGATGATCGAACTGGGCCCGGCTTACCTGGGGCTGGAACGGACCGGGGCAGTGATAACCTCGATGATAGATGGGGTCGAGCAGCTCGAAACCTATTTCGGCCAGTATCTGCCACAGCTTTTCGTCGCGACGCTGACGCCGGTCGGCATCTTCTTGTTCGTTATGTTCCTCGATCTGCCGGTTGCTCTCGTGCTGACCGGGTTTGCGCTGTTGACCCTGATCGCGCCACAGGCGTTCCATCGCATGGATCGCAAGAACAGCAAGCGGCGGTCCATCGCCTATAAGGCCTTTGCGGCCGAATTCCTGGATTCGGTACAGGGCTTGGCGACGCTCAAGGCTTTCGGACAAAGCGGGTCACGGGCGCGCATGTTGGCTGAAAAGGCCCATGATCTGTTCCAAAGCACCATGTGGGTGTTGGCGACCAACGCCCTGGCGCGCGGCATCACGGATGTTGGCATTGCGGTCGGTGCGGCGGCTACCCTGGCGGTCGGCGCGTATCGGGTCAGCGAAGGGGACATGACTCTGGCCGCACTGCTCATCGTTCTGATGATGGGCGTAGAGACATTCCGGCCGCTGCGGGAACTGCGGTCGTTGATGCATCAGGGCATGGTCGCCCAGGCATCGGCGCAGGCGGTATTTGGCTTGCTCGATTCCGAGCCGATTGTACGCGATGCCGAGGGCGCGTCGGCGGCGGAGCGGCTGGACCCGACAATCGAGTTCAACGACGTCACCTTTTCTTATCCGAGCGGCCGCAGCCCGGCGCATCGGGGCTTGTCCTTTACCGTTGCCGCTGGCGAGCGGATCGGCGTGGTCGGGCCGAGCGGGTGCGGCAAGTCTTCCATCGTTCGCCTGTTGTTGCGGCAATATGATCCGCAGGAAGGCGCGGTGCGGATTGGCGGCAAGGATTTGCGCGACCTCAGCCTGGATGCCATTCGCAGCCAACTCGCCGTCGTCAATCAGGACACCTATCTGTTCCACGGCACGGTCGAGGATAACCTGCGCCTCGGCAAGCCCGATGCGACGCAGGAAGAGTTGGAGGAAGCGGCGCGGACGGCGAACGCGCATGATTTCATCCGACATCTGCCGCATGGCTACGAAACGGTCGTCGGCGAGCGCGGATTGCGCCTGTCGGGCGGCCAACGGCAGCGCATCGCAATCGCCCGCGCCTTGCTGCGCGATGCGCCGATCCTGGTTTTGGACGAAGCGCTGTCCGCAGTCGATGCGGAGAATGAGGCGATTATCCAGGACGCGTTGGACCGGTTGATGGAAGGGCGGACGACCTTGATTCTGGCCCACCGCTTGTCCAGCGTAATCGGGGCGGACCGTATCCTGGTGATCGAGGAAGGCCATGTCAGTCAATCCGGGTCGCATGCCGCGCTGATGGCGCAGGGCGGGGCGTATCATCGCCTGATGGCCGGGCAGGCGCAGGACCGTGACCCGGGCGAGGCCGAGCTCTTCGTGGCGCAAGCGGGCGATCCGCCGCCGGCGGAAGATTCGATTCCCGGCATGATCGATACGGCACAAATGGAGCCGACCGACGCGATCCTGCGGGCCGAGGGCATGGGTTGGGCCGACTGTGTCCGGGAACTCATGACCTTTGTGAAGCCGTGGAAGGGCAAGCTGACCTTCACCTTCGTTCTTGGCGTTGCGCGGACGCTCGCCTTTATCGGCGTCGGCCTGTTCAGTGCGCTCACCGTCGCGGCGATCAAGAATGACGCGCCCTACGAGGCCTATTTGATCTGGCTTGCCGTCGCCGCGCCGTCCGCCGGTATCTTACACTGGCTCGAGTCGTGGATGGCGCATGACATGGCGTTCCGCCTGCTGTCGGACATGCGAATCGACCTGTTCCGTAAACTCGACCAACTGGCGCCGGCCTATCTGCTGCGCCGGCGGACCGGCGACCTGACCGGTATGGCGACGCAGGATGTGGAGAAAGTGGAGTATTTCTTCGCGCACACCATCGCGCCGGCTTTCGTTGCCGTGCTCATTCCCACGATGGTGCTCGCGACCCTGGTCGTTTTCGGATGGCAATTGGCCGCTGTCCTGTTGCCGTTCCTGGTGATTGTTGCCATGAGTCCCTTTTTCATGCGCAAGCGCATCGACGAACTTGGCTCACGCGCGAGCGAGGTGCTCGGTGATCTCAATGCCTTCACCGCGGACTCGGTTCAGGGCCTCGGCGAAATCCTCGCGTTCCAGCAATCAGATCGACGGCGTGGAATTTTCGTCGACAAGATCGAACAGCATCACCGCGTGCGCATGCCGTATTTCAGCGACCTGACTGCGCAGATGGCGATTCTGGAAGGGGCGACCGGCCTCGGCGGCCTTGCGGTCATTGTTACGGGTACAACGCTTGTTGGCGTCGGATCGTTGGACAGCGCCTATCTGCCGCTGCTGTCCTTGCTGGCGATGGCCGCCTTCCTGCCGATTTCAGAAATCGCGCATATCGGCCGTCAACTCGCCGACACGCTCGCATCGACCCGACGGCTGTATGCCGTGCACAACGAGCCGACTATCGTGCTCGATGGTCCCGGTGTGCCGGCGGCCCCGGGGATTGCCGGCGGTGCGGCGTTGGAACTGGAGGATGCGAGTTACAGCTATCATGGCGGCAATCGCGCGGCCTTGCGTAACATCACCTTCGCTGCGCCCGCCGGCCGGACCATCGCGCTTGTCGGGCCATCCGGTGCGGGTAAGACGACGTTGGCGCATCTGTTGATGCGGTTCTGGGATCCGGACGAAGGCGTCGTGCGGATGGATGGGCATGCGCTGACCGACTACACGCTCGACGACTTGCGCGGCCGGATGGCGCTTGTCGCGCAGGATACGTATCTGTTCAACGACACGCTGCGCGCCAATATCCTGATCGCCCGTCCCGAAGCGACGGAGGCCGATGTCCAACTGGCGGTCGACCGGGCTTCGTTGCGCGAATTCGTCGACAGTGTTCCCGAGGGGTTGGAAACCCGCGTCGGCGAACGGGGTATGCGTTTGTCCGGTGGGCAGCGCCAGCGCGTCGCCATCGCCCGCGCCTTCCTGAAGGACGCCCCGGTGCTGATTCTCGACGAAGCGACGTCGCATCTGGACGCGGTGAATGAGCAGGCTGTACGCGGTGCACTCTCGGAACTAATGGGCGACCGGACGACCGTCGTCATCGCGCATCGGCTCTCGACGGTGCGCTCGGCGGATCTTATCGTCGTCATGGATGAGGGACGCGTTGTGGAAACGGGATCGCATCAGGAATTGCTGGGGCGTGGCGGGCTATACGCGAAGCTTGTGTCGCGGCAGATTTCGGGCGCCGCGGCGGAGTAGACGTTTGTCGTGACCAAACCTCGGACGCTCGTCGTCGCGCTTTGTACGGCGCTCGTCCTCACCATGACCGGGTTTATGCCGGTCGCGGCGGTCCTTCCGGAAATTTTTGCGGATTGGCGGATTACCGAAGCCGAGGCGGGTTGGCTGAACGGCGTGTTTTTCGGTGGCTATGCGGCTGGCGTGCCGTTGCTGCTGCCGCTGACCGACCGTATGGATTCGCGCCGGGTCATACTCTTCGCCTTCATGCTCAGCGCGATCGGCGGCTTCGGCTTTGCCTTCTTTGCCGACGGTCTATGGTCCGGGATGGCCTTTCGGGTGTTGGCGGGTATCGGGTTGGCGGGGATTCATTTTCCGGGGCTCAAGCTCATCGCCGATCGGCTGGAGGGAGCCGCGCGGGACCGTGGATCGTCGGTCTACATCTCCATGTTCAGCATCGGCGGCGCGGTCTCTTTCATCGGCGCCGGTGTGATCGTCGAATTCCTGCATTGGAAGGCGGTGTTCACGGTTTCTGGCATTTGTGCAGTGCTGGCGCTGCTGCTGACGGCGATTGTCGTCCCGGCGCGTGCGGTGATTGCACCAAAAGACGTCGGACTGCTGCCGGATTTCCGTCCCGTGTTCCGGAACGGCCCGGCGATGCGCTACGTCATCGCCTATTTCGGTCACGTATGGGAGGTCTTCGCGATGCGGGGATGGTCGGTTGCGCTGTTGACGTTTAGCGCAGCACAAATCGGCAATGAAGGATTCACCGGATGGAATATGGCGATTCTCTCCGGTGCGGTGTCGATGCTGATGATGCCGACCAGCGTCGGTGTGGCGGAGCTTGCAGCCCGGTTCGGACGGGTTCGGACGATCTGTTTCGCATCGGCGGTGACCGTCCTGCTTGTCGTGTTGCTCGTGCTGTTCAAGACGGGGCCGTTCCTTCTCATCGTGGTTTTCATCGGCGCCTATCTAATGGCCGGCTTCGGTGATACCGCGACGCTTGCCAATGGGATCGTCGGCGCGGCGGAAGATCGATACCGCGGCATCACGCTTGCGGCCTACGCGCTCTCCGGTTTTCTCGGCGGTATGGTCGGCCCGGTGGTGTTTGGGATCGTTCTCGATTTCTCGGGTGGGCGGGACAGTGGCACGGCGTGGTCCTGGGCGTTCGGCAGTCTCTTGCTTGGGACGCTCGTTGTCGTCCTGCCGTTGACGCTGCGGCGGCGAAAAACCGCTTAGGTCTGCCGCCGCCGGGTTTCGCGATACATGATGTAAAGCCCGCTGCCGACCACGACGGTCGCACCGACGATCACCCAGAAATCGGGAATGTCACCCCAGATAACGTAGCCAAAGCCGGTGCCCCAGATCAGCGTTAGATATTTGAACGGGATGATCAGCGAGGCTTCGGCGTTGTGGAAGGCCTGGATTACCAGATACTGCGCGCAGCCGACTACGATGCCGACAGTTGCTAGTAACAACAGATCTTGCATCGGGACCGGACTCCAGCCGAACGGCAATGTCGTGAGGCCCGCGAGCCCGACGGCCAGCATGGTGAAGGTGAGGATTGCTACAGGTGAATCGGACATGCGGATCTTGCGTGTCAGGATATCGCGGAACGCGCCGCAGAACGCCGCGCAGAGCGGAAACACCGCGAACCATTGTATGGCGTCGCCGCTTGGTCGCAACATAATCAGGATGCCCACGAATCCGACAGTGACCGCAGTCCATCGCCGCCACCCGACGATTTCGCCCAATAGCAGATGGGCGAGCGCGGTCACGAACAGGGGTCCGGAGAAGGCGAAGGCGATGGCGTCCGCCAGGGGCAGGTAAATCAGGCCTGTGACGAAAAGAAACGACGAACCAACGGCACACGCTGCGCGCAGGGATTGCAGCCGAACATTGCCGAGGCGCAGCGCTCTGAGGCCGCCTGCGTGCCAGACAAAAACAGCTATCGGCAATAGTGTGAATACGGAGCGGATCGCCATGATCTGGCCAACCGGATAACCATCGGTTAGCCATTTCGTTATGGTATCGCTGATCGTCAGCAGCAAGCCGCCGGCGACCATCATTCCGATGCCGCGAAGATGCGTCGATGGAGCCGCAGCGCTCATTGCCGCCGCGCTTCGCGGTGCAGGATATAAATACCACTGCCGACGATGAGCACGGAGCCGACGATGATGTAGGCGTCCGGGAACTCCGCCCAGATCAAATAACCGAGGATAACACCCCAGATGATTGAGGTGTATTTGAACGGCGATACGATCGCGACTTCAGCCAGGCGATAGGATTCGATCATCAGGTAGTGCGCGATGCCGAGCAACACGCCGGACGACGCCATCAACAGGAAGTCGATCATGCTCGGCGTCTTCCAGGCGAAGGGCAATGTGGCGCCCGAGGCGACGAGCAAGCCGACGATGGACCAAGTGAGGACGACATTGGTCGACTCATAGGCGCTCATCCGGCGGGTGACGATGTCGCGCAGCGCCGTCGCGGCGGCGGCGGCGATGGGGACCAGGACCGCGATCTCGAAGGCGGCACTCCCCGGCCGCGCCATGACGAGGACGCCGGCGAATCCGGCCAGCACCGCGAACCAGCGATGAATGCCTACCCGTTCGCCGAGCAAGGGCATCGCCAACGCGGTGATCATCAAAGGGGCCGCATGCAAAAAGGCGATGGCGGTGGCGAGCGGTAGCAGTTTGATCGATGTGATGATCAGGAAACTCGAAGCGACGAACAGCAGCGATCGCGCGAAATGCCAATTCCAGCTTCGCACCCGCAGCGAAAACCGTTCTTGCTGACGCCACATCATGAAGGCGATCGGCGCATACATGAAGAAGCAGCGGACGAAGATGATCTCGCCGATGGGATATCCCTGCGTCAGCCATTTGGAGACGGCATCGCTCATCGTGAAGAAGAAGAGCGACAACACCATGCAAAGGATGCCGCGCAACGGGGAAATGGAGACGGCGGCGGACATGGGCGGCGGCGGGCCAATCGTCAGTTTTGGGGGAATGGGTCGACGGAGCGTCGATCATAGCCCTAAACCGGGAGGTCCGACCATGACCGAATGTACAGTGTCAGTCGGTCGCCCGCACTTGCACTGTGTCTACGGTGCGGTTGCCAAATACAAAAATCGGTAAATAACGACGGGGACCGCGATCCAATAGATCAGCAGGAAGCGGCGGACGGCCGATTCGCTGCGAAGGCCAATCCGCGCCGCCACGGCTCTTGGGAAATGCGGTTTCCAAAAGCAGAACGCGATGATGGCCGCGGCGATGGCAAGGTAGACAATGCTGTGCGTGCCAAAATTCATCTGCCGGAAAAGACCCAGGTTTCGCAACTTTCGGGTCGACTTGCGTTCGAGCCCGGGAAAGGGTTGTAATTCGCCTGCACCTTACCGGCAAGCGATGCCACGCGGGAGGACATCATGGCGGACCTGAAGAAGTATCAGCAATATATCGGCGGCGAATGGGTCGATCCGGTGTCGGGCGAATGGTTCGAGTCCCATAATCCCTATACCGGCAAGCCATGGGCATTGTTCCCGCGCGGCAACGCGGCGGACGCCGATCGTGCGGTCGCGGCGGCACATAAGGCCTTCACCAGCGGCGACTGGCCTGCGATGACGGCGACGCAGCGTGGCGCGCTGGTCCGCAAGCTGGGCGACGTGTATGCGAAATACGCCGACCATATGGCCGAGATCGAAGTGGCGGACAACGGCAAGCTGATCGCCGAAATGGCGGCGCAGAATGCCTATGTGCCGCAGTGGTATCAATATTTCGGCGGGCTCGCGGACAAGATCGAGGGCGCGGTCATTCCGATCGACAAGCCCGCCACCTTCAACTACACGCGGCACGAACCGCTCGGCGTGATCGCGGCGATCACGCCGTGGAATTCACCGATGCTGCTGACGGCGTGGAAGCTGGCTCCGGCGCTTGCGGCGGGCAATACGGTGGTGCTGAAACCGTCCGAATTCACCTCGGCCTCGGCGTTCGAATTGGTGCGCATCATCGAGGAAGCCGGGTTCCCGCCGGGGGTCGTCAATGTCATCAGCGGCTATGGCGTCGAAGTGGGCGAACCGATGGTCACCGACGACCGCGTCGCCAAGGTCGCCTTCACCGGCGGTTCGATGAGTGGCCAACGCGTCTATGAAAAGGCGGCGAGCGGCCTGAAAAAAGTCAGTCTGGAGCTGGGCGGCAAGTCGCCGAACATCGTGTTCGAGGATGCGGTCATCGACAATGCGGTGAAGGGTGCGATCTCTGGCATCTTCGCGGCGTCCGGCCAGACCTGCATTGCGGGGTCACGGTTGCTGGTTCAGGAATCGATCCATAACGAGTTCGTCGACAAGCTGGTGACCTTCGCCAAGACGGCGCAGATGGGCGACCCCATGTCCTATGACACTCAGGTCGGGCCGGTCACCACGCCGCCGCAATTCGAGAAGATCCTCAGTTATCTGGATGTGGCGAAGGAAGACGGCGCCGAATGCGTGCTCGGGGGGTCGAAGGCGACGCGGCCCGAATGCGGCGACGGCTGGTTCGTCGAACCGACTATCTATACCGGCGTGAACAATCAGATGCGGATCGCCCAGGAGGAAGTATTCGGCCCGGTGCTGTCGATCATTCCCTTCCGCGACGAAGAAGAGGCGGTCGAGATCGCCAACGACGTGGTCTACGGCCTGGCGGCGGGCGTGTGGACGCAGGATATCCGCAAGGCAATCGAAATTCCCAACCGGATCCAGGCGGGCACCGTCTGGGTAAACACCTACCGCGCCGTCAGTTTCTTGTCGCCCTTCGGCGGCTACAAACGGTCGGGCCTGGGCCGGGAAAGCGGCCAGCAGGCGATCCAGGAATATATGCAGACAAAGAGTATCTGGATCAGCACCGCGACCGAGGTGCCGAATCCGTTCGTGATGCGTTAGAATAGAACGAATATTGTAAGTAAGGAGTCCCCTCATGGCCCAACCCGCTTTCGACCGACCCGATGCGACCGGTCTCACCCGGAAAATCGCCGAGAACAGCGCGTCCCTGACCTTCGATGCGCTGCCGAGAGATGTCGTTTCCATCGCCAAGTGCTGCCTGATCGACTGGCTCGGCGTGACGCTGGCCGGGGCCACGGAGCCGCTCAGCGAGATATTGCAGGAACAGGCCAAGGACGAGGGCGCTCGCGAGCAGGCAACGGTCATCGGCGGCGGCTTCAAGTCCTCGCTGACCCAGGCGGCGTTGTTGAACGGGTCCGCGTCGCACGCGCTGGACTATGACGACGTCAACCTGACGATGCCGGGGCACCCCACAGTGCCGGTCGTGCCAGCGATCCTGGCCCTGGCCGAGCGCGATGGTATCGACGGCAAGGCCTTCATCGCCGCTTTCATTGCGGGCGTCGAAGCTGAATGCCGGATCGGTGCCCTGATGGGCGAGTCACATTACCAGAAGGGCTGGCATACCACGGGTACGGTTGGCACGTTCGGCGCGGCGGCAGGGGCGGCGCATATGCTGGGCCTGGACACCGATACCTGTGTCTCGGTGTATGGCATCGCCGGCACGCAGGCGGCGGGCCTCAAGAGCAACTTCGGCACCATGTGCAAACCGTTGCATGCGGGTAATGCCGCGGCCAATGGATTGAGCGCGGCGCTGCTCGGCGCGAAGGGTTTCACGAGCAACCCTGAAATCTTGGAATGCGTGCAAGGCTTCGGCGATACACAGACCGAGGAGTTCCAGCCGGATCTTGCCTTGGATGGGCTGGGAGAGAGGTTCCATGCGCGCGGCATCCTGTTCAAGTATCACGCGGCCTGTTACGGGACGCATGCGGCAATCGAGGCGGCAACGAAGATTCGCGCTGAGCACAACCTCACGCCGGACCGCATCGAGAAGATCGAGCTGCGCGTGCCGGAGAGCTACCTCAAGATGTGCAACATCCTGGAGCCGACCACCGGTCTCGAAGCCAAGTTTAGCCTGCGCGTCACGGCGGCGATGGGCCTGGCCGGGGAGAATACCGCCAAGATCGCGAACTACAATGAAGATCTCTGCACGGACGGGACGATCGTCAACCTGCGGGACAAGACCACGGTCGTGCCGGAAGCCAAGTTCGAGCACGCGAATTCAGAGGTCATCGTATCGACGCAGGATGGCCTCGTGTTCCGGCAGCATAGCGATGCGAGTATTCCGGAAGACGACCAAGACCGTCAGTGGTTCCGTCTTTCCTCCAAGTTCCGCGACATGGCCGAAGGGTCGATCGGGTTGGACAAGGCTGACGCGGTCGTGGAGGCCGTCGGCAAGCTGGAAGACCAGGCGTCGTTGGAAGAGATTGCTGAGCTCTGCCGCGGGTAGGTCGTGGCGGTTGCTGCCGCTGGAGTTCCGCTTTCGCAAGGGTGAGAGGATGATGTTGTGTACCATCTGACACTCTTCAACATTGCGGCGATCGTGCTCACGCTCGCGGCGTTGTTCGGCTACATCAATCACCGCTGGCTCAAGCTGCCAATCACCATCGGATTGGTCGTCATCGCGCTTGTCGTGTCGCTTTGCGTGCTCGGTTTAGACGCGTTGCTGCAAAATTTCGAATCCGAACGCACCATCCGCACGGTGCTCGAGCGGATCGACTTCGACGACACATTGATGAAAGGCATGCTCAGCTTTCTGCTGTTCGCCGGCGCGCTGCATGTCGATCTGAACCAGCTTCTCGCCCGCAAATGGGTGATCGGGGCGATGGCCACGTTTGGCGTGGTCACGTCTACCTTCTTCGTCGGGTATGGCGCGTATCTGCTGTCTGATCTGCTGGGACTCGGCATTCCCTTCATGTGGTGTCTCGTCTTTGGCGCGCTGATTTCGCCGACCGATCCGGTCGCCGTCATGGGCATCCTCAAGACGATCAAGATTCCGCAATCGCTGGAAGCCAAGATTGCGGGCGAAAGCTTGTTCAATGACGGGGTCGGCGTCGTGGTGTTTACCATCGTTGTCGCCATCGCCATGTCGCAGACCGGCAGCGGCGGGGCGGAGATCACGGCATTGGACGTGGCGAAGCTGTTCCTGTTGGAAGCTGTTGGGGGCGCGGTGCTCGGTTTTGTCACTGGTTACATCGCCTACCACGCGATGAAGTCGATCGACGAGTACAATCTCGAAGTCCTGATCACCCTGGCGCTGGTCATGATGACCTACAGTATCGGCTTTATCATTCACGTCTCGGGGCCGATCGCGGTCGTGGTCGCCGGATTGTTGATCGGGAACCACGGCACCCGTTTCGCCATGAGCGAAAAGACCCGGGATCATATCAATACATTCTGGGAACTGACCGATGAAATCCTCAACGCGGTCCTGTTCCTGCTGATCGGCTTCGAGGTTTTCGTGCTGACCTTCCCGGACAAGATAGCCTGGCTGATGGTTGCGGCGATCCCGCTCGTGTTGTTGGCGCGCTTGATCGCCGTGTCGCTTCCAATTGCCGTAATGGGGATCAAACAGGAATTCACGGCGGGCGCGGTGCCGGTTCTGACTTGGGGCGGATTGCGCGGCGGGATCTCCGTCGCCTTGGCCTTGTCGTTGCCCGCGGTCGCCGAAAAGGATGCCATCCTCGCGCTGACATATGCGGTGGTCGTGTTTTCGATTATTGTACAGGGGCTGACATTCAAATCGGTGGTTGCCCGTTTCGTCGATGGAGGCGGCCAGCCAAAGCAATAATCACAGCGGAGATAGAGCAATGAGTGCCGACATGCATTTCATGACGATTGCGGAGATGGCAGATGCGCTCGAAGCCAAGACGCTGTCGCCGGTCGAACTAACCGAATCTCTGCTGCGCCGGATCGAGGCGCTGAACCCGCAGCTTAACGCCTTCATCACCGTCACGGCCGAGGCGGCGCTCGACGCTGCGCGCGAGGCCGAGCGCGACATGGCCGGCGGGGTCTACCTAGGGCCGATGCATGGCGTGCCCTTCGGGTTGAAGGATATCTACGATACCAAGGGCATCCTGACCTCGGGCCATTCGAAAACCTGCGCCGATCGCATCCCGACCGAGGATGCGACGACGACCGCCAAGTTGCTGGCTGCCGGCGCGATCCTGATGGGCAAACTGTCGACCCATGAATTCGCGCATGGCGGACCGTCCTTCGACTTGCCGTGGCCGCCTGCCCGCAACCCGTGGAAGACGGACTGTTTCACCGGCGGTTCGAGCAGCGGCTCGGGTGCAGCGGTTGCGTCGGGCATGTTGCCGGGCGCGATGGGTAGCGATACCGGCGGTTCGATCCGCACGCCGGCGGGGCTATGCGGCCTGGCGGGGATGAAGCCGACCTATGGGCTGGTCAGCCGCTTCGGCGTATTGCCGAATTCCTTCACTTTCGATACCTGCGGTCCGATGACCTGGACGGTCGAGGACGCCGCCATCATGCTGCAGGTCTTGGCGGGACACGACCCACGCGACCCGGCGAGCGCCGACCAGCCGGTGCCGGATTACCGGGCAGGCCTGAGCGAGGATATCCGTGGCCTGCGCATTGGCGCGGTTCGGCATTTCTGGGAAGAAGAACTCCCCGCCAACGAGGAGACCCGCCAATCCATGGATGCGGCGGTCGAGGTCTTCCGGGGGTTGGGCGCGATCGTCGAGGATGTCCGCCTCGAGCCGATGCAAATCTACACCGACGTAAAATTGCTGATCGCGGAAGCGGAACTGTTCTCGATCCACAGTCCGACACTACGGGAACGGCCGCAGGATTACGGTTTCGATTTCCGGGGCCGCGTGATTCCGGCTTGCCTGTTCACCGCCGACGATTATGTCCAGGCGCAGAAGCAGCGCCGCAAGTTGGTGGATGCGATGCGGCCGATCTACGAGAAATACGACGTGCTGATCGCGCCGTCGACCTACGGTCCGGCGTCGCGGATCGACGACCATTCGACCGTCAGTTTCTGGCAGAAGCCCAAAATCACCACGGTGTTTAACGTGACGGCGGGGCCGGCGTTGTCGCTCTGCGCGGGCTTCAGTGAGTCCGGATTGCCGCTGCCGATGCAGATCGTCGGGCGACCCTTCGAGGATGCGACGGTTCTGAAAGCGGGATACGCCTTCGAGAAGGCGACGCCGTGGCGCGACCGGCGGCCGGACCTCACGCCGGGTGACGACCCGCTGCCGGTTGGAACACCGGACATGTCCACGGATATCTCCGATGTCGATGACGCCACGCGGACGCGGGTCGATATGGCCTTGGCGTATGCCGGTCTCGATTTGCCGGAGGAGATCTATCGTCAGGTTTTAGAGGCCGCGCCGCATGCGTTGGCCTTGGCCGGGCGCATTCCGCGCGATCACGGGTTCAAGGACGAACCGGCGAATACCTGGAGCTTCCCTAACGCTTGAGCGGGCGAGGCGGCAGCTTGGTGGTCGACCCGTGTGCGGCCATCCAGTTGCGCATGTCGTTGTTGACGAACAGTGGTGGCTCGACCAATTCGTGCGTCACCGTTGTGCCGACGAGGGTGTAGCGGATGTAACCGACGCGGCGGGTGAGGCGGCGTCCTTCATTTGATTTTCGGGTATCGATGAAGGACGAGGCGGGGGCCCAGACCAAGCGGGTGCCGCCGTGCCGCAGGCTGCGGTAGCAATGGCGGTGTCCGCTCGCCACCAGTTTGACCTTATGTTTTTCGCACAGCGCGAGGAGGCGTTTGCGGCTCTTGGGCCAGAGCGCTTGCAAGGACTGCCCGCGCTCGGTGGCCAATTTATTATAAAGCGGCTTGTGGATCAGAATGGCGCACTGCCGTGCTGCTGCGGTGCCCAGGGCATCCGTCACCATTTCCATTTGCGCCGTTTCGCCGGGCAGGCCGCTGTCCATGAGTTGCGCATTCAGGCCGATGAACCGCCAATCGCCCAGATCCTGCACCCAGAAGTCGTCGCCGAAGGCCTTGCGATAGGCCGCGCGCCGAGATCGCGTGATCGGTCCCTTCAGCCGGGTGTCGGGTGGCGTATCGCCGATATCGTGGTTGCCGGGTATTGCCCGCCACGGGACGGGCAGCCGGTCCATCTGTGCCCGCGCGAATGGCAGGTCTCCGGGGACCTTCGGGCCGTTCATGCACATGTCGCCGGTGACGAACACGAAATCCGGTTTCTCCTCCGCCATGCAATCCAGGAACGCGTTCCAATTGTCCTGGAAATAGGCGTGGCTCTGGCTGAGATGCGTGTCTGAAACCTGGACGATGCGAAGAGGGGGCATGCGGGATTCTACAATCGAGATTGTTGATGTTGTTCGCTACAGCGCCCGCCGTATCTCGGCTGCGATTTCTTCATACTGCCGATCGGAGAGGTTCTCCACATTGGCCGGTTCAATCGGGTCGGCGCCCGAACACGGATCGTCCGCGTATCGGGGGATAGCATGCCAATGCTGATGCGGTACGATGTTGCCGTAATTCGCATAGTTCATGCGTATCGCGCCGAAGGCGGCTTGGATCGCTTTCGCCAGGACACGTAATTCTTGAGTGATCGATGCGAACTCGGCCTCGGGTATGGTCAGCATGTCTTCAAAGTGGGTTTTCGCCATAAGCGTCGTGCGGCCACGGAAGCTTTGCCGAATGTCCAGGAATGCTGTCGTGTGATCGAAATCCGCGACCCATCTGGGGTTGGTCCGGGACTCGATCATGAGCTGGCAAATCTCGCAGTCGTCCGTTCGTCCCATGGTATTTTGCCTCCCGTTTACCGTCCGCGCAGGGTCGGGTCGAGCCTATCACGCAACCAATCGCCGACGATACTGATCGACAGCGTCGTGAAGAAAATGGTCAGGCCGGGAATGACCGAAATCCACCAGGCGAAGATAAGGTGGTTACGTCCGGCGCCGAGCATCTGTCCCAGGCTCGTCAGCGGCGGTTGAATGCCGAGGCCGAGGAAGCTGAGCGATGTCTCCAGGAGGATGGTGGAGGGAAAGTTCAACGTGAACTGCACGATCAGGGCACTGGCGATATTCGGCAGAATGTGGCGGCCATAGATCCGCATCGGCCGTGCGCCCAGCGACCGCACTGCGACGGCATAGCCATGCGTCGTGGTCGACAGCACCATGCCGCGGGTCAGCCGGGCATATCCTTCCCATCCGTTGATACCCATGATGATGATGAAAAGCGTCAGGCTGTTGCCGAAGAAGGCGAGTACGGCGAGCGCGATGATCAGGAAGGGCACGGACGCCTGCACGTCGACCATCATCATGATGGTTTCTTCGACCCAGCCGCGGCAGTGCGCCGCGAGGAAGCCGAGAAAGGTACCGAGGACTGCGCCGATGATTGTGCCCAGGATGGCAACAAAGACGCTGACTCGGATCGCGAAGAGGAGGCGGCTGACGATGTCGCGGCCTAACTCGTCGGTGCCCAGCAGATATTGTTCCGGCCCGCCCAGCCACGACGGCGGTTTGAGCCGGTTCAGTAAGTCCTGCGCCGTAAAGAGTTTCGGCGCAATGAAGTCGGCGAAGATCGCTGCAAGCAGGACGGTTGCGATGAAGGCGAAACACAGTAGGACGAGAAAGGGGTACTTTCGCGTCAATCGCGATGCCTTGGAACCGGGAGCATTGGACGTGCTGTCGGCCATCGATCAATCCTTATCCATGGCGGAACTTACGCGGATACGCGGGTCGATCCAGCCGTATGCCAGATCGACAATAAGATTGGCGATGACCATTGTGATGGCGACCAAAATCAAGATTGCCTGCACGATGGCGAGATCGCGGTCGCTGACCGATGTCACGAGAAGGCGGCCGACGCCCGGCCATGCGAAAACGGTTTCTGTTATCACCGAACCGGCCACCAGGTCTCCGAGACGGAAGCCGATCACCGTGACAATGGGGATGGCGGCGTTGGGCAGGGCATGCCAACTGATGCGTCGGAACCAGGGAACGCCCTTGGCCGTTGCGGAACGCATGTAGGATTTATTGAGGACTTCGAGCATCGACGACCGCGCGAACCGGGCAAGCGATCCAGCGCCGGCGGTGCCGAGCGTAATCACTGGCATGATCATATGCTGCCAAGTGCCGCTGCCGGCGCTCGGAAGGAATCGCAGCCACATGGCGAAGACGAGAATCAGGACGATACCCAAAAAGAAATTCGGAATGCTATAGCCGAAGACGGCGAATCCCATCGTGAAACGGTCTAACGCCGTGTTGCGGTAAAGGGCGGCAAGGATACCAAGCGGCACGCCGAGCAGAAGGCCGAAGGCGAAGGACGTCAATCCGAGTTGCAGCGTCTTCGGGATTCTCTCGGTGACGACCTCTATCGCATCCCTCTCGTCCTTGAAGGAGAGGCCGAGATCGCCCGCCGCGATACCTTGGAAGTAGAGAAAATATTGCTCGTGGAGCGGCCGGTCGAGGCCATATTTTGCGCGGTAGTATTCGATCACCTCCGGGTCGGCTTCGTCGCCGACCAGGTTTTCGATGGGATCGCCGGAAACCCGCAATACGATAAAGACGAAGCTCAGCACGATGAGAACGGTGATCAGTGCCCGTAATATTTTGATCGCGAAGAACCGGATATTCACGACGTCCACCTTTCCGCAAAATGACAGGCGGCGTGGCGGCCGTCTTCGACTAGACGAAGCTGCGGTTCCTCGTTGCGGCATTTCGCTTCGGCGAATGCGCATCGCGTGTGGAACCGGCAGCCGCTGGGAATATCGACCGGGCTTGGCGGATCCCCTTCGAGGATAAGACGGTCGGTTTGGATGTCCGGATCGGGAATGGGGATCGCGGATATCAGGGCCCGGCTGTATGGGTGTAAGGGCTTGTCGAACAGGGTTCGGCAATCGGCTGTTTCAACGATCTTGCCAAGATACATGACGGCCACCCGTTCGCAGATATGCCGGACGATACCGAGGTCGTGGGAAATGAAGAGATACGCTAACTGAAACTGTTCCTGCAGCTTGGCCAGCAGGTTTACGACCTGAGCTTGCACGGAGACGTCGAGCGCCGAGACCGGTTCATCGCAAACGATCAATTTGGGCCGTAAGACCAGCGCACGCGCGATAACGACCCGCTGCTGCTGCCCGCCGCTAAGTTCGTGCGGAAAGCGCTCTCGCACGACGCGCGACAATCCGACTGCATCGAGCATTTCATCTACCTGTTTATCGCGATCGGCGATCGAGCCGATGCCATGAATGTCCAATGGTTCGCGTATCTGGCGTGCGACCGACATGCGGGGATCGAGGGCGCCATATGAATCTTGGAAGATCATCTGCATGTTGCATCGATCTTTACGCCATGCCTGTATCGAATGATCGCTAAAGGACCGGCCCTCGAAACGAACGTCGCCAGAGGTCGGGTCATCCATGCCCAATGCAAGCCGTCCCATGGTTGATTTACCGCAGCCGCTTTCGCCGACAATGCCCAATGTTTCGCCGGCGCGAAGCTGAAAACTGATACCGTCCACGGCGCGAACAACGCTCGGTTTGCTAAAGATTGATTTTCCGCGCAGTCGGAAATGTCGAACCAGATCGCGCACTTCGAGCAAGGGTAGGTCGTCGGTCCTGGCGTCGCTCATCAAGTGCCCGCCCGCGGGTGAAAACATGCGACCTGGTGGTCGTTTTGACTCTGAGGGGCCATCACCGGTGCGGCCAAATCCGGATTTGTGTCTCTGCATTGTTCGGTGGAATACGGGCAACGCGGTTCGAAACGGCAACCCTCAGGCAGCTCGAAGGGGGAGGGCACCCACCCTTCGATCGGCGTCAGGTCTTCCAAATCCCGATCCACCCGTGGCAGGGACCGGAGGAGGCCCTCCGTATACGGATGCCTCGGGCTGTGGAAGAGGTCGTGCGCCGTGGCTTCTTCTACGACACGGCCGCAATACATGACGGCAACGGTGTCGGCCATTTCTGCGACGACGCCTAGGTCGTGCGTCACGAGTATGATGGACATTTGCAGTTCGTCTTGAATTCCGCGCAGAAGATCCAGGATTTGCGCTTGGATGGTGACGTCCAATGCGGTCGTTGGTTCGTCCGCAATCAAGAGCTTGGGACGGCAGGCCAGTGCAATGGCGATCATGACGCGTTGGCTCATGCCGCCGGACAATTGATGCGGGTATTCCCGAAGGCGCGCTTTGGCTTCTGGGATGCCGACGAGGTCGAGCAGCCGAAGGGATTCACTGAGTGCTTCCTGCCGGCTGAGAGCTTGATGGAGGACGAGGCTTTCGACCAATTGTGCGCCGACCGTATGCACTGGGTTGAGAGCGCTCATCGGATCCTGAAAAATCATCGCAATTTCGTTGCCGCGGATTTTGGTCAATCGATTACGGTCGAGGCCAAGAAGGTCGGTGCCTTCGAACTCGATCGATCCGCTGACGATTCGGCCATTCGGCGGCGTGAGTTGCAGCACTGCGTGGCAAGTTACGGATTTTCCACAGCCGCTCTCGCCAACAAGACATAAAGTCTCACCCTGGCCGAGCGACAGATTGACACCTTCAACCGCAGGGACAACACCCTCTTCGGTATCAAAATGAATGCGAAGGTCGTTGATCTTGAGAAGATCGGCCATCGGTTTTCCAAAAGGAACACCGTCTTCCCGATCGAATTGAACTCGGGAAGACGGCGTATCAGTATGCAGGATGGTCCCGCGTGTTTAGTTTTTCGCGGTAATCTTCAAGTTGTCTGGACGCAAATCCAGGAAGTACAGCGAATAGGGCGTAAACTCGATACCCTTGCGGAGGCCATACGATGCGATCGGGTTGTAGAGCAACGTGCCCGGCATCTCGTCTTCAAAAATGTCGAGCGCGTTCTGGAAGATTTTTGATCGTTCCTTCACGTCGCCGGAACCCAACATCGCCTCCATGGCATTGTTGAAGGGTTCGGGCGCTTGCCAGAATTTGTACTTCCGCTGGACGGCGGATTTCGGTCCCCACAGAACGTAGATTGCGCCCGCCGGATCGGGATAACGGAAGGTGTTGGACCATGGGTAGATCGCCGCACCTTTCGCGCGAACCGCTTTGAAGTTTTCCACCGGGTCGAGCTTGATCTTAAAGCCGATCGATTTCCACATCTCTTGGATGATCTGTGAGGCTTCGGTGCTGTTCGTGTAGTAGCCCGGGATGAACCGGTAGCTCACCGTTTCGCCCTTGTAGCTCGAGGCTTTTAGAAGCTTCTTCGCTTCCGCAGGATCGTATTTATAGCCAACGCGTTTTTTGTCGTAGCTTGCTCCGAAGGCCGGGAGTTGGTGACCGTTCGGTGTGAATGTCTTCCCGCCCCAAAGCGCATCAATCAGCTTCTGCCGATCAATCGCAAGGCTGAGTGCCTGACGGATTTTCTTGTCTTTCAGGATCTTGTGTTTCGTGTTGAAGACGATGACATGAGAATTGTCGAGCACCACGGACTTGGTCTGAATGTCCTTGTATTTTTTCAGGACCGGAAGTTGATCGGGAGGAATCTCGACGATCATATCGTATTCGCCACTCACGAGGCCTGCGATACGGGCGGAAACTTCCGGAATAAGCTTGAACGTCACGGACTTCGCCGCTGGTTTGCCCAAGAAGTAATTGTCATTCGCGACAAGCGCGACATAGTCACCGCTTTTCCAGTCCTTGAACTTGTAGGGACCGGTTCCGACGGGCGCCCAGGTCACTTGCTTGATGGCCAAATTCATCCAATGCGGCTTCGGTCCTTTCTTCTTTTTCTTCTTTTTTTGGCCTTTGGCCGCGGTGGCCTTCATCTTTTCCATATCGGCCTTCGCGGCGGCTTCACCTTCGGCCTTGTACTTATAATAGGCTTTCTTGCTGACGACCCATGAGGCGTAGGACGACAGCCTTTGCTCCAAGACGAGATCGGGGTTCTTCGTGATGAACCGTACTTTGTGGTCTCCCAACTTTTCGACCTTGTCGATATTGTCGAAATACCGTCGACCGCCGGGAATGGCTGCTTTCTTGCCCCGGACTCGGTCTTTCGAAAAAGTGAAGAGGACGTCGTCGGCAGTAAAGTGCTCGCCGTCGTGGAACTTGACGTTCTTCCGCAGGTCGAGCTCAAGCGTGGTCGGGCTGATGCGCTTCCATGACGTTGCGAGACCGGGCTTGAGTTTGGAGGAGTTGCCCTGCTTGGACGCCAGAAAATCACGGCGAATCAAAGTGTCGAAAAGGGAATAGCTGACGCGGACATCCACGTTGCCGGTTCGGACGGCAGGTTCCAATCCGCGTGGCAGTTTGTTCACGGCAATGACAAGCGCGGGTCGGCCGTCGGCCATCACGGTCTGGCTTGCCGGCAAGATCATCGCGACGGCAATAGCCGCGGCGGCGAGTGGCCGTATGAGTGTCGTTAGTTTCAACATACCTCCGTACTCCCAATCAGTAACAGTGGATTGTAGGCGCCGGTGGAGCCGGCATTGCGTTTGCTCTCGGATGCTTCTTACTTGGCGAATGTCTCCTCGAGCTCATTCAGTTTTTCCAGAGACGTCAGCGATTTGCCGTCGTCGAGGCGGGAAATTTCCAATATCAGCGTGTTGCAGACCGCCAAGGGAACTGTCAGCGACTGCGATTCACCGCGCTCGCCGCGGGACGCTGCCAGCAAAATGTCAGGGTTGGGCCGGAGCGTCGCGCCGGTATAGTCGCTGACGATCATGCTCAACGCGCCTGCATTCTGCGTGTATCGCAGCAAGTCCTCGAGGCCTTCCGGCGGCTTGGTGAAGGCGAAGCCGATTACCAGATCGGTCTCCCGCAAATCGATCAACTCGTCCGCCAATTCCTTGCCGTGCTTGTCGATTGCCGTCGCCAGGTATCCGGACCGTTGCAGCCGCAGCGTCAGAAGTTGTTTCAGGGTTGCCGCATGATTGCGGCCGAAGACATAGATGCGGCGCGCGCGAATGATCGCGCGGGCGGCGGTCTCGATATCGTCTTGCGAAATCTTGCGCGGAAGATCCTGAAGCGCCGCGATCTCGCTTTCGACAAGGGCGGAGAGGATCGATGGACCTTCCATATGGGCAAGCCGCGCGCGCACCCGTTCCGCCGGTGGCAGCACGTCGAGCATTTCGGATTGAAGCTGCGAGCGCAGTTCCGGGTAACCGCTATATCCAAGTTTCTGGGCCAGCCGAACCGCGCTCGTCGGATGAGCATCCGCTCGGTTTGCAATCTCCGGCAGCGACAGCAGGGCGCCTTCCCGTGGATTGGTGAGCAGTTCGTCGATTATCCGGCGATCCGTTTTCGTCAATCGGCCGGGAAATTTCTCGATCACTTGTTCAAAGGTCATTCTTGACCAATCTCGCGGCAATTTTCGCGTTTCGATGGATTTATGCTACAACCCGGCCCAGCATTATGCAATATTCTGTGCAGAATAAAGTTTTTTGCACATTTCATTGCAGAATTGTGACGCGGGCCACCGGCGAAGGACCGACAGGCCCAGAGTTTGCGAGAAGGGCGGAAGATGGAATTGTCGACGAAATCATTGCGGGAGCGCGGTAATCGCCGGCCGACGGCGGTAATCGCCCATCGTGGATTTTCGGCGGCGTATCCTGAAAACACCCATGAAGCATTCGAACGGGCGGTTGATGCCGGCGCGGATCTCGTGGAAACGGACATTCGTCTCAGCTCCGACGGCGTTTTTGTTTGCCACCACGACCCGACGACCGGCGGCCATGAGATATCGTCGTTGAGTGCGGATGATCTTGCGGCGCGGGGCATCGTTCCATTGGATGAAGTGTTCGATCGGTTGATGGGGCGGTCGAGGCTGTTGCTTGATTTGAAGATTAAGACGCCGGCTTTTGCGTCGTCGGTCGTGAAATCGATCTTGGATCGGTCGCTTGGCTGCCAAGTCGTCGTTGGCGTCCGGAGTGTGGAGCAGGTCCGCACCGTTCGAAGCTTGTCCGAAGACGTGGTTATCCTAGGACTGTTACGGAATTATGAGACTTTCCAGGATTTTTACCGGGAGGGCGGCGATATCGCTCGCCTTTGGGAGGAGCATCTCTCTGAGAAATGCCTTGAGGATGCGCGATGCGGCGATCATGCCGTTTGGGTCACGACCCGCCGTGGCAAGGGGATCGAGCCGCCCGGCATGGTCGATGACGAACGGATGCGCCGATTACTCGGCCTCGAGGTGGATGGTGTCCTGGTCAACGATCCGGCGTTGGCGATGAAAGTGCGGCAGGCGACAACGCCCGCATCGTTGCCGTAGCCGTGCCCATGTCACCGCAAATCGTTCCCGCACAATTTCGGATCATCGCGCATCGCGGCGCGTCGGGCTATGCGCCGGAGAATACACTGGCCGCTTTTCGACAAGCAGAGGCCATGGGTGCGTCGGAGATCGAATTCGATATCCAACTGTCGAAAGACGGGAAGCTCGTGGTCGTTCATGATGACACACTCGATCGCTTCGGATTTCCCAACCGGGCTGTGGTCGAAATGACACTCGCTGAGTTGAAATCCTTGGACATGGGCGGATGGTTCGAAGGGGGCGAATTCGCCGGCGAACGGATCGCTACGGTTTCCGAGATCTTCGATGCCTTCGGCGAGTTGTTCATTTACCACGCCGAAATCAAAGCACCGAGCCATGCGCTTGCAGATGATCTCATCGCCCTGATCGACGATCGGGGATACCGGGACCGCGTGATCGTAACGTCTTTCGACTATGACATCCTGTTATATGTGCGCGAGCAATTCCCCGAACAACGAGTCGGATGGCTGGTGCGTCACGATGGCTTCTCAGCCGCCAATGTCGAAAAAGCCGATGCCGCAGGGTTTTTTCAGTTCTGTCCGCGGGCGGATGAGATGACGGCGGAACGTGTTATTGATGCGAAGAAGCGCATCCCTGAAATTCGGGCGCATGGCATCAAGACGAAAGCCAATCTCGCGCAGGCGGTCGCCGCCGGGTGCGATGGAACGACGGTGAACTGGCCGGATTGGCTGACCAAGGGTTGAGGCCAGCCGGTCGCGTCCGTTAGCCGCTCAGATGATGCGCCGGGTCGGCGATCCATTCTTTGAAGGCGGGGCGCTCACGGATGGCGGCATACCAGCGTTCGAGGTTCGGCATCGCGGGGCGTTCGATGTCGAACAGGTACCAGCGGTGAGCGCGGATGCCGAGCGGGATGTCACCCATGGTGAACCTGTCGCCGGCGACGTAAGGGGATTTTGACAGCGCCTCGTCAAGGATACCGAAGGGCTTCAGCAACTCCTGGCGGGCCGCTTCCAGGACGGCGGGATCGCGTTGGTCCTCGGGGAGGCGGACGAGCTGCATCACCAGGGTGTGTTGTCCGTGCAGCAGTTCGTTGTTCTCCCAGTCCATCCATCGGCTGGCGGAGGCAAAGGTCCGGACGTCGTCACCGTAGAGAAGGTCGGGGGCATGTTGCATCGCCAGATAGCGGACGATCGAATTGGATTCCCAAAGAATGAAACCGTTATCGTCGATCGTCGGCACCGTGCCGTTCGGGTTCATCACCCGGTAGTCCGGCGTATCCACAACGCCGTATGGATTCCCGCCTTTGGATACATGACCGCTCGCGCCCATGGTCGCGCTCGACAGGATGAACTCGAAGTCGAGACCGATCTCCGCCAAGGCCCACAGGACCTTTAGCGTGCGCGCGGATGTCGGGCGGCCCCAAAGCCTGATTTTACCAGCGATATCGTGGTCCTCCTGAATTGCGGTGGCGGATGCGACGGCCGATCGGTGAGTGGCGCCTGTTGATCCAGAGGTTGAAATAAATCTGGTCCTACGGTCGCCGAGGTTCTAGGCTTTGAAAATAACGAATAATTTCGGCGATGAGCAAAAGTTTTGTCGGGTACTACACTAAGGGAGACATCAAGCATGTTAAAGAAATTCGGTTTTGCTGCGGCGGCTTTGCTGCTGGCGACGACGGTGGGCGTACAAGCGTCTGCGGCCGACGATTCCTATGTCCTGAAGCGGATCAAGGAACGCGGCGTCATTAATATGGGGCATCGCGAAGCCTCTATCCCGTTTTCCTATCTCGGCGATAGCGGAAAGCCGCAGGGCTATTCGGTCGACCTTTGCATGAAGATTATCGACCGCGTCAAAGCGGAAATCAAAATGCCGAACTTGAAAGTCAAGTTCGTCCCGGTCACGTCGCAGACCCGTATTCCGTTGATGGCCAATGGAACGATCGACATTGAGTGCGGTTCCACGACGAACAACCTGACCCGCCAGAAGCAGGTCGACTACCTCGCCGTGACCTTCATCACCGGCACCAAGCTGGCGAGCAAGAAGGGGTCGGGGATCAAAGAGATCGAAGACATGAACGGCAAGGTCATCGCCCTGTCGCTCGGCACGACCAACGAGAAAGCGATCAAGCGCGTCGCTAAGGAAAAGGGCATCAAGCTCAAATACGTCATGGTGAAGGATCATCCGCAAGGCTGGCTGTCCCTCGAGACGGGCCGCGCCGACGCGTATGCCACTGACGACGTGTTGCTGTTCGGCTTGATCAGCAAGTCCAAGAATCCCAGCCAGTTCCAGGTAACCGGCCGGTTCCTCAGCTATGACCCGTATGGGATCATGGTGCCGCGCAACGATTCGACCTATCGCCGCATCGGTAACATGGTGATGGCTGATTTGATGCGGTCGGGCGAGGCCACCAAGATCTACAACAAATGGTTCAATCCTGGGCCAACCGGAATCAAGATGCCGATGAGCACGACGCTCGAAACGGCGTTTGAAATCCAGGCTCTGCCTTACTGATCAATGCGAAATGTGGGAGACCCGGTTAGAGGTCTCCCGCAGTCGCATTCAGGTGTAGCGGCGGCTCGGCGGGGGCCGGCCTGCATGGCTTGGGGCATGAGGGGAGCCCATGAACTATAACTGGGATTGGGGCGTCTTAACGAAGGAGCCCTATTACGATTGGATTTTGTCGGGGTTCGGTTGGACGCTGGCAACCGGTTCGGCGGCATGGCTGATTGCCATCAGTCTAGGGTCGATAATCGGCGTGATGCGAACCACGGACATACCGATCCTTCGGACGATCGGCACTGTATACGTCGAGATTTTCCGTAATATTCCGCTACTCGTTCAGATGTTCCTTTGGTATTTCGTGCTGCCGGAAATCGTGCCGCGCGATAGCGGCATGTGGCTCAAGCGCGAACTGCCGATGCCGGAATATTCGACGGCGGTTGTCTGCCTCGGCATGTATCACGCCTCCCGCGTTGCGGAGCAGGTGCGCGCGGGCATCGAGTCCATCGGACAGGGACAGCGCTATGCGGCGATGGCGATCGGGCTTACCCCGGTTCAAGTCTACCGCTACGCATTGTTGCCGGTGGCGTATCGCATCATCGTGCCGCCGCTGACCAGCGACTTCCTCGGCATCATGAAGAATTCCTCGCTTGCGCTGACCATCGGTGTGTTGGAACTAACTGCTCAAACGCGGCAAATCGAGGAGTACACCTTCCAAGGGTTCGAGGCATTTACCGCGGCGACGATCCTCTACATTCTGATAACCGCCGTCGTAATGGCGGCCATGCGTATCGTCGAGAAGCGAACTGTCGTTCCCGGCATGATTTCGCTGGAGGCCAAGTAGATGTCTGGCGGGTTCGATTGGAATGTCATCTTCAAACACATTCCTTTCCTCTGGGAAGGCATGCAGGTCACGTTCCTGCTGACATTTCTCGCGATACTGGGGGGTGTCCTGGGCGGCACCTTGCTGGCGCTTTGCCGCCTCTCGAAATATTCGTCTCTGTCATGGTTCGGCGGCTGTTACGTGAATTTTTTCCGTTCGATGCCGCTGATCCTGGTGATCTTCTGGTTCTACTTCCTTGTGCCGATGCTCTTGGGGCGGCCCGTAGGAAGTTTCTATTCGGTGTTGATCGCCTTCACCCTGTTCGAGGCGGCCTATTACTGTGAAATCATCCGTGCCGGGATTTCGAGCGTCGGACAGGGACAGGTCTATGCGGGGCGGGCGATCGGGCTTACCTATCAGCAGATCATGCGCTACATCGTCCTGCCGCAGGCGTTCCGCAATATGGTACCGATCCTGCTGACACAGGGGATCATCCTGTTTCAGGATACGTCGCTCGTCTACGTCGTCGGGCTCAAGGATTTCCTTGTCACCGCCGACATCGTGGCGAACCGGGATAATCGCTTGATCGAAATGTATTCGGCCGTCGCGGTGGTGTACTTCGTATTGTGTTTGTTGGGCTCGCTTGGCGTGCGCCGGCTTCAGAGGAAATACGCTCTATGATCCAGATTGAACATGTCAGCAAATGGTATGGCGACTTTCAGGTCCTGAAAGATTGCTCGACGAGCGTCGCCAAGGGCGAGGTGGTTGTCGTCTGCGGGCCATCCGGATCCGGCAAAAGCACGTTGATCAAATGCGTCAATGGCCTGGAGCTTTTTCAGGAAGGCAAAATCTCGGTGAACGAGACATCGGTCGGCGATTCCGGGACGAACTTGCCGCAGTTGCGATCGCGCATCGGCATGGTCTTTCAGAACTTCGAACTGTTCCCTCATATCACTGTCGCGGACAACATTAAACTCGGACAGGTGAAGGTGCTTAACCGGGGTGACGATGAAGCGAACGACCGGACGATGGTGCTGCTCAAGCGTGTCGGCTTGGAGGATCAGGCGGACAAGCATCCGGCGCAGCTTTCCGGCGGTCAGCAGCAGCGCGTGGCGATCGCGCGAGCCCTCGCCATGGATCCGATTGCGATGCTGTTCGACGAACCGACGTCTGCGCTTGATCCCGAGATGATCAACGAGGTTCTCGACGTGATGGTCGAGTTGGCGCAGGAAGGCATGACCATGATGGTCGTGACGCACGAGATGGGTTTCGCCCGGAAGGTGGCAGATCGCGTTATCTTCATGGACGAGGGCCGGATAGAGGAAGACGCAACCAAGGAAGAGTTCTTTGGCGCGCCGCGCGGCGATCGAGCGCAGTTATTCCTGTCCAAAATTCTCCAACACTAATCCCGGTACCGGGCGCGCAACTTCAGCTGAACATCGTGCCCACGCATCTGGGAACTGGAAAAGGATCGGTTGCCTCGATGATTCACGCGCAGACTTTCTTGGACCAGGCCGCCGAGCGCGGTTTCGACTTCTATACCGGCGTACCTTGCTCCTTCCTGACGCCGATCATCAATCGCGTGATCAGCGACAAGGGGACCGAGTATATCGGCGCGGCGAGCGAAGGCGAGGCTGTCGGCATCGCATCCGGCGCTTGGCTGGCCGGGCGATCCACTGTCGTCATGTGCCAGAACTCAGGGCTCGGCAACACGATTAATCCGCTGACCTCGCTGAACTGGCCGTTTCGCATTCCGACCATGATGTTGGTAACGCTGCGGGGCGAGCCCGGCTTGAAGGATGAGCCGCAGCACGAACTGATGGGTGAAATCACCGCCCGACTGCTGGACGATATCCGCGTCCCCAACGGCCCGTTTCCAGAATCCGACGAGGCCATCCCCGCGGCGCTTGAATCCGCCTGCGCGTCCATGGCGTCGAATGATTTGCCGTTCGGCTTCATCGTGCGCAAGGGTACTGTCGCAGACGAAGCGCTCGATGAGCAGCCGACCACCGCGCGTGCCAAAGGTGTGTTTCGCGACCGGGCGGAAAATGGCGAGCGGCCGACGCGCTATGCCGCGTTGGAACAGGTCCTGGCGTCCGTGCCCGACGAAGCCGCGATCATCGCGACCACGGGAAAGTGCGGCCGCGAATTGTTCACCCTCGCCGACCGGCCACAGCATCTGTATCAGGTCGGGTCGATGGGCTGTGCCAGCGCGATGGGGCTGGGTGTGGCGGTGAACGTGGATCGTCCGGTTGTCGTGCTCGACGGCGACGGCGCCGCGCTGATGAAGATGGGGTCGTTCGCGACCGTCGGCGCGGAAGCACCGAAGAATTTGATCCATATCGTCCTCGACAATGGCGTCCATGATTCGACCGGCGGGCAGGCGACGGTGTCGGCCGGCGTGGATTTCGCCGAGGTGGCGATTGCTTGTGGCTATGCCGGTAGCAGCGCTTGCGACAGCACGAGCGGGTTGGCGGCGGCGCTGAAAACGGCGCAAGCGGAACCGGGGCCGCATCTCATCCACATCCGTATCAAACCCGGCAGCCTCAAGACGCTTGGCCGCCCTACGGTCCAGCCGCCTGAAGTGGCGCGCCGGTTCCGCGATTTCCTATGCGGTTAATCCGATCCAAGGCATAATCGCCGCGCATTCGATCTTTCCTATCAGGAGTTTTATTGACATGGCGGCTACCGATTGGCCCGTTTCCGTCGATAGCAGGCCGGACACGCTCGGCGTTTTGGGCGGCATGGGACCGCTGGCGACGGTCGATCTGTTATCCAAATTGATCGCCGTAACGCCGGCCAAACAGGACCCGGATCATATTCCGGTGATCGTGTCGTCCGAACCGCATATCCCCCGGCGCGTGGCGGCCTTTCTCGACCCGGAGAAAAACGACGCGCCCGCGGCGGCTATTCGCGCGCGTCGTGATCGATTGATCGACGCGGGTGCACGCTGTCTCGTCATGCCCTGTAATACGGCGCATTACTGGTATGACGAGTTAACGGCCGATTGCCCGGTTCCGTTCATCCATATCGTGCATGCCACCGCCGATGAACTCGTCCGGCGAGGATTGTCGAGCGGCACGCTCGGCTTGTTGGGAACGGAGGCGACATTGGCCGGCAAGCTGTTTGAGACACCGCTCGTCGAACGCGGCTATCGCTGCATCGCCGCCGATGATGCGGTCATGCGCGAATTCGCCCGGCCCGGCATCGACATGGTGAAGCAGAACCGGATTGCGGATGCCGAACCGCTGCTGCGCCGCGCGGTCGATGCGATGCTGGATCAGGGCGCCGACGCCGTAGTGCTCGGCTGCACCGAAATCCCCGCCGGCCTGCCGATGCAGGATCCATGGGCGCGTAAGCATTGTGTCGATCCGACCGAGGCGTTAGCGCAAGCCGCCTACGCTTGGGCCTGCGACGTCCGCGCCGCCGAAGGCCTCTAAATCCCCTCACGGAAGTTTGACGTTGTGCGCGGCGGGAATGCCGTAAGCTGACCGCACTGTTTCGGCAGTGATGCGGAAAGGCGCGGAGCGCGCCATCGATGCCAACGGTTTAGGAGGGCAGGGGATGGCTGGACTAAGCAGACTGACACGGCGGCTGGGCGTGATCGTCGTGGCGAGTGTTCTGGTCGTCTTCGTATTTGGAACGGGGATGGCGGCGGAAAAAGCCGCTACGCCTCCCGCGCCGACAGCGGAACAGAAACAGGTGCTGTCTGCCAACGAGGCGTTCTATGCGGCATTTCGTGGCCGCGATCTCAAGGCGATGGACGCGATCTGGGCCCAGAAGGCCGAAGTCGCTGTCATTCATCCCGGCTGGCCTAGCCTGAACGGCCGTAAGAATGTCATGGAATCCTGGCGCGGGATCATGGATTCCGGCGCACCGAACATTCATAGCGTCGATCCGAAAGCCTATGTCATGGGCGATAGCGCCTTCGTCATCTGCTACGAGGATGTCGGCGGCGGATTCCTGATCGCAACGAACATCTTCGTGCGCGAGGGCGGCGCCTGGCGCATGGTCCATCATCAGGCTGGTCCGACGCCGGTGACACCCAACAAGGGCCCCCGAATTTAAGTCAGCCGGCCTCGGGCGGATGGTGCTGGTGCAATTTGGCGACAACCACAAATTCCCGTCCATCATCGCTGGATTCGACTTCTCCTTGTCGGAGACTCCGGCTATAGTCCGCGCCATGTCAAAGACCATTGGAAAAATCCGCGCCCTCGGCGCCCCGACAGGTTCGCATTCCGCGTTCTTGCCGGCGGGCGACCCGGTCGTGCCGGTAAATTGGATGGAGGATTTCCGCCCTTAGCGTGCGTTGATGAACAGCGGCGACGTGGAACGGGCGGACCTTGGGTTCGCCTTATTTTTTTGCCCCGCGGACCCGTAGTTTGGATTTGAGGCGAGTGATGGACGGAACGAAATTTGACGGCGCGGTCGATGCAGCGCCAACGCAAGGGTGGTGGCGCAAGGAGCTGGCCGAGACGGTTCGGCTGGCGGCGCCGATCGTCCTGACGCAGTTGGCCTGGGTCGCCATGCTGATCACGGACACGGCGATGATCGGTCGCCTTGGCGCGGAGCCGCTGGCCGGTGCGTCCCTCAGTCTGATGATCTTTTTCCTGATGTATGTCTTCTGCTTCGGCGTGATCACGGCGACGGCCGCCTTGGCTGCCCAGGCCTTCGGCGCGCGCAAGCCGCGTACGGTCCGGCGGGTGATTCGGCAGGGGTTGTGGGTGACGATCCTGTTATCCGTCCCGTTGGTTTTCCTGCTCGGATTCACTGAGCCGGTGCTCACCATACTCGGCCAGCCGGTTGAGACGTTGACGCATGCCGATGCCTATATGAGCACGTTGAAATACTGCCTGCTGTCGTCGGTTGCCTTCGGGGTGCTGCGCAATTTCGTGGCAGCATTAAACCGGCCGATCGTCGCACTGTGGATCATGATAGCCGGCGCGTTGGTCAACGTGTTCCTGGACTATGCGCTGATCTTCGGGAATTTCGGCTTTCCGCGCCTGGAACTCGTCGGCGCGGGGATCGCGACGTCGGCGGTCAACGCCTTCATGTTCCTCGGCTTGCTGGCGATTGCCATATTTAAGAAACCGTTCCGGCGATACACAATCCTCGGCCGGTTTTGGCGGCCGGATTGGTATCAGTTCCGGCAGATCTTCCGGGTTGGGACGCCGATTGCCGGGACCATGCTGCTCGAGTCCGGCTTCTTCATCGGTGCGGTCTTTGTACTAGGCCAGTTCGGTGCGATCGCTATCGCTGCACATATGATCGCGATCCAGCTGCCGCATGTCACATTCATGGTGCCGATGGGTCTGTCCCAGGCGGCGACGGTACGGGTCGGGCAGGCAGTCGGGCGACGCGACGTGGTGGGCGCTTATCGGGCCGGATGGATCGCGATGGGGCTGACGCTCGCCTTCATGTTGGTCATGACGGTCGTCGTGGTCATGATCCCGGAACTCTTTGCATCCCTGTTCCTGGACAGCGCGCGGGCGGATAGCCCGGCGGTGCTGGCGTTAGCGGTGACATATCTATTCTACGGGGCCTTCTTTCAGGCCGCCGATGGATTGCAGGCGGTTGCCGCCGGGGCGCTGCGAGGGTTGAACGATACGGCCATCCCGATGGGCATCGCCGCCGCAAGTTATTGGGGCGTCGGGTTTGGAATCGGTCTTTGGCTTGCCTTTGGTGCCGGGATGGAAGGGGTTGGTATTTGGCTAGGCTTCGTGTTCGGCCTCGGCTGCGCGGGCATACTCCTGACTTTGCGCTTCCGCAGATTGGCGCGGCGCGGATACCTGCCAACCCTGGCGCCCGATACGGCCGACCCGGGCGCGCGTTGACCCCTGGCGGGCGGGATGCTTTGCTGGCGTCCCGCCGCCGCCGCCGACTGAAAGAAACGCACCCTTGCCGAAGTCCGATCCCGTAAAGGGCATTCTTGCCATGATCCTCGGCGCGGCGCTGCTGTCGCTGAACGACGCGGTGTCGAAATTCCTGACCGAGAGTTATCCGATCGGGCAGGTTATCGGTTTGCGGCAGGCAGCCTCGTTGTTGGTGATCTTGCCCTACGCCTACTACACGACGGGATGGGGCGGATTACGCGTCGTAAATTGGGGTGGGCAGGGGTTTCGCGGAGCGGTGTTCGTCGCGACGGCGATCCTGATGGTCCTGGGGTTGAGCCTGTTGCCGATTGCCACGGTCACTGCCATTGCCTTCGCCAGCCCGGTCTTCGTCGCCGCGCTTTCGGTGGCGCTTTTGGGCGAGCGTGTCGGCTGGCACAGGTGGGCGGCGATTGTTGTCGGATTCGTTGGCGTGCTGATCATCGTGCGTCCGGCCGGGGCAAGTTTTGAATGGGCCTTGATGATCCCGGTCTGCGCCGCCCTCGCCAACGCGCTGCGGGATATCGCGACGCGGAAGCTTTCGCGGACTGAAACGTCGATCTCTATCCTGTTTTGGTCGACGATCATCGTCGTCGTCGCGTCGCTCGCCTCGATCCCGTTCGGATGGAAGCCGATCACCGGCGCGGCGGCTTTGTGGTTCCTGCTCAACGGATTGCTCGCGGCAGGCGCGCATTTCCTGATGATCGAGGCCTTGCGCTTGGGTGAGGCGGCGTTGATTGCTCCGTTCCGCTACACCGCGCTGCTCTGGGCGATTCTGACCGGCGTGCTGGTCTGGAACACCGTGCCTGACGCCTTCGTCCTGATCGGCGCGTTGCTGGTCGCGGCCAGCGGCATCTACATCCTGCAGCGCGAAGCCCGGGCGAAATAGCCGGTTCGGCGGCGTGCGCCGTCTTCCGATATACTGTTGGAGGAACCAGCGTCGGAGGGACAGGACATGGGCAAGTTGGACGGAAAGAATGTACTCGTCACCGGGGCGAGCCGGGGCATTGGGCAGGCGATTGCCGAACTGTTTGCGGCCGAGGGCGGCAAGGTCGTCTGCGTCGCGCGGACGGTGCAGGAAGGCGATCACGTGCTCGAAGGGTCGCTGACCCGCACGGTTCAAACGATCAAGGATGCCGGCGGGGAAGCCTGCGCCGTCGCGGCCGACATCTCCAAGCCCGAGAACTGTCTCAAATTGGTCGAGGATGCCCGCGCCGCCTACGGGCCGATCGATATCCTCGTCAACAACGCCGCGCTGAACTATTACGTCCCAATCGAAGACTACAAGATCAATCGCTGGATCAAGGCCTTCGAAATCAACGTGCATGCGCCTTTCATTCTGTCGCAGGCGGTGCTGTCGGACATGACCGGCGGGCGCGGCGGGGCCATCGTCAACATCAGTTCCGGCGCGGCCATCGGCTACGGCCGTGCACCTTACGAAGACACGTCCGTGCGCGGCGGCACTATGTATGGCGCTAGCAAGGCGGCGCTCGAACGCTTTACCCAGGGGCTCGCCCAAGAGGTCGCGCAATACGGCAATATCAGCGTGACCGCAGTGTCGCCCTCGCATGTGGTGCCGACGCCGGGCACCGTGTTCCACAAGCTGGTCGAGGGCATGGAAGATCCGAAGGGCGAGTCGCCGGACTACATGGCGAAGGCGGCGTTATTGCTCGCCTCGGAACCGGTGGAGAAGGTGAACGGCCGGGTGACCTATAGCCAGTTGATCCTGGAAGAGTTCGGCTGGATGGAGAACGCGCGCGGCCGCGGCATCGATTCCGACGGATCGGGCTATTCGCAGATTTGATTGCGCCGCTGCCCGGCTGCTAGCGTGGGTGAGACGGCTGAAGACACATAAAAACCGGGAGGACCGACAATGAGTTCCGTGAAATCCGCATTCCAAGAAGTCATGGACGCGCGCGGCATGGGAATGCCCGCTGACGGGGAGGTGTCGATCACCGGGGCCGACCCGGTCTTCTCGACCCAGTTCAAGATTGGCGAAACCTGTGCCGCGGTGCTGGCGGGTGTCGGGACCGCCGTCAACGATATCTGGGAACTCAAGACCGGCCGCCGCCAGACAGTGGGCATCGACGTGCGCCGCGCCGCGGGCGCGTTGCGCAGCACGAAATATTTGCAGAAAGCGGACGCGAACGGCGATTTCCAGCCGGTGATAAATGAAAATCACGAACGGATGATCCAGATCACGCAGCCTTGGCCGACCAAGGACGGGCGCTGGTTCCTGCCGCATTTCGGCCTGCCGAACCTGCAGGCGCGGGTGTTGAAAGTGCTCGATTGCGAGCCCAACCCCGACTCCGTCTCCAAGGCGGTCGCCAAGTGGGACGCGCTCGACCTGGAAGCGGCGATCGACGAGGCGCGCGCCTGCGGCGGCATGGTGCGCAGCAACCCCGAATGGCTCGACAGCGAACACGGCAAGGTGCTGCAGGCCAAGCCCATCGTCGAGGTGATAAAGATCGGCGACAGCGAGCCGGAACCGATGCCCGAGGGCGACCGGCCGCTCAGCGGCATCCGTGCGCTCGACCTGACGCGTATCCTCGCTGGTCCGATCTGCGCGCGCACGCTGGCGGAGAACGGCGCGGAAGTGCTGATGATCACCGCCGACGGGCTGCCGCAGATCATGGAACACGTCATGGACACGAGCCATGGCAAGCGAAGCTGCTATCTCGATCTCAAGGACAGCACCGACAACGCGCGGCTCAAGGAATTGGTGCGCAACACGGACGTCTTTTCGCAGGGCTATCGGCCCGGCATGCTGACCAGCCTTGGTTTCGCGCCGGAACAGCTTGCGGAAATCCGGCCCGGTATCATTGCCTGCTCGATCAGTTGCTTCGGCGCGGACGGCCCGTTCAGCCATCGCGGCGGTTGGGAACAGGTGGCGCAGACCGTAACGGGTATCTGCCAGGAAGGCAGCCCGGAGCGACCGAAGCTACTGCCGGCGGCGGCCTGCGATTACACCACCGGCTATCTCGGCGCCTACGGTATCCTGTTGGCGCTCGCCCGCCGTGCGCGCGAAGGCGGCAGCTATCATGTGCGTGTCTCGCTCTGCCAGTCGGGCATGTTCATCTACCGTCAGGGCAAGACCCAGCCCGTCGCCAAACCGGATCTCGATTTGTCCGAGGCGGAACTCGATGTGTTGCGCGTCCAAAGCGAGACGGGTCACGGTGCGTTGCGTCATCTTGGTCCGGTGCTCGATCTATCGGAAACCAAGCCGCACTGGGTACGCCCTACGCCGATCCTCGGCGGGGACTCGCCGGAATGGCCGGCTGCGGTCGCGGAAGCGGCGGAATAACGCCGCGCGCGCTACAGGGAACAGGGGAAAAATGATGTCCATGATGAAATTCGCCATCGGCCAGTCCGTGCCGCGCACCGAAGATCCGCGTCTCCTCCGGGGGCGCGGTCAGTATGTGGATGATTTCGCGCTGCCGCGTCAGGCGCATGCGGTCATGGTCCGCTCGCCGTACCCGCACGCGGATATCAAAAGCATCGACGCCGCGGCAGCGTTGGCCTTTCCGGGGGTTATCGATGTGCTGACCGGCGCGGATTATGCGGCGGACGGTTTGGGGAACATTATGGGACCCACACCCTACAAGCGCCGCGACGGTTCCCCCATGTTCCGCCCGCCGCGCCCGGCGATCACCAACGACCGGGTGCGCCATGTCGGCCAGATCGTCGCCGTCGTGATCGCGGAAAGCGTCAATGCCGGTAAGGACGCGGCGGACTTGGTCGAGGTGGACTACGACCCGCTGCCGATCGTCCTCGGCACCGCCGAAGCGGCCGATGTTGGACAAGTGCAGATTTGGGACGACTGTGCCAACAACGAATCATTCCTGTTCGAGAGCGGCGACCGCGCGGCCACCGACGCGGCCATCGCCGCCGCGCCGCGCGTCATCACCAACACCTTCGTGATCAACCGCATCCACGCCAACACGATGGAACCGCGCGGCGCGCTCGCCGAATACGACCCCGGGCGCGATCACTACACGATCTATTCCGGCCTGCAGCGCGCCTTCGCGGGCCGCGCGACCTTGTGCAAGAACATCTTCAAGATCCGCCAGAACCAGATGCGCTTCGTCACCGGCGACATGGGCGGCTCCTTCGGCATGAAGGGGGCGATGTATCCGGAAATCCCGCTTGCCGGCTGGGCGTCCAAACGGGTTGGCCGGCCGGTCAAATGGCGCTGCGACCGCAGCGAAGGGTTCATGGCCGACGACCATTGTCGCGACAATGTCAGCACGGTCGATCTGGCGCTCGACGACGACGGCAAATTCCTGGGGCTGCGCGTGCGCACGAACGCCAACCTCGGCGCGTATCTGTCGTCCGGCGGCTTTGGCCCGCCGACCAACAACCTCGGCGGCCTCGCCGGGGTCTACACGACGCCGGCGATCCATGTGGAGGTTGCGGCCGTGTTCACCAACACCTCGCCGACCTCGGCCTATCGCGGCGCGGGGCGGCCCGAGGCGTCTTACATCCTGGAGCGCAGCATCGACATGGCAGCGCGCGAGATGGGCGTCGACCCCGCCGAACTGCGCCGGCGCAACATGATCGCGCCGGAAGCGATGCCGTATAAAACGCCGCTCACCTTCATCTATGACTGCGGCGAGTTCGAGACGGTGCTGGACCGCACGCTGGAGAAGGCGGGCTATGCGGGCTTCGCCGACCGGCGCGCCCAGTCGGAAGCGGCGGGCAAGCTGCGCGGCATCGGCATGTCCTACACCATCGAGCGCGCGGCCTCGCCAAGCTCGGAAACCGCCGAACTGCGCTTCGATACATCGGGCACGGCCACGGTCCTGGTCGGCACCACGCAGCATGGCCAGGGGCATGAGACGGTCTACAAGCAGATCCTCTGCGAGAAGCTCGGCCTTGAGCCGGAAGACATCGCGGTGATCGAGGGCGACACGGACAAGGTGAGTTACGGTACCGGCACCGGCGGCTCGCGCTCGGCGGCCATCGGCGGCACCGCCGTAATGCAGGTCGCCGACAAGGTGATCGACAAGACCCGCAAGATCGCCGCCCATCTGCTGGAGGCATCGGAACAGGACATCACGCTGGAGGACGGCAAGTTCGTGATCGCCGGCACCGACCGCTCGATCCCGTTCCAGGAAGCCGCCGTCGCCGCCTTCAACCCGAAAAAAATCCCGGAAGGGATGGAGCAGGGACTCTACGAGTTCGCCACCTATTCGCCGGACGTGAATAACTACCCGAACGGCTGCCACGTCTGCGAGGTCGAGATTTCGAAGGAGACCGGCGAGATCGACGTGTTGCAATACACGGTGATCGACGACTGCGGCGTCGAACTGAACCCGCTGCTGGTGAAGGGTCAGGTGCACGGCGGCATCGCCCAGGGCGCGGGCCAGGCGTTGATGGAGAATATCGTCTACGAGGAGACCGGCCAACTCGTCTCCGGCTCCTTCATGGACTACACCATGCCGCGCGCCGACGACTTCTGCAGCTTCGACATCAGCGCCCATCCGGTCCCGACGAAGACAAACCCCCTCGGCGTCAAAGGCGTCGGCGAGGCGGGGACGGTCGGCTCCTTGGCGGCGGTGATGAACGCGGTCAACAACGCGCTGGAAAGCATCGGTGCGGACCACCTGGAAATGCCGTTGACGCCGCCTAGGGTGTGGCGTGCTGTGCAGGGAGCGATGACCGCCAAAGCTGCGGAGTAAAGCCGGAAAGATTCCTGAGGAATGGTGCCGCCGAGTGGAATTGAACCACTGGCCTCGCCCTTACCAAGGGCGCACAATAGGATAATTTGTCTATATATTTCAGGGTATTGTACACTTGGCGTCTCGGTTGCCCTGCTTTTGCCCAACTACATCCGTTCTTTCAGCGCACGCTGACGCTCGACATTGGTGTGCGTATAGCGCATCGCCGCTGATACCGACCTCCAACCACCGGCGTCCATCATGTCCTTCAATGAAGCCCCTTTGGCCTGTGCCTGGTCGCCGAAGGTATGGCGGCCCATATGCGGATGGAACTTGATACCGGTACGTTCGACGAGCTTCTCGATCGCGCGGCGCGGCCCTGAGCGCGTTTTCCACCGGATGAATTTGTCATCGGCTTCAAATTTACAGCGCTTCAAGGCTGCTTTGGTTCTTTCGTGCATCGCCCGCCAATGAACCCGCTCAACTCCGCCCTTGCGCTGAATCGTCTTGATCGTGCCGTCCCTGATATCTGCGTATGGGTATTCCGGATGGTTGCAACGGCGCAGTTCGATGGACTCGGTTAGCCGCAGGCCGTCGAGAAACCAGAGGCAGAGTACTGCCTCCAAATCTCGGTCATCCATGTTGCGAGCCTCAGATATCAGGATATCGCGCTCGTGTTCGTCGAGTGCGTCATATGCCTGGCTCTCGATTTCCTTCATCTTCGGGCGTTTGACATTGACCGTGATGCACGAATGGTTCAGCGCCGCGAGGAGCGGCGTAAATACTTGTCGGTTCCATGTCTCGTTGCTGCACCTGGGGTACAGCCTCATACAGCAGCGATCAAATTCGGCCTGTGTCACGTCTTCGGCAGGCAGCCCGCCAATTTCACCGCCGATAAGGTCGATATATGCAGCGTCCTTTTTGGATGGGCGACGTGCCTCTTTGTACGCTTCGATCACGTCGGCGACACTCCCCGGAGCGGGACCACGTTCGTTCCCGAGTTCCTGGATGAATTCGAGCGTTTCTGCTTCAGCCTCTTTCTCAGTTCGCGCGTCTGTGCGGATTTCGTAAGGCTCGCCCCGGAACCGGAAGCGCACGATCCACTTCTCGTTGGTGTATTTCTTGCCCCGGACCTCTTTGGTCCTTTTGCCGGGCGGGTAGTGCTTGAATGCCATGCCAATTCCCTTTTCAGCCGCTCAATGCTCCCTGGGTCGAAGCAGTATTTGCCATTTTTGCCGACCTGCCAAAAAAGGTGCTGCCCGCGGCGGTCAACCGGGCCGATCTTCTGCAGCACAGATCGCAAGGCACGCACACTGTAGCCTGTTGCTTCCGCTGCATCGTCTATGGTCAGCGGGCGGCTCACGGATTATCTCTGCTCCTCATGTGCGGTGATTGTCATGCGGTTATTCCTTGGCAAATGACATGAGTTTCCTGAGCCTTCTCTGCTGCCAGTCTTTCGGGCGCGCGCGAGTATCCACTCGTCGATCAGCGACATGGTTGTCGTCCACTCGCCGTTCGGCAGACATGCAGCAGGAAAGTCTTCAGTGTCGATCCAGCGCCGGATCGTCCACCGGGAGCGCCTAAAAGCAGCGCCTATGGCGTTGAGGCCCACCAGAACCGGACCGTACTGTAGTGCGTTCATTAAGCACCTTCGTCGCAATTGAGTTGCAACCAGGGTGCATTATCTTGATTTCTGATTTTTACTTCAACTGCTCGGCCCGGGCCGTCGCCCGCCCGCGATCGCGCCGTTGAGCCCCGCTGTTTCACCGGATATCGCCTGCGCCATTCCGAGGGGGAAAACCTTATGAAACGTCTCCGCTAAAGAACGGCATATAGCCTAACCGCACGAGGGCCATGGGGGGGCTAGGGGGTACCCGAATGTCTGCTTCTGGGTGTAAAGCAGACCTAGCTTAAGAGCGCCAGGATGTCCGCTTCTAGCCAGAAGCGGAAGTCGCTGTCTGCTTTCGACCTACTTGTATTCCGAAGATCGTGGCAGCTACACTCTCGCCATAACGGAGGGACCCATGGTCAAAAACGATTTCAGATTGGCGGATGGCGCTGCGCGGATCTATGAAGAACAAAAGGTGCCCGCTCTTTTTGGCCCACTCGCGGTCGCCACTGTAGAGCGGATGCCGCCGCAAGATGGCGACCGTATCCTGGATTTGGCCTGCGGCACCGGCATCCTCGCGCGCACCCTGAGACAAGGGGCCTCGGCCGACACTAAGATCACCGGTGCGGATTTCAACGCCGGCATGCTGGCGATGGCCGCCGAGGTTGCGGACCCAGCCCTAGGCCCCATCGAATGGCACGAAGCCAATGTCATCGACTTGCCATTTGCCGATGGAGCTTTCAACAAACTCTATTGTCAGCAAGGCTTTCAGTATTTTCCCGAAGAGCAGGCGGCATTACGCGAAATGCACCGGGTGATGGAGCTCGGCGGCCAGCTGCTCATGACAATTTGGCGCGGCGATAGTGCGTTATTCGAAGCCGTTGCGCAGGTGTTGGCTGAACATTTCGATCAGGCCATGGCGGACAAAGCCATGTCGCCATTCCGCTATGGCGGTCGAGACAGCTTGATTGAACGTATAGCGGCAGCTCGATTTTCCGATGTTTTGCGAGACAGTCTGCCTATGGACAAAGTTATTCAGAACAGTCACGAGGCCATTGAACTGGAAATCACGGGCAGCCCGGTGGGGGCCGATCTAACTGGGGTGGATACCGCGCACATGCAGGAAATTGTGGCCCAATGTCACGCAGCGCTGGACCAGTACCGACAAGGCAACAATTTAATCCTAAGGCAAACAACTGATGTTTATCTGGCGACCGCCAACGCTTGATCAGCCATTTACACATCGCCCAAATTGAGTAGGACGGCTACGTTTGGGTTTAGTTGCTACTTCCGCTCAGGGTCATAAGCAGACATCGCGTATGGCTGCTGGAATGTCCGCTCCTGGAGCTAGAGCAGACGCCAATCTGGAACGACAGAATGTCTGCTACTAGCCATAAGCAGACGTACGCCGGTTGCCAGGACGCATTGTCATCGCAATTGTTGTCGGTGAAGCCAATCAGAGCGGTTGAGACGAAATTCAAGCCAAGCCGGATTGTCAAAACCAAGTTGCACATTTCCCTGAACCAGTTCATCGACGGTTTGGTTCGGAACTGCGATCTGACCCAAGATCAAGTCCACTGCCTCTTCTTGCGAGTGTAGTCTCTCGGCCGCGAGCTGCCCCATCTTGACACTTACTTCCCTTAGAACTGGAGCCAACTCTGATTCTGAAGCACACGAGGCTCGCCAGAGTTCGAATTTTGCAATGTCTCTCATCCGGTCTTCACCATGCGCCTCTCGCACACTGTGGCGTCCCACAAGTTCATACCCCATCTTTCTTTGGACGGCTTCACTACGCGGATTAAGCAATGGCCAAATCTCGGTGTATACGGCCTTTGTGTCGGTCTCATGAAATACATAGTCCAAAAGAAGCCGTGTTATTTCACTCGCGAGGCCCCTTTGCCAATGCGATTTCGCTAGCGCGATAAATGTGCCAACGCAGTTTTCCGGCAAGTTCTTATCGACATTGAACCCACGGATGCCAATGAGGCGCTCGGCAGATTTGCCTGCAGCTTCATCGACGAGCGCCCAAGCCCCCAACCTTCTTTGAGTCCAATTTGATTGAGGACTATCGATGGCATGACGTTCGCACCAGACAGCAGCGCATTTGCGCCGACTTTCTGCTGTCGAAGCGTCGTGGGCCAGCGTCTTAGCTACGTCAGGATCGCCGAAAATGACATTCGTCAATGCCTCGATGTCTCGTAGTTCTAGAGGACGCAATCGAAAGCCGGGTGTCTTCAGATCAGTTGAGAACATTGGGGCCTCGAAATCTGATTGCGAGCCACGGAGGCTTGTGACCTGCACCCACGGTTAGCATCACTCGTTAGTTTAGACCATGCTCAGTCTCTAGCAAGCGCCAGGCTACCTCAAACGCCTAACGTCTGCTCAGGGTCACGAGCAGACGTACGTGCGGGTGGCCAATTTGGTCCGCGAATAGCCAATACCTGACATTCAGTGTTGACCGGACGTCACATTGGTCTGCGGCCTCAACGATGTCCAATTGCCAGATGCGCCTCGATCGGGACAGCTAAGCCATCGCCGACCCTGTAGGTTTCCAGCGCGTTACGAACATCAGCAACGATTTTACCCTGTACCGCGGCATCCAGTTTCGCGACAGCTCCGGCAACAGGCGTGGCGGAAATATAGCCGGGGACGTATTCCTCCAGCGACGCGTGGCGGATTGTCTCGGCTTCGACGCGAATCTCAACATCTCGAAATCCCGCATCGACGACGTTTTGACGCAGCTGTTTGGCGTCGCCAAAACCGAATGCCGACCGAACTAATGCGGCCTCATCCTTACCCACATGGCGATCAACAGCCTCTGCAATGGCTGATTGCCAGGGACAATGTTCGATCGATCGCCAGACACTCACCAGGAGACGCCCCCCTGGTGCTAACACCCGATGCATCTCGGAAAGCGCCGCCGGCTTTTCGGGGAAAAACTGAAGACCGTGTTGACAGAGGATGCAATCGAAACTCGCGTCATCGAACGGCATTTCTGTGACGCTGCCTTCGTGCCAGTCAATCGTAGTGGGATTATCCTTAGATGCGCGCGCCCGGGCGAGCATACCGGCGTTGAGATCGAAACCGACCACACTACCTTTCGGTCCCACTTCCTTCGCTGCCAAACGAGTTACAACGCCAGTGCCGCAGGCAACATCCAGTACACTGTTGCCGGGCTCGATTTCGGCTGCCTTCACGAGACGTCGCGAGTAACCTCGCATGAAGGCGTCGACGATATAGGTGTCGTAGGCGAGCGGCGCATCACCGCCTAATTGCCAACCTGAGCCTTGCGCATTTGTTCCCGACATTCTCCGTCTCCCTGCACGCCAATCAAAAGCATCCTAACGCCGAGACTAGCGGTTTTGCGGTAATCACAACACTCTTCAGTTACAGGCAACCTATCCGTTGTATGTCCGGAGATGAGGGAACAGCGGACCACGATCAGCGGCGGGCTGACTTTGCTTCGTAGCCAACTCCGTAAGTCTCACCACCAAACTCGCTTGGCCAATTTGACGTTCTGAAATGAAGGATTTATGGCGGGATTCGATCCAACGCGTGCGGGGCGATGATGGACAATTGCCGGATCATGACCGTATGATGTGACACGATTATCGGAGGTTGTGATGATGGGCACGAGTCAGCTGGATCAGACCTATCATTTTATCATTCGGCGCTTCGTCGAAACCGGTCGGGCGCCCCACTACACCGACATCGCGCGTGAGTTTTCAGTGTCCCCCGATGATGGCAAGCACCTGCTGCATGAGCTGATGGCAGTCAGCTTGCCGAACTGGCTTTATCCGGAAACGGACCAGATCGTCTCCTTCGCGCCGTTCAACAATCTGCCGACGCATTACCGGGTCAGCGTCGATGGCGAGCAGAAGTGGTTCGCGCAGTGCGGATTGGAGTCGGTCGCGCTGTCCTGGCTTTTCCCCGGCAAGCAAGTCCGTGTCGATGCACCCTGTCTCGCGACCGGCGAGCCGCTCGGTTTTGCGATGCGCGACGGCGTCTTCGAAAGTCGCGAACCGGATGGCATTTGCATGTATGTCGACCTGCCAGTTTCCAAATGGTTCGGTAACCTGCCCTTTGCCTGAAGCCGCATGAACCTCTTTCGGTCGAAAGAGGATGCTCAAGACTGGTCGGAGTTCAAGCCGGGTACGGAGGACGGTATCCTGCCTCTGACCGTCGCTGCGGACCTGCTGTGCACGCCCCGCCACCG
>JAJFJD010000013.1 GCA_021774335.1 Alphaproteobacteria bacterium
CGCATCTACTCGCCCTCCCGCTCAACGGGCGGCAGATCCAGATCCCGCGAGATCTTTGCAACCTCGAGATCGGTCCCGACGCCGATCGGGTCTTCTTCCTTCGACATGACGAGCAAGCTGACGACGCCCTGAAGCCGAGCCAGGTCGTCGACCATCGCCGTCCCCTCGCAGTCGGCCCACTCGTCCATGAACGCGACTGCGCGCTCGAAGTGGCGCAGTCGCCTCTCCAGCGCACAGACGCGCATCTCCAAAGCTCTCTCTCGACTCGTCATGCAGGGCTCCCTCGGGTGATCGGCGTGGCTGGGTTTCATGATCCCACGACATCGTCCGCCAACGCCCGCCAACATTCCATTCGCCCGACTTTCGTCGCCCGCAAAACATTTCGCCGTGTTGGCGGGCGAGCCTCCTTAACCCCCCAGGAGACCCCCCAATGGACGAAAGAGAGATCGAGGCCGTCGCACAGCGCGCGGTCAGAGAGGCGAGCTGCATGAGAACGCTGGCATCCCAAGCCTTTTCGAAATACTGGCCCGGCTGGAAACCAAGGAGCGTCGTGCAGCGCATCGATCAACAGATCGATCCGCACAACGGCGCGAATCCGATCCAGGCGCGTCTCTGGTTCGACGTTCTCCGAGAGACCGGAGACGACGAGATGCTGGCGCAGGCCGTGGACGCGCATCGCGAGGGCAGGGCGCGGGCCGCGATTCGGGAGCGAGACCGTGCGATCGACCAGCTCGAGAGGGTCCGGGTTCGGCGGGTTGAACCGGAGCAATCAACGATCAGAAGGCGAACCGATCTAGGGAGGCAAACCGGATGACACGAATCGACGATTGGAACCGAGAGGAGCGAGAGGCAACCCGCGCGATGGTCCTGGTCGGGCTCATCACGCACGGGGCTTGCGTCGTTGTGGGCGTGCTTCTTGCTTGGATCGTGATCGGATGAACTGACTAACGCCTGTCGACCGACGTAGGACTGAATTCGCCTGAGGGGGTGAGCGACTTGGGGATTCTGGGGAAAGCTAAAACAGACGAGCGGTGTTGCTCTGATGTCTGCGAATAGCGTGGCATTGGAACTCGTGCCGCCTTCCGAGGATTCGATCGTCGAGATCGAACGCGCACTCGTCGATGGCCTCTTCTTCGATCCGAAGCAGGTCAACGCCATCCGTGCGCTCGTCACTCCCCAGGACTTCTTCGACCCCTTCGCCAAGACCATTTTCCGAGCCTTCGTAGATCACGACGACATCGACGGGTGGCCCGATCTCCAACGCGTTCTCGAGCAGAACGGCGACCTCGACCTCGTCGGCGGACTCGCCGGACTCGCCAAACTCGGAAACACCGCCACGCCCGCCGGCTTGCTGCCGGGTATGGCGGAAGACGTCGGGCTTGCCGCCCTCGACCGTCGCATGAAGACGCTCGCGCGCCGCATCGCAGACGATCCATCCGACTCCGAAAGCCTCGATTCCCTCGTCGAGCTCCGTGAGCAGGCCCAGGGAAGGCGAGCTCGGCGGTCCACACACGACATCGACCTCGCCGATGTTTCGTTCACAGGCGAACGCCTCGCCGCTCTCCTCCATGAAGAGCCGCCCGAGCCCGTCTACCCGGGCATGCCGCCCGAAGGCCATCTCAGCCTCCTCATAGCGCCGTCCTTCAGCGGCAAGACGTCACTCGCCCTCTGGGTGGCGATGTCGCGCATCAAAGGCCATCCGGCGTGGGTGGGTGCTCCAGAGCGAGAACCTGGGCGCGTTCTCTTCTACTCGATCGATGAAGCCCCGGGCCAGGTCGCGCACCGCATCGCGTCGCTCGCCATGAAGCACCCCGCAGGACGGTTCGCCGACGACTACGTCGATCGATTCACGATCATCGGACCGCACCGGGAGGTCGATCCCGACAAGCTCAACCGGCTGAAATTCACCGACGAGGGGCTCCACACCCTGCGTCGATTCATCCGCGAAGCCGACGAAGACGGCGATCCGTTTTCCGACGTCATCATCGATTCCTATTCCGACGTCCTCCCTGACGGGTCCGAGGACATCGACAACCGTGAGGCGACCCGCATCGGTGGTGCGCTCGAGCAGGTCGCCGTCACCTACGGCTGCGCCATCCAGCTCATCCACCACGCAGGCAAGCCGCAGGCCGGCGCCGAGCCCCCGGACCCCCGAGATCTCGGCCGGGGGGCGTCTGCGCTCGCCGCCAAGGCCCGTGCAATCTTCACCTGCGAGGAGGAGGTCGGCATGCCGACGCTCCGCAAGATCCGCACCAGGACCAACCTCACGCGCCGGCCGAAAGACCTGCTGCTCGAGGTCGTCGACCGACGTAACGCCGAAGGACAGGGCGATGTCGACTTCTTTCGGCCCCACGACCCCGCGATGGCCTACCCGATCGACGAGTTCCTGGCCCCCGATGAGGACTGGATCAGCGTCACTCAACTGGCGCGGAGAATGGGTGGAGACGACCTCGATCCAGACAAAAAGCCCCCGGGAAACCTTCTTCGAAGAGCCCGTGAGATGCGCGGAATCTGGGAAGGCGCGGGTCTCGCGGAGATCCGAATTGGAGCCCGAAAAGCGATGGAGTTGCGACGTGTCTGAGACGACCGTGCCCCACCGTGCCCCCGTAATAGGCACGGTCAGAATTCAGCCGGGGAGCCCAACCGTGCCTCTCGCAGGCCCCCTTCTCTGGAGGAGAAGGGGCCTGGAGGCTCGGTGGGCATCGTCGTGGGGCGTAGACGGGTTTCAGGGTGTGCTGGGCACGGTCGTCCGAGCCTGACCGTGCCCCACCGTGCCCCCTGTAAAGGGCACGGTCAAACGACTGAAAAACCACCGGGGCAGAGCCCCAGAACGGAGACCGAAATGACGATGAAGACGAAGCGCCACAACATGAGTCTGGTCTGCAAGCTGACCGACGAGGAAATTCGAGATCGGGGATTCGAGGCGGGGCAGCTTGACCAGGAGGTGCAGGACCTCGAGGCTGAGTTCGACGAAGCGAAGAAGCTTCACAAGGCCGAGGTCAACTCGAACGAGAACCGCCGTCGGTTGCTGCTGCGCGAGATCCGAACCAAGCAGACGACCCGTCCCGTCGAATGCGAGATCGAGCCCGATTTCTTGAATCTCCAGGTTCGAACCACCCGGCTCGATACCGGGGAACTCGTTCACGAGCGGCCGATGAGCGAGGACGAGAAGCAGGGCCGTCTGATCGAGATGGGTGTCGAAGACGCTGAGGCCGGGGACGGCGCAGCATGAATACCCTCGGTATTGATCCTGGCCTCTCCGGCGCGCTCGCCCTTCTCGATGCGGACGGAAAGATCGTCGACCTGGTCGACATGCCCACGCTCAAGACGACGAAGGCACGTCGAGAGGTCTGCTCGTGGGATCTAGTTGGGCTGTTCGAGGATTGGCGTGCGAATGCCGGCGAGTTCCGGTGTGTGATCGAGAATGCGGGCACTCGTCCTGGCCAGCACGCCGCGAGCGGGCTCAAGACCGGGGTCGGGTTCGGGATCATCCTCGGCATCCTCGCTGCCCAGAAGGTTTCGGTCGAGCGCATCTCGCCTCAGCGGTGGCAGAAGGAAATCCTCGGCAAGGTCGAGAAGGGGACGGCCAAGGATCGGAGCCGCGCGAAAGCCCAGGAGCTCTACCCGATGGCCGACCTCGGCAAGCGAAAAACCCAGGACCGCCCGGACGCACTGATGATCGCCCTCTACGGCCATCGCGCTTGGAGGGCAGAGTGATGCCCGGCGGAACCCTCGCCCACGAATGCCAACAGCTCCGACGCCGTCTCGAAGAGAAAGACGCGCTACTCGCCTCAAAAGAGCGAGAGATCAAGGCGCTTGCCGATCGGTGCGCTCGGCTCGCCGGAGAGAACCGTCGGCTGCGTGGGGTTGAGGTATTGGATCGGAAAGAAGTCAAATCGGCTCCCCCTGGCGGCCGGGCGAGGTCGCTCTAGCCTATGCCTCTCATCGCCAGGAAATTCACGCGATCCGAAAAGGCGCAGGTCATGAAGATCTCTCGCGAGGTCCGCGCGCGCCGAAAGAAGCTCGGACTCCGCCAGAAGGATCTCGATGTCTTCATCGGACTGCGGCCGAGGACGATCGAGAGAATCGAGCGGCTGCGATTCAATCGCCGATGCCTCGCACCCGATGATCCTGTCATTCCGACCGTTCTCGAGGCGCTCGAGAAAATCGAAAAGGACCCATCGATTCTGCATCGGGCAACGCTCGTCAATCGACCGAGATCGCCAGTGCTCGACATGCGATCAAGACGCCCAAGGCCGAACGTCTCAGCGACTCGCGACCCGATCACGCTCCACGCAAAGCTCATCCGATGCCCTGATCAGGACTGCTGGATGACTCAATCGGGATGCGAGAGTCTGCGCGGTGTCGATCGAACCTGCCGATCTCTCAACGGTGGCCGGGGATGCCGAGGCGTGAAGCACCGCAGGAATCTCGAACGCAAGCGCGTCGAGGTCAACTACACGCCACCGACCGAGAACGAAGCGCAGCAGCCGAACCGCTACCACTCGGGAGGAAACTCGTGATGGTCGACGCGGCGGAATGGATCAGAGTTCGATCTGTCGAGCGGCTCGCGTCGCTGCTCAATGCGTTCGGAATCTATTCTGGAAAGCCCCAGCCGGGCCCGAACGAACTCTCTCAGGCCGACCCGAACGGCTTCCTGTTGACCCGCGTCGCAGAGCTCCAGGCGCAGGTCGAGTACCTTGAGGCGAGGATCGAATCGATCCAGGGGACGAAGCACTGAGATGGCCCGTCGAAAACTGACACCGAAGCAAGAGCGATTCGCGCTGCTCTATGTCGAGTTGTCGAATGCGAGCGAGGCCTACAGGCAGGCTGGCTATACGGCGCGGTCTGCTCATGCGGCCGAGGTCGGTGGATCGAAGCTGCTGAGAAATGCTGAGGTAGCCAAGCGCATCGACGAGATTATGGAGAAGGCATCAAAAAAAGAAGAGGTCACGCGCGAGCGGATCATCTCGAGGCTTGCTGAATTCGCATGGCCCAAGGAAGGTGTAGAGGTCAAGGACCGCGACTCGATCAAAGCCCTGGAGCTCCTCGGCAAGAGATTCGCGCTCTGGATCGAACGACACCAGCAAGACGGACCCGGGTGGGAGGACGTTTTCAAGAAGCTGTCTCCCGAAACGCAGATGAGAATCGTCGAGGAGCTGGAGTCGATCGAGGTTCCCGATGTCGGCGCCATCCATTGATCCGGCCGATGCGGCTGCGTTCGTTCACATGCGAGAGCGTATGCGAACGGTGGCTTCGGCCAGCGCCGTGCAGCAAGAGGTACGAGCGACTGCCGGAACAAACTTCCTAGCATTCACTCAGTACACGAAGCCCGACTACATCCCTGGCTGGTTCGGTGAAGATCTACACGCTGCGCTCGATCGTTTCCTGGCCAGGGTCATCGCGAAAGAGTCGCCTCGGCTGATGATCTTGGCGCCGCCGCGTCACGGGAAGAGCGAGGCCTCTTCGAGGCGGTTCCCGTCCTACGCGCTCGGTCGATACCCGTGGCTCGAAATAATCCTGTGGTCCTACGCCGCGAGCCTCGCTGAGGACATGAACGAAGACGTTCAGAAGATCATGGACTCGGACGAGTACCAGACGATCTTCCCCGGCATTCACATTCCGAGATCGGGCCAGCCGAAATCAGGCCACAAGCGAAACCGACAGGAGACCCACGTACTCGGGCACGGAGGAAAGCTGCGGGCTGCGGGTGTTGGCGGTGGCGTGACGGGCAAGGGCGCGCACATCCTCGCGATCGATGATCCATTCCAGGACGATCAGGACTCCGGCTCCCAAACACAACGCGACAAGATCTGGAATCGCTACGCCTCGACCGCATACACGCGGCTTGCGCCTGGTGGTGGGATACTTCTCACGCAGACCTGCTGGCATGCGGACGACCTCGCCGCGCGACTGAAGGCGGCGACCCTCGCGGCGATTGAGGCCAACGACGAAGACGCGGATAGGTGGGAGATCATCAGCTTCCCCGCGATCGCCGAGAAAGACGAGAAGCACCGCAAGGCCGGCGAGGCCCTCCATCCCGTCCGGTACGACCTGAAGGCGCTTCGCAAGATCAAGAAGACGCTGGGGTCCTATTTCTGGTCGGCGCTCTATCAGCAGAAGCCTGCGCCTGCAGAGGGCGATGTCTTCAAGACGCACTGGTGGAAATACTGGAAGGCGCTGCCGCCGCTGATGTTGATCAAGATGTACGCGGACACCGCTATGAAGAAGGGCGAGCGGAACGACTATTCCGTCATCCAGGTCTGGGGGCTGAGCTTCCAAGGACAGATCTATCTGCTCGACCAGATTCGCGATAAATGGGAGAGCCCCGAACTCGAGAAGCAGACGCGCGCATTCTGGTCGAAGTGGAAGGGGTATCCGATGGGCGACCTCTTGCCGATGCCGTCCGAGCTCGCGATCGAGGACAAGGCGAGCGGGACGGGGCTGATCCAGAGCCTTCAGAGCGGCAAGGGCGCAATTCCCGTGACCGCGATCAAGCGCGAGGTCGACAAGCTCGTTCGGGCGAGGTCGTCGGCCCCCTCAGTCGAAGCAGGGAACGTGTTCCTACCTGACCCCGAGGCGCACCCGAATGACTGGCTCTCGGATTTCAAGGGCGAGTTCTCGGCGTTCACGGCCGCCATGTCGCATAGCCACGACGACCAGATCGACCCGACGATGGACGCGATCCACGATATGATCCTCGGGAACGCGGATTTCTACGGATCGGCGCTGGACTAAGGGATTAGGAAATGGAAAAGCCAGACGACATCACCGACACCCAGCGCCTCGATCGACTCCTCGAGATTATGAAGCACACGAGCTGCGCGGACGACTACCCCAAGACGCGCGAAGAGATCGACGCCGAGATTCGAAATGACGTGCCAGTACGTCCAGGTCCACTTCTGCCCGTGAGCAAGTATTTTATGATCGGAAGCGATTTGTACGTCGACAGACAAGAGTTGGCGCGCGCGTTACGCGATCGAGACCCGTCGATCAAGGCGTGCACTGTCGACTCATCCGGTAACATCACCGGCGACCGCGTGGTTCCTATTTCCTCGTTGAGGCTGAAGGGCGTCGATGTCCGCGTGTCCTTCGACGGCGTTCCTATCCGTGGATTCTCAGACGACGGGACGTTTTCCTCGGAGCCGGATTGAGGAGAGGCGGCATGTCCTACGCGAGCGACTACGACAAGATCCTGTATGCGCTTTTCCTCGAACGCTACGAATCGATCGTGAAGCCTGAGGCAGAACGCAAGCGACCGAAACCAAAGAAGGTTCAGCGCGATGAAGGCCACAGAGTGGATCACTCACGGCGATAGTCGAGTTCGGCATCCCCGGCCAGGGCCCCTGATTGGTCTCGCCGACCCGTCGACCATCGGTCCGATCGAGCACCTGATCTGGTTCAACTGCGCCGGACGCCCCTACGTGATTGAGAGCGGGGAGAGGGTCTACCTGCCCGAGCCGAAGCCGACCTCGACCTATTCGAAGGGCTGACTCCCCTCGCGATCCATCCTGCCGGCTGCATATTGCGGCCCATGACCGTTGCAGAGATCCATCCCGCCCCTGTCGCCGCCATCCGAGACGGACTCGAGAACATCGCCACTGGCCAGGGCCTCCGAAACGACTCCCGCGCCCACGGCTACCGGACATTCCGACACCGCAAACGCTCCTACCAGGAGCTGCTCGACATGTACCTGTCGAGTTGGATGTGCGCACAGGTCGTCGAGATCCCTGCCTTCGAGATGACCCGCGAGTGGCGGACGTTCAATATCGAGGATTCGGGCAAGGTCGATCGAATCACCGAAGCGAACGAGCGCGTCGGCCTGGTCGAGAAGGTGCGCGAGACGATTCAGTGGTCGCGGCTCTTTGGCGGCGGTGCAATCCTCATGGGGATCGACGGCACGGGCGAGCTCGACGAGCCGCTCGACCTCAACCGGGTGAAAGAGGACAGCCTTCAATGGCTCCACGCGCTCGATGCGAGGTCGCTCTACCCGATGGCCGGCGAAGACGTGACGATGGTCATGGACCCGACCTCGCCCCACTTCCTACAGCCCGAGTTCTATCAGGTCGCCTCGTCGACGCTCTCAAGGATCCACTGTTCTCGGATCGTAAAGTTCCCGGGCATCGTCCTGCCGTTCCTCGAGATGCCCCGATATCTCTGGTGGGGGGCGCCGACCATCGAGCGGTCCTTCGATGCGATCGCCGACGCTGAAACCGTGATCGGCGGGGTCGCCGAGCTCGTGACCGAAGCGAAGGTCGACGTCTACAGCATCCCGAACCTGATGAATCTCGTCTCGACGCCCGATGGAGAGGCGAGGGTCCAGAAGCGAATCGCTCTGGCGAACCGCATCAAGAGCACCTATCAGGCGATCATCAAGGACGCCGGCGAGGACTACGACCAGAAGCAGAACGCGATCGTGCAGGGCATGGGCGGGTTGATCGAGCAGTATGTGGTCCTGATCTCAGGCGCGAGCGGTATCCCGGTGACCAAACTACTGGGGACCTCTGCGAAGGGTATGAGCGCGACCGGCGAGGGCGACCTCACGAATTTCTACGACATGGTCTCTTCGCAGCAGGAGAACTTCCTGCGCCCCAGGCTCAGCCAGCTCGATCAAGTCTTCATCCGGTCTGCCTGCGGCTGCGAGCCGAAGGACATGCCGTGGACCTTCGACGATCTGTGGCAGATGAGCGAGACCGAGACCGCCGAGCTCGAGAACAAGCGCGCGAACACCGCGAAGGTCTATCTGGATGCGGGCGTGGTCGACGAGATCGTGATCGCCAAGCAGCTCAAGGAAGACGGGACGTACTCGGCAGTCGACGACGACTACATCACGGCGCTCGAAGCCGACATCGAGGAGCTGAAGAACAATCCGCCCCCCGATCCGTTCGCAACTGATCCGGCCGCTGGTCCCGTGAAACGCGATCCCGCTGGGAACCCGATCAAGCCTGCCGAGGGTGACGACCCAGACGACGAGTAGCCCATGACTCTCGCCGAGATCATCCAGGCCCAACGTCAAATCGAAAGCCCGCGCGCGCGTCGCCGCCGATTGCCGAGACAGCGGAAGCTCCGGGCCGCCGGGACAGCCGCCACCGACACCCTGAGGGCCACCCGTCAGCTCCGCGCGATCGTGCGCGAGATTCAGGAATCAGTATCGGTCCAGCTATTCCCGCTCCTGCGGCGCCTCGAACCCGAGTACCTGGCGGACTCAGCTCGTGTCCGAGACGACTTCGCGGATGATATCCAGGAGGTGCTCGACCGGATCCGGGCGGACGGCGAGTCGCTTGCCGGCCAGAGGGCGTCCCTGATCGCCTCTGACATGACTCGTCGCGCGAACGAGAGAAACCGTCAGAGGTTCTACAAGTCAGTCGAGGAGGCGATCGGGATCGACGTTTCGGCCATCGTGAACGAGTCGGGACTCGAGCCGGTCCTCAAGATGAAGACCCGGGAGAATGTCGGCCTCATCAAGTCGATCACGTCCGATCACTTCGACCAGATCGAGCGGATGGTCTACGAGAACGTCATCCAAGGGCGAACCTCAGCGAAGTCGATGATCGTGGAGCTGCGCGAGCTCGGCGTGAAGACCGACGCCCGGGCCCGGTTCATCGCCCGCGACCAGACATCCAAGCTCACGGCCGCCGTCAATCGAGAGCGCAATCAGGCTCTCGGGATCACCGAATACATCTGGCGGACGGTCGCGGACGAGCGGGTGCGCATCGGCAGAGACAAGACGATCAACGGCCCAGGATCACACCGCGCGAAGAACGGCAAGAAATTCAGCTGGGACAAGCCGCCGAAGGACACAGGACATCCCGGAGAGGATTACCAGTGCAGGTGCGTCGCAGAGCCGATCATCGTCATCTGACGCCTTGATCCCTGTTCTGCCGGCTCCACTTTGGCCGGCGATGCACGTAGCCGACTCCATCAAGCTCTCGGACTTCTCGACGACGGCCGAAGGATTCCTCGTCTTCGACAAGGCGCGCATCGCACGCACCGGGATCCAGACCTACCGCGCAAGCGAGCTCGGCGACGCATTCCGGGACATGGACTCAGACGCCAGCGTCCGTGTCTACCGCTCTCCGGATGAGGTCTTCGACGCAGCCTCGATTGCCTCGATCGCCGGCAAGCCCATCACAATTGACCATCCCAGCGCATTCGTGAACGCGGAGAACGCCGAACGGCTGATCGTCGGAGTGGTCGGCGACGCGCTGACGCAGGACGGAGAATTCCTCACCGGGGCGCTTCGCATCTTCCATGCAGCGGGCGTCAAAGCGGTGAAGGACGGGAAGCGGGAGCTCTCGGTTGGGTACGACACGGAGATCGAGAGGACGGCTGGGACGACCCCGGACGGCGAGACCTACGACGCAATTCAGAGAGCGATCCGAGGCAATCATGTGGCCCTTGTGGACCGTGGTCGTTGCGGTCCTACTTGCCGGCTGCATGATGGACCCGAATCAAATGGCTCGACTTGCAAATGCCAGGAGAACGACATGACCCTCAAGATGGTGGACTGCGGCGGGAGCAACGTCGAAATGACGGACGCGGCGGTCGTCGCTCTCAAGTCGCTCGTCGCCACCCACGACACCGAACTCGCCACGCGGGACGCGAAGATCTCCGACGCCGAGACGAAGATCGCGGACCTCGAGACGAAGCTGGCTGCGGCCGACGCCAAGCTCGAGGACTCCCAGAAGAAACTCGACGAAGCCGAAGCGAAGCTCACGCCCGAGGCCCTGGACGCCGCAGGCCGCGACCGCGCGCAGCTCGTCGAGGACGCGAAGAAGCTGGCTCCTGACCTCGATTGCAAGACGCTGGACGCCGAAGGGATCAAGACTTCGGTCCTGAAGGCGCTGGACGTCGACATCGAAGGCAAGAGCTCGGCCTACATTGAGGGTGCGTTCGAGACGCGCGCATCGATCGCGCGAGACGCCAAGGAATCGGGCCGCGCAGCCGCTGGGCTTGCCGGTGCTCTCAAGACCAAGGCCAAGGCCAACGACGCGGGTGATCCCGAGTCTGCGCGCGAGGCGTACATCGCACGCACCCGAGATGCCCACAAGGGAGAGAACGACTGATGCCTGTTCAGACCACCTACGAAATCGAGCACGTCGCTTCAGTCGAGGGCGCCGTCGTCGACGGTCAGCTCAAGAACATCAACTCGGGACCGGCCGTCGGAGCCGTTCCGTTCGGTCGAATTGTTACGCGAGAGAACGCGGCGGGCGCGGTGGCGCTCCCGAACGCATCCGATGACGTGACCATCCGCGGGATGGGCGCAGCGGTTCGAATGCAGGACCAGGTGGCTGATGCCTCGGACGTTCTCCAGTACGAGGACGAGCAGGACGTTTCGATCCTCGACTTCGGAGTGATCTACCTGCGACCCGAGGATGCCGTGACCTACGGCGCCCCGGTCTTCGTCCGGTTCGCGGCGGGTGGTGGCGGCACGGCCCTCGGCAGCGTGCGCAGCGATGCGGACACGGCCACGGCGGTCGCTCTTCCCGGGGCGAAGTTCATGTCCTCGGCCGCGGGCGGCGCGCTCTGCCCCGTTCGGATTCGCCTCTCGTAGAGATTTCAACCCCAGCCGGCTGACGCCGGAGAGGGAGAGCACAGCAGATGCCCACTCAGATCACAGACTCCGACGCCCTGGCGTTTCTCATCTCGGAACGTGCCCACGTCGAGGCGCGAATCTGGGAACGGAAGTACACGCCGATCATCTATCAGGAGCTGATGCCTGTCTCCGGAGAGGCCAGCGAATGGGCGAAGTCGATCGAGGTGCACTTCATCGACGGGTTCACCGAGGGCAAGTTCATCGGCGCCGGTGGCGACGACATGCCCTATGCGCGGATCAACAAGGGTCGCGACACGGTCCCGGTCGAATACGGCGGGATCGGGTACGAGTACACGCTCGAGGAGCTTCGCGAGGCTGCGGCCGGACGTGTCCCGCTCGACGTGACGTCGGCCAACATGGCTCGCCGTGGCTACGAGGAGCACGCTCAGCGCATCGGACTTCTGGGCGACGCGGACCGAGGTCTCGAAGGCCTCCTGAATCATTCGGCAATCCCGACGGCCGCCGCGGCGACCACGCTGGCCGTGGCGCTGGCGTCCGGCACCCCGGGTGACTCGGCTGCGGCGCTCATCAATGAGCCGCTGAACGCCGTGATCGAGGATTCGAAGGGCATCGAGATGCCCAACCGTCTCCTGATGTCGATCGCCGACATGAACACGCTGGCGACCACGCGGCTCGGTACGGTGAACGACACCACGATCCTCGACTACGTCAAGACGAAGAACGCCTACACGGCGATGACCGGGCGACCTCTCGAGATCCGCGGAATTCCGCAGATCACGGACGAGCTCCTGGCCTACTCGTCCAGCGAGGACGTGATGGTCTACCACATCCCGCTCGTGCTCCGGTTCATCGCTCCGCAGCCCGTCGGGCTGAAGGTGCGCGTCCCCGGCGAGTACAAGCTGGCCGGTCTCGAAATGCG
>JAJFJD010000014.1 GCA_021774335.1 Alphaproteobacteria bacterium
GGGTTGACCGCCTTCGTATTGATGACGCCGTCCTGCGTCTCCGTGGCGTCGGCAATTTCGATAATGCCTTCGTTGGTCGTGGTCGCGGTGCGAAGAAGTGGAAGCCAGTTTGTTCCGCCATCTGCGACCGGATCGTTTCCGGTGTTCGCCTGGACAGCGCGATAGACAAGCCGATCCGACCCCATCGCGAGACCGCCGATCAGATAGGCGGTGTCCGTGTGCCAGTCCGGCGTACCCTGCTCTTCGAAGTGCGCGAGCATGTCGTCGATTCGAGCCAGGATGTAGTTGACCCACTGGTATGCGGGCTTCTCGGCAATGAACCCCAGGTCGGTCTTGGCGTCGCCCGGGTCGGTCGTTGCCCCAGCCTGAGCCCATCGGTGCAGGAATGTTCTGCGTACTCCGGCCATCTTCTACAACCCCACCACAGTGAGCCCGACGCCAATCGGGCGCGGGATGATTGGAATCTCGCCACGGATGCCGCCAGTCGCATTCAACAGCGCATCCTCATCGGTGCTGAGCGGGCGCTGGACGGTCGCCGTCACGATCTGCGAGGCGAACGTGAGATGGACCAGGGGCGTATCCTCGAGGACGGCCCGAATCGAGGTGATGATGTTCTCGGGCGTCGCAGAGGTTCGGTTCCGAACGATCTTCGCGCGCAGCAGGCGTCTCATCTCGTTGTCCCCGACGTTGCGGTTCGCGGCTTCAGCCTCGTTCACAGAACGGAAGCGTCTGCCATCCTCGGGTGCCGTCAGATCACCGAAGCCTTCTTCTGCAGGCCCACCGGCGCCGTCGTGAAGCGCGAAGAAATCGAGTGGCAGAACGCCAAAAAGCTCACGCGGCTGACCGATCAGCTCGCCGATACTGTCGAGGCCGTCTCCCTCTGCGTCGTCGATTCTGCGAACTGCCTCGAGAGTCAGGAACGCGTCGCGGATCTCGACGATCTTCCCGATGAAGAGCGCGATCACAGCCTTGAGATTCGGGCTGTCTCGGTACTGGTGCGCCAACCGTGAGAGCGCGATCGCCTGTAGATCATTGGCCGGGATCACGAGGTCACCGTGATGTTCACGAGCTGGAAGTCGGCGATCTCGTCTTCGTCGATGACCAGGTCGGCCGTACCGAGTCCAGGGGCTCCGATCTGCAGCGCCGTGACGTTGTGCCCGGGGATCGAGTTGAGCGCCGTGTAGAGACGGCTGAGGAGGACGTCGTCGCCGATGCCGAACTGCTCACCTTCGACCAGGAGCCCCGCCGCATAGTCGAGGATCGCCTGCTTCATCTCGTCGTCACCGGTCGACGGATATTCGGGAGTCGAGGACGTGACGATGTCGATGATGATCGGGATCAGCGTCGGCCTGGTGAACTCCATCGACTGGTTGAAGCCCTGCGAATCGACGATGACCTCGGTCGTCGTCCCGAAAACTTCGATCCCGGCCGGATGGTTCTGCCAGATCGCATTGGCGATGTCCGCATCGGCGCCACCGACGATGACGACCTCGTAGGAGTGTGGAGGTCGACCGTCCACGGTTCCGTTCGTGGCGTTGACATAGACGCGAACCCGAGAGACGCCAGCGACCTGCAGGAGCGCCGAGTAGAGGGATTCGAGGATATTCGTCGCGCCGTTCTCGGTGCTGAGGAGAGCTCGCGCGCGCAGGACAGCGTCCGATTCGTCATTCGTTCCGATGACGGGAGGCGTCGCGTTGCTGACGATGCCCTGCAGGTTCGCGACGGGCGTCACGACCTTCCACGTCTCGGTGGGGCTGACGATGAGCGCAGCGTTCTCAACCGACTGGAAGGTTCGGACGGCGGTGTCTCCTGCGGTCCCCGGTGTCACCGGACGGAAAAGGTCGCCGGCTTCCGACTCGATCCGAAACGAGGAAGTCAGATTGGCCAGGATGAGGGCGCCGGGCGTGTTCACGACCGCGGTGACGGTCGTCGGCGTGCCCAGAAGCCGCGAGAGCCCAATCAGGGCGACCAGGTCGGAGAGCGCGGTGCCGACCGCCTGGCGTAGCCGATAGCTGAAATAGGTCGCCTCTCCGACCTGCCATGCCTCGTCGAGCGCAGCCGCGACCAGCGCAAGGACCTCACCGTCAGGCGTATCGGGCGAAAGATCGACGTCGTTGCCGAAGATCGCGCGCCATCCGGCCTCGAACTCGGTGAGCTGGTCCGCAAGCGGCTTCCCCACGAACCCCGTCGGCGTGACACCGAAGCTCATGGTGAGACCTCGAGCACCCCAGAGGGCCCGAAGGGCGTGTCGACTTCGAACGAAATCGAGAGCGACCTCGTCGAACGGTTGAAGTCCACGGCGAACGAGATGATCGAAACAACCCCAGGGGTCTCGAGGATCTGGCGCTTGAGTTCGACTTCGATCGTCCGAATGTTCGCGTTGTCCGCGAGGATGCTCTGGAACCAGGGGGTTCCGGCGTTCACATCGAGGAACCACTCACCTCGAAAGAGCTTCAGTCGCGTGAGGAGGCGCTGGGCGACGGCTTCGCCGCCTGAGACCGTTGCGACACCCGCACGGGAGCCCAGGAACAGGTCGTGATTTGCATCGAGCGCGAGTGTCATTGGGCCCCAGGCTTCGCCCCGCTGGGTGGGAGCGGTCTACAACGTGGGTAGAGCCGGCACGATGGGATTCAAGACACGGGCCTAGGTGCGCATGGCGTCGATCAGGACCTTGATCGCGTTGATGTTGGCGAGCGGGGTCGGGTCGATGGGGGTCCCACCCGCGACCGTGATCGCGGCGATCGCCGTGAGTGCCGCGCTGATCGTCCCGAGCAGCTCGTTCGGACCGCGCGTCAGGTTGATTCGACCGAGGCTCGTGACCTCGAAGGGCCCAGCTGGGGAATCCAGGGTCACGCCGCTCGTGCCGGATCCGGTGTCGATCGAGACGCCGTCCGCCGAGACCTCGATCACGATGTCTCCGTCATCCGACCGGATCTCGAGTGCCGAAGACGAGGGGGCGGGTGAGAGAGCGTTCTTGGACGGCCAGAGACCCAGGATCGCAACGCCGTCCGCGTAGGCGTGGCGGCGCGCGCTGGGTGGCAGGCTCTCGCCGCCAATAGACCGCCAGCCGGAGATGTCCCTCTCTGCGAAGACGATCAGGCACTTGTCGCCGGCCGCGACCGGGAAGGTGATCGAGAAGCCGCCCGCGCGCGTGAAGAGGACCGGGACCTCGAGGAGCGTCGGAACCGAACGGGAGAACGTCGTGCCGTCGTCGCGCTTGATCTCGCGCTGGATCTCGGCGATGACGGTCGCGGTCTGGGTTGCTGCGTCATAGGTCTCGATACGGCCCGGGAGCGCAGTATGCGTCTCGATCATCGCTGCACGAATGGACTCTCGAACAAGCTCGACCAGATCCCCCTGACGTCCTTCCTGCATCAGATTCTCCCAGCGGGCACGGCGAACGCCTTGGTGTAGAACGGCTGGCCCCGCGATTCGCCGACGTGAACAACTCGCAGCACGTCAAATTCCGTGAATCGTCGACCTGCAATCTGAAAATCAGGGACAACCGAAAGCGTCCCCGACGGAACCCCAACTCGCGCGCCTGCTGTGGTGACGTTGATCCGACGGCCCGGCACCAGGCCTGCGTCAAGAAGCGTGAGGACTTCGATGCCCGCCGTGCTCGCGATCGGCGAGTCGATCATCCCCGTGTCTCTCGAGACCTCGAGCGTAGGCTGGCCATCGTGCAAGCCTCGATCGACCACCTGCAGGATCCCGCCCTGGATCGACCACCGGAACCCGTAGGACTCGGCAAGCATATCCAGAGCGTCTCGGGCCATGCCGGAAAGCACGAGAGGTCCGGAAATCTTGACATCGGTCAGGGCCGCGAGAGAACCCAGAGCCGAGCTCGTGAAGGTTGCAGCGATCTGACGGATCACTTCGTGGAGGCTGACGCCCGCCGCAAACGACAGGCTCACCGTGGCCTGCTCGTGATCCCGAGCTCCGTCCCCCGCAAATATCTCGACGACCTTGTCCGCCCCGTCCCGCGTCGGAAATACGTTCCTGATCTCACCGCTGAAGATGGTTCCGATCCTCTGCGGGTAGCCCGCGTCGATGCGGATGCGTGTGTAGCGATCCGACATCCTCCCGATTGTGTCGTCGGTCAGGTTGTAGACGGTGAGCTTCGCCTTGCCGAGAGCGCCTTGTGCCGCCCTTGAGACTTCGAACTTCGACGACAAGCGACCCAGGTCTATGCCGGTTCCCTCATCGTCGGCAATGACGAGGCGGATCTGTCGAGGAAACAGGGCCGGCATCAGGCCGCCGCCAGCTCGTCCGGCGTGTAGTGGATGAGCTTCACGCGGACGCCTAGCTCGCCGCGCTTCGCGTCCTGCTTCGGTTGATCGCTGGCGACCGCGAACAGCCCGCCGAGCTCGAGTCCGTAGGGCTTCAGGAGGTCGGCGCCGATCACAACGACCAGGCCGGAGACGAGCCGCACGGTCGCGTCGCCGATGACCTCGGACAGATCGATCGTCCATACCTGCATCAGGTTCGAATAGCGGGCACGGAAGCGGATTCGACGACCAACCAACGGCACCGTCATTGCTTCACGCGGGAATCCAGAGAACGGGATCTCGACCATCTCTCAGCTCCCTATACCGATGGCGGCGTGACGTCGCCTCGATCGATTTCTGTGATGCCCTGCGTCTGCGCCTGCTCGCCTTCGACGTCAGCCTGATTGCGTGTGCCGGTAACCGCATCGGGGACGACCACCTGAATCTCGATGATCTCAGCACGAAACATGATCGCGTGTTTTGTCTGGGGCGTGCGGGGACAGCTAAGCCGACGAAAAAGCATGTTCTCGAGATCGCCGAAAGGCGTAATCAGGGTGAATGGAACGACCTCTCGGAAGTGCTTCAGTAGGAGCTGGTACGCGGACAGAGAACGAGTCTCGCCAGCGATATTGGCGTATCGGTTGTCGAAGAGGCGCCACGAAATCGGGAAGTCAGAAATCACACCTCGCATCCGATAGGCGGTCGGCCGAAGGAATGCGTTGTCGAATACTGTTCCACGTAGAACGCGATTGCGCGCCGCGACCTCGACAGGGTGCTCCGTCACCTGGATTTCGTGATTGATTTCCTCGTCGAGGATGGCGTCGATCGCGACCTCGTTGATCTCTCGGGGACCGAACGGCGTCAGGAAGCCAATCGGATTCAGCGGTGTGACGTTGGCCGGCATCTACCGAACCACCTGGGATCGGGCATCTTCGATTGCCTCACGGAGCGAGTCCCCGTTGACCTCCTCGATGGCCCGGGTCACGTCGCGCGGATTGACTTCGCCCTGGAAGTGGTTCTCATGCCGGATGTCGAACTGCATCGGGCCCGAGAACGCCCCGCTGCCTCCTCCGGGGGCTACGCGATCGAATCCGCTCGCACCGAGCGGGCTTTCGGTCTGGAACCGTGCGGCGTCTTCGAAATTTCGACGTAGCCTCTCGAAGAAATCCAATGGCTGCTCGATGAACTTGTTCTCCAGGCCCGGGCCAAGGTCGTCGCCGATAAAGCTAGGATCGCCGCGACGAAACTTCTGTATATCAGAGGCCACCGCAGGAATCGCGATGGCAGCCGCAATGGCAGGATGCCGCCTGGCCAACACTCCCAGAACACCGGCCACCGAGAGGTCTTTCAGTGCGCCTTCCGGAAGTTCCTTGGCGGCCTCCTCGAAGAGCTCGCCCGTAGCCTTGATCGCGTCCTTGACGCTCGTAGTCATCTCGTTGAAACGGCCCTGCAGGGCGTCAAAAGCCTCCGACCTCGAGAACTCGAGCAGGGCCTCGGCGCCATCGGCGGCCCATCCGATCAGCCCAGACCCATTCTCAAAGATAATCGACTTCACGACGCGATCGAGAGAGTCGAGCGCCTCCCGGAAACGCTCCGCCGAGGCCGCCGCATCGTCCGAGAGGATTGCGCCGCTCGCCTGCGCTTCGTCGCCGAGCGCCTGGATGCCTTCACGACCCAGACGGAGGAAGTTCGCGAACTCGTTGCCTATCCCGGCCTGACCGGCGAACGCGAGCGCGATGTCCTGGTTCGGTGCGTTCTTTACCGCCTCGGCGACCTCGAGCAGCAGATCCCGAACGCCTTTGACGCGCCCGGTCACCTCGTCGATCGGAGACACCCCCAACGCACCCAGGGCCTCGGCGAATCCGTCGTTCAGTCCGGCCGCCGCGCCCAGAGCCGCAGTCCTCAAGCTCCCCAAGAGCCCTTCGAGCGCGCCCGACGAAACACCCGTCCGCTTGGCCGCGAAGTCGAGCCTTTGCACCGCTTGGAAGCTCTCGTCGATCCCACGCGCGAACTTCGCGGTTGAGTTGGTCTCTTCGGCGGTATTCAGGAGCGATGAGATCGCGGCCGCTGCGGAGATCGTACCGGCGACCAGGATCCCCATCTTTCCGATCGTGGATCCGATGCTGGACTGGAAGCCCGACAGGCCGTCGTCTTCAATTTGGAGGCCGAGGACTGTGACGAATTCGTCGAGGATGCCAGCCACTATTTCGCTCCCTCGGCTCTCTCCGCCCTCATGTCATCCCGATCGTCGAGTGCCTCGTGCATGTCGAGGAGGTCGACCA
>JAJFJD010000015.1 GCA_021774335.1 Alphaproteobacteria bacterium
TCGAGACGGCGACCAGTCACACGGTAACGGTTCAGGCGACCTCGACCGATGGGTCAACCAGTACCGAGACGTTCACGATCAATCTGACCGACGACACGTCGGAGGCTACCGTTGGCCCGGTGACGGACAGCGACGGCACGGCGAATACGATCAGTGAATCGGTTGCGAACGGCAGCGCCGTTGGTCTTACGGGTCTGGCTACGGACGCGGACGCCACCGATACGGTGACCTACAGCCTGACGGACAATGCCGGCGGTCGCTTCACTATCGATACGAATACCGGCGTTGTCACCGTCGCCGATACGTCGCTGCTCGACTTCGAGACGGCGACCAGTCACACGGTGACAGTGCAGGCGACCTCGACGGATGGATCGACCTCAACCGAGACGTTCACGATCAATCTGACCGACGACACGTCGGAGGCGGCTGTCGGCCCGGTCACAGACAGCGACGGCACGGCCAATACGATCAGTGAATCCGTTGCGAACGGCAGCGCCGTTGGTCTTACGGGTCTGGCTACGGATGCGGACGCCACCGACACGGTAACCTACAGCCTGAGCGACAACGCCGGTGGACGCTTCGCCATCGACACGAACACCGGTGTTGTGACAGTGGCGGATACCTCGCTGCTCGACTTCGAGACGGCGACGAGCCACACGGTCACGGTGCAGGCGACCTCGACGGATGGATCGACCTCAACCGAGACATTCACGATCAATCTCACCGACGACACGTCGGAAGCCGCCGTTGGTCCGGTGACGGACAGCGACGGCACGGCGAACACGATCAGTGAGAGTGTTGCGGACGGTACGGCGGTGGGCCTGACAGGTCTGGCGACGGATGCCGATGCCACGGATACTGTCACATACAGCCTGACGGACGATGCGGCCGGCCGGTTTGCTATCGACACGAACACGGGTGTCGTGACGGTTGCGGATACGTCTTTGTTGGACTTCGAGACAGCGACCAGTCACACGGTGACGGTGCAGGCCACGTCCACGGACGGGTCGACCTCGACCGAGACTTTCACGATCAACCTGACCGACGATACGTCGGAAGCGGCGGTAGGTCCGGTGACGGACAGCGACGGCACGGCGAACACGATCTCCGAGAGTGTTGCGGACGGTACGGCGGTCGGCCTGACAGGCCTGGCAACGGACGCGGATGCGACCGATACGGTCACCTACAGTCTCTCGGATAACGCTGGCGGTCGCTTTGCGATCGATACCAATACGGGTGTTGTCACCGTTGCGGATACCTCGTTGCTCGACTTCGAGACAGCGACGAGTCATACCGTCACGGTCCAGGCGACCTCGACCGACGGATCGACCTCGACCGAGACGTTTACGATCAACCTAACGGATGACACGTCTGAAGCGGCGGTCGGCCCGGTGACCGACAGCGACGGCACGGCCAATACGATCTCCGAGAGTATCGCGAACGGCGCATCGGTCGGCCTCACGGGTCTGGCGACGGACGCGGACGCCACCGACACGGTGACCTACAGCCTGACCGACAACGCCGGTGGACGCTTCGCCATCGACACGAACACGGGCGTCGTGACGGTTGTGGATACGTCGTTGTTGGACTTCGAGACGACGACCAGCCACACCGTCACGGTCCAGGCGACCTCGACCGACGGATCGACCTCGACCGAGACGTTCACGATCAATCTCACCGACGACACGTCGGAGGCTGCCGTCGGTCCGGTGACGGACAGTGACGGTACGGCAAACACGATCTCCGAGAGTGTTGCGGACGGTACAGCGGTCGGCCTAACAGGTCTGGCGACGGACGCGGACGCTACCGATACGGTAACCTACAGCTTGACGGACAATGCCGGCGGTCGGTTTGCCATCGATACCAACACCGGCGTTGTCACCGTCGCGGATACGTCACTGCTCGACTTCGAGACGGCGACCAATCATACGGTGACAGTGCAGGCGACCTCGACCGATGGCTCGACCTCGACCGAGACTTTCACGATCAATCTGACCGACGACACGTCGGAGGCGGCGGTCGGCCCGGTGACGGACAGCGACGGCACGGCCAATACGATCAGTGAATCGGTTGCGAATGGCAGCGCCGTTGGCCTTACGGGCCTGGCGACCGATGCGGATGCCACGGATACGGTCACGTACAGCCTGACCGACAATGCGGGCGGCCGCTTCTCGATCGACACGAGCACCGGTGTCGTGACGGTGGCTGATACGTCATTGCTCGATTTCGAGACGGCGACCAGTCACACGGTCACGGTCCAGGCGACTTCGACGGATGGATCGACCTCGACCGAGACGTTCACGATCAACCTGACCGACGATACGTCGGAGGCCGCCGTTGGTCCGGTGACAGACAGCGACGGTACGGCGAACACGATCTCCGAGAGTGTCGCAAACGGCAGCGCCGTCGGTCTTACGGGTCTGGCGACGGATGCTGATGCCACTGACACCGTTACCTACAGCCTGACCGACAACGCGGGCGGACGTTTCGCCATCGACACGAACACGGGTGTCGTGACGGTGGCGGACACCTCGCTGCTCGATTTCGAGACGGCAACCAGTCACACGGTCACCGTCCAGGCCACCTCGACGGACGGGTCGACGTCGACCGAGACCTTCACGATCAACCTCACCGACGATACG
>JAJFJD010000016.1 GCA_021774335.1 Alphaproteobacteria bacterium
GGCTTGCCGGCCTCGTCGAGCGCTTGGCGGTAGACCTCGAGCTGGCGCTTGGTGATGGCGATCGAGTTGTGCGGATTGACGTACCAGCAATCGCCGATCCGGGCCGCCCGCTCGATCGCCGGGTCCGCGTTGGCGCCGATCCAGATCGGCGGGCGCGGCTCCTGCACCGGCTTCACGGAGACGTTGGCGTCCAATAGATCGAAATACGTGCCTTTCATGGACACCTTGTCCTCGGTCCAGAGCCGCTTGATCGCCTCGATATTTTCCGTGAAACGGCGGACGATCTGTTTACGCTCGACGCCGAAGGCCGCCAACTCGACTTCCCTGTACCCGAGCGCCGCACCGAAGATGACCCGCCCTTTCGACATGACATCAAGGGAAGCGAGTTGCTCGGCAATATCCAAGGGCTTGTGCAGCGACAGCAGGATGATCCCGAAATTCAGCCGCAGGTTCTGCGATTCCGCCGCCATACGTGAATGGAAAACGGTCTGGTTGAACGCCTGCAGCGGATGCGACGAATAATGCATTCCCTTGGTGAGCGACGCGAAGCCGAGCCGGTCGATGAGGCGCACCTGCTCGGCCATCTCCTCGAACCGCACGCCCATGTCCTCACCCTGCGGGAATTGCCCGCGGATCATCAAGCCGAATTGAATTTCGGTCATTTGGTTTTCCTCCTGCTAGTCTTTGAGGCCTTCGATTCTTATTTTACGGACCCTTCGAATTTATGCGCTATCCGATGGAGCGCTGATATCGCGGCAGGCCATAACTGTCGTGGCCACGATCGCGCAGAAGAACAGGATCTCAAGGACACCGAACTCGTCATAGGTCGCGGCAATAAAGAACTGCACGGCGACGACGATGCCAACGATCACCACCAAACCGAGAACGAAAATGATCACAACGGTCAGCATGATGGATTGCGTCCATCGCGCAGGAGCTGGGGCCCGTTTGACATCTAGAAAATAGGTAAACAGAAACACGCTTAGGCAGACGAGCACTAGACCTTGAATTGCGCCCATTCCTTGGTTCTCCAGATCGCACTTCGAGTGCCGGGTCGCCTAATTCCAGATTCCGGCCGTCGTGCGTTTGCGATTGGCTTGCCTCACTTCAACACCGCCCGGATACCGAGGATCGGGCAATGCCAAGTGCTGGCACAGTCATCACAGGGGTTGATTGGAAAATTATGACAACGACACTCTTCTTTTCGCAGGTCGGAAGGTACAACGGCAATCAGTTCCTGATCTGATCCGCATCTTCGACGAGATCGACCGCGCAAAAGCCCGCTGAGTGCGCAGGACGCTCCGTCCCTACTTCTTCCGGTTCAAAAAGGCCGTCATCATGCGCTTGGGCTCGTCGGTCCGGTATGAATCGACATAGGCCTGAATGCCCGCGCGGGCGCCGTCGGTCGTCGACATCCGGTCCCAGTCGATGATCAGGCGTTTTTGGATGCGCACGGCCAGCGGGCCACAGGCCAATAACGAAGCAATCCATCCTTCCACCGCCTCGTCCAACCCGGCTGTCGGGACCAGGCGTTGCAGGAAGCCGATGCGGTAGGCCTCGTCGGCGTCGATATGATCACCGGTCAACACCAATTCCACCGCTTTTCCCCAGCCGATGATTTGCGGCAGGATCGACGCCTCCATGCCGGACGGGATGCCAAACCGGGTTTCCGGCATGCCGAATTTCGCGTGATCGGCCGCGACCCGCATGTCGGCGCAGGCGGCAATCTCCATCCCCGAGCCAAAACAATAGCCATTGATCCGGGCGATCACCGGTACCGGGAATGTGCGCACCGCATCGCAAGCCCGGTGGGTCTTTGTGGAGGAGCCTTCGGCGTCGTTGAGATCAAAATTCGCCATTTCGGCGAGATTGGTCCCGCCCACGAAGGAACGATCACCAGCACCGGTCAGCACGACCGCGCGCAGGCTTTCGTCATGCTTGAGGCCGGTCATCACCTCGATGAACTTTTCCTTGCCGGCGAGACCGAGCGCGTTTCGCTTTTCCGGATTATTGAAAGTAATCCACGCGATACGGCCATCATCGCCGCGATCGTCAAAATTCAGGAGAACCGGGCTTGATGCATCCGATTGCGTGTCCGTGGCCATTGTTCCCTCCACCAATTCGGTTCATTCTTCGACGTATTCCGCCGGGGTATACGGGATACTATTCGGTGAAGGGGAGAACGGACAAATGGACGACCTGAGAGATATCGCGGCGACGCTCGATCCCATGACCTGCGCCGAGCCGGCCGACTGTGGTTTCGATCCCGCAAAGTTGCAAGCCGCCATCAATTACGCGGAGACGGAGGCGGAAACGCCGTGGCCGCGCGACCTGAGCGAAGGCTTGGCTGCGTCGGGCGACATCGAACCGCCGCCCTGGAATGAGGTCTTAGGACCAACCAAGCCTCGCACCGGCCCGAACGGCGTGGTGCTGCGTGGCGGCAAGTTCGTCGCGGCCTGGGGCGACGTCACCCGCGCCGACATGACCTTCAGCATCGCCAAGAGCTATCTCTCGATTCTTGCGGGCATCGCGCTCAAGGACAAGCTGATCAACGACCTGGACGACCCAATCCGCGACTACGCGCTCGACGACGGCTATGACGCCCCGCAGAACCGCGCCATCACCTGGCGGCATATGTTGACGCAGACCAGCGAATGGGAAGGCGAACTGTGGACGAAGCCGGACCTGATCGACCGCAACCGACAGGTCGGCGCCGGGGCGGATAACTCGCGCAAAGGCACGCATCGCGATCTGCAGGCGCCGGGAACCCATTGGGAATATAACGACGTCCGGGTCAATCGCTTCGCACTTTCGCTGATGCAGCTTTTCCGGCGGCCCCTGCCCGAAGTCCTGCGCGAGCGCGTGATGGACCCAATCGGGGCCTCAAACGATTGGGAATGGCACGGCTACCGCAATTCCTATATCGAGTTGGACGGCCACAAGATGCAATCGGTGCCGGGCGGCTCGCACTGGGGCGGCGGCCTCTGGATCAGCACGCTGGACCATGCCCGAATCGCCCAACTGATCCTTCAGAAAGGCCAGTGGCAAGACATTGAAATCCTGCCCAGCGAGTATGTCGAGGCGCTCCGCGCGCCCTGCGACATCAACGCCGGCTACGGCCTGCTCTGGTGGCTCAATCCGGACCGGTCCTACTATTCCAAGGCACCGGAAAGCAGCTTCTTCGCTGTCGGCGCGGGCACCAGCATTATATGGATCGACCCGACGCTGGACCTCGCCGTGGTTGCCCGCTGGATTGATCAGAGCAAGATCAACGAATTCGCCGGCCGTTTCATGGCGAGTATCGGCTAGAAGGATTCAGTCCAGGGCCGAAGTTCGACTTCCCAGCTCCACGCGCTGCGGTGCTGGCGATGCACATTCAAATAGGTTTCGGCGATCGCATCCGGATCGAGCATGCCGTCTTCCGGCCGCCCTTCGATCCGCGGATCGTCCGCCCCCTGGCGGATGCCACCGTCAATCGGGAAATGCGCGACATGGATGTTTTGCGGTGCCAGTTCGCGCGCCATGCTCTGCGCCAATCCGCGCAGGCCGAACTTGCCCATCGCGAAAGAGGATGAGTTCGCATAACCTTTGTAACTGGCAGATGCCCCGGTAAACAGAATAGAGCCATGGCCCTGCTCCATCATCAGCCGCGCCGCGTTCTGCCCGACCAGGAACCCGCCATAGCAGCTCACCAGGATGGCCTGCCGCACCGCCTCGGGGTCGAGATCGACGATCGGGCCGCGTCCCCCGCGATTGCTGGCATTGTAGACCACGATATCCGGCACGCCGCTGCTTTCCACCAAACCGGCGAAGAGCTTATCCACGTCGCCGGGGAGGCTGGCATCGCAGGCATAGACCGTGGCGTCGGTTTCCTTGGCCAAACCCGCGAGCTTGTCCACGTCCCGTGCCGCCAGGGCGACTTGAATTCCCTCTTTGGCGAAAAGGCGTGCCAACGAGGCACTGAGCCCCCGGCCGCTTCCGACGATAACTGCTGTTTCTTTCGTGGCCATGCGATTTTCCCTCGTTTTTAGGTCTTGATCCCTGCAAACCCGGTGGTTTCGGGCCGGGCATCAACCTCGCGTTAATCACCGGTCCCTACAATCCTAAATTATGCCCCGTCTGTCATTCATCAATGGCCGAATCGCTCGGCTCTGCTTGATCCTCGTCGGAATTGGGGGATCGCTTTTGCCGATCGAAGCCGGCCACGCCGACCCGGCGATGGATCGCGTTCATCGGGGCATGCGGCTGATGGCCTTTGCCCCGATAAACGGCAGCCGTTTCGATGTATCGGTTCCGCCCGCCTCGAAAAGCCTTGATAAGATCGCCGCTGCGATCGAACTGATCTACAGCCAATCGCCGCGCAACGCTCAACGGATCAACGCGTTGAAACGCCGTGGCCTGGTCCTTCTGGCCTATTTTCCCAACAATTTCCGCAGCCGGACCGGATTGAACACTCAGAATGTGGCGCTGTTCCTCCCCGATTTCTTACGGAACCAGGGACTGAAGCTGAGCGACGGTAAGGAGTTCGTCGTCGTGATCAATCAGTTCGGGGTGAAATGGACGGTCCCCGAACTGGCGGCAATCATCGTTCACGAACTGGTCGGCCACGGCGGTCAGCATCTACAAGGCCGTATCGCCGGGGGTCGCCAACTGGACCTCGAATGCGAAGCGTCGCTCTATGAGGAGCAGGCCTACCAGGATTTCGGCGTGCCGAAGAAGTCCCGCTCCATCGTGTTGTTCCGGCGGCGGCTCGAAAACCGCTACTGCGCCGACTTCCGCGACCATATGCGGCGAAGCGCGCCGTCACGGTTGGCGCTGTGGGATACGCTCAATCCCGATGTCCGGCGGTTGCTGAGCCATTTCGACCAATATCGCCGCGAGCAGACCGCTGCGCTGCCGACACAGGTGCCGCCGCCTAAGCCGGATAGTCGATAAAACTCGCAAACCCCTCGACCGGCTCGCGCTCGGTAGTGAACTGGTTCACGCGCGCGTCCAGATCCGCATAACCCAACGACATGCCGCAGATAATCGTGTGATCCTCGGGAATGCCGAGATGCTCGCGGATGATCGCGTGATAGTCGCTGAAGGCCGCCTGCGGGATCGTATGCAAACCATGTCCGCGGGCCGATATCATGATGTTTTCCATGAACATGCCGTAATCGAGCCAACTGCCGATTTCCAGCTTGTCGTCGATGGCGAAGACCAGGCCAACCGGCGCATCGAAAAAGACATAGTTGCGGGCGCGCGCCGCCTTCATCTTCTCGGTCTCCCCGCGCTCGATGCCGAGCGTGCCATACAGGTCCCAGCCGACCTTGCGGCGGCGCGACTTGTAGGGCTCGAAGAATTCGTCCGGGTAGTATTTCCAGCTTCGCTTGTGCTTTTCCCCCGCCTCAAAGGCATCCAGGATCGCCTGCGATAGCCGGTCCTTGGTCGCCCCGGTGGTCACGTAGACCTTCCACGGCTGCATATTGGTGCCGCTTGGCGCTCGGGCCGACACTTCCAGGATATGTTCCATCAGGTGGCGCGGCACCGGTGTCGGCAGGAAGGCGCGGATCGATCGACGCGACGCGATCGCGTCGTCCACGGTGGCGGCGACATCCGCTTCTTTCGGCGGCGTTAGGTCGAAGGGCTTGGCGTTTGCGCTCATTGTCATCCTTGATCGGAAGTTGTCAAAGCCTGGGCGGCGGTATCTTATACGGGCAGCCGGGCCCCACGCCAATCAGCTTGAAGGCGTTCGGGAAACCAGGTCCCTCAAAAATGACCCGTGGACAAACCGGTCTGGCTGTACTATCTCCACGCTATGCATCGCTCAACCGCCACGTCCTATTTTTGGTTTTTTGGTTATCCGAAGCCTTTGGCGGCGGAAGGGATGCGTTTGGTCTAAACCAAAGACCAAAGAAAGTCTCAGAACCGCCAGTCCCTGGCGGTTTTTTTGTGCCGCCGGCGTGACACGCACATAAGGAGTTTACGCCGTGCTCGACACGACAGACGACATTCGCATTTGCGAAATCAAGGAACTCGATACCCCGGCCCAGGTCATGGGAGAACTGCCGCGCGGCGACGCGGTCACCCGCACCGTGACGGAGGCGCGCAGCGCGATCCAGCGCATCATCCATCGGCAGGATGATCGGCTTGCCGTGATCATCGGCCCCTGCTCGATCCACGATCCCAAGTCGGCAATGGACTACGCATCCCGCCTGATGGCGCTGCGGGCGCGCCATGCTGGCACGTTGGAGATCATCATGCGGGTCTATTTCGAGAAACCGCGCACCACGGTGGGCTGGAAAGGCCTGGTCAACGATCCAAACCTGGACGGCAGTTTCGAGATCGAACAAGGACTGCGCCTGGCTCGCAAACTTCTGCTCGATATCAATGCGATTGGGCTCCCGGCGGGCTGCGAGTTCCTGGAGATGACCACACCGCAATACATCGCGGATCTCGTGTCTTGGGCCGCCATCGGCGCACGGACGACGGAAAGCCAAGTCCACCGCGAACTCGCGTCCGGCGTGTCCTGCCCGGTCGGATTCAAGAACGGCACCAACGGCAATGTCCAGATCGCGGTCGACGCCGTAAGCTCAGCTTCCCATCCGCATCATTTCATGGCCGTGACCAAGGAAGGCCGCTCCGCGATCGCCGCGACCGCGGGCAACGAGGATTGCCATATCATCCTGCGCGGCGGACGCGAAACGAACTACGATGCCGACAGCGTCAACGACGCCTGCGCGATCGCGGTGAAATCAGGCCTGCTGCCGGCAGTGATGATCGACGCGAGCCATGCGAACAGCTCGAAAAATCCGGAAAATCAGCCGGCGGTGCTGGCCGATATCGGCCAACAGGTCGCGGCAGGCGACGGGCGGGTCATTGGCGTCATGGTGGAAAGCCATTTGGTCGGCGGCCGGCAGGACTTGGTCCCGGGTCAACCACTGGAGTACGGCCAGAGCATCACCGACGGCTGCATCGATTGGGAAGCGTCCGAGGCGGTTCTGGAACAACTCGCGGCCGACGTCGCGTCGCGCAGGGAGAAATCCTAACCGGGCTCGCGCACTTCCTCGAACAGCCAGTCGCGGAAGATCATGACTTTCGGGCGGTTACGGCTGCGGGGCGGGTAAACGACGTAATAGCCAAAGCGGATCGGCAGGCTGAGCTTGAACAGGCGCACCAGCCGCCCGGCGGCAATGTCGCGTCCTATCAAGGCGGTGCGGCCGAGCGCGACCCCTACCCCTTCAATTGCGGCGCTGATAGCGGAATTGGCACTGTCGAAGCGCATGCCGTGGGTGGCGTCCACATCCGTCACCCCGGCCGCCAGCAGCCACATCGGCCAGTTCGGATGCGCTTCGTCAAGTAAGGGATTCTCGTCATGCAGCAGTGTGAAATGCCGCAGATCGCTCGGCGATTCCAGCTTGGAATGATCGCCTTTCAAGAGATCGGGGCTGCAGACCGGCGTCACCTCGGAACTGAGCAGTGATTCGACCACCATGCCCGGATACTCGCCCCGGCCGAACCGGATGCCGATATCGACCCCTTCCCGCTCGTAATCGATCATTTCCATCGTCGTCGAAATCCGGATATCGATCTCGGGATGCGCCGCGTTGAAATGCTCGAGGCGCGGGATCAGCCATTTCGCGCCGAAGGATGGCGTCACCGCGACATTGATCTGGCCCGTCTGGTCATACAGGCCGAAATTCTCCATCGCTTCCTCAAACGAGGCGAAGCCCTTGCGGACCCCCGGCAGGATACGCTGTCCGGCTTCAGTGAGCATGAGCGTGCCTTTCGCCCGGCGGAACAGTTTCGCACCGAGAAACTCCTCCAGTCCTTTGATCTGATGACTGATTGCCGCCGGGGTCACGCTCAAATCCTCCGCAGCCCGCGTAAAACTGCGATGCCGGGCAGACGCGTCAAAAGCGCGGAGGGCGTTCAAGGGCGGTAATTTGATAGGCATCAAGATTTCTCAATTTTAGTTTTTCTAAAGTCCTTGATGAAAAATGATCGTTTGCCGAATAAGGAAACAAACCCTATATACATCATCAACACTACGGAATATAAGCGATAAAATTAATAAACGTTAAACGCTTGCCGGAAGATGCGGAATGTTACAGTTAAATTTCTCTGAAATTTGGATGCAAGCTAGGAGTTTGAAATATGCCATATAACCGAGACATCAAGGGTCTGGCCCCGCTGCCGTCTGGCGCGCTGCCCACCGACGACCAGATTGCCAGCGTGATCAGCAAGGCGAGCCAAGCGCGCGCCGAATTTCTGGTCCGTGGTCTTCGCCGGTTCCTTCATCAAGGCCGGTAACAGGAATTTACTCCAGCCTCCTCCCAGTGGCTGAAGCCTCCGCCTCGCCGGGCATTTGTCCGGCGAGGCTTTTTCGTTCCCGCACGGAATCATCGAATGGTCGCGGCGCTATCGTGCGCAACGCGGCAATTTGGCATCATAGGGAAGCCATATTTTCGTGCAGTCATTTGTCTCGGCGGGTACAGTGCGCCCCGCACGGGCAGGGCACTTGAGTAGAGACAGGAACAGAGAATAGATATGAAAAAAATTCTTATTGGACTGGTGGTGATCGCCGTCGTCGTTGCCGGCGGTCTATTTTATCTTTGGTCGAATTTGGGATCCCTCATCAAAACGGCTGTTGAAGAGGCCGGATCCGAAGTGACGCAGGTCAGCGTGACCCTGAACAAAGTCGACGTCGACAATCTTACCGACGGCCAAGCCGCGATACGCGGGCTAACGGTAGGCAATCCGTCAGGCTTCCAGACAGATTTCGCCCTCAAGCTCGGTGAAGTCAGCGTCAAGGTCGATCCCTCGACGGTGACGTCGGACGTCATCGTCATTAAGGAAGTCGTGATCGCCGCGCCCGAGGTAACCTATGAATTCGGTTCCGGTGGCAGCAATATCGGCACGATCCAGAAGAACGTCGAGAAGGCCGCAGGTGGTGCGTCTTCCGGCGGTGGCAGCGGCGGTTCGTCAAGCAGCGGCGACGACAGCGGAGGCCCGAAGCTGGTCATCGAGAATGTGTATGTCCGCGACGGCAAGGTGAATGTCAGCGCCGACTTCTTGAAGGGCCAGACAACCGGCGCATCCCTGCCGAACATTCATCTCAAGGATATCGGCAAGGAAGGCGGCAAGAATTCAGGCGCCTCCCCGGCCGAAGTCGCACAAAAGGTGATCGCCGCGATCAGCAAGGCCGCCACGGGTGCGGTCGGGAACCTGAATGTTGGCGCCATCAAGGACGCGCTCGGTAAGGAACTGGGCGGTGCTGCGGCCGGGATTCAGAAGTCCCTGGAGAAAGGTGGCGATGCCGGTAAAGCGTTGAAGGAAGGCGCCGGCGAAGCCGAGAAAGGCTTGAAGAAGCTTTTCGGCAAGTAGACGGACGACTGGTTGGAATTGCAGCGGGCGGTTGCTTCGGCAGCCGCCCTTTTCCTTTTGCGGGTTAAGACGACGACATCGATTTCCTGAGAAGACCAACCACCGGGATCATGCGGGCAATGGCGTTCTCATAGAAATCCTCGAGCGTCGCCACCGTTGCGGCCCGCGTCTCGCCGCTCGGTACAGGACCATCCGATAACCGGGACGCAAGCCGCGCGCCCCGGGATCGTCCGTCCGCAATGACCGCGTCGATACTCGCGGCAAGCCGTCCATCACCATCCAACGGTGCAATAATCGACCGGTATAATTCGAGATAAGCGGGCCAATGCGCAAGATGTCGTGGCATGCTGACCATGATGTGTGTTCGGCCGCGCGCGCCAAGCGCGTTTACCGCGCGTGCCAATACCGCCGTCTCCGCCTTCATCTCGTCAAGCGACAGCAAGCTCGGCAAACCGCCTGTAACAGGCGTTTCCGCCACGCGCTCGGCTGGCGTCGCGGTCGGCGCATCGTCGGCCTCGCCCTGCAACAGCACGAGCAAGGCCCCGATCGCAACCAAATTTAGCGGATTGCTTCGTTCGTAGGAGTCGAGAATGGTCTCGATCGTCATCAGATCGGTAGCAGATAATCCCGCATCCGCGAGCGTCGACGGATCAAGCGATGTAACATCCGGCAGTGTCTGACCGACGCGCAGTGCATACGCTTCAGCCTGGATACTGCCATCTTCATAGACCGGTTTTAGTGAGGACCACGCCCAATCGAGGGCGCCGGGAATCGTCGCGAGATTCCGCCAGATCAGATTGACCAACGGAACGCCCAGCGTCTGTCGGATATCGGCGTAGAGCGCGGCAATCTCGCCGGTGGCATCCGCTTCCGTCACGCTGGGTACGGGATCTCCTGAAGCCATGGACGTCTAACCCTTCCTATCCGACGCTGCCGCCGCCGCATACATACAGCGTCTGGCCCGTCACAAAGCCTGCGTCGTCGCTCAGGAAGAAGTCCGCGGCGGCTGCGATCTCTTCCGGTGTGCCCATACGATTCATGGGAATACCGGCGATGACGGTTTCATACTCCGCGGAGCCAGGCGGCATGTTGGTTTGGAACATTTCCGTCGCTATTGGACCCGGCGCGATCGTATTCACCGTAATGCCCGATGGTGCGAGTTCAAGCGCCCAGGTTTTGGTGAGGCTGATAACACCAGTCTTCGCCGCCGCATAGCCGGTGCGCTTTATGCGGCCCAATGTGGCGCGGCTGGCGACGTTGACGATCCGCCCCCGTCCCCGCGCCTGCATCGCGGGAAGGCACGCCTGGGCGCACTGAATGCACGCCCGCAAATTGACCGCGATCTGGGTATCGAATTCGTCCAGTGTGGTTTCGTCAATCGTGGACGCAATGAGGTAGCCGGCATTGTTGACGAGATGATCGACCGCATGGACATCGGTGATGTCGCGCAAGCCTTGGTCGGTCGCTTCCCGATCCGATAGATCGATCTCGAAGAATGGGCCCGGGAAATCGCCCTCGGGCCGCGTCCGTGCGACACCGATGACCGTACCCCCGGAGTCAGCCAGACGATTGGCGATAGCGAGGCCGATGCCACGGCTCGCTCCGGTTACCAGTGTGATGTATGGCTTCACGGCGCGGCGAGCCGATTAATCGACAACAATGGATTTCTTGTCGACCGCCTGTCCCAGGTGATCCAACACCGTCGACGTGATCAGCCCGGTCAACACTTTAGGATCCCCCATCAGTTCGGTACCGCCCTCGCCCCGCCACAGACAGCGCCCGGATTCCTTGTCGTTGACTTCGAAGGACATGAAAAGATAGGTCGAAAACTGCGATCCCGACTTGCTCTTGCGGCCCCCGAGAATGCTGTCCTTCCGGGTAGACCATACGTTGAGCAACAGGAGCGCCCGCTGGCCGCTTCGGGTGGTATCCACCTCCAACGTTCCCAGTGACGGGCCGCTTCGGCGAATAGCAACCGGCGCTTCGGTGATCGTGTAGTACAGATCGACAGGCCCGGCCTTGGATATTGCATGCCCGGCTTTCGTCAGCGCCTCGCGCAACGGCCGATCGACCGACTGGTAGAGATCGGCGTCATCCGCCGGCGATAATCGCACGCCAGCCCCTTTCGGGATTGGTTCGCAGACCCGTGTCGATACGACGACATCGGCTGCGGAGGCCGCAAATGCCGTGAGGACCATAGCCGCCGCCACGAGCCCATGGCTCAATATCCGCAATAGCACGGTCATGCATCGGCCTTTGCGGGAATGCTGGGTATCGCCGGAAAATGCGTATAGCGGCCAGTCCCGGTGTCGAACTGAACGCGCTCATGCAACGCATGCAATGCGGTACCGTACATATGAAAATGGCGGGTCGGCTCGTCGCTGATGACATGGATGCTGTGAATCGCGTCCGGCATATAAGCGAGACCATCGTCGGCCCGCAGAATTCTGCTGTCGATTTTCTTCAGATCGGCTTGGCCGTCGACCGATCCGTCATCCGCCCGCGCATAGATACGGTTTTCTTCCTCACCGGACATACCGACAATGACCGCCCAGGTCGTGTGATTGTGTGGCGGTGTTTCCCGTCCCTTCCGTCCGACCGACAGATACAGGGCATAGCGGTCGTCATCATCGACGGACAGGCCGTAGAAGTTGCTGATCCCGTCCCGGTCCGGCGGTGGGAACGCCCGTTCGTCAAATAAGGATCTTTTCTTGGCGAGTTGCAGCAAGACGCCTTTGATCGCCTCAAGCGAGGCCTCCGTGACGCCGTCCGCGTTCTCTATAGCCCTGATCTCCGCGAGGGAATCCGCGATTGCGCGCTCCCTCTCGTCCACTTCCGACATCCCGCTCTCCTCGATCTGACCCTGCGCGCGTTTCACTGTATCATACCGACATACGCGGCAAAGCCGCCATACCGCAGCGTCTGTAATAGGGAGACCGTCACCGTGAGCAAGCGTTGGACACACCGCCCCGATGGATCAACTTGGGGCGATTTCGGCGAAGACGACCAACTGGGCCGCCTCAACCTGCTCACACCGGAAAAGGTCCGCGAAGGGGTAGCCGAAGTCAAAGAGGGGCTGAATTTTTGCCTCAGCCTGCCGCTCGATCTTCCCGGTGGCACCGCTTTGAACTCGCGGCGGCATCCGCCGGAACTGAAACCGGTGTATCGCGAAGGCGAGGTCGCCTTCTGCCTGCCGATGAGCCGGCTCAATCCAATGATAACCAGTGCCACCTGTGACGATGCCATGTATTTCCACAGCCAATATTCGACCCAGTGGGACGCTCTCGCCCATTTCGGCGGCGAGTTCGATATCCACGGCGATGGCAACAAGAAAGTCGTCTTTTATAACGGCTTCGCGGTCGTGGACGAGGAAACAGGCAAACCCAGCCAAGGTGAAGTCGGCGCCGTGTCGCTTGGGATCGAGCACATGGCTGAATCCTGCGTCCAAGGCCGCGGCGTCATGATCGACCTGCACGCGCATTACGGGACTGAGCATAAGGCCGTCGGATACGACGATCTCATGGGAATTCTGGACGTGGATCAGATCGAGGTGGAAGAAGGCGACATCGTGCTGCTGCACACCGGCTGGAGCGACATGCTGATCGACTATGCCGGCGATCCGGACGCCGATATCATGTTCAATTCGGGCGCCGCATTCAACGGGCGGGACGAAAAACTCCGACAATGGATCACCGATAGCGGTCTGGCGGTTCTGGTCTGCGACAACCGCGCCGTCGAATACGAATGGGACGTCGCGGACGCGACCGAACCGGGGCCATCGCTCGGATTGCACGACCACTGCCTGTTCCGGCTGGGGGTCCATCTCGGGGAAATGTTCAACCTTGGCCCGTTAGCGCGCTGGTTGCGTGAAAACAAGCGCTCGCGTTTCCTATTCACCGGCCCGCCGCTGCGCATGCCCGGCGCGGTCGGATCACCGGCAACGCCGGTGGCAACGGTTTAGGGAGAAGGATCATGGCGAACCACTGGAAAAACCGTCCCGAAGGATCGAACTGGGGCGATTTCGGTCCCGACGATCAATACGGCCGGATGAACCTTCTGACGCCGGAGCGGCGTTTGAAAGCAATGTCGGAAGTGCGCGACGGCAAGGTCTTCTGTCTGAGCCTGCCGCTCGATTATCCCGGTGGGAGCGTGCTGAACGCATCCCGCTTCCCGCCGCAGTTCCACACCGTGCATTCGCACGGCCATGTCTATTTTCACATGGAAGCATCAAAGATCGACCCGCGCTTCACCGATGTCAGCTGCGACGAAGCGGTGACCCTTTACAGCCAATATTCCACCCAATGGGATGCCTTCGCGCATAAAGGATCCATGTTCGACGCTGACGGCGACGGCGTACCGGAGAAGGTCTACTACAACGGCCACACGGTCGTCTCGAGCGATACCGGGGAGCCGACGCAGGGCGAGGTTGGCGCAGCCGCGCTGACCGTCGACCGGATGGCCGAGACCTGCGTACAGGGCCGTGGCGTCATGGTCGACCTGCGGCATCATCTTGGCGACGATCGGACAGCCGTAGATTACGACACACTGATGCGCATCATGGACGAGGACAAAGTCGAAGTGGAGACAGGCGATATGGTCTGTCTGCACACCGGGCTGTCCCAGCGGATTTTGGATATGAAGCGCACGCCGGATGACTCGATCCGGGAACTCTGCGCCGTTCTGGACGGGTTTGATGAAAAACTGCTGCAATGGGTAACCGACAGCGGTGTCGCGGCAATCATTTCCGACAACCTTGCCGTGGAACGATCGTCGAGCCTGGGTCCGGACCCGCGCCTCGGTGACCGGGGCGCCGCCCTGCCGTTGCACGAACATTGCCTATTCAAGCTGGGGATTCATCTCGGCGAGTTGTGGTATCTCACTGAACTCGCGACCTGGCTGCGGTCCAATAACCGGTCGCGATTCCTGCTGACAGCACCTCCGCTCCGGCTGCCCGGCGCCGTCGGCTCGCCGGCAACACCGGTCGCCTCTGTCTAACCAAATCCGTTCCCCGAAGGAGAAGAAAAAGAATGCTACGACGCGAAGACACACGGGTCGGTTTCGGCGTTACGCTTCTGCCGAATGCCTTGGACGAGTTCCTGTCCTGGTGCCGCACCGCTGAAGACAATGGCTTCGACACCATCGGTATTGGCGATTCCCAGTCGCTCTACCGGGAAGTCTTCATCACGGCCGCACTTTGTGCGCAGGAAACCAAGCGCGTGAAATTCGGACCGCGCGTAATCAATCCGATGACCCGCCATCCCGCGGTCGCGGCGTCGGGTGCGGCGACCTTAGAGGAAATCGCCCCCGGCCGGGCCGTGCTTGGCGTCGGCAGCGGCGACAGTTCGGTCCATAACGCCGGGGTTCGCCCTGCGCGCATGGCCGAAACACGCGCCTACACCGCCTCGATCCGCGAATTACTGACCACAGGCGAGACGGTTTATGAGGGCGAAACGGCGAAGCTGACCTGGGGGCCCGCCGATGTCCCCGTCTATCTCGCTGCATCTGGGCCAAAGACCCTGGAATTGGCCGGCGAAGTCGCCGACGGCGTAATCATTCAGACCGGCCTGCTGCCGGAGGTCATCGAGGACTCGCTGGCATGCGTCCGGCGTGGCGCGGAACGCGCGGGCCGCGACTATGACGCCATCGACAAGACCTGGTTTCCCTGGGTCAGCGTCGCGACGACGCGCGACGAAGCGGTCGACAAGATCAAACACTCCCTCGCCTCGGGCGCGAAGCATCTCGGCCGCTTCACCACCGAGGGCAAGCATATCCCCACTCAATTCGTCGATAAGATCCGCGAAGCCAAGAAACGCTACCGCTTCGATCAACACCAAATTCCCGGCAGCGACAACGTAAAGATGATCGAAGACCTAGGCTTGGTGGACTATCTCGCCGACCGCTTCGCCATTGTCGGGACCGTGGACGATTGCGTCGCCAAGATCGAAGCCGCCGCCGAAGCCGGCGCGCATCATTTCTGGATGAGCGTTCATTTCGCGGACAAGGAACGCTTTATGCGCGAATGGTCCGAATCCGTCATGACAAAGTTCAAGATCGGCGCATAGAAACAGCGGTAATTCCGACGGCGGAGTCATCCAATCCGCCTTCGGATACGTAGATATCGTTGATGACACAGCATCTCCGATATCTGCGGGCCGGCCTTGCGGCTACCGCCCTCTTCCTCGTCCCGGGGTGTTCACCGCTTTCGGCAATCAACGCCCTGGTTCCAGACGACGACCATCAACGCACCAGCGACATCGCCTACGGGCCGGAAGCCCGGCATCGGCTCGATGTCTACAAGCCGCAGGGTGCGACTGGCAGTAAACCCGTCGTGGTCTTTTTGTATGGCGGCAGTTGGAAGAACGGCCGACGCGGCGACTACCGCTTTGCCGGCCAAGCCTTTGCGGCCCGCGGCTATGTCACTGTCATTCCCGATTACCGCACTTACCCCGACGTGCGGTTCCCCGCCTTCGTCGAGGATTCGGCGGCGGCCGTCGCCTGGGTCCGCAAAAACATCGCCCGCTTCGGCGGCGACCCCAACCGCATCGTGTTGGCCGGGCATTCGGCCGGGGCGCATATCGCGGCGCTATTGGCGTATGACAACCGTTATCTCGCTGCCGCCGGGGTCCCCATGGCCTCGATCGCAGGTTTCGTCGGGCTTGGAGGTCCCTATTACTTCGACCCGCAGAAATATGACAGCCTGCGCGCCATTTTCGAGACCGCGAAACGCCCGGACGAAGCGCGCCCGATTTCTTTCGTGATGCCGGGACAACCGCCGTCGCTTCTGCTGCACGGCACCGCCGACAGCACCGTCTGGCCCAAGAATTCACGTAAATTGACCGCAAAACTGAAGGCAGCCCGCGTACCTGTCCAGCTCGTCGAACTGGAGGACGTCGGACATATCGGCATTCTGCTGGCGCTTGCCAAACCGTTCCAGGAAACTGACGGGGTCGTCGACCAAATCGTCGGCTTTCTGGAACGGCTCCCCATGCGGGATACCGCCGGATTGGCCGGCTAAGCTAATTCAGTTCCGAACCGCCAAGCTCAAGGGTCGCCATGGTCGATCCAACGATCCGCTCGAATACATCCGCGTCACCAAGGCTCTGCGCCACCAGAAGCGCACCTTCGAGTGTCGCAACGAGGCGCATTGCCTTGTCCTCAATCCCGGTCTGGCTCTCGTGCGGCGCGTCAGAGCGGAACACTTTGGAAAGCCATTCGATATGGCGATGAAAGAATGTCCGGGTATCCGCACTCACCCGATCCGGCAAAGACCGCGTTTCGGACCCCAATAACCCACAAAGGCACATCCGCTGCTCGTCGATCAGCGCCCGGCGAAACAACTCGACATAGCGGTCGATTAGAGCGCGCGGCGTTTGGCTTGGATCGGCTGGATCGCCAAGGGTCGCAATGAAACGCTCCGTATAACCATCCACAACCGCCGACGCCAAATCTTCCTTCGCCGGGAAATGATGGTGCACGCTGGCGCTCTTGATGCCGACGTCCGCTGCGACCTCCCGGAACGAGAAACCATGATAGCCGCCATCGCGCATGCGTGCCTCCGCCGCCGCGATGATCCGATCCCGTGTGCTCGGCATTTCAGACATCGTCACACCTTCACTTTTCACGATCTTGTTATGACCTATCGATAGATAGGCATTGAATTGGACCAAGGCAAGGCCTAGGTCTCTATCTATCGATAGGTAAAACAAAGAGTGAGAAACAATGACCAAATTCGACAACAAAGTTGCCATCATAACCGGTGGCGGAACTGGGATCGGTTTACGGGCCGCCCAACGATTTGTGGAACAAGGCGGTTCAGCCGTCATTCTTGGCCGCCGCGAAGATGTTATTACCGATGCTGGAAAATCCATCGATCCGACGGGTGAGCGCATCACGACGCTGTCCGCGGACGTCGGGCACCCCGAAACCGGCGAACGCGCGGTCGAATTGGCCCGCACCCGCTTCGGTGGCGTCGATATCTTGTTGAACAACGCAGGAATCTTCAAGCCGACCCCCTTCCTTGACCATACGGAGAAGGATTTCGACCGCTACATCACCACGATCCTGAAAGGAAAATTCTTCATGGCCCAGGCCGCGGCCCGGGAAATGATAAACCGAGGCGGCGGCGCGATCGTCCAAACAGGATCCATGTGGGCCGAACGCGCGGTCACGGCAACGCCGTCCAGCGCTTATTCCGCCGCAAACGCCGGGGTCCACGCCATGGTCCGTAACCTGGCTGTCGAGCTTGCTCCCTCGAACATCCGAATCAACGCTGTGGCACCCGCGGTTGTCGAAACGCCGGTATTCGGTACGTTTTTGACGCCGGAGGAGGTCAAAACGGTGCTGCCCACATTCAATGAATTCCACCCGTTGGGCCGAATCGGCCAACCGGACGATGTGGTCGGCGCAATCCTATTCCTTGCCTCGGATGAAGCTTCATGGATCACCGGCACGGTGTTACCGGTAGATGGCGGCGTGATGGCGAGCCGATAGCCCCAGAACCATCTAAAAGGCATCGGGGAACCAGCAAAGAAGTGCCGGTTCCCCGCCTCTCCCACCTTCGAATTTAGGCGCACTGCGACCGGCATAGTTAACAGCCGTGCAATTCCCGCTCCCGCCGTAGTCTCGCCTTATTCTCGCCGTTAAGGGATGGGACAGTATTCATACAAATCGACCCAGTATTCACCCGTGTGATTCGCATAAATACTTGATTTAATAGAATACTAGGTCGCGCACATTAACCACGAAATTAACGAAACCTTAGTTTTAATTAACGAATTGTTATCAATATCGGCCAATCATTTGGCCAAGAATTGACGGAGGGTGACTGGCGGACGAGGGCCAATCGGCCACGATCGACCGGTCATGGAGGGGGTTAACAATGCCGTTCTTCAACACGCTGTCGGCGGGGTCGGGATCTGTTTTGACCTGGCTGACCGTCATATTGCTTGCAGTCATCGCCCTGTATCTGACCAGGGCCCCAGCACATAGCGCCATCCTGTCGCTCGCACGCGTTCTGCACGCGACATTGCGTCTCGCCGCGCATTCCGTCTTTAAGGCGGAAAAACGCATGACCGAGCGGAACCGTGAGGTTCTGCTCGCTGCCGGACGCGAGGCTTCCGAACACATCATCGAGCGCGAGTTCGAACGGATGAACGACGCGGTCCAACGGGATCTTGCCGAGTGCCCGGCCCTGCAACGCAAGATGCAGGAACAAATTTCGAGTATCGAGGAAGACCATAAGAAGAGTTCCGAGGTACCGCCAACCCCGCCGGGATGGGCCAATGCCGTGGAAGCGGTCGCCAATATTCCGTCGAAGGGCGACCCGATGGTCGCGAACATCCTCGACAAGATTCATGAATCCCTGGTGGAAGCGCAACAGAAGGCCCGCGACCAGTATCGCGACGCGACGCGTGACCGTCATCAGTTCCTGCGCAACATGCTGCCGCACTGGCGCAAGGTGCAGCAGCAGCTGTCCCTCATGGACAAGAATGTTGGCAGTCTTCTGCATCGCGCCAAGGTGGTGGATCGCCATATGGAGGAATACGAAAACATCCTTCAGGGGTCGGACCGTGCCGCCCGCATGCTGTCATCCTCGTCTCTGGTGCAGTTCTTCGTCTCGGCGCTGGTTCTGGCGATCGCTATCGGCGGAGCCATGATCAACTTCCATCTGATCGCCCGCCCCATGGCGGAAATGGTCGGCGGGAACAACAGTATCGGCGTGTTCAAGATTTCCGATATCGCCGCATTGGTGATCATCATGGTCGAGATTTCCATGGGTCTGTTTCTCATGGAATCCTTGCGGATCACCCGGCTCTTCCCCGTCATCAGCGCGCTGCCGGACATTATGCGGGTCCGCATGATCTGGATCACCTTCTCGATCCTGTTCATCCTGGCCACGGTCGAAGCCGGCCTCGCCTATATGCGGGAAATCCTGCTGCAGGACGAATTGGCGACGAGCGCCTTGTTGCGCGGCGCCGAACAAAGTCTCGCCGTCGACGCGTCCAACTTCGTGTGGATCACCACGGCCGCCCAAATGGGGATGGGCTTCATCCTGCCCTTCGCGTTGGTATTCGTCGCTATTCCGCTGGAAACCTTCGTGCATTCGCTTCGGACCGTTCTCGGCCTCGCCGGCGGCGGTTTGATGAAGGCGCTGGCACTCTTCCTGCGGCTCCTGGGCAGCGTGTTCCAACACATGGGCGCGATCCTGGTCGATCTGTACGACATGATCATCTTCCTGCCGCTGTGGCTCGAAAAGCGCATCAAGGCGCACAACGCCGACATGCGCGACGACCACGACCCGGCAACAGCAAGAGAGGTGCTGTAATGAAACGCCTATCCTCCTGTATTGCGGCTTTGGGGCTGCTGGCGCTCACCGCCTGCTCCGAACCGATCCCGCAGAACCGCGGCGTCTACCTGTTGCTCGATACGTCGGGGACCTACACCGAAGAGCTGAGGAAGGCGCAACAGATCATCAACGTGATTCTGACGCGTCTCGATCCTGGCGATTCATTCGCCGTAGCACGGATCGATACCGGTAGCTTCAGCGAGAAGGACATTGTTGCCAAAGCCACTTTTGACGATCGTCCCAGCGTCGCGAACAAGGAAAAACGACGGTTCCGCGATGCCATCAACACCTTCGTCAAGCGGGTCCGTCCGGCGCGGTATACGGATATTACCGGCGGCCTGCTGCAGGCCTCGGAGTATCTCACCGAGAAGAACCCGGGCAACAAGACCATCCTGATCTTCTCGGACCTCGCCGAGGACCTGAAGAAAGGGTATATCCGCGACATCTCCTTGCCGCTCGACGGATTCAATGTCGTTGCGCTCAACGTCACCAAACTGCGCAGCGATAACATCGACCCGCGGGACTACATGAACCGCCTGAACGATTGGCAGGGCCGCGTCGAATCCGGCGGCGGTGCATGGCAAGTCATTAACGATCTCGACCGATTAGGCCAAATTTTGTTGAACTAACGACTCCCGCACTTCCAAGAAAATACTGACCTACTTACGGGCCCCATTTCGGTGGGGCCCGTTCTTCTTTTCGGCCTCCCCTCTCCGAGACCGGCCACATCTTGCGCGGATAGGTCCGAGAGCTTAGCCTTTAGGCACATTCCCCGCCTTGGAAGATCACCGTGACCGACATCATCCGTATTCCGAAAGACGACCTGCACAACGTCTGCCGCGCCGCCTTCGAGCGTGTCGGCGTGCCCCGCGACGACGCCGATGCGGCGGCCGATATCCTCGTGGTCGGAGACCTCATGGGGATCAGCACCCACGGGACCCGCCGCGTCATCATCTACTGCCAACGCATTCTCGATGGCGCGATCGTCGCCGACCCCGAGATCACGATCGACGAGCGATCGCCCTGTCTGGCCGTCATCGACGGCGGAAACGGCATGGGACCGGTGATCGGCAGCCGCGGCGTTGCGGCCGCCGTCCGGTTGGCCAAGGAAAGCGGCATGGCTTACGTGGGCTGCCGCAACAGCCACCATTTCGGCCCAGTTGCCCCCTATTCAGCCCGTGCCTGCGATGCCGGGATGGTGTCGCTTATGGGGACGAATACGCAACCGGTGATGGCGCCTTGGCGTGGTGCGGCTGTTGTCCACGGCAACAATCCGATCGGCATTGCCGCCCCGCGCCGGAACGGCCCGCCATTCATCCTCGACATGGCGCAGAGCGTGGTGGCTTTCAGCAAACTGCGCCACGCCCATGAAGCCGGTGAAACGATCCCGGAGGGCTGGGCCGCCGACGCGGACGGCCATGTGACGACCGACCCGCTTAAGGGGATGAAAGGCTGGGTCCTGCCCATTGGCGGGCACAAAGGCTATGGATTGGCGCTGGCCGTGGACATGCTGTCGGGAGTGCTCTCCGGCGGACAGGCGGCCACGGGGGTCAATCAGCTCTTCCGCCGGGACGAGACACCGCAAGGGGTCAGTCATTTCTTCATTGCGCTCGACCCTGCCCGCCTGCTCGGCGCGGAGGCGTATTACGAACAGATGGAGACGTTCTGCCAGACCATCAAGGCCACGCCGGCCGCCGATCCGGACCTTCCAGTCCTCATCCCCGGTGAGCCCGAGGCTGCGAGCATGGCGGAAACACTTGAGGCGGGCATCCCCATGCCGCGCGAGCGATTCGAGGATATTCAGCGTATCGCGGACGGGAAGCAGCCCCGAACGATGCCTGATCAGTAGGGCGAAAACCCCCGTAAAATCGGGCGCAACGCGCGGTTGGACGGTTGCACGAACGCGCCGCTCTCCCGTCGCCTCAAAACTGCCTCTTAGTCAATTGTAAACAATAATGAAATTGGTTTAATAGAATTTAACGATAGTTAAATAAATTGCGGTGTATCCCTGGTGTCCGCCACGGTATTCCCGGCCTTCGGGCAGGGTGGGACACGCATGGAATTTATCCTCAAGGGGCTTTTCGGACTTTTCGGTTTCGTCGGAATCGCTTGGCTACTTAGTGAGAATCGTTTGCAAGTAGCAGGCCGCAAACAAGCCAAGACGATCTTTTGCGGGTTGGCCTTCCAAATCATCTTTGCCGTATTGCTGCTTAAACTCTTTGAATTCACCGAGATATTCATCCTGCTCAGCAATGGCGTTCGGGCGCTGCAGGCTGCGACCACCGCGGGAACGACTTTCGTATTCGGATTTCTGGGCGGTGGTGACCTTCCCTTTAAGCCTACAAAAATGGGTGCGACTTACGTCTTTGCCTTTCAGGCCTTACCGCTCGTTATCGTCATGAGCGCGCTGTCTGCCGTGCTTTTCCATTGGCGGGTTCTGCCGGTCATCGTCCGCGGCCTGGCTTGGATTTTGCAAAAAACTTTGGGCGTTGGCGGCCCGCTCGCCGTGGCGGCAGGCGCCAATGTGTTTCTCGGTATGGTCGAGGCGCCGTTGCTGATTCGCCCCTATATCAACCGGCTCAGCCGGGGCGAATTGTTCGCCGTCATGACCTGCGGTATGGCGACGATCGCCGGGACGGTCATGGCGCTGTTCGCAACGATCCTGGAACCGATCATACCGAATGCAATCGCGCAACTCCTCGCAGCATCGATCATTACCCTTCCCGCGGCACTGATGATTGCGCGGATCATGGTCCCGGATACCACGCCGCCGACCGGAGAAGATGTGCCGCTAAGCAGCATCGATTCCGACGAAGGCCCGCACAGCACGCTCGAAGCAATCACCCAAGGCACCATCGACGGCGCTCAGTTGATGATCAACATCGTCGCGATGCTGATCATCGCCATTACGTTCGTCAGTCTGTCCGATCATCTTCTGGATTTCTTGCCTTACGTATACGGCGAACCCCTGACGCTCGCCCGCCTGTTCGGCTGGTTCTTTGCGCCGATCGCCTGGCTGATGGGGATCTACGACTGGTCGCAGGCGCAGATAGCCGGTGAATTGCTCGGCACCAAACTGATCCTCAACGAGTTAATCGCCTATACCAAGCTCGCCGCCCTGCCCGAAGAGGCGTTGAGCGATCGAACCCGCTTGATGATGACGTATGCGCTGTGCGGTTTTGCCAATTTCGCTGGTCTTGGCATCATGATTGCCGGCTTGACGACGATGGCGTCGGAACGACGGCGTGAAATCATAAAGTTGGGTTTCAAATCGCTGATCGCGGGCACCATTGCCACCTGCATGACCGGTACCGTTGTCGGCATGCTGCACATCTCCTAACAAAACGCTTTCGGCCAAGAACGAGTTCCCTGGGAAGGGCCCGAAACGCCGGGTATAGTGCCCTGCCCGGCGGCAGCGGTGGCTGCAAAGGACAAGGAGCAGCGCATTGGCCCAGCAATTTCCGCAGATCGAACCCAAACATCGCGATTTCATTGAGCGGCAGCATATGTTCTTCACTGCCTCGGCGACGGATGCTTCGCGCGTCAACATATCCCCGCGCAGTACCGATGCCTTGCGGGTGCTGGACGCGCATACGGTGACCTATCTCGACCTCACCGGCAGCGGCAACGAGACTGCCGCCCACCTGCGGGCAGATGGCCGCATGACCATCATGTTATGCGCTGTCGAGGGGTCGCCGCTCATCCTCCGCCTCTACGGCCGCGGCCAAATGCTTCCCAGCGGCAGCGATGATTACGCGCGTATCCTCAGCGATGCATACGGCGGCGAAGCACCGCTGGGCGCCCGGCAGATCGTCCGATTGAATATTGATCTAGTACAGACGTCCTGCGGCTTCGGCGTGCCGCTTTTCGACTATACCGGCGAGCGCGAGACGATGGCGCGCTGGGCCGAGGCCAAGGGTGAAGAAGGTCTCGTCGCCTATCGGCTCGAGAAGAATACCCACAGCATCGACGGGTTACCGACCGGTCTAACCGGCGACAAGAATGCCGCCGATTGACCGTATTTGGCGCTAGCTTGCGAGTTGCCGCTTCAGCTCGATCCGCCGTGCATGGAGGATCGGTTCGGTGTAACCACTCGGCTGCTCCCGTCCCTTGAAGACAAGATCGCAGGCCGCCTGAAAGGCAACGCTGCTTTCGAAGTTCGGCGCCATCGGCCGGTAGTCCGGATCGTCCGCATTCTGCCGATCCACGACCGCGGCCATCCGCTTCATTGTCTCGACCACCTGATCTTCGGTACAGATGCCGTGGTGGAGCCAATTGGCAATATGCTGGCTGGAGATACGCAGCGTTGCGCGGTCTTCCATGAGCCCGACGTCGTTGATGTCCGGAACCTTGGAGCAGCCGACACCCTGATCGATCCATCGGACCACGTATCCAAGAATTCCCTGCGCATTGTTATCCAATTCCTGTTGAATAACCTCCGGCGACCAGTTCGGCCGGTCCGCTAGCGGGATCGTCAGGATATCGTCGAGATTCGCCCGTTTCCGCGACAACAAGGCTGACTGGCGCGCCGCGACGTCGACCTGGTGATAATGCGTGGCGTGCAATGTCGCGGCGGTTGGCGACGGCACCCAGGCAGTGTTTGCCCCGGCCTGAGGATGGCCGATCTTCGCGGACAGCATATCGGCCATCTTGTCAGGCATGGCCCACATGCCCTTGCCAATCTGCGCATGCCCCTGAAGGCCGCATTCGAGCCCGATATCGACATTCCAATCTTCGTAGGACTGGATCCATGCCGCCGCTTTCATGTCGCCCTTACGGATCATTGGACCGGCTTCCATGGCCGTGTGCATCTCGTCGCCAGTTCGGTCCAGGAAACCGGTATTGATGAACACGACACGGTCGCTGGCTGCGCGGATGCATTCCTTGAGATTGACCGTCGTGCGCCGTTCTTCGTCCATGATGCCCATCTTGAGCGTGGCGTGCTCGAGACCAAGCGCGTGCTCGACGCGGCCAAACAATTCGCTCGCAAAGGCCACTTCGGCCGAACCGTGCATCTTGGGTTTGACGATATAAACCGATCCTTCCCGACTGTTACGGAAATCGCCGTGCCCAAGCAGGTCGTGCATCGCGATCATGGACGTCAGCATGCCATCCAGAATACCTTCCGGAATCGGATTGCCGTCCTTGTCGAGGATCGCGTCAATCGTCATCAAGTGCCCGACATTGCGGACAAGCAGTAGGCTACGTCCTGCTAACGTGACCGATCCGCCATCCCGCGCCGTGTAGGTCCGATCTGGGTTGAGGTGACGATCGACCTGACCGCCTCCCTTGGCAAATCGCGCGGTCAGCGTACCGTTCATCAAGCCAAGCCAATTGCGGTAGGCCGCGACCTTGTCTTCCGAATCAACCGTCGCGACCGAATCCTCGCAATCAACGATCGTCGTCACCGCGGATTCCAGCACGACATCACTGACGCCGGCCGGGTCGTCCTTGCCGATCGGATGGTTGGTATCGATGCACAGCTCGATATGCAGACCGTTGTTCACGAACAGCAAATTGGAAGGCGCGGCTGCATCGCCTTGATAGCCTACAAGCTTCGCTGCTTCTTCGAGCCCGACGGTCCCGCCGGACGCCATCGTCACATTAAGCGCACCGTCCGTAATCCCATAGCCCGTCGCGTCCCGATGGGAACCGGATGCCAGTGGAATCGCGTCATCCAGGAATTCGCGGGCCCAAGCGATGACTTTCTGCCCCCGCACCGGGTTATATCCGGCACCCATTAAAGCACCGCCGTCTTCCGAGACAGCGTCGGTGCCATATAGAGCGTCGTAAAGGCTTCCCCACCGCGCGTTGGCTGCGTTTAAGGCATAGCGGGCGTTGGTGAGCGGAACGACGAGCTGCGGTCCCGCAATCGACTTGATTTCAGGATCGACCTTGTCGGTGCTGACCGAGAATTCCGGCCCTTCGGGTTGGAGATAACCGATCTCCTCCAAATAAGTCCGATAGGCGGCCAAATCAAAGGATGCTGCCTTGTGGTCACGGTGCCACGCGTCGATTTTCGCCTGCAATTCGTCCCGATTTGCCAGCAGAGCCCGGTTTTTCGGCGTCAGGTCATGAACGATAGCGTCAAGTTCGGACCAGAAACGATCAACTTCAACGCCGGTGCCCGGAAGTGCCTCGTTGTTCACGAAGTCATATAAATCTTTTGCAACGGCCAAGCCGCCGGATTGAATTCGTTCAATCATAATATGCTCTCCAACAGTTCCGCTTACCGCACGCACGACAACGGCCAGATCGTCCAATGATCTGGTCCGTTCCTCCGCTAGTACCGTATTCGGGGTTTGTTATTTGCCTGTATTCGAGATTGGCGCGCCGCCGATGCGGTCGAGCGTCTCTCCTGGCCCGGCTTGTGATCCGTCCCGAAGCGGCAAGAGATATACGGATATCGTGCCATCGACGCCAGCCCTTTATGCCTACACCGGTATGCGGCGGAGGTTACCAATTGGTCTGCCGAAACCCGCTGGCGGAGGGCAATGCGGCCCGCTGCGGCCCTCGCCGGATTACTTCATTGGCGATGACAAGGCTGCGGCCGCGCGGCATGCCGGCGTGAATGCGCTGGTTGTACAACAGCCGGATCGCCAAGATGTCCCAGCTTGAGAAATCCGACGTCCGCATTTCGGTGTCGCGCAAGGCCAGTACGGACCGGATGTTCGTCCGCCCGGTCGGCCGCCAGTGTGAATCGAAGCCCAGGACGTGCATGAACTCATGCGTCAGGCAATCGATATAGCGCTCGCTGATAACCATATAGCCGGTGTGGAGCGCGCCGCCCATGCCATGCGTTTCGGTCTGGCAAACAATATCGCCGGAGGCAAAGGCCGCACCGGTATCGGCCTGCGGGATGAGGCGGATATTGATGACATTGCTGCCATCGGCAATGGGCCGGGTTCCGGGTGTCGCAACCGAAAATGGCAGACCGGTCCATCGGGATACCCGACGGGTCAGCCGCTCAATGTCATCGCGGAGTTTTTCGGCTGGTTCAGACAGCGTGATTGTGACCGGCCCGTTCCACTTGCGAACCCAGGCCGGACGTCGGTTGAACGGCCCGAAATCCGCTGTCAGCGCTAATGTATCGAAGAATTCGATGAAACTTGGGGCCAATCGCGATGGAATCGTCGGTTCGGCCGTATTTTCGGCCGCCGCGGGACCGAATACCACCAGCAGACTCGTCACCAAAAAGAGGAAAAATCGCCGAATTCCGCGCATGCCCGCTGAGTCATGTTCAATGACCAGCGGTAACGCCGGCCCCAGCGGGTATTAAACGAAGAAATGCTTAACCAAATCTTGTCAGCGGGAGAATTTCGTAGCGACGATTTCCGCAATCCGGGCCGGTACGAATGGCTTGATATCACCACCTAACATGGCGATTTCTTTTACGAATCGCGACGAGATGAAATGATTGCGGTCCGAAGCCATCAGGAACGTGGTTTCGATGCCGTCGTCGAGGCACCGGTTCATCGAGGCCATTTGGAATTCATACTCGAAATCCGAAACCGCACGGAGGCCCCGAACGATCATTCCGGCGCCGTTCTGACGCGCGAAATCGACGAGCAGATTGTCGAATGACTTCACGATGATATCGGCCCGGAGCTTATCGCCGTTCGCGGCAACCTCGTCTTTGACCATTTGAACGCGTTCATCGACGCTGAACAGCGGCCCCTTGCCGACATTGCGGGCTACGGCCACGATCAGCGTGTCCACCAGATGGTTCGCCGCCCGCGTAATGATGTCGAGATGCCCATTCGTTATGGGATCGAACGTTCCGGGATATAAGCCTACACGACCCTCAGACATTCTTAGTTATTCCTTTTCTCCGAGGTCCTTCATTGCTCGTCTTCGTCATCTTCGTCGCCTACTTCCCGTAGGCGCGCGACCGACACGACCTTCTCGTCATCGTCAACGCGGAACAACGTGACACCCTGCGTCTTTCGTCCCGCGATACGAATATCGTCTACCGGACAGCGAATCAATTGCCCTGCATTGGTCACAAGCATGATTTGATCGCTTGAGTCTATTGGGAAGGTCGCGGCTACCGGACCGTTGCGGTCGGTAACATCCAGATTGCCGATACCTTTGCCGCCACGGCCGGTGACTCGGTATTCGTAAGCCGAAGTCCGTTTGCCGAAGCCCTTTTCGGTCACCGCAAGAATGAACTGTTCCCGTTCGGCAAGCTCGGCAAACAGGTCGTCCGCCATCTCGGGCAGGTTATCCCCGTTCTCGCTGCCGTTTCCTTCGGCCCGCCGGTTATGCGAAGCGATGCGCAGATAGTCATCGCGGACGTTCATGTCGATCTCGGCATGCGACAGGATCGACATCGAAATCACTTCGTCGCCTTTATCCAGGCGAATACCGCGCACACCCGTGGATGTCCGGCCGGTGAACACGCGTACATCGGTGACGGGGAACCGGATGCACATCCCGTTCCGCGTGGCCAGTACAACGTCTTGATCTTTTTTACAGATGCGGACATTCACCAGGTGATCACCATCGGCAAGCTTCATTGCGATCTTGCCGTTCGACTTGATGTTCACGAAGTCACTCAACCGGTTCCGGCGCACGTTGCCACCGGCGGTCGAGAACATCACGAACTTCTCCTGCTGTTCCTCTTCATCCTCCGGCAGTGTCATGACCGTCGAGATCGACTCGCCTTCCTCAAGCGGCAGAAGGTTCACCATCGCCTTGCCACGCGCCGTCGGGCTGCCCAGCGGTAACTTGTAGACCTTCATTTCGTAGACTATGCCGCGGGTCGAGAAGAACAACACCGGCGTATGCGTCGAGGTCACGAAAACCCGGCTCAGGAAATCACCATCGCGCGTACTCATGCCTGCCCGGCCGCGCCCGCCGCGGCGCTGCGCCCGGTAGGTCGATAGCGGCACCCGCTTGATATAGCCGGCATGGGTGACCGTCACGACCATCTCTTCGCGTTGGATCAGGTCTTCGATGTCGTGCTCGAATTCCGCTTCCTCGATGGTCGTGCGGCGATCGTTCGCGAAAGCGCTACGCATTTCCAGCAATTCCGCGCACATGACCTCGACGAGGCGTTCGCGGGATTGCAGAATTTCGAGAAAACCGTTGATCCTTGCGGCGAGTTCGTTGGTCTCCTCCGCCAGCTTCTCGCGCTCCATCCCGGTCAAGCGCTGCAGGCGCAGTTCCAGGATCGCGCGTGCCTGCGTTTCCGACAGGCGATATTTGCCGTCGATCACCTCGTGCCCGGGATCGTCGATGATATTGATAAACGGTTCGACGTCGGTGGCCGGCCAATCGCGGGCCATCAACTGATCGCGAGCGGTTGCGGGGTCGGGCGCCGCACGGATCAGCGCAATTACCGGATCGATATTGTTGATCGCAACCAGCAGCCCGGCCAAGACATGGGCGCGGTCGCGAGCCTTGCGCAATTCATAAACCGTGCGCCGAGTGATGACTTCTTCGCGGAACTCAACGAAGGCCGTGATGATGTCCTTGAGCGTCATCATCTCCGGCCGGCCCTGGTTCAAGGCCAACATATTTACCCCGAAACTCGTCTGCAGCGGCGAATATCGATACAGCTGTGCCAGAATCACTTCGGCGATGGTGTCTCGGCGCAGTTCGACAACGACCCGCAACCCTTCACGGTCGGACTCGTCGCGGAGATCGGAAATGCCTTCGATCGTCTTGTCACGCACCAATTCGGCGATGCGCTCGAGCATCCGCGCCTTGTTCACCTGATAGGGAATCTCGGTGACAACGATCGCTTCGCGGTCCTTCCCCACGGGTTCAATATGAGTACGGCCACGCATCACCACGGAGCCGCGGCCGGTATGATAGGCCGCCCGAATGCCGTTGCGGCCGAGGATCAGCGCACCAGTCGGGAAATCCGGGCCGGGCACGATCTCAATCAACTCGTCCGGCGTGATCTCGGGGTTTTCGATATACGCCAGGCAGGCATCAATGACTTCGCCGAGATTATGCGGCGGGATATTCGTCGCCATTCCGACTGCGATGCCGCCGGCCCCATTGACCAGCATATTCGGGTAGCGGGCCGGCAGAACCGCCGGTTCTTCCATGGAATCGTCGTAGTTCGGCTTAAAATCGACAGTTTCCTTATCGATATCGTCGAGCAGCGATTCCGCCGCCTTCGCCAACCGAGCTTCGGTATAGCGCATCGCCGCGGCCGGATCGCCGTCCATGGATCCGAAATTGCCCTGACCATCGATCAGCGGCAACCGCATCGAAAAATCCTGGGCCATTCGGACCATCGCGTCATAGATCGCCTGGTCGCCATGGGGATGATATTTACCCATGACCTCACCCACGATCCGAGCCGACTTGCGATACGGCTTGCTGGAATCGTATCCCCCATCCTTCATGGAATAGAGGATGCGCCGATGCACAGGCTTCAACCCGTCGCGCACGTCCGGAAGCGCCCGGCTCACGATTACGCTCATCGCGTAATCGAGGTAGGAGCGCTTCATCTCCTCCTCAATCGTGACCTGGCTTATGTCAAACGGCTTGTCGCCGGTGGGCGGGTTGCTCAAATCGGGTTATCAGATTCGATGTGGGTTAAGGGAATGGATTGTTTGAAAGAATGCCTCTGACATCCGTCTCAAACGACGCCCGAAATGTAGCAGAACTGCGTCGCACAAACAATGCGAGGACGCGTCCGGTACGCTGATTACGGCAAAAGAAATGGCGGAGAGACGAATTCCCGTCCCTCCGCCAAAGCGTCTTATAACTAACTGTTATTTATTGAGAAATATTTCAGCCCGACGAGCCTTCTCGCCGCTGGCGGAACTCGCGCCGGCGGTCTCGCCGGCACCAGCGACATCGATTGCATCCGCGCCGCTGGTCGATAGCCGTTTTTTGATCGACTCGGCCCGCCGCATGGACAGCTGCTGGTTATATTTCGGGCTTCCCTTGCTGTCGGTATAGGCGACAACCCGTACTTTTCCGACCTTGTCCTGACGGATTTTCTGCATGACGTCATACAGCGTACCCTCGGACGATTCGGTCAATGCGGTGGAGTTGGACTGGAAGTAGACGACGTATTTCTTATCGTCTTCAAATTTGGCCCAGCCCTTCATCTTGTCGCCGTATTCAGACATCGTTTGGCAGGCACCCAACAAGGTGACCATAGCGATGCTGAACAGAATCGTTTTTACCTTCATTCTCTCATCCTCCGTGCGAAACTCACGTACGGACCTACCCAAGCGATGCAGGACGGTGTTGCCCTTAAAACGCCGCTGAAACCAGCACCAAATCATGGTTAACATGCTGGCATAACGAGATAATCCGTCGTGACTAGTTCCGGGGATTCTTGCCTGTACGGGTTAACACACTGTTAACGGATTCCCGCCAATTCACGCCGCCAAGCACCTGAAAGAAAAAGAAAAAGGCGCCGGCGGCTTGAATGCCCCCGACGCCTGTCGTTTGTCGCGGAAAAACCTGCGATCGATTTGAGTTGGCTAACCCTGCGCCATATGGATCTGATGTTGCGGATAGGGAATAGAAATGCCGTCCGCGTCCAACCGCTCCTTGATCGCCTTGGTAAGGCCGAACTTCAGCGGCCAGTAATTTCCGGCATCACACCAGACGCGGATCACGAGATTGACCGAACTGTCGGCAAGTTCCGTTACCGCTACCAACGGGTCCGGCGTCTCATGCGCGCGGTCATCGGCCTTGATGACGGAATGGATCGAATCCATCGCCTTGTTGATGTCATCCTCATAGGCGATGCCGACCACAAGATCGACCCGGCGAGTCGCGTTATGGCTGAAGTTCTTGACCGCCGATCCCCAAATCTGGCTGTTCGGGATAATGATGTGAACGTTATCGCCGGTATTCATCTCGGTCACGAACAAGGTCAGGCTGTGAACGGTGCCCGCTTGACCGGCGGCATCGATGAAGTCGCCGACTTTGAAGGGCCTGAAGATCAACAGCATGACGCCGGCGGCAACATTGCTCAACGTGCCTTGTAAGGCCAAGCCAATTGCCAAGCCGGCGGCACCAATGACCGCGATAAGGCTGGTCGTCTGAACGCCAAACTGGTTGAGCACGGCCAGGACGACCACGATGATGACGAAGTACTTTATGATGCTTGCGAAAAATCCGCGCAGCATCGGGTCGAGTTTCTCGATCTTGTTGAAGCCCTTCAGGCTCGTCCGATGCGCCCAACCGGCAAACATCAATCCAACAATGAGAATGACAATTGCGCCGACGACATCCAGCCCATAAGTGGCCATGACCTCGACGATCGCATCGACCGTTTCTGTAATTGTTTGTTCCATTACCCCCGTTTCCCTGAATCAATCGCGGTTTCCGTTTCAGGCTCTGTCTGAAGGGACACGCCATGCGATCACAATATAATAGAGACGCTACCATGAGACAGCGCCTCTAAGCACTCAGACCACTCATCCGAGTTTCGTTCCACACCTTTAATACAAACCCAGCGGGCCAGGGTAAGGCAATGGCCCTACCCTGGCGACCGTGGACTTAAAGCCAGTGTCTACTTTTTCTTAAAGACGACGATGGCCCGACGATTAGGCTGGTTCGGCTTGCCGGTGTCGACAATCGGATCGACAGCGCCTTTCGCCTCAACCGTTACATTCTTGGCGCCAGCGCCCTTAAGCTTTTTCTGGATTTCAGCTGCGCGTTTCTCGGCGAGCTTCGCGTTGTAGTCGGCATTTCCCGAGAGATCCGTATATGCAATCACATGCACCGACTTCGGCTTGAACTTCTGCACGTCCTGCATGAGATTGTTGAAAGCTCCCTCGGATTTTTGGGTCAAATCCGCCGAATCGAATTTGAAATAGACCGTATAAGGGCTCTTGGACGACGCTTTCTTTTTCTTTTTCTTCTTTTTCGGCGTCAACAGGGCCATGGCCTTTTCATAGCCGGTCCGGCAAGCCTTGATGTCCTTCGACTGCCAGCCTTCTTCCTGTTCCTGCATCCAGCAATCGAACATGCCTTGCGCCTTGGCGGCGACCGCCGGCTTACGCTTGGCTTCCGAGCCCCCAAGAGCGGAAATCAGACGGGTGCGTTCCCCCTTAAGGGTCTTGCCCGCCGAACCGCTGATCGTCCGAATCTTGAAATCATCCGGCGCCACGGATTTGCCCGTGGCCGCTTCCTTTGCCTTGAGTGCGAAATGCGACGCGTCGCCGCGATCGCCTTCGGCGAGTTCAGCTTTAGCCAGGTCGACATATTCTTTATGCAAGCTTTGGCTGAAGGCGGATCCCGTTGCCTTCGCATTGGCCGCTTCGTTGACCTGATCGGAGCTGGCGCAGGCGCCTAATATCAGCGCGCACGCAGCACTTGCCAGTACAATCCTCTTATTCATTGTAAAGATACCTCTCAAAATTAGTGCCCCGAGTATTTAAGATTCCCCAACTTTAGATTGGGGTATTACAAGAGTTATGCCCCTCTTGAGGCGAGCGTATTCTCATAACGCGGCATGCGCAACTCCGTGGCGAAGTAGGTTCCCCCTACAACCCTGAATTTAGTCGATCTTTGCGTGGTTTCGCCGCACACGGAACACGAAAAGCGGGCCAGATATGGCCCGCTTTTCAAACTGTTCCGCGCCTTGATCCAGCGCGGTAAGAAGAACCGATTATTTCTTCTTAAAGATGATAATGCCGCGACGGTTCGCCGCACTCGGCCCTTTCATATCAACGAGAGGCTGCGTATCACCCAACGCCTCCGTCGTAATGGTCTTGGCGCCTGCACCCTTCATCTTTCCCGCAAGATTAGCGGCACGCTTTTCGGACATCTTCTTATTCGCTGCCGGCGAACCCGTCAGATCCGTATGCGTCACGACATGCACGACCTTCGGCTTGTAGGAGCGAACCTTCTGCATGATGTCGAACATCGACCCTTGCGATTTCTCGGTCAGCTCAGAAGAATTTTGTTTGAAGTAAACGGTAAAGGGACTGCCCGACGCCGGCTTTTTCTTCTTCTTTTTCTTCGGCGCGTCGGCCTTCTTGGCCATTGTGTCAGATTTACCGGAACTGCTTTCCATGCTCGCGCAAGCGCCCAGTGCGCCCACGGCAAGCGCGCATGCCAAAATCAGAATTTGTTTCATAGTCCTTCCAGAACCTCCTTCTTATTAGATCACCACACGAAAACTGATTGAGGCGTTCGCCAAACCCGTATGCCAACTGCTCGTCCGCGTAGTATGGGACAAACTTAGAGACATCCAAACGTAAGCGCAACTTAGACTGTGCGTGGATACCGCAGTCTTTTTTCGGAATCAGCGCACGTGTCGATACGCGAACGCCCTCTCGTTAGAATGGAATTTCGTCGTCAAGATCGTTTGACGGTCCGGACGGCATTCCATCATCTTGCGGGAAGTTGTCGCCCCCGCCACCGCCGCCGCCGCCGCCATAATCACCACCACCGCCACCGCTGCCGCCACCGCCACGGCTATCAAGCATCGTCAGCACACCACGGAAACGCCGCAGCACGACTTCTGTCGAATACCGGTCCTGTCCGCTCTGGTCCTGCCATTTGCGGGTTTGCAGTTCGCCTTCCAAATAAACTTTGGAACCCTTCTGCAAAAAACGCTCGGCGACATCAGCCAGCCGGTCGTCAAAAATGACGACACGATGCCATTCGGTCCGTTCCTGATTTTCACCGGTGGTGCGGTCTTTCCAACGCTCTGACGTTGCGACAGATAAATTGCAGACCTTGCCGCCATTCTGCATCGTCCGAATCTCCGGTTCACGGCCGAGATTACCGACGAGAATGACTTTGTTTACGCTCCCTGACATCGCTTCACTACCTATTACCGTGACAAATTACGGCGGCATCATACTCCGTCGCCCAGGCTATCGCACGGTCAAATTTCCTGCACGACAAGGGTCGCTCTCGCCGACCCGGCGGCCTATATTCGCTATACGGATCGAGATCGATTCCTGACGTACCGGATCACCAAAACATGCCCGACACGATTACCATTCGCGGCGCACGCGAGCACAATCTTCGGAATATCGACATCGATCTGCCGAGGGATCAGCTTATCGTCGTGACCGGACTGTCCGGATCGGGCAAGTCGTCGCTCGCCTTCGATACGATTTATGCGGAAGGACAACGCCGTTACGTCGAAAGCCTGTCGGCCTATGCGCGGCAGTTTCTCGAACTGATGGAAAAGCCCGACGTGGACACGATTGAAGGTCTTTCGCCGGCAATCTCGATCGAGCAAAAAACCACAAGCCGCAATCCCCGGTCCACCGTCGGCACGGTCACTGAAATCTACGATTACATGCGGCTGCTGTTCGCCCGCGTCGGCATACCGTATTCACCCGCAACCGGCCTGCCGATCGAAAGCCAAACCGTCAGCCAGATGGTCGACCGTGTCATGGCAATGGAGGAAGGCACGCGTCTCTATCTGCTCGCGCCGATCGTGCGCGGCCGCAAAGGCGAATACCGCAAGGAATTCGCCGACCTCCAGAAGCGCGGATTCCAGCGGGTCAAAGTCGACGGCACACTCTATGAAATAGAAGATATCCCCGCGCTCGATAAAAAGCGGAAACACGACATTGAAGTGGTCGTGGACCGGGTCATCGTGCGGGACGGCCTGGCGTCGCGCCTCGCCGATTCCTTCGAGACTGCCCTCGAACTCGCAGACGGCCTTGCCTTCGCCGAAGATGCGACGACCGAGGAACGCACGATCTTTTCCGCCCGCTTCGCATGCCCCGTGTCCGGTTTTACGATTGACGAGATCGAGCCGCGGCTGTTTTCGTTCAACAACCCATTCGGCGCGTGTCCGACCTGCGACGGCCTGGGCACCACGATGCATTTCGATCCGGACCTCATCGTGCCGGACCGCGACAAGTCGCTTTCCGACGGCGCGATCCGCCCCTGGTCCAGCTCGACCTCGCCCTACTACCGGCAGACCCTCGAAAGTCTGGCAAAGCATTTCGCAGTCAGCATGCACACGCCGTTTCGCGATTTGCCGGACGACGTTCAGCACGCCGTGTTGCAGGGCACCGGCAAGACATCGGTGACGATGGAATACGACGACGGGATGCGCAGCTATAAAACCAATAAGCCGTTCGAAGGCGTCATGCCGAATATGCAGCGGCGCTGGCGGGAAACCGATTCGAGTTGGGTGCGCGAAGAGTTGGAGCGCTACCAAAATGTCTATCCCTGCCCGGCATGCGAAGGCCACCGACTGAAGCCGGAAGCACTCGCCATCAAGATCGACGGATTACAGATTGCCAACGTATCGCGCATGTCGATTGCCGAGGCGCGCGGCTGGTTCGTATCGCTCGACACCGCCCTGAACGACAAGCAGAAGGAAATCGCCGAGCGCATCCTGAAGGAAATCAACGAGCGGCTCGGCTTCCTGGTCGATGTCGGCCTCGATTACCTAACGCTGGACCGCGCGTCCGGAACGCTGTCCGGCGGCGAAAGCCAGCGTATCCGGCTGGCATCCCAGATCGGGTCCGGTCTCATGGGCGTCCTTTATGTCCTCGACGAGCCGTCCATCGGCCTGCATCCCCGCGACAACAATCGCCTGCTGGAAACATTGAAGCGGTTGCGCGATCTGGGAAATACCGTAATCGTCGTCGAACATGACGAAGAAGCCATGCGCGAGGCTGACTATCTGGTGGACCTTGGCCCCGGCGCCGGCATACATGGCGGCAGATTGGTGGCGCATGGGACACCGGCGCAGGTCATGCAGTCGACCGAGAGCCTGACCGCGCAGTATCTTACCGGTTTCCGGCAGGTCCCCATGCCGGACGTCCGCCGCGAAGGGCACCCGGGCCAGACCCTCGAAATCATTGGCGCGCGCGCGAACAACCTGCAATCGATCGACGTTTCGATTCCACTCGGCACATTCACCTGCTTTACCGGCGTTTCCGGCAGCGGCAAGTCCACCTGCGTGGTCGAAACGCTTTACCGCGCCCTTGCCCGGTATTTGCACAACAGCCGCAAACACCCCGGCGAGCACGACCGAATCACCGGCCTCGAATTTCTCGACAAGGTAATCGACATCGATCAATCGCCGATCGGACGGACGCCGCGGTCCAACCCGGCCACCTATACCGGCGCGTTCACGCCGATCCGCGAGTGGTTTTCCGGGCTGCCCGAGGCAAAAACCCGAGGCTACGCACCCGGACGTTTCTCCTTCAACGTGAAGGGCGGCCGCTGCGAGGCCTGTCAGGGTGACGGCGTTATCAAGATCGAAATGCATTTCCTGCCGGACGTGTATGTCCAATGCGACGTCTGTAAAGGCAAACGCTACAACCGGGAAACGCTCGAAATTACCTTCAAGGACAAATCGATCGCCGATGTCCTGGAAATGACGGTCGAGGAAGGAGCCGACTTCTTCCAGGCGGTCCCGTCAATTCGCGACAAACTGGAAACACTGAAGCGTGTCGGCCTCGGCTATATCCACGTGGGACAACAGGCGACGACTCTGTCCGGCGGCGAGGCGCAGCGCGTCAAGCTCGCCAAGGAACTGTCACGCCGCGCCACCGGCCGGACGCTCTACATTTTGGACGAGCCGACCACCGGTCTTCATTTCGAAGATGTCCGCAAACTGCTGGAAGTGCTTCAGGCGCTGGTCGATCAGGGCAACACTGTCGTTGTGATCGAGCATAATCTGGAAGTCATCAAGACCGCCGACTATGTGGTTGATCTCGGTCCCGACGGTGGCAACCGTGGCGGCGAGATCATCGCCGTCGGCACGCCGGAAGACATCGCGAAGGAACCGCGCAGCTACACCGGCCGCTATCTCCAGCCATATTTCCAGAAACCGGCGACACGGCGGAAAAGCGCCTAGCTACCTTAGCTCCCAGTCCCAAGCGCATTCCAGAAATCGACGTTCAGCGTGCTGACGAAGCTGTCATGATAGCTTTGCAAGCAGGTGGACATCCCGCCTTTGAACCAGGCGCTCTGGTTCAGGTTTTCGCAAAGCTGTACCCGGTTGGCCATCATATCCTGTGCTGGCTGTGACAGCGGCGTCTGATCGAGGATGCGTTTTGCAACAGACGTCTGTGCCGCCTTCGGTAATGGGGCCGGATTCCCCCGCAAGCGATTGATCATGGCCATGGCGGCCTGTGCCGCTTCCGACAATTTCCCGCCCCGCTCCACCATGTTTTCACCGATGCGCCGATGCTGTCCGACGGCCTGTTCGATTTCGGCCACGGTCTGGGGGTTGGGATCCGTCGATAGTGGTTCCGGCAGAAGCGTAGCCCGGGCCGGTATCACTAGCGCCACGGTTTCGCCGCCGAGGGCGCGAACCGTATCCTCCGCGATACTGATCGATACCGACGTGTAATGGCTGGCACTGCGAATCGTTACCCCGTCGGCGGGCACCATCCGCTGATATCCGCCCCTGTCAGTGACGATGAGGCGCAGTTCGGTCCCGTCGGCGGGAACATAGGCTTGTCCGCTGAGCGGCGCGTCGCGCTGCTGCTGCAGGCAAAATGCCGAAAACCGGGCACTGCACACACCATCCTTGCAATGCAACTGGGTCGGTGTCGGCCCGGTCGCGAATAGTCCGAGTATTTGCGGGGCAGCCTCGGCAAAACTTATCGGAAACACGAAGAGCAAACTCACAATCAAAACGATCCGGCGCATCAGACAGTCTCCTGTGGTCGACAAATCTCGCAGCTCCATCAGCTTTCCATCATGCTTTCTCTCCGTCAATCGACACGTGCACGCCGCCCGCTCACGGACACGTTACCCTAGTAGGGTTCGCAATCTACGCTATCGTCGCTACATGTGCTTCGACGGATTAAAATGGCCGTTTGGGAAGGGGTTCCGGAAATGATCGATGCGCCTGTCGATATCTTGCGCTGGCTGCATGGCGACGCCCGCGATTTGACGCTTGGCGGTCTTTTCAAGGAGACCTGCGAACGCCTGGTCGACAGGGGCGTTCCGATTCGGCGCGCCTCGATGATTCTGCACGAGCTTCATCCCGAATATTTGGCCCGCACTTTCGAGTGGCGCCGAACCGGCCTCGAGTTGCGCCGTTTCTATCGAACCAATACGCCGGCGGAGAGCGTGGCCTACGATAAAAGCCCCGTCCGCATGATCTTCGACGGATCGCCGATGATCCGCCACCGCATTTCTCCTGACGATAAGGCCCTAGAATTCCCTATTCTCGACGATCTGCAAGAGGAAGGGATTACCGACTACGCGATCTTCCCTGTACCCTTCCGGTGCGGCGACCGGCAGGCGCTGAGCATCGCGACCGACAACGACGCAGGTTTCACCGAAGAAAACCTCGGACTCGTTAATTCGGTTCTGACCGCTGCCTCCTTGCAGTTTGAAGTCCTTGTCCTGGACCAGATGGTCCACACCGTGCTCGATACTTATGTCGGGCCGTCGGCCGGCAAGCAGGTGTTGTCCGGCGAGATTGCCCGCGGCACCGGCAAGCGGATTAGCGCTGTCCTGTGGTACGCGGATCTACGTCAATTCACCCAGTTGTCGGAACACCTGCGCAGCGAAGCATTGATTTCGTTGTTGAACGACTATTTCGAATGCATCGTCGGCCCGGTCGAGGAAGGCGGTGGCGAGGTCCTGAAATTCATCGGTGATGCCGTTCTCGCGGTCTTTCCCTTGCCCAAGCGGGCTGTCGCGGCCGACGTCGTCTGCGAAGTCGCCCTGGCCGCCGCAGAAAACGCGGTCGAAAACGTCCTATCGCTCAGCACGTCACGCCAGGCCGCAGGTGATCCACCGATCGACTTCGGGGTGGCCTTGCATGTCGGCGATGTCGTCTTCGGGAATGTCGGCTCCGAACATCGGCTCGATTTCACCGTCATAGGCCGTGACGTGAATCTGGTCACCCGGCTGCAGGACCTGTCGGCGCGGCTAACCCAGACGCTCATCCTATCCGACGCTTTCGTATCCCATAGCCGCCGTGAATTCGTCGATCTCGGAAGCCATGCATTAAAGGGAATCGCCACCGACCAACGAGCTTATTCGCTCAAGCCGTCGGTCGACACGGTCATCGGACATCAGTAGGTCCAGCGTGTACCTGCCCTCTACGGCTTGCACCAAATACCGTCCCTCCCCATCTAAGGGTTGAGCCGTAACGTTCGGCATGCAGTCGAAGGGCGTTGTCCAATGAGCGAACAAATCAACGAGGCCTCCGGGCCCGGTAACGACGTCAAAGAACACCTGAAATCCCGCAATACCTGGCTGCGCCTGGTCTTCATGGCGCTCTTCGCGGTGATTCTCTACATCTCCAACATCGTCTTATTCGCCGTCGCCATATTGCAGTTTCTCTCCACCCTGTTCACCGGCGACCGCAACGAACGGCTGACCGAATTCGGCGAGAAATTGGGCCGCTTCATTTATCAGGTCGTCCGGTTTCTCACCTTCAACACCGACGAAATGCCCTTCCCCTTCGCCGATTGGCCGGGCGACCGGCCGTAGGGCGCAACCCTTGCAATCGCGCTGCGGCTGCGCGACATAGTGCCTGAAATCTTACCGTTCAGGACATAAAGGACACCTACGGTGCCGCAACGACCCGTCCATATCGTCGGCGGCGGACTCGCCGGATGCGAGGCTGCCTGGCAACTCGCGCGCCGGGGCATTCCCGCCATCCTCTATGAAATGCGCCCACAGGTCGCAACCGACGCGCATCAGACCGACGGCCTGGCGGAACTCGTCTGTTCCAACTCCTTTCGATCGGACGACGCCGAATTCAACGCGGTTGGACTGCTGCATGAGGAAATGCGCCGATGCGGCTCGCTGATCCTATCGATGGCCGATAAGACGCGCCTGCCCGCGGGCGGCGCGCTTGCCGTGGACCGGGAAAAGTTTAGCGACGCGGTCACCGAAGCCTTGGGGGCCGAGCCGCTGGTCACAATTGAGCGGCGCGAAGTCGATACATTGCCGCCGGCGGAATGGGGCTCGGTCATCGTCGCCACCGGCCCGCTAACGTCCGCCGCCCTTAGTGAGGCGGTGTCCGCCCTGACCGGCGAGGAGGCATTGGCCTTTTTCGACGCGATTGCGCCGATCGTCTACCGCGACTCGATAGACATGTCGAAGGCCTGGATGCAGTCGCGCTATGACAAGGGAGACGGCGATGATTACGTCAACTGCCCGCTCGACGAAGACCAATACAAAACATTCATCGAAGGTTTGGTCAGCTCCGAAAAGATCGAGTTCCGCGAATGGGAGGCGATCACACCTTACTTCGAAGGGTGCCTGCCGATCGAGGTGATGGCCGAACGCGGACCCGAGACGTTGCGCTTCGGTCCGATGAAGCCCGTTGGCCTGACGAACCCGCATGCGCCGGAGAAACCCTATGCCGTCGTCCAGCTCCGACAGGACAATGCGCTGGGGACGCTCTACAACATGGTCGGGTTCCAAACGAAGATGAACTACACGGAACAAAAGCGCATCTTCAGTGCTATCCCGGGACTGGAAAACGCTCGGTTTGCACGGCTCGGCGGCATTCACCGCAACACGTTCCTCAACAGCCCACGCCTGCTGGATACGACCCTACGGCTAAACAAGGCGCCGTATCTGCGGTTTGCCGGTCAGGTGACCGGGGTCGAGGGATATGTCGAGTCGGCTGCCATCGGATTGCTCGCCGGGCGCTTCGCCGCATCGGATGAACAGGGTGTTTCACCGTTGCTGCCGCCCGAGACCACGGCCATCGGCGCGCTGCTCACTCACATTACCGGCGGGGCCGTGGCCGACAGCTTCCAGCCGATGAACGTCAATTTCGGATTGTTCCCGGCGCTACAGGACGCAGGGACCGGTAAACGACGGCTGCGGGGCCGGGATCGAAAGCGCGCGTATTCCCAGCGCGCCCTCTCGGACCTCGACCGATGGCTGAATGGCGCACAGGCTGCCGCCGAATAATCGCGTCAGTACCGCCCCGTCATCATCTTCATGGCAAGACGAATGCCGACGAACCGGCTGGGTAGCGTGAGGCGGGCGTCGAAAGGATCGTAACCAACCTTGGTCAATCGCCGAAGGTGCATGTCGGCAAGCGGCGCCAACAGTAACGCCGGAAGGGCCGCTTGCGGGATATCCCCCTTGAGCGCGCGCGCCTTCTCTAGATGCTCCCGAGCGAGTGCGGCAATCTCCTCTACAGCCGAAGCGATCGCGGGCTCCGGGCGTAGTTCCATGAGATTTCGCCGTACAATTCCATGCCGGCCAATCAACTCTTCCGGCAAATAGAGACGCCGTTGCGAAAGATGAAACGGCATTGCGCGCACCAACCCAGTCAACGCCCAGGCTATGCCTACGTGGCGAGCTGCCTCCGACGCCGGATTGGATCGAATGCCGAGCGCTTCGAGCGCTAGCCAGATCAGGGTTGCCGACGTTCCCTCGGCATATTGGAGAAGCGCATACAAAGACTCTGGTGCGTCTTCGGAAAGATCACGCGCCCGCGCGTCGATGAGGACGTCGAAGTGCTGTCGTGTAAGGCCCCGCTCGGTTACCAGCTTGGCCAGCGGCAGCACGACCTCATGCCGACGCGGTGATCCATCGTAGATGCCGTCGATGGCCTCGCGCCACCATTGAAGGCGAATCTCGCCAAGCATCGGTTCGCTGACAGATTCCCGTGTTTTCGCGACTTCCAGATTGAACGCATAGAGGTTGAAAAGGCCCTCGCGCGATGCCTGCGGAGCCAGCATTGCTGTCGCGAATCGGTCCGGATCATACTGCCGTACCTCGCTCCCGCAGTATGTCAGGTCCCTTCCGAAGCCGGAGTCCGTAGGCATTGCGCCAAAATTTCCCTTTTTCCTGATACCACTAGCCGAACGTCGAGCCTGTGCTATATTTCTTCACAATCGTACCTTGGGGGAGAAAGATAGACATGGCTGCAATTCTTACGTCTCTGTCCAGGACTGTGACCGCGGGATTCGTTCTCGCGGCCATTCTGTTCGGACTATATGCGACGCAGCAGTACGACAACTTGGCATTCGTGAAGTTTCTGTTCCGCTGGCTGCATGTTTTGAGCGGCGTAATGTGGATCGGCATTCTTTGGTATTTCAATTTCGTTCAGATACCGAATATGCCGAACATCCCGGACGAGCAAAAGCCCGCGATCGGCAAGGTTATCGCACCGGCAGCACTTTGGTGGTTCCGGTGGGGCGCCATGGGCACGCTCATTACGGGTCTGATCCTGGCGATGGCAAACGGCTACTTGGTCGACGCCCTTGCAGTAGGCACCACGAGCGGTGCGCTAGGCCATACCATGATCGGTATCGGCATGTGGATGGGCATCATCATGTGGTTCAACGTTTGGTTCATCATCTGGCCCGCCCAGCAGAAAGCGCTCGGCATGGTCGAAGCGGACGACGCAACGAAAGCCGCGTCGGCCCGTACCGCGATGCTGTTTTCGCGAACCAACACGTTGCTGTCCGTGCCCATGCTGTTTGCCATGGTGTCGGCACAGAACCTGTTCAGTACATCTTAAACGGCTCTCAAGCCGGCTATGACGGGAAACGGGGCCTTCGGGCCCCGTTTTTCGTTGAACCAAAACTACCGGGTTAGGCTGGCAGCGCGATCAAGGCAGCGGCGACACGCCGGGATTCCGCGATCAGCACGTTATAGGTCCGACAGGCAGCACCGGTATCCATCACGTCACAGCCGATCTTGTGATCGCGCAATGCCGACCGGAGGTCCGGGCCAAGGAACTGGAGGCTCGCGCCGCATCCGAGCAGCAGGATCTCGATCGGCGGCTCCGCGGCAATAATCGGGGCGAAACTGTCGGCGCTAAGGCCATCCATCCGCTCTACGGTCCATGGGATTGTATTATTCGGAAACACCAGGACCGACCCGGCATGATCCACCCCGGACACGCGAAACCGGCCCGCCCCATAACTCTCGATGACCTGCTGGTTTTCGGGAACCGTTGTGGTGAATTCCATTAGTCGGCGATCCGCTCGCTAGGCCGTCACCTCTTTCGCGCCGGTCGGCTCGTCACCGCGATGCACGTTGAGATACAGCAGCAACGGTACAGCAAGCGCCACCGACGAGTAGGTTCCGATGATCACGCCCCAAATCAAGGCGATGGTGAAACCGCGAATGACCTCGCCGCCGAATATGAACAGCGCGACCAAGGCCAATAGCGTGGTGACACTTGTCATGACCGTGCGGGACAGCGTTTCATTGATCGATTGATTGAAGACGTCGGGCAGCGGCATCTTCTTGTACTTCCGCAAATTCTCCCGCACCCGGTCGTACACGACGACTGTGTCATTGATCGAATAGCCGGCAATGGTCAGCACCGCGGCCACCGTTGCCAGATTGAATTCGAGCGAAATTAGCGAGAACAGCCCAATCGTCGTTATCACGTCATGCGTCAAGGCGACGACCGCGCCGACGCCGAACTGCCATTCGAATCTGAACCAGATATACATCAGGATCGCGCCGATGGCCGCGATCACGGCCCAGATGGCGGATTCCTGTAACTCCGCGCCGACGGTCGGCCCAACCAGTTCAGTCCGGCGGTATTCAACAACCTGATCGCCGATGGCCGCCTTGATCTTGCCCACCGCTACCTGCTGCGCGTTGTCGCCACCTTCCTGGCGCTGCACCCTCAGAAGCACCACGTCGGGCGTGCCGAATTCCTGCAAACTGACATCGCCCAACCCAAGCCCACCGACCTTGCCACGAAGATTGCCTAAATCAGCCGGCCCCTTGGTCTTGATTTCGAGCATGATGCCGCCCAGAAAATCGATCCCGAGGTTCAATCCCTTGGTCGTGTACAGTCCAAGCGACGCCACGACCAGGAATGCCGACAACGCCATCGCAATGAAGCGTTTGCCGATGAAATCGAACTTCGTACCGGCGGGAACCAATCTAAGCGTCTTCATAACAAACGTCCTCCGGACCGGATCAAATCGGTAATATTTGCGGGCGCTTACGGCGCAACCACAACACGACCTGGAAGCGTGTCACCATGATGGCGGTGAACATCGAGGTCATGATCCCAATGGACAATGTGACGGCAAACCCCTTGATCGGGCCCGATCCGAATGCGAATAGCAGGATCGCCGCGATTAGGGTCGTCAGGTTCGAATCGATAATCGTGGTCAGCGCGCGCCGATACCCCGCGTCCACCGCATTCAACGGCGACCGCCCGGCATTGGTCTCCTCGCGTATTCGCTCAAAGATCAGCACATTCGCATCTACCGCCATGCCCATTGTCAGGACAATCCCGGCTATTCCAGGCAGCGTCAGCGTTGCCTGCAGGAATGACAGCAACCCGAAAATCAGGGCGACGTTAAAGGCCAATGCAACATTGGCCATGACCCCGAACAGGCCGTAAGTGATGATCATGAAAATCACCACCAGGACCATGCCGATGATGCTGGCGATCTTACCGGCGTCGATCGAGTCTTGGCCGAGACCGGGGCCGACCGAGCGTTCTTCCAGATAGGTCAGGTCGGCGGGCAACGCGCCGGCGCGCAGCAGTACCGAGAGATCCCGCGAACTCTGCGTGGTGAAGTTGCCCTGGATGATGCCGGAACCGCCGAGGATCGGCTCGTTGATCCGCGGCGCGGATATCACCTTGCCGTCGAGAACGACCGCGAATAGGCGGCCGACATTTTTCGACGTGATATCGCCGAAGATCCGCGCGCCACGCGTGTCGAAGCGGAAGCTGACAACCGGCTGGCTGTCCTGGAAACTCGGCTGCGCGTCCACCAGATTCTGTCCGCTGAGACGAACGCGGCGATGGATACAGTATTGGAATGGCTGTCCGTCAGGGCCGAGCTCGTCCGACGGCAAGAATTGCGATCCCGGCGGCACACGAGCGCCATTCGGATCACAGGCCATATTGATCATATGGAAGGTCATCTTGGCCGTCTTGCCGATCGTCGCCTTCAGCCGCTCGGTATCCCGGGCGCCCGGAACCTGAATCAATATCCGGTCCTCGCCCTGCCGTTGAATGATCGGCTCACGGGTCCCCAATTCGTCGATTCGGCGGCGGATGACCTCGATCGACTGACCGATGACCGTCGTGATGCGATCCCGCAACGCCTGTTCCGACAGGCTCGCCCGGAACTTTCCTTCACCTTCAGACGATATCAGCAGGTCCGGATTTTCTAGCCGGATGCGCGACCGAACCGCGTCCGCCTTGTCCTCGTCGGGAATCTGGAAGACCAGTTCGCGTCTCTCGAGCGTGACGGCGCCCCGCACGCGCTCGCTGCGCATGGCAGTTCGGATCGCCGCTTTATAACTCTTGTCGAGGATATCATTGACGTAGCCCTCGGTGTCGACCTGCATCAATAGATGCGCGCCGCCCTGGAGGTCTAGGCCAAGATTGATGCGCTTGCCGGGTGCCCAATCAGGGCCACCGTCGAGCGATCCGCTCGGCAGAAAATTCGGCACCGCATAGAGCACGCCCAGCAGACACACGGCCAGGACAAGGATTCGCTTCCAATTTGGGAAATCAAGCATAGGCCTCTGTTTCAGCTAAGGTCCGGAAACGGTTCAGCCTGCCTTGGCATCGCCGGCGGTTTTCTCGCTCTTTTCCTTCTTTTCGGCTTGCACCGGTTCGGTCTTCGACAAAACCTCGGAGATCGTGCCGCGCGAGACCCGGATTCTGACACCGTCCGCGATTTGCACGGCGAGTTCGTTCTCGTTGACCACCTTGGTCACGGTGCCGTAGATCCCGCCGCCGGTAATGATCTTGTCACCCCGGCGTACCTCGGTGAGCATCTGCCGATGGGCCTTCATCTTCTTTTGTTGAGGCCGGATCAGGAGGAAATAGAAAACAGCGAAAATCAGTACCAGCGGGATCATCGCCTCCAGAAGGCCGCCCCCGCCGCCACCGCCGGCCCCCTGGGCCCAAGCAGTCGAAATAAACATCAAAGTCTCCCAAATGGGCTTGCACGCCTGTGCACAGAGAGCGGACTATACCGGTCCGTGCCGTAATTTCAATCGAGCTAAACGCTTGGTCCTTCAAGCCGCCCCGTAATTGACGACCGCCCCTCCCATCGCTAGGGTCCGCCGCCAGCGTGAATAAGCACGCCATTTCCGGTATATCGATGTGATGGACGACAATAACAAGACCCATACTCTGTTAACGCGGATTGCCAACGCGCTGGAGCGATTGGCCCCGGAGTCCGCCGCCGCCGCGGATTTTGACGTTGCCGACGCCTTCGTCTGGCGCGCCGAGGCCAATACCCTCGACCCGGTTCCCGTGGTCAACCGCATCGATATCAATCTTCTCAAGGGAATAGGACGTCAGGTTGAGACCCTGCTGGAAAATACCCGGCGGTTCGCCGACGGCCTTCCGGCCAACAACGCCCTGCTCTGGGGTGCCCGCGGCACCGGCAAAAGCTCGCTGGTGAAGGCGGTCCATGCCGAGATCAATTCCGAAGACGACCGTAGCCTGGCCCTGGTCGAAATCCATCGCGAAGACATCCCCAGCCTGCCCCATCTTTTGAGCCTGCTCCGCAGCACCGAACGGCGCTGCGTGGTGTTCTGCGACGATCTCTCGTTTGATGGCGACGATGCCAGCTATAAATCCCTGAAAGCGATGCTGGAAGGCGGTATCGAAGGCCGCCCCGGCAACGTGATTTTCTACGCGACGTCCAACCGCCGCCACCTGTTGCCGCGCGACATGATGGAAAACGAGCGTTCGACCGCGATCAATCCTTCCGAAGCCGTCGAGGAGAAAGTCTCACTGTCCGACCGTTTCGGCCTGTGGCTTGGCTTCCACAACTGCGATCAGGATACCTTCTTTGCAATGATCGAAGGCTATATCGCGTATTACGACCTTCAGGTCGGGGAAATCGATTGGAAGGCGGAGGCGAAGGAATGGTCGGTCACCCGCGGCGCCCGTTCCGGCCGCGTCGCCTGGCAATATGTGCAGGATTTATCCGGACGGCTTGGCCAGCATCTCAATGGGTCCTGACCCGTTCAGGGCCGCGCGCCGCTGACGCAGGTATTTCTTCGGATTGACCGCACGACGCCCTTTGCGAATCTCGAAATGCAGCTGCGGTTTGGCGACATTGCCGGAACTGCCGACCTTGGCAATCGTCTGGCCGCGCACAACCCGCTGGCCCCGCTTCACCAATACCTTATCCGCATGCGCATAGGCCGTCATATAGCCCTTCGCGTGCTTGATCAGGATGAGATTGCCGAAGCCGCGTAACTCGTTGCCGCGATACGCCACCACACCGTTCTGCGCCGCCAGGACCGGTGTTCCGCGCGGCGCGGCGATGTTGATCCCGTCATTATGCAAACCGCCCTTTTTGGGACCGAACCGCGAAATCACCCGCCCGGAAATCGGCCAGAGGAAGCCAGATTTACTGAGTTGCTTCGGCCGCGGAATATTGGTCGAGGGCGGGACGATGACCTGCCGCGGCGGTGGTGCGATGGCGATCTGCGATTGGGAAGACGGATTGGACCGCGATGGCGCAGCCGAGGGCGGCGGATCGATCGATCGATCGCCTTCCCCCTTATCGACGGCCGCAACCGTCGTCACGGCGGCTTGCGTCCCCGGAAGCAGCAAGGTCTGGCCGATCTTGATCGTAAAGGGCGTTCCGACCCCGTTCAGACGCGCGAGTTCCTTTCTCGAAACGTCGTAGCGCCGCGAGATTGCGTAAACTGTTTCCCCCTTGCGCACCAAATGCGTTCGTTGGGCCGGTACCGTGATCTTCTGCCCCAACGCGAGAATATACGGCGGTTCGAGCTTGTTGATGATCAACAGGCTTCGCACCGGCACGCCATACAAGCGCGAAATCGCATAGACCGTCTGTTTCTTCGTGACGATATGAACGCCACTGGCCGGCACCGGGCGATACTTTCCGGCCGCGCCCTTCCGGTCGTAGGCGGTAACCGCTGTTTTGCCGCGGGAAAATCCGCTGAGAGCTTGCTGCCGGGACGCCCCACCCTTCGGCGGCAACGGTTTGCTCTCGATCGCCCCGCTGCGCCCCCGCCGCGGCTTGGCGCGCGGTATGGGCGCCTGGGGTTCCTTGATGCCGCGACGCGACGCCAGCTGCCGTTCCGTCGTGCGTGCGTGCTCTTCGTACAACACCACGTTGGCGGGCTGCGCACAGGCGCCGCACAGTAATGCGATCATTGTCGACGCAAGTCCGAGGGTACGAGGCGAGGATCGGTGCATGACCATTACACCGCGATACGCCGTTGAGCGCGCCCGGAGACGAGCGGCACGAAACGGACCGGACCCAGGTCTTCAACGTCGGGCACATTGTCTGTTTTGACGAATCGCATGATTCGCTGTTCGCCGCGATCCTCGCCCAAGGGGCATACCATGACCCCGCCGACCGCGAGTTGATCCCATAAAAGCGGCGGGATTTCCTCGGACGCGGCGGACACCAGAATCCGTTCGAACGGCGCCTGCTCGGGCCAGCCCAGACTTCCATCGCCGGTGCGGCCGGTCACATTGTGACGGCGCAGACCAGCGATACGGTCCTCGGCGAGTTGCATCAAATTCCCTTCGCGTTCGATCGCGTAGACCCGGCGAAACAGATACGACAGGATCGCAGTCTGATACCCTGACCCGCTGCCGACTTCCAGCACTTTCAAGTTCTTGTCGGGATTCAACGCTTGCACCATCCGTGCCACGATCGTCGGCTGACTGATCGTCTGCCCATGACCAATCGGCAGCGCGGTGTCCTCCCACGTCTGGTCCTGAAACGCGTCCGGCACGAATAATCCACGCGGCACATTCTCCAATGCCGACAGCAGTCCGGTATCGGTAATACCGGCGCGACGAAGATCGAGGATCAGACGAATTTTTTGGGTCGGCGGCGTCACCGCGTGGTCCCATCTAGTTTGCGTCTAGCGTTCGGGCTTTGTTGTAGCAAAAAGCGAGCGAATAGTCGTTAACGACCCGCGATGCGTTAGATCGACATGCAACGGCGTGATCGCAATGTCGTTCCGGTTGATCGCGCGGAAGTCGGCGTCGCCGCGTTTGCGCCGGTCATTGTGCTGCGGTTCGCCGATCATATAATACTGCCGGCCGCGCAGCGGCACGCCGTGTATCTCATATCCTGCGCTTCGCCGGCCCTGCGGCACCACCACGGTATCCCGCACGTCCTTGACCGGGCAGGCCGGGAAATTCACGTTCATGAAGACGTCACGTGTCCATTCCACGGACAACAATCGCCTGATGATGTCCGCGCCATAGTGACGCGACGTTGCCCAGTCGATCGCCCGGCCCTCACCGGTAGACTGGCTCAAGGCGATTGACTGGAACCCCAACAGTGCGCCTTCCATGGCGCCCGCCACTGTCCCGGAATAAATCACTTCCTCGGCCAAATTGGCGCCCTTGTTGACGCCTGACAAAACCAAATCCGGCGGCGACCCTGCCATGATCTCGCCCACCGCCAGCAACACGCAATCCGTCGGGCTGCCCGAAACCGCAAAACGCCGGCGGCCAAGTTTCTCGACCCGGATTGAGCTGGTTACGGTGAAGGCATGACTGGCGCCGCTTTGTTCCGTATGCGGTGCAACAACCCAGACTTCTTTGCCCAGCGAACGGGCAATCTTTTCCATAACCTTGAGGCCGGGTGCGGCGATCCCGTCGTCGTTGACCACCAGAATTCGAGCGTTCGCCAAGTCCACCATCGTACTGCGCCGGCTCCTCTCCCTTAACCGCGATCGACGTCGATGCGGTCCTGCCCGCCCATGAAAGGCTTGAGCACATCGGGAACGGCGATGGACCCATCCTCCTGCTGGTAGTTCTCCAGCACGGCGATCAACGTGCGGCCGACTGCCAGACCGGAGCCATTCAGCGTGTGGACGAACCGGGTTCCCTTTTCGGTCGGCACCTTGAAGCGCGCGTTCATACGGCGCGCCTGGAAATCCCCGCAATTCGAGCAGCTTGAAATCTCGCGATACCGGTTCTGGCCGGGCAGCCAGACCTCGATGTCATAGGTCTTGCGCGCGTTGAAGCCCATGTCCCCGGTGCACAAGGTCACCAACCGATAGGACAGGCCAAGGCGCTTCAACACCTCCTCGGCGCAGCCGGTCATGCGTTCCAACTCGTTTTCCGACTCGTCCGGGTGCGTGACGCTAACCAATTCCACCTTGCTGAATTGATGTTGGCGCAGCATGCCGCGCGTATCCTTGCCCGCCGACCCCGCTTCGGAGCGAAAACACGGCGTCCAAGCGGTCACGCGAAGCGGCAGCTCGTCGACGCCGGTCACCGCGTCGGCAACCAAGCTCGTCAACGGCACTTCGGCGGTCGGAATCAGCCAAAAATTATCGCCGGCGCGATACAGGTCTTCCTCGAATTTCGGCAACTGCCCCGTGCCGTACATGGTCTGCGTGCGCACGAGCGCCGGCGGCACGACCTCCGTATAGCCGAATTCCTCGGTATGCAGGGTCAGCATGAAATTCGCCAAGGCGCGGTCGAGTTTCGCCAGCGCGCCCGATAGCACCACGAACCGGGAACCCGACAACCGCGCCGCGGTCTCGAAATCCATCATGCCGAGCGCTTCGCCGAGATCGAAATGTTCCCGTGCTTCGAAATTCATCTGACGGGCTTCGCCGACCACCCGCTCCTCACGGTTGTCGTCTTCGTCCGCCCCATCCGGCACATCGTCCGCCGGCAGATTGGGTAGCGTCTCGAGAATTTCCTTCAGCGCCGCCGCCCTGGCGCGTTCATCCTTCTCGGCGATGTCCATACGATCCTTGATCGACTGCACCTCCGCCATCAGGTCGGTCGCGTCCTCGCCCTTCTTCTTCGCCGCACCGATCAACTTGGACGCCTCGTTGCGGCGTTGCTGCATCTCCTGCACCGCAGTCTGCGCCGCGCGCCGTTGAACATCCAACTCAAGGATTTCCGCCGAGGCGGGCGCCAGACCACGGCGACCGAGGCCCGTGTCAAATGCGTCGGGGTTTTCACGAATGAACCGCAAGTCTTGCATGGCTTTAAACCGGTCTCGGATGAAATAGTGTTGAGAATTCTGCGGCTTTATACGGGGCTAGCCGTCAGATGTCATCATCGTCGAGTTCGCGGTCCAACTCGTCTTCGCGCTCCTTGCGCTTCCGCTCGACAAGACGTGCGCACCAGATCGAAATCTCATACAGGCAGATAATCGGCAAGGCGAGCCCGATCTGACTCAACGGATCCGGCGGCGTAAGGACCGCAGCCGCGATAAAGGCCCCGACGACAGCGTAGCGGCGTTTCTCGCGCATACCCTGGCTGGTGGCCAATCCGGCGCGCGCCAGCAACGTCAGCAGGACCGGCAACTCGAAACTGATGCCGAACGCGAATATCAGCCGCATGACCAGGCTCAGATATTCGTTGACCTTGGGTTCCAGGGCGATCGCGAGCTGACCTTCCCCGCCCGTCTGCTCGAATCCCGCAAAAAACTGCCAGGCGACTGGCAGGACGAGATAGTAGACGAAGGCCGCGCCGGCCAAGAACAGGAAGGGCGTGGCGATCAGGAATGGAAGGAACGCGTATTTTTCATGGCGGTAGAGCCCCGGCGCCACAAACATCCAAACCTGGTTGGAAATCAGCGGAAACGCCAGGAACGCGCCGGCAAAGAAGGCAACCTTGATCTCCGTGAAGAACTTCTCGTGTAGCGCCGTGTAAATCAGCCGCCGGGATTCCTGACCGGTCCAGAGATCGGCTAATGGCGCCACGAGGAAATTGAAGATCGGGTCGGCGAAATAGAAACTGATCAAGAAACAAACGAGAAAGGACGCCGCGCTGTAGATCAATCTGCGACGAAGCTCGATCAGATGATCGAGCAACGGCATCTTCGCTTCCTCGATATCCCCGCTCATCCGGCGCTTTCCGTCTTACCGCCAGCGATCTTTGGGTCCGGCCCGATGGTTTCACTCTCAATGCTTGCAGGCTTGTCGGCGGCGATCTCGGGATCATTGACCATGTCCTTGGTGTCTTCAAGGGCACCGCCGATCTCCTCGACCGCCTCCTTCATCTCACCGGACGGGTCGATGGTCCGCTCGATCTCGCCTTCGATATCGATACCAGCGCCCTTTTCGATCTCTTTCCGGAGATCGTCCAAGTCGGCTTCGCGGGCGAGATCGTCGATTCCGTCCTGGAATTCGCGCGCCATCGACCGAACCTTGCGAATCCATAGGGTTACGGTGCGGAGGACCCGCGGCAACTCCTTCGGCCCGACCACGATGATGGTGATCAGGGCGACGAGAAACAGTTCTTGCCAGCCGATGTCAAACATGGCGGCACGTCATGCCTTGGATTGCTGGGGAGACGGCGACGCGGTCAGCCCTTCGCGGCCTTGTCATTTTCCGCTGCCGTCGGAGAGGCCACTTTCTCCGTCTCCGCGTTGTTCGTGACCGGCGCTGACTCGGCGTTGTCGGCGCTCTCGTCCTTCACCTGTTTCTTGAAGGACTTCAGCCCCTTACCGAAATCACCCATGAGCCGCGACAGTTTTCCGCCACCGCCGAATAAGACAAGGACAACGACCAGGACGATAAGCCAATGCCAAATACTGAATGTGCCCAAGCTGATGTCTCCTCGTTACCCGCGCGGGTTGATGCGCGTCAGACCGCGCCGATCATTGCAGAACACGCACGCCCCCGCAACGATCCTTTGATACCAAGAGTTATCTCGAAAAGCCTGTATTCCAAGCCTTTGGACGATGTGTCATCCCATACATCAAAACGGTATCCGCGGCACCGTTTTCGTCAGCTCAGAACGGCTGGAAAGACGAACGCCTGGGTCGAATCCAGGCTGACCTGAAGAACCTCGTTCTCCTTCGGTAGGAACCGCCCCGGCACCCGGGCATGAAGATGGATTTCTTCGCCGATTTGGCGGCAGGTGCACAGATGGACAAGACTAGAGCGCCCCAGCATGCGGGACGCCAATACGCGTGCGGATCCTTCCTCGCCATCCGGAACCGGCCCAAGCCGCAATGCTTCCGGACGAATGAGGATCTCTGCTTTCTGACCGTCCTGCATTGGCGCCGCCGACAAATTTCCGAACGGCGTATAGACGTTCCCCTTCTCGACGATGCCGCTTAAGCGATTAACGTCGCTGAAGAATTCGGTCACGAAGGCATCCGCCGGCTCGTAATAGAGCGCGTCTGGTTTATCCGTCTGAACATTATGACCATCCCGCATGACAGCGATGCGATCCGCCATGAACATGGCTTCCTCGGCATCGTGGGTGACCATCAGCGTCGCCTGTCCGCTTTGCTTCAGCAGATGCAGTGTCTGGTCTCTCACCTGATCGCGCAGCCGGGAATCCAGTCCGGAAAACGGTTCGTCCAACAGGATTAGTGGCGGGCTCGGCGCCAAGGCGCGGGCCAACGCCACACGCTGCTGCTGACCGCCCGACAGGGCGTGCGGATACCGGTCGGCAAGATCGGCCACGCCGACCCGGCGCAGCACCTCGTCGCAACGCGCCCGGCGATCGCCGCCATCAATACCGGTCAACCCGAACTCGACATTCTGCGAGACGGTGAGATGCGGGAAAAGCGCGTAATCCTGGAAGACCAACCCGACGCTTCGATCCTCAGGTGGGGCCGAAAATCCCAGTCCGGCAACGTTTTGGCCGTTTATCGCGATACGGCCCTGCTGCAACTCTTCGAGCCCGGCGGCCAAACGCAGCACCGTCGTCTTGCCGCAGCCCGAAGGTCCAAGCAGACAGACCACTTCGCCAGCGGCTACGGAAAGACTGAACGATTCCACGGCGGTAACGTCACCGTAGGCGTGGCCGAGCCCTTCCAATTCGAGTGCTGCCGGTGTGGTCACCTGTCGCCCCAGATGCTGTCTCTACGTCACACGCTATTGATACTGCTATCTAGATTAAGTCGCAATTGCGTTAACGCAAGGTAAGCATCCGGGTTATTCGGCCCCGCGGGAGCGTGCGAATTGCGGCAACTCGACGACTTCCGCCGTCGGCCGCTCGTCTTCCTCCTCGGAATCCGATGATTCGCCGTCGGTTTCGCCGGCCGTTTCCTCCGGCCCGGGATCGTCCCCGAAATCCGCCTCGACGGCCTCTTCGGCGGACAATTCTTCTTCCTCCGGCCCGTCCTCATCCGATTCATCGTTGGTGGGCTGTTCGCGGATTTCGCTCAACGGTCCGAAGCCCGGCTTGCGGTCCAGCAGACCAGCGGCCTTCAACTCGTCAACACCCGGCAGTGCATCCACGGTTTCCAGACCGAAATGATCCAGGAAATTCTCCGACGTGCCCCAGGTCACCGGACGGCCGGGGGTCCGGCGGCGTCCCCGTGGCCGTATCCAGCTCGCTTCGAGCAGCAAATCGAGCGTTCCCCGGCTGAGCGCGACGCCGCGCATTTCCTCGATCTCCGCCCGCGTGATCGGCTGGTGATAGGCGATGATTGCCAGTGTTTCGATCGCCGCCCGCGACATCCGCCGGGATACCGTATTCTCGACACGGAGATGCGGCGCCAGATCCGGCGCTGTGCGGAACCCCCAACCCTTGCCAATACGGCAAAGCTCGACGCCCCGATTGGCGTAGATTCCCTTTAGTTCCTCAAGCAGGGCCTTGACGTCCGTTCCTTCCGGCATGCGGCTAACGATCGTCTTCACGGGCACCGGTGCTGCGGCAGCGAACAGCATGGCTTCAAGCAAACGAAGCTGCTGGAAATGATCCATTCTTAAGATTTCTCCATCGGCGTTTCACGTGTCGCTTTGCGAATGTAGATCGGCGCAAACGTCCCTGACTGCCGCACCATCAATTCGCCCGCCTTCACCATTTCAAGGCTCGCGGCAAAGGTCGCGGCCATCGCGGACCGCGCGACCAGGCCGCGCGGCATATCGTCCGGCAGGAAAGTCGACAGCGTCGCCCAGTCCGGGACGTCGCCGAGCAGCGCCCGCAGACGGTCGAGCGCAGCCTCGGTCGAAAACAACTCGGTCGGGTCGATGCGCAACGACGTGATGTTCTCGCGTGTCCGGAATTCACCGTAGGTCTTCAGCAGCTCGAAGAGCGACAATTCGTAGACCGAATGGTTCACGACCTCGACCGCTTCCGGTGTGCCGCGGGCGAAGAAATCACGATTCAGACGGGGCCGGTCCATCAAGGAGCGACCGACTTTACGCATCGCTTCCAAACGTTGCAGCTGGAAGGCCAGACGTTCGGCCATTTCGGCGGCGGACAACTGCTCGCCGTCTTCCTCCACCGACGGCAGCAACAGCCGCGATTTGAGATAAGCGAGCCATGCCGCCATGACCAGGTAGTCCGCCGCGAGTTCGAGGCGGAGTTCCCGCGCCTGAGTGATGAATTCGAGATATTGATCTGCGAGCTTCAGGATGGAAATCTTGGTCAGATCGACCTTCTGATCGCGCGCCAACGCCAGCAGAATATCGATCGGCCCTTCGAACCCCTCCAGGTCAAGCAGAAGCGGTCCCGACTCCCCCGTCTGCGCGGGGCGGGTATCTTCTTCGAAAAAGGGCGTGCCGTCCTGCGACGGTGGTTCGTTCGACATGAGCCGCGCATCATACTTTAGGAGGATATTTTATCCCATCGGGAAGATTGCAGCGCAGAACAGCACGCTGCAACGAACGATTAGAAAAGACATTCAACCAATTGTTTTAAAAATTAAATCATCGAGTTCAGCCAGTCGATCACCGGCATCGCCGCTGCCGCCGCCGGACACCCGAGACAAGGCCTGTTCCAGCCGGACCACGCCCGAGTCGGACAAGGCTGGTGCACCCGCCGCCACATCGCGCATCTCCGTCATATCGCCATTGCAATGCAGGGCTATATCGCACCCGGCGGCAACGGCGTCCCGCGCGCGTTCTTGTAGACCGCCTTGCAGCGCCTTCATGCTCAAGTCGTCGCTCAACAACAGGCCATCGAAGCCCATCTCGCGCCGAATAACATCTTCGATCAAGGTGGGCGACGTGGTGGCCGGAAACAATGGATCGATCGACTGGTAGACGATATGAGCGGTCATCGCGATCGGCAGGTCCGAGAGTGCCTTGAACGGCCGGAAATCAGTTGCGCGCAGATCGTCCAACGATGTGTCCACCGTCGGCAACGCTTCATGCGTGTCAACTACGGCCCTGCCGTGCCCCGGGATATGCTTGATCACCGGCAGCACACCCGCATCGATCAAGCCATCGGCCGCCGCCCGACCAAGCGTCGCGACGATCTCGGGATCATCCGAAAAGGCGCGATCACCGATGATATCGTGTGCGCCGTCGAACCGAAGGTCGATCAAGGGCAGGCAATCCACGGTAAGGCCCAGATTGAGAAGCTCGGCCCCGATCACCGCCGCGTTCAGGCGCGCTGCCTGTATGCCCGCTGCAGGGTCCTGCGCGTGGATGCGCCCGAACAGCTCGGCAGCCGGTGGATGCCGCCAATGCGGCGCCTTTAGCCGGGCTACCCTGCCCCCTTCCTGGTCGATCAGGATGGGCGCATCGTCCCGTTGCACGGTTTCCCGAAGGGCGTCGGTCAGACGCCGAACCTGATCCGGCGTGTCCACATTGCGGGCAAAGAGAATGAAACCGACGGGATCGCAATCGCGGTAAAAGGATTTCTCCTCCTCCGTCAGCGACAGCCCGGCACATCCGAAAATCGCCGCGAGGGGCATTTAACCCCTCCCGGGCGGAACGACGATACAGCCGATCTTGCGGGCCTTCAGCTTCTGGCACAGGCCCGTCGCAGCGGCCCGATTAGACAGCGGCCCGCCTTGGATGCGGTAGAAAACCTTCCCCTTTATCGTCGCCTTCTGGAGATTGAGGCTCAATTTCCCGAACAGATCGCGATGTTTGGCGCTCTGACTGTCCCAATACTTCTTGCCTTGCACATCCGACGACACCGAGCCGATTTGAATGCGGAAAGCCTTTCCAGCGGATACCGCGGGCTTTGCGGGTTTGGCTTCAGGTGTTGCGCGAGCCGTCTTTTGCTTGGCCGGCGGTGTCACGGCGGCTTTCGGCGTTGCCGGCGACGGTATGGGCTTGGCCGAAACGGCGGGCGGCGGCGTTTTTAGGGGATTGGAAGGCGTTGACCGTGCACCGCCTGGCGTCAGCGGCACCGGCTTTCCAGCCGCCCGGCCATCGCCGGTCCGGTCGGCCGCCCGCACGCGCGACCCGGCTGGAGCCTCGCTGGGCTTCACCGCCGGGGACGGCACCGGTTTCACCGGGATCGACATCGGTTTTTCTGGCGGCGGCAACAGGCGCTCCACGCCTTGCTCCTTGCCCCGCCCATCAATGGAATTGAAGACGGTCTTGTCCTGGTGCGGAATCGCCAAACCGCCGGGGTTCGCCGGTGCAACCTTCATCGGTCCCTTCGGTTTAAGCAAGGGGGCCGCCCCTTCGCTGCCTTCCTTGATCCCGGCCGTGTAGGAATACCAAGCGACGGTGACGCCGCCGGTCATGACGATCATCGTGATCAGCAATGGCACGATCAAAGACAGAGACCGCTTCTTGGGTCGCCGAATCTCGTCCTCGAGTTCGTCCAAGGCCGTCAGCTCATCGTTAAGCGGATCGGATCCGCGCGCCCTCATCGCATCTCCTCGACCGGATCGACGCCAAATATGCGCAGTCCGGCTCCCACGACCGTTTGCAAGGCCCGCACCAGCGCCAGCCGTGCGGTCGTTAACGCCACGTCATCCTCCATGATGAAGCGCAGCGTGGCATCGTCCTTACCCTTGGTCCACAACCCGTGGAACGCCGACGCGAGATCATAGAGGTAGAACGCCAGCCGATGCGGCTCGTGAGCCTCGGCGGCGGCTTCTACGGTGCGGGGCCAGTTTCCCATGGCCCTGATCAGAGCAAGCTCGGATTCGTCCGTCAAGCGGTCCAACTCCGCCGCCTGCAACGCGGAATCCGACAGATCGATGTCCGGAATCGCCGATTTCGCCATCCGCATGACCGAATGGCTGCGCGCATGGGCGTATTGAACGTAAAAGACCGGATTGTCGCGCGACTGTTCCTTTACCGCGCTGAGGTCGAAGTCGAGACCGGCGTCGTTTTTGCGCGTCAGCATGATGAAACGCACGACATCCTTACCGACTTCGTCGACGAGATCGCGCAGGGTCACGAAGGTTCCAGCACGCTTCGACATCTTCACCGGCTCGCCGTTGTCCATCAGGCGGACGATCTGGCACAGCTTCACGTCGAGTTCGGCCTTGTCCTCGGTGATGGCCCGCGTCGCGGCCTGCATGCGCTTCACATACCCGCCATGGTCCGCGCCGAGGACGTCGATCAGATTGGCGAAACCACGCTGATACTTGTCCAGATGATAGGCGATATCGCTGGCGAAATAGGTCCAACTGCCATCGGACTTCTTCAGCGGACGATCAATATCGTCACCAAAATCGGACGCCCGGAACAAGGTCTGCGGCCGCGGCTCCCAGTCGTCCGGCAACTTGCCCTTCGGGGGTTCCAGCGTACCGGTATAGATCAGGTCCCGCGATTCAAGCACTTCGAACGCTTCGCCAACCTTGCCAGCCTCAACCAGCTTAAGCTCCGACGAGAAGACGTCATGCGCCACGCCCAAGGCCGAAAGGTCCGCCCGGACGAGCGCCATCATGGCATCCACGGCGCACGCGCGGACATGCGGTAACCAGTCGGATTCCGGGGCATTCATCCACTTGTCGCCGTCTTCGGCCGCCAGCGCCGCGCCGACGGCCTTCAGATAATCGCCGGGATACAATCCCTCGGGAATTTCACCGATATCCTCTCCGAGCGCCTCGCGATAGCGGAGATAGGCGGATTGCGCGAGGACATCGACCTGGGCACCTGCATCGTTGATGTAGTACTCGCGGCACACGTCATAGCCTACGGCCTCCAGCAGCGACGCCAGGACGTCGCCGAAGACGGTTCCCCGCGCGTGACCGATGTGCAGCGGGCCGGTCGGATTGGCGGAGACATACTCGATATTGACGGCCTGTCCCTCGCCGACCGTCGACCGGCCGTAATTCGTCCCTTGCTCAAGGATCGTGGCGATCGAACGGCACCAGATCGCGTCGTCCAAGCGGATGTTGATGAACCCCGGCCCCGCGACGTCGACCGCCGCAACCTCGGGCAGTGCCTCGATCTTCGCGGCCAGCGCCTCGGCCAAATCGCGCGGTTTCATCTTGGCGGGTTTTGCCAGCACCATGGCCGCGTTCGTCGCCATATCGCCATGCGATGGGTCGCGTGGTGGCTCGACCGAGATACGGGCAGTATCCAGATCAGCCGGCAGCACACCGTCCGCGCCTAGCGCGCCGATCGCGGCGACAACCTTGTCCCGCATGTCCCGAAATAGATTCACGTCGACGCTTCCTTCGTACCAAACACCCGCTCATGTTCCCGTTTGGCATAGCGGTCGGTCATGCCGGCGATGTAATCGGCCGCGACACGGGCAGTCTCCCGGCTTCCCGATGCCGCCGCGGAAACGGACCATTCGTCCGGCAGCGAGGCCGGATCTTCAACGAAGCGGCAGAACAAATCCTTCACGATTTTCCGCGCTTTGTCTGTCTCCCGTAAGACGTCAGGATGGCGATACATATTCCCAAACAAGAACTTCTTTATGGCGCGGTCCTTTTGAACCATTGCGGACGAGAAGGCAACGACCGGCTGATCCAGGGCGCGAATGTCGGCGGCCGATCCTGGAGATGCCGCGGTCAACCGTGCCCGTGTCTCCTCCAGCACGTCGATGACCATGGTGTCGATCATGCTCCGCACCGCCTCGTGGCTTAATCGATGGCGTTCGAGTCGCGGATAACGCTGCCGCACCCGTTCAATCGCATCCGCCATATGCGGAACGGCTGAGAGTTCATCTATGGTGAATACCTCGGCCCGCAGTCCGTCATCAACGTCGTGATTGTCATAGGCGATATCGTCGGCAATTGCGGCGACTTGTGCCTCGGGACCGGCGAAACTCTCCAACTCCAGGTCCTGAACCTCGGTATAGCCCGCGATCGTTTCCGGCAACGGCGCGCCGTCGGAATACGGCCCCACAAGCGGCCCGTTATGTTTTACCAGTCCCTCCAGCGTTTCCCAGGTCAGGTTCAGGCCGTCGAATGCCGCATAGCGCTGCTCCAGGCGGACGACAATGCGCAGCGTCTGGTCGTTGTGGTCGAATCCGCCAAATGGCTGCATGACCTCGTCGAGCGCTTCTTCCCCGGCATGACCGAACGGCGGATGGCCGAAATCATGGGCCAGCGCCAATGTTTCGGCCAAATCCTGGTTCAAACCAAGGTTCAGCGCCAAGCCTCGGGCGATCTGTGCCACTTCGAGGCTATGGGTCAGCCGGGTGCGAAAATGGTCGCCGCCGGGCGAGACAAAGACCTGGGTCTTGTGCATAAGCCGGCGCAAGGCAGTGGAATGAACAATCCGATCGCGGTCGCGCTGAAAACACGTCCGTGTGGGGCTATCGGGCTCTGCCAGAAGCCGTCCGCGGCTCGCCTTTGGATCGCTAGCATACGGCGCTAAATCAGAAGGCATGCCGGAAAGTATCGGCGGCCCCGCCGGAAGGCAATGCCTCAAAATTCGAGGGGGCCTGAATGACGAATGGGATTGACAAATCCTGAGGAAACCCTATCTAAACCCCTAGAAAACAGACATTCTGTATTTTTCGGAGCAACCAATGAGCGACGCCTTCGCCAGCATGGAAGCTAAGCCTGACCGGGCTTTTTCGGTCAGCGACAGCGCGGTTCAGCGAATCAACACTCTGCTGGAGGGCGAGGCGAACGGTACCATGCTACGCGTCACGGTCTCGGGCGGTGGTTGTTCCGGCTACCAATATGGCTTTGGCTTCGATAGCGATACCACCGCTGACGACCACCTTTTCGAGAAAAGTGGGATTACGGTGGTGGTCGACGACGTTTCCCTCGACCTGCTGGCCGGGTCGGAACTCGATTTCGTCGAAGACCTGATCGGCGCCGCCTTCCAGGTCAAGAATCCGAACGCCACATCTTCCTGCGGCTGCGGTGCGTCCTTCGCCGTCTGATTTTTGCGCCAGCCCGGTCACGCCGCCTCCCCTCTATTAATTTCGCTATAGGCATGTCATCCCGCATCGTTTCCGGTATTGTTCCCGAAAATAGGCGGGGCAAACAGGGATGACGGCCTTCCGATGACGGAACCAATTCGGCGTATCACGATCGTTGGCGGCGGCACCGCGGGCTGGATGTCGGCAGCCTACCTGATGATTCATCTCAACCGGCGCAGCATCGACCAACAAGTCGATGTGACGCTCATCGAATCGCCGAACGTACCGACCGTCGGCGTCGGCGAAGCGACCGTCCCGGCGATGATGCATTGGCTGAAATATATCGGGATCGAAGAAGCCGACTTCATGAAGCGCTGCAACGCGTCCTTCAAGCTCGGCGTCCGCTTCGTCAACTGGGACAAAGACCCGAAGACCGGCGCGCGGCGGAGCTACCTGAACCCGTTCGACGGAATCGGCGATGATATTTGGGGCTTCAACCCGGCCTATCATTTCCATCGCTTCGCCCCGGACGCGGACCGCACACAGTTCGGCGACTACCAATCACCGATGCACGACCTGATCAATAACTTCCGGGGGCCGAAGACGCTCGGCGCCGATGGCTATGACCGCAAGGTGAACTACGCCTATCACCTGGACGCCGGTCGGTTCGCGGGCTTCCTCAAGGAAATCGCCGTCGCCTGCGGCGTGGAGCATGTGCTGGACGACGTCGATGACGTGGAACTGGACGAACAAGGCTATGTTTCGGCCCTGCAGCTCCGGGAACACGGTCGTCACGAAGTGGAACTGGTGATCGACTGCACCGGATTCAAAGGTCTCATCCTCCAGCAAAAGCTCGGCGTTAAATTCGAGAGCTACGACAAATATCTCCTGAACAACCGCGCGCTGGCCGTGCAGTTGCCGCATCAGGATCCGACCAAGCTGGAACCGGTCACCACCAGCACCGCGCTCGGTGCCGGGTGGTCCTGGCGGGTTCCGCTCTATTCGCGGCTCGGGACCGGCTACGTTTTTTCAGACAATTTCCGAACCGATCAGGAAGCCATGGACGAGTTCCTTGCCTTCCTTGGCCCTCAAGGAAAGGATGCCGAGCCACGGGCAATCGGCATGCGGGTTGGCCGCACCGAAAAGGTCTGGGAGAAGAACTGCATCGCCATCGGCCTGTCGAGCGGCTTCATCGAGCCGCTCGAATCCACCGCCATCTTCATGGTCGACATGGCGTTGCAATGGCTGACCAACTATTTCCCGGACAAGAGCTTCAATCCGATGGTTCAGAAGCGCTTCAACGACCGCATGCGCGACCTGAACTACGAAATCCGCGATTTCATTGTGCTGCATTACTGCACGGCCAACCGGATGGACACGCCCTACTGGAAAGCCGCGCGGCACGAGTTGCAGATTCCCGACGCGGTGCAGGAGGACCTGGAGATATTCCGCCACGTTCTGCCGCGCTCGGAGGAAATGGAACGCGGGCATTTGTTCAGCTATCTGACGTATCTCATCGTGCTGTTCGGAAAGGGCTTTTTCGACGATATCGAATTTCCCGCCGAGCGCCTTGTGTCTCGCCGCGATTGGAAGGAATACCAGCGCTACCTGCGCGACGTGAAATCCCACTTGCTCCAGACACTACCGGATCACTACACGCTGCTGAACGATATCCGCAGCCGGGCGCAGGATGCATCGCCCGAGCTACCGTCGACACCCCTTCCCGACGCGGCAACCATCGCCGCCGGCGCAGACCCGCTATCGCCGATCATCACGTTCAAGGATGACGATTTGTCGAGCGGCAACATCCTCTAGCCAAACAGGACGGCCAACACGCGATGAAGATCGCCACTTTCAACGTCAACTCCATCAAAGCGCGCCTGCCGCGCGTTCTCGAATGGCTGGAAGAGAGCAAGCCGGACGTCGCCTTGCTGCAGGAAATCAAGACGCAGACGGCGGATTTCCCGGAGCTCGAATTCAAGGCGCTGGACTACAACGTCGCGGCCTATGGTCAGAAGAGCTACAACGGCGTCGCGATCCTATCGCGCCATTCGATTGACGACATCAGAACGGGGCTACCCGGCGATCCCGAGGACGAGCAGGCCCGTTACATCGAGGCGACGATCAAAGGCGTCCGTGTCGGTGGGATCTACCTGCCCAACGGCAATCCGGTCGACACCGACAAGTTTCCCTACAAGCTGGCTTGGATGGACCGGCTGACCGCGCATGTCCGTGACACTCTGCTGCCGACGGAAATGCCCATCGTTCTCGGCGGCGACTACAACTGCTGCCCGACCGATCGCGACGTTTACGACCCCGAAGGGTTCGCGAGTGACGCGCTCTGCCGGCCGGAAACGCGCCAGCGGTTCCGCGAATTGATGAATCTGGGCCTGACCGAAGCCTGGCGCGCGCTGCACAGCGAAATCGCCTATTCCTACTGGGATTACCAGGCCGGCCGATGGAACCGTGACGAAGGTGTCCGGATCGATCACCTATTGCTCTCGCCGCAAGCTTCCGATCGCCTCGTCGCCTGCGAAATCGAGCGCGGCCCCCGCGGCAAGGAAAAGGCATCGGACCATACGCCGGTCTATGTGGAATTGAGCGACGACTAGCCCGGCCAACCGGCGTCGAACGTCCGACCCCGTTTATCCAGTCTCGATACAATATTCGCCGCAGATACAGGTGATTAACCCCATTGAAAGTCTGGCAGCGCCGCCGCCCATCCCACATACTTGAGTAGGAAGTGGATGATGGATACGCGCGCTCAGCCTGCCCCTCAACGATTCGGCACGATGTATGACGTCGTGCGCCATTGGGCCGATAAAAACCCGAATTGTCCTGCATTGCTCCGGCATGGCTCGGCATCGCTCAGCTATGCCGATCTGCTAGAATCGATCGACGCTATGGGGGCGATGCTGAATGGCTGGGGTTTCGGCCGGAACGACCGTATTGCGATCGTCCATCCCGGCGGCCGGGATATGGCCGCGGCCATATTGGGCATTTGGAGCTATGCGACACCGGTTCCCCTAAACCCCGAAAGCACGCTGGGCGAGTTCGCCATTCAATTGCGCGACATGCGGGTCAAGGCGATCGCAATCGTGACGGATATGGATACGGCGGCACGGCGCGCGGCAGCCGACCTGGATCTGCCTATTCTCGATTTGCAAGCCGATGACAACGGCGGCATGAAACTCACCGCAACCACACAGACTGAAGCCCCATCCGCGAGAAATGCCGGCCCAGTACAGGCGGACGACATCGTCGCTGTTCTCGCGACATCCGGCACCACGTCGCATAGCAAAATCGTCCCAATCCGGCACCGGCAACTTATTGCCCGCAATGCGCTCGCGGCGCGGGATTTGGGACTAACCATCGATGATCGCAGCCTCAACATGCTGCGCCTGTACCACAGCGGCGGCCTCGGCCAGGGCATCTCCACGCCTCTGATTGCCGGCAGCAGTGTCGCCGTGCTAACCGATTTCAGCATCGACGGCATTTTCGAAGCGTTGGATAAGGAACAGGTGACATGGTGCGCCGCCTCCTACGCGGTCTACCACGCTATCCATCCTCATCTAGAAACCTACCGCCCGACAATCGAGAGGATCGCATCGCGTTTACGGTTCATGCGGTCGGGAACCGGTCCGCTGAATGCCACGGTCGCCGAAAAAGTCGAAGGCGCCTTCGGCGTTCCAATCGTGGTGACCTACGGCACCTCCGAAGCAGGGTCCTCGACCAACGATCCCCCCGATCGGCCGCGACCTGATCGAAGCAGTGTCGGGAAGCGGGCGCATGACGGCGTCGATATCCTCGACGAGACTGGGACGCCGCTTCCGCAAGGTGCGACCGGTGAAATCGCGGTTCGCGGTCCCACCGTGTTCGATGGCTACGAGAATGACGACGCGGCGAACCGTATCGCTTTCATCGGAGAGTGGTTCCGGACCGGCGACCTGGGATATTTCGATGACGACGGCTATCTGTTCATCACCGGTCGGATCAAAGAAATGATCAACCGCGGCGGGCAGAACATCACCCCGGTCGAGATCGATGACGCCCTTCTCGCCCACCCCGACATCATCGCCGCATCGTCCTTTCCAATCCCGCACGCGACACTGGGCGAGGACGTTGCCGCCGCTGTCGTGACCCGAGACGGCGCATCCCTCGACCAAGGCGCGCTATCCCAATTCCTGCGCGGCCGTCTGGCCGATTACAAAGTGCCGCGCCAACTGATTTTCACGGAGGAAATTCCAAAAGGACCGACCGGAAAGGTCCAGCGGCATAAACTGGCCGATGCCTTCGCCGCAGCACCCGGCGTAGCGGCGGACGCCAAGACCTCACCGAACCGCAAACCCACCGCTGTGGAACGGCAGCTACAGACTCTCTGGGCGGCCGCGCTTGGACGTGATCACGTGGGTCTAGACGACGACTTCTTCCAATTGGGTGGCGATTCATTACAAGCTGTGGAGCTTTTCCTGCGAATCGAAAAGACGCTCGGCCATCCTTTGCCCCGGTCGGTGCTCTTCGAAGCCGGGACTGTCGCGGCGATGGCGAAACACATAGAAGCCTCCTCATCCACCGGCTGCGTCGTGCCAATTCAACCCAACGGCCGCCGGCCGCCCCTGTTCTGCATTCACGACATCAACGGACAGGTTTTGAATTTTCGGGCGCTGGCTCAGTATCTTGACGACGACCAACCGATCTATGGCGTTCAATCAGCTGGATTGGACCACACCGAGCCGCCGTTGGTGCGGATCGAGGACATGGCGGCGCGCTACATCACCGAGATACGTCAGGTCCAACCGTCCGGTCCGTACTATGTGGGCGGATATTCGATGGGTGGTTGGATTGCCTATGAAATTGCGCAGCAACTCCGGCAGATGGGGCAGCCGGTCGCGCTTCTGGCATTGTTCGATACGAACCCACGGCAAGGACGTGGCCGCGCCACACTCTCCGGCTGGCTGGAACATCACCGTAATCGCCTGTCCGAGTTGAAGACTGCCGATATTGGGCCGTACCTCACACAGCGCCTTCGCAATATGGGCACCATGGCGGCGACTAAGGCCCGCGGGCACCTGTTTTCGACGGCGTGGCGAATGGCCGAAAACCGAGGAAAAGCGATCCCATCGATGCTGCATCGCACGATCGAGGCGAACCTCATGGCGGCCCGGTCGTACCATCCCCGCCCGTATTACGGAGACGCTGTCCTGTTCAAGGCAGCGCCGTACGCCTGGATGCCGAAAGACGCCCATGAAGGGTGGCGTGTCCTAATCGATGGCGACCTCGAAATCCGTTCGGTCCCCGGCAATCATGACAACTTTCTGGAGGAACCGCATGTCCGGGACACCGCCGCAGCACTTTCAGATTGCCTGATAACCCGACAGAAAGGACCGGCTAACCCTCAACCGGTTGACCGAAAACCTCTTCATACCGTGCCTTGAACTGATCCCATGCTTCGGGATTGATCAGACGCGGCGGTCGCTCTCCGCGCAGCGTGCTGACAACCTGCGCGGCATTCCACGCTGCCATGTTCTCGCGCGATTCAAAGGTCACGCCGGCCGTATGGTAGGTCGCGATCACGTTCTCCAAGGCAAGCAACCGGTGATCCATGGGCGGCGGCTCCACATCCCAGACGTCGAGCCCTGCCCCGGCAATGCCGTTTGCCTCCAAGGTATCGGCAAGCGCATCCTCGTTGATGATCCCGCCGCGGGCGCAATTCACGATGAACGCACCCGGTTTCATCAGGCCAAGCTCGCGTGCACTGACCAGGTCCTTGGTTTCCGCATTGTAGGGACAATGCACGCTGACGAAGTCCGACCGGGCCATCAGCTCATCGAGCGAGACCGCCTCCGCGCCGCGTTCCTCGAAATCCGCCGCCTCGATATAGGGGTCTGACGCGATCACCTGCATATCGAGACCCTTGCCGCAGATACGCGCGACACGCCGCCCCGTATTGCCGAGGCCGATAACACCGATGGTCTTTCCTTCGGCGTTCCAGCCCTTGAAGACCTCGCGGTCGATACCGCGCTCGCGGCGCAGCGACCGGTCGGTCTCGACCATTTTTTTGGTCAGCGCCAATACCATGCCGACCGCGTGTTCGGCGACGGCTTCGGCATTCGCACCGGTCTGATTGACGACCAAAACGCCAGCGTCCGTACAAGCCTGCACATCGATCGGGTCGTATCCGGCGCCCGAGGTCGAGACAACGAGCAGCTTGGGGCATCGCGCGAGCAAATCCGCTGCAACTTTGTACTGATCCGGCACTTCATCCCGCGCACTGGTGATGCAATAGGCGTGACACGTCTCCATGATCGCCCAATTCGCGTCTTCCGGAGCCTGGAACTCAAGGCGGTGCATGGCTACTTCGGATTCGGATTCCAGGAAATCCGCGACATTCGGCGTCTTCTTGTCGTCGAACCAACAGACGCGATGAGCGTTGTCGATTGAGGATTTGTTGTCGGACATTCTTGTTCGTTCTCCCGGTGGTCGGCAGGCGGTATCGATTGTTTCGAATGGCTTCGAACGCTGAGGCCTCATGAGCGGATCGGAGGCCCGCCCGGCTGCCCAATGGTATGCGGGCCCAACACCGCAATGCAAATCTTGCCGCGAAATTCCGTCATTCCGAAAATGGGTTAAACTTCCCTCGCGCCGACTGCGCATCATCGTCCGGCCAAACAAAAAGGGAAGAAACTCATGGACGCAAAGCCCCTCGATGGCATTCGGGTGCTCGACCTCACGCAAATCTATCAGGGCCCCTACTCGACATTCCTGATGGCGATGGCCGGCGCGGAGATCGTAAAGGTAGAGCCCCATGGCGGCGAACGGATGCGCCAGGGTGTGGGAGACAAGACCTCCCTCGCCTTCGCAACGCTGAATTCCAACAAGAAAAGCCTGACGCTCGACCTCAAGCACCCCCGGGGTAAAGAGATATTAAAATCGATGGCCAAGGAAGCCGACGTGCTGGTCGAGAATTTCGCCGCCGGCACCATGGACCGGCTGGGCCTCGGTTATGAAGTGATGCGGGAGATCAATCCCCGCCTGATCTATGCATCCGGGACCGGCTACGGCCTCACAGGGCCCGACCGGGATATGCTGGCCATGGACCACACGATCCAGGCTGCGGCGGGCCTGATGAGCATCACCGGAGAGGCCGGTGGCCCGCCGGCGCGCGCCGGCGGCACACCGTGCGACATCATGGGCGGGATCCATCTCTATGCGGGCGTGTTGCAAGCGTTGCTCGGCCGACAGGCAACGGGCAAGGGCACGCTGGTCGAAACGGCGATGGTCGAAACGATGTATTTCACGCTGACCAGCGATCTCGCAGCCTATCACCGCACCGGGGAACTGCCGCAGCGCCGGGGCGACAAATCGGCGGCAAATACGGCACCCTACAGCCGGTTCCGCTGCAAGGACGGCTGGATTGCTCTGATCTGTGTCAGCGATGCGCAATGGGATCGTATCCTTCACGTCATCGGCCGCGACGACCTGATCGGCAATCCCGACTATGGCGATCGGGAGAAGCGCCACGCCCGCGAGAGCGAGGTCAACGACATGATCAACGCGTGGTGCCATGACCTGCCCCAGGACGAGGCCTATGCGGTCATGCGCAAGAACCGGGTTCCGGTCGCGCCGGTCCGCACACTGGCGGATGTCCGCGCCGACCCGCATATGCACGAGCGTGGCATGTTGAAATGGGCCCAGCATCCGGATATGGGCGAGATCGTCCTGCCCGCGGCCCCGATCCGGCTCTCGGCCTACCCTAAGGAGGAAGTGACCTTCTTTCCCGAAATTGGCGCCAACAAGGCTGACGTTTTACGCGATTGGCTCGGCCTGAGTGACGCCGACATTGAAGATCTCACGGACAGCAAGATCATTTGATCGGGTTCTAGTTTTTCTTGGGACCCTGGCCGAAACTTTGGCCGTTCTCGGCGAGAAAGGCGATTTCTTCTTCCGTGCTTTCCCGCCCGAGCACCGCATTCCGGTGCGGAAAACGACCGAACCGTGCCACGATATCGCGATGACGGCCCCAGCCCCAGATGCTGCGGTCGATGTAGCGGTGCCACTCACTCGGCGCGGACACCCGCACCTGCTGCAGTAACGCCCCGCCCCGCTCCTGATCCCCGATGGTTTCCGCGTGATGGAACGGATGGTAAAGCCAAATTCGGCTGACCGGATGCAGCTCGAGATCCAACTTGTTGTCGATGGCGTGGTTCACGACTTCGAAGGCGCAGGCATCCCCCAGATAGGCGTCCGGTGTATTGCGATACAGATTGCGGGTGAATTGATCCAACAACAGGATCATTGCAAATGCGCCGTTCGGCGTTTCCTGCCAGTCCATCAATTCGTGACGGCAGGCCCGCGATACTTCTGTTCCGAAGCGGGCTCGGATTTCGTCATCCACCGCCACACCGCCTTTGTACCACCAATCCCGGCGGCCATACGCGAGGTCGGGGCTGTCAAGGCTGGGGCCGAGCCAGAATTGAACGATTTCGTCGATGGTATCGGCACTCAATACAGATGCTCCGGATCAAAAGGAAAATTGGAGTAGGAGAATGGTGTGGATCGTCGGTGGTGACTCATTCGCGACACGTTTACAGTTGGCGGAACGGCCGCAAGCAATCATTCCACACATAGGGAGGACTTCATGCCCACCGTACTCATCACCGGCTGCGACTATGGTATCGGGTTCGAGTTCGCCCGCCAATATGCAGACGACGGCTGGACCGTCCACGCCATCTGCCTCGACGACGCGAGCCGGGACAAGGTAACCGCTCTTTCCAGCAAGGTTCATTGCCATCATTTGGATGTCGCCGACGAAGCGGGACTAGCGGCACTGGCTGATACCTTGCACGATCAACCCATCGACCTCCTGATCAACAACGCCGCGACATTCGCGCCCGACGGGCCCGGCACGCTGATGTTGCCGGATATCGACGAGTATACGCGCGTGATGAAAATCAATGCCGTCGCTCCCGTCTACGTCGCAAATGCCTTCGAGGATCATGTCGCCCGCAGCGACCGCCGCCAGATGGTGTTCATTGGCACCCGGTCCGGCTCGATTGGCGACAACGGGTCGGGCGGGCACTACGCCTATCGCTGTAGTAAAGCGGCGTTGAACATGGCGGCGAAGAGCATCTCTATCGACTTCGCCAAGCACGGCATCGTCACCGCCGTCCTTCACCCCGGCTCCGTCGCGACCGAAACCCGCAAGGGCGGACAGATTCCAGTCGACCAGAGCGTGACCGGCATGCGCGGGATCATCGACGGTCTCACCGCCGAAACGACCGGCACGTTCCAGCGTTACGACGGCGGGACCATCGAGTGGTGATGGCGAATGGTAACGGCTAACAGCTAGACTACGCCGTCATCCACACGATCCGGCATTTCCAGAAACGATGCGAGGATATGCCAAAACCGGCGGCGATTGATGCCGACCGTCATGTTATGCGCCTGCCCGGACAGGATGATCATCTGCTTGTCCTTTGTCGGCAACTTGGCATAGAAGGCGGCGTTGTCCTCATCGGTCGTGATGCCGTCATGGTCGCCCCGGATGATCAGGACCGGACACGTGATTTTGGTCGGATCCACGAAGGGCAGATTGATGCACATGTCGACATAGGTGCCGTTCGGGACACTGCCGCCGCCATTGGCCATTTCCGCCGCCGCAGCTGCTGCCGGTAAGTCGGGCGCGGTCAGCCCCACTACATCGCGCGTGAACATATTGCGGAAGTACTCCTCGCCGACCTCGCGGGAATTCGACGCCTGCCATTCAGCCAACCGCTCCCGCCGTTTGATCAACGATGGCGCGTCCTTGGCGATCCAGGGAAATGCCGACAGCCCCAACCGCTCGACACGGTCCGGCTCCGCGTTACAGAATGCGCCGGCGCGCAGCGCGCCGGACGACGTGCCGAAGAATGCGAACTTGGTTTGTCCCGTCGCCTTCTCGACGATAGGCACTGCAGCCCTCAGATCTTCGACACCGTCCAGAATGTAGGAGAATCCGGCGGTGCGGCTCGACCGGCCATATCCTTCGTGGTCCATGGTCCAAACATCGAAACCACGGCTGGCGAAGACGTTCATCAGCGAGTATTCGCCGGCATTCGGCACGGTCAGGTCATAGCTCGTACGCGCGGCCTGTGACGACCCATGGACAAGAACCAGAACGGGCCGCTCCCCATCCTTGCCAATGTTCGAGGCATATTTTCGGTACATGAACAGGTCCACATCGCCCTTCTTGGCCCAGTGTTCCTCGGCGACAATATCGGCATCAACGTTTTCGGCGCTCATCGGCGCAACTCCTTCATCGCAAATTCATCCATATAAGACCGTTCTAGTTCCGGCACCGCGGAAACACGGTTTCCCCTAATGCCTTGATCAAGGCCGCACGCTCATCGACAAAGCCCGAGAACAGCAATTGATGAAAGCCCGAACTGCGGATCGACTGAATCCGAGCGACGCATTCGTCCGGCGTGCCGACAACGGCGAACCGCTCGGTCATATACGCAAGCAGTTCCGGGTTCTGCATCAATCCGGCATTCGGAGACTCTCCAAGATCCTCATGGTGCGTTGGCTTATAGCCTTGCTGGACTTCGCGAATTGCGTCCGCGAGGTCTGGCGGAACCAGCTTTCCCTCCAACGTGAAACGGAAGGCATGGTGTGCCGTGGAGGCAAGTTCCATGCGGATTTCGTCGACCAGCGCCGTACGATTTGTTCCGACATTGACGCGGGCCAATCCCCAGATATCGATATCATCGAGTTTTCTGCCGGCGCGTTTGGCACCGGTCGCCAGATGATCGAGCGTAAGTTTGGCAACTTCAGGCGAAAGGCCCATACCGCAAATCACGCCATCGGCGATCTCGCCGGCCAATTCCAGCGTCTTCGGTCCCTCTGCTGCAATATAGATCGGCACGGGATCGTCCGCCTGACCAACGACCCACTTTGTGTGAATGTCGCGCCCGGCATACTCCGCGTGTTCGCCCCGCAGCAGCGACCGTACCGCAAGGATATATTCCCGTAGCCCCTTTAGGCCGCGCGGCCGTTCATTGATGTTGTAAATCGCACTGTCCCCGGTCGCGATGCCGAGCATGGCCCGGCCGCCCGACAGTTCATGCACGCTCGCGATGGCGCTCGCCATGACGGCCGGGTGCCGTGTCAGCGGATTTGTGACCGAAGGGCCAATCATCACACGCTCTGTCGCATGCGCAATCGTGGCAAGCGTGACGAAAAGTTCGCGAAACAGCGATTGCGAATCGGCCACACCAACCCAATCGAAACCGGCTTGCTCCGCCAACCTTGCGTTCTCAATCGAACTTGAAATGCTGCGGGAAATTTCGATGAGGCCGAACCGGGCTTTCATGGGATATGCGCTCCTCTCGATCGGTCTTACGGCGACGGGACCAAGACGTCGCCCCGCATGATCAGCCGCGTGGTCCTGAGTATTCCAGCACTTTCGACATTTAAATCGGCCCCGGCGCCACTGGTCTCAAGCCGCACGTCGATGCGACCCGACGGATGCTCGATTTGGACGTCGCGTGGATTTGATGCATCCGGCCGGCAGAGACCGTGCGTCACCGACCCTTCGATCATCGAGGCCGTTGCTACACAGACCGCGCCGGTCACCGCATGGGCGGCATGGACCTGCCAGGGCGTAAAGTATCGCGAGGATATGTCTCCGCCCTTTTCAGGTAGCGCGACCAGCCCGACTTTCGGGATCACCATCTCGGACACGTCGCCCAGGCCCATACGCTCCCCCGCTTCCAGGCGGACAGGTTCGATCAGCTCGAACAGGACCCGGTTGCGGTTGATCTCGTCCCGACTTTCATATCCGGATAGGCCGAAATCCGCGGCGCGCAGGAAAACCATCGGCATCGCGACGTCGACACACGTGGCGTCCAGGCCGTTGATCGTTTCGATGACATGACCGGTCGGCAGCAACGAACCGGTTTTTGCGCCAACGACATCCATGAAATTCAGATAAACCGGTGCCGCCACACCCGGCACACCGTCGATCTGTGCGGTTCCGTCATAGCGCATGGCGCCGTTGGGTGTTTCGATCCTGGCTTCGATCCGTGCCCCGGTATTCACGTTGTAGATCATAACACTGGTCTGATCGGAGGTCGGCGTGATCATACCGGTCTCGACCGCATAGGGTCCGATTCCAGACAGCATATTGCCGCAGGACGGTGCGATATCGACGACCGGCTGATCGATCGAAACCTGCGCAAACAGATAGTCGACATCGATGCCGGGGCGCTCGGAAGCGGAAACGATCGCGACCTTGCTGGTTAGCGAATCCGCTCCGCCGATGCCGTCGATCTGCCGGGAGTCCGGCGATCCCATAACGGCAAGCAGCGTGCGGTCGCGTTCCGCCGGATCGGAAGGCAAATCCTTCGAATTGAAGAACGGCCCCTTGGACGTTCCGCCTCGAAAGATCAGGCACGGGATGGGGCGCAGCGGCATAGCGGGCTCAGATAGGTCGATTTGCATGTTCATTGGCTGTGATCGGCCACACTCAAAACAGGTGGCCAATCACGCTCCGCACCTTATCGGCCGGATGTGTGCAATTCAAACCGACGTTAGGATCGCGAACAGAATTTGCATTACGCACGATTGCCCTTATCTTGGCGACATGTCGGATACCGATCAGAAATCCATCGCTGAGGCAGACGAAACAGTGACCGTCGCTTCAATCCCGACGGCGACCCATTCACTCTTGCCGCGCGCCATTGCGAACTTTCGCGGCACTGGTCACCGTGGGCGGATTCGGATCAGCGACCTCTCCGCCAGCGAGGTGCTTGACGCAATCAGCAATGGCGACGTCGATTTCGGTGTCAATTTCATCGGCTCACAGGATCCGAACTTCGAATTTCAGCCCTTATCCGAAGATCGTTTTGCCTTGGCAATGCGCCGGGATGATCCACTGTCGGAGGAAACCACCATTCGGTGGACCGAGGTCGATCCCACGCGATTCATCGCCATCTGGAAAGGCAGCGGAAATCGCATGCTGATCGACAACGCTCTGGCACGGTCACGGATTACCATGGACTGGGCCTATGAAGCGCGGCACCTCTCCACCGCCCTTGCCCTGGTCGAAGCCGGCGTCGGGGTCACGGCTCTCCCGGCATCCGCCATTCCAGACAGCGCCCATTCGATGGTCGTGTCGCGACCACTCATCGATCCTGAAATCGTGCGGACCATTGGCGTGGTCCGGCGGGCGAACGCGACACTCTCCCCGACCGCTGAAAAGCTCTATTCAACTCTATTGAGCCTTTCCGCTACCGATTCCTAGGGCGTCAGAACACGCCATTCGACGAGTTCGCCCGGCAAATACAAGCGTTGACGGTGGTCATCACCACCATCACAACTTTTACGCTACACAATCTCAAATCTGATACGCTACTGTAACGATGCTGAAAGCCCGGCGAAGACCGGACGATCACGTCCGGTCTGGACTATGGCTATGCATGTCGGAAGGGGGACACCGATGTCCAATACGTTTCTCGTGGCCGTCGACGGCAGCGAGGGTAGTGTCAGAGCGGCAGAATTCGCGACCGCACGGGCGCTAGCCAGCAAGTCGAAGCTGGTTCTCGCCTATGTCATTGAATGGTCGCCTTACAGCTTTCATACGCCCGACGAACTGGCGGAACGGCATAAACGCCGTGAAGAAGAGATCGAACGCGCGCAATCCACCGTGCTTGAACCGGTATCAAAGTCGGTAAAGGACAAGGGCGTGGATGTGGAAGTCGTGGTGAAACACGGCCATCCGTCGGAAACGCTGGTCGATCTCGCAAAGGATCGCGGAGCCACGCAAATCTTCATTGGCCGCAAAGGTCAATCGCGCGTGGCGTCACTGTTGTTCGGCAGCGTGGCTGGATCGCTCGTCCAGACCTCGCCTGTTCCCGTCACAGTCGTTCCATAAAAATTAACAAGCCGGACACACCAAAGGGGGGTGTCATGAAACGTATTCTTCTTTCTGCGGTCATCATGCTATTGGCGACCGCGACGGCGCATGCCGCCGGTTTCGACGAAACGATCAATACTGCAACCGCGCCAATTGCCGCCTGGGTCGGCAAAATCGTCTTCTTCAAGATCCCGGTCTTCGGGGCGCAGCTGCCGCTGGTCGTTTTGTGGCTGGTCGTCGGCGCCGTGTTCTTCACGTTCTATATGGGTTTCATCAATATCCGTGGCTTCAAGCACGCCATTGAATTGGTGCGCGGCGACTACGCGAACCCCAAGGACGCGGGTGAAGTCTCGCATTTCCAGGCATTGGCCACTGCGATATCGGGCACCGTCGGCATCGGCAACATCGGCGGCGTCGCCGTCGCCGTGACGGTCGGTGGCCCCGGCGCAACGTTCTGGCTCATCATGGCCGGGTTCCTGGGCATGTCGACGAAGTTCGTCGAATGTACCCTTGGCGTTAAATACCGGAACGAGAACCCGGACGGGTCCGTCTCGGGCGGGCCGATGTACTATCTGCGCAAGGGCTTTTCCGAGCGCGGCATGGAAGGCCTCGGCAAGTTCCTCGGCATGTTCTACGCCATCGGCATCTTCATCGGCGCCCTCGGCATCGGGAACATGTTCCAGTCAAACCAAGCCTATGTGCAGCTCAACAATGTTGCCGGCGGCGGCCTTGACGGGCTCGGCTGGCTTGTTGGCCTGATCATGGCGGGAATCGTCTTCATGGTTATCGTCGGCGGCATCAAGTCGATCGCCCGCGTGACCGAAAAGATTGTCCCCTTCATGGCGATCTTTTACTGCGTGTTCGCACTGATCGTGATCTTCATGAATGCGGAGGTCATTCCCCAAGCCATCGCGAACATCTTCGCCGGCGCGTGGACCGGCGAAGGCGTTGCCGGCGGCGCCCTGGGTGCCCTGATCATCGGGTTCCAACGGGCGGTGTTCTCGAACGAAGCCGGCATCGGTTCCGCTTCGATCGCGCATTCCGCCGTGCGGACCAACGAGCCGATCACCGAAGGTACGGTGTCACTGCTCGAGCCGTTCATCGACACGATCGTCATCTGCACGATCACCGCGTTGGTGATCGGTACGACGGCCGCGGCCGACCCGAATTTCGCCGGGGACGCCAAGGGCATCGCCATGACATCCGCCGCCTTCGAGCGTCAGATCTCGTGGTTCCCGATCCCGTTGGCCTTCGCCGGGGTCCTCTTCGCCTTCTCGACCATGATCTCCTGGTCGTATTACGGGCTAAAGGGCTGGACCTACATCTTCGGCGAAAGCATGCGCGGACAGACGATCTACAAGCTGATCTTCTGCGCCTTCGTGATGTTGGGGTGCATCGTGCAGCTCGGTCCGATCCTGGATATCTCCGACGCGCTGGTCTTCCTGATCTGCGTACCGAACATCCTGGGTCTGTATGTTCTCGCTCCGATCGTTAAGCGGGAATTAAACTCCTACCTCGCCCGCATCGAAAGCGGCGAAATACAGAAGTTCAAAGGCTAAGAAACGCCTGACGGAATTGGCCCGGTCTCCGCGCGAGACCGGGCCTTTTCTATGTTAAATTGGGGTTTTGGCAGACTAGATGGACAATCGAATGACGCCGCACCGTTTGACCAGATGGCCTCACCTCCTCGCCGTGGCGGGGATCGTTGCGATCGCCGCCTGCGCGACGGAAGCCGATAAGAAGATTGCTGCGTCCTGCACTGCCTCCGGCGGGAAATGGGTCGCCGATACCCGGGAATGCGAAATCGCCAAAGCCAACTGGTGCGCGGCCCGCTCCGGGAAGTTCGACGCGTGTGCATCGGCCTGCCGCAACACGCGCGCGCAGGCTTGCATCATGGTGTGCGTGCCCGTGTGCAAACTGCCTTAAGCGGCCTGCAGAACCGGTAACACCTCTTTCTCGATCAGCGCCTTGGCTTCGACGCCTTCGGGCGTTTGGGTCAATCGGATGTTGCCGCCCATCGAAAACTTGTCGAGGCCGAGTGCGGCCAATGCCTGCAGGCGTTGGATGCAATGCTCGGGTGCCCCGACTACCGCGAAGTGATCAATGAACTCCGGCGTCAGCGTGTCCGCCTGCCGGGAATCGCCATGGGTGTGTTTCCGCATGTCGTAGTTCTCGCGGAGCGTCTGCAGTGCCGTTTCCATCGTGGGCGAGATCGGGCCGGACGTCTTGCCGTGCATCACCGAGAATCGGGCGAAGGTCGTCAACCCCCCTTTCACCAGGGTCCGGGCGACGTCCAGATCGGGATGGCAGACGCAGTTGAGATAGGCGCCGAACGCGATACCATCCGGGTCCAGTCCGGCCTTCCTGCGCGCCGCCTTGGCCAAGTCGATACCCCAGGCGAGCCGGTCCTTGTCGGCCCCGACGGTGAACATCAGGCGATCTGCGTACAGGGCGGACAACTCGATTACCTTCTCTCCGCTCGCCGCCACCTCGACCGGCGGTTTGTGTCCGCCGGCCATCCAACTGATCCGGCTATCTTCCGGTGAATCAGCCAGCTTAAGGCCGCCCACCGGCGGCGCCACGTCATCCGGCATATTAATTTCATCGAAAGGCACTGCTTCACCCCGCAGATATGTCTGAAGGTGGCGCAGATAGGTCTCGAACTGCTTCAACCGCGCCGGTCCCCGGCCGAGATGCGCCAGCGCGGAATCGCCACGGCCGATGCCAAGAACGGCCCGTCCGCCGGAAACCCGGTCGACGCTAGTGATCGAAGTGGCGGTCGCGGCGGCAACCCGCGTCACGGAATTGGTTACCGAGGTGCCAAGCCCGATCCGTTCAGTCACCGTCGCCGCCATGGCCAGCGACACGTAGGGATCGCCCGACAGGTTCTGGGAATCGACCACGGATAGACCATCCCACCCCTTCTCCTCCGTATCGCGCGCGACGCGCATGATTCCGCGCGGCAAGGCGGCGCTGTGGTTCCAGATTTTGACCATGCTGTCCTCTCACCGGCGAAGCACCGGCATCATCGTTATTTCTTCTCTTGGCCGTCGAGAAACTTCTTCGCCCCTTTGGTGAACCATCCCGACGCCGTCAAATATTGGTTCAGGTGCTTCCCCATATCGAGCGCATTGTCGAGCGGCATGTTTTCCGCCGCCCGGAAAGTTTCGCGTGTCAGCGCAACGGCTCTGGAATCCAACGCCATCAACCTGTCGACGAAATCCGCCTCAACGGATTCCAGGGCGTCTGCATCGTCCGCCAGTCGGTTGATCAGGCCCATTTCATACAACCGACTTGCCTCGACCAGATCGCCGAACATCGCCAGTTCCAAGCCGAGGCGCGGACCGACGAGACGCGCCAGTATCGGCGTACAAACCGCCGCCGGAAAACCGTTCCGCATCTCGAGGGCCCCGAAACGGGCCGACCGCTCGGCAAGAACGAAATCACAACCCATCGACAACGTAAATCCGCCCGCGACCGCATAGCCGTTGACCACCGCTACCGAGGGAATTTCGAGATTGTGCAGGATATGAAAACTGCGGACCCAAGCCTGATCCTTCGCATAGGCTTCATCGGGTGTCGGTTCGATGCCTGCTTCGGCCTTGAGATCCCGGCCCGCGCTAAAGACACCGCCGGCCCCCTTGATAACGAGGACCCGGGCGCTCCGATCCGCCGCGATCGCGGTTAAGGCATCCGCCAACGCGAGTGTTGTCGGAATGTCGAACGCGTTCTTGCGTTCCGGCCGGTCCAGAATCAGGGAGATGCGGCCGTCGTCTTGTTCCATTCGTATCATGGGGCCTCTCATCGGAATCGGCGGGCCGGTCCCGGCATCAACTGGCCCGCATGCTGACTGGAAAACGGAAAGGATCGGGCGGCATTTACCGCCGCCCGATCATAAATCCATCAAATGTCGGCGTAGACGTGCTTTTCCGCCTTGGCGCCGGGATGGGTGATCGCGCCGCCCCGGGCATCGCCCACGGTCTGTGCATAGCGCCACAGCGCACCCGATTGATAGTCGTGCTCGCGCGGCTTCCAATCCTTGCGACGCTCGGCCAGTTCCTCATCGCTGAGGTCCACGTCGAGTGCGCCGTCGACCGCGTCGATGGTAATGACATCGCCGTCCTTCAGCAGGCCGATCGGCCCACCGACCGCGGCTTCGGGACCGACATGGCCGATGCAGAAGCCCCGCGTCGCGCCGGAAAAACGGCCGTCGGTGATCAGCGCAACCTTGTCGCCCATCCCCTGACCATAGAGCGCCGCCGTCGTCGACAGCATCTCACGCATGCCGGGGCCGCCCTTCGGCCCTTCATAACGGATGACGAAGACCTCGCCTTCCTTGTAGCTGCGCTCTTCGACGCACGCGAAGGCATCCTCTTCGCAATCGAACACCCGGGCCGGGCCGCTGAACTTGAGCGTATCCATGCCTGCGACCTTCACGATGGCCCCGTCCGGCGCAAGATTGCCCTTCAGGCCAACGACACCGCCGGTCGGGGTGATCGGTTTGGCGGTCGAGTAGATGATGTCCTGGTCACCGGGCACTTTCACGCCGTCCAGATTCTCGCCGATGGTCTTGCCGGTGACCGTCAAGCAGTCGCCGTTCAGGTAACCGCCGTCGAGCAACGCCCTCATCAGGACCGGCACGCCGCCGATCTCATACATATCCTTGGCGACGTATTTCCCGCCGGGCTTGAGGTCGGCGATATACGGCGTGTCCTTGAAGATATCGACGACATCGAACAGGTCGAAGTCGATGCCGGCTTCGTTGGCAATCGCCGGCAGGTGCAAGCCGCCGTTGGTCGATCCACCGGAGCAGGCGATGATCCGCGCCGCGTTGATCAGAGCATCCTTGGTGACGATATCGCGCGGCCGAATGTTCTTCTCCAGCAGGTCCATGACCATTTGACCGGAGGCCTCTGCGTAGGCATCGCGCGATTCATACGGCGCGGGCGCACCGGCCGATCCCGGAACCGCCAGGCCGATCGCTTCGGACACGCAGGCCATGGTATTCGCGGTGAATTGACCGCCACAGGATCCGGCCGAGGGACAGGCCACGCATTCCATCAGATGCAGGTCTTCGTCGGACATGTTGCCCGCGCTATGCGCGCCGACTGCCTCGAACACATCCTGCACCGTAACGTCCCGCCCCTTGAAGCGGCCCGGCAGGATCGATCCGCCATACATGAAGATCGACGGCACGTTCAGCCGCACCATGACCATCATCATGCCCGGCAGCGACTTATCGCAGCCCGCCAGGGTCACCATTGCGTCGTAGCAGTGGCCGCGCATGGTCAATTCGACCGAATCCGCGATCAGGTCCCGGCTCACCAGCGAGCTTTTCATGCCCGCATGCCCCATGGCGATACCGTCCGTCACGGTAATCGTGGTGAACTCCCGAGGGGTGCCCTGCTTCGCCTTGACGCCGAGTTTGACTGCTTGCGCCTGCCGACTAAGCGAAATGTTACACGGCGCGGCCTCGTTCCAGCATGTCGCAACGCCGACAAACGGTTGGTTGATTTCCTCTTCCGTCATGCCCATCGCGTAGTAATAAGAACGATGCGGCGCGCTTTCGGGCCCGACGGATACATACCGGCTGGGCAGCTTCGACTTGTCGAAGGCCATGAGTTTCCTCCTGTGAGACCTGTTTTCTTACCGTGATTTCGCTGCAGTAGACTGAGCCATCGACCGCAATTCCTAAGGGATTTCTGCGGCGATGGCCAGTGGCCAGCGGAACCGGACGATGACGAGGAGGAATAAGTGGTTTTAGCGGCGCACGTCGGCGAACAACCGGTCGAAATAGTCCCGCTTGTCACGGCACCGGCCGTCGGTGAAGCACGAGCCGAGTTCGCCGACGATCGTGCCGTTCTGCCGCAAGGTGAGTTCCCACGGCCGCCGCATCAGGACGGTGTGGACATACATGGCGAAACTCTCGGCGAAATCCTCGGCCGGCATGGTGGTGGCGTAGAGCGACGGAAAGTTCGATTTTTCCAGGTGCCGGAACGTATCGGGCAGTGACCGAACATAGTCGTCGTGATTGCCCGACTGTACCTGGCTGAGCGCCGAATTGAGATAACGGGAAAAGCGGTGGCGCTCCGGATTGATCCACGATAGGCAGGCAAAGGCGCAGTCGGCGCGCGCTTCGTCGTGCGAGAACCAGCCGGACACGATATCGCGTTCGAAATCGACCAGATGGCCGAGTTCATGGAGCAAGACGTAGCGCAGCGTGGTCACGCGGTCATTTTCGCCGCGGCGCGCGAGCCGGGGGGCCACAGCCATGCCACGATAGTTCCGTGACGGAACATATTCCATGCCGGCCATTGCCTCGTTGGCGCGTTTATCGGTGTCGTTCCGGTCGATCAGGATGACCGTGCCGACATGCTGCCGCCAGAACCCCTGCACCGCGAAGGCCATGCCCAAACTGTCGGAATTTTCGCTTTGCGCGAGCCCTTCGACCAGATAGATCCCCACGAGCCGGTTCTTCACGAGATCCCGCACTTCCTGCGGCATATCTTCGATCGCTCGCTGCACATCCTGAATAACGTATTTGGCGTTCTTGGCCGGTACGACCTGACTGATGAAATGATGGTCGCTGAGCCCATCGCGGAGCGACGGCAGTGCATCTGCCGGGAGCACGCTGACCCGATCCGCCAGCGGCTTGTCCTGCCAGCCTTCACCCCAGAAGGAGGCACGCCGCACTTCGGGCGCCGTCAGATAGGTCATGGATAATACGGCGAGCAACAATCCCGCCATCACAATCCAGCCGGTCCATCCCTTGGTCATGCTTCCGCTACCTAAGAACAGCTAAAATACTGATATAGTGTGAAAAATGAAGAAACAATGTTTCCACGCCGCATGGATCAGAAGAGTCTAAGACCCGATTGGTAACAAACTGTTAAGGGTCGAGGGTCCGCTTTAGCGTGGATATCAGGAGGCCACGGAAGGCCATATCCTGCCCTGCTGGAAGGTTCTGAGGATGGCAAAGCCTCCAGCCAGACGGATTCCCCGCCATCGCACTGCTGTCGAGCGTAAAAAAAGCGGCTATCGTCCGGCCACCGTCCCGAACCGGATATCCGCGTAGCGCGCAGCCCTGCCCCGATACGGCAAAAACGCCAATGAGACGTCGATCCACACGGCCGCTAATCGCCCCTTTCAGGCCGAGCACGATCGTCCGGAACGATGCGACGACCGCGCTGGGCGGATCGGCGCTCGCGATGGCCGGATTTGCCGGACGAAGAAAATTTACGACCGGTGGAATGGCCGGGCCGATACGGTTCTGGGGTGCTTTGAGCTGCCAGCCAATGCCCCATGCGGAAATGTCTTGCACCGACCGGGCGTCGATTGTCCCGCACCCGATGAGCATGACCGTAACGGCAAGAACCTGCAGCCAGTTTTGCATTGCTCCTCGCTAGGGCCGCCTTAGGCGACTGCTGAGAGCCGTTTCAATGCCTCGTCGAGTTTCACCCGCGCGGTCTCTTCATCCGCCAGACGCCCACGCTGCTCGTCGACAACGGCTTCCGGCGCCTTGCTCAGGAACTGTTCGTTCGAGAGCTTCTTCTGGAGCTTCTTGATCTCGCCGTCGACCTTGGCGATTTCCTTCTGCAGCCGTTGCTGCTCCTGACCGATATCGATGACATCCGCGATCGGCAAGGCGACGGTCGCCTCGTCATGGACGAACTGCACCGACCCGTGGGGGATATCGTCCCCCATGGTGATCCCATCGAGCCGGGCCAAGCGTAGAATCAAAGGCTCATGGGTCTGCAACCAGGATGCCGCCGTGCTGCCGGCCCCCTTCAGGATCATCGGAATCTTGGCCGCTGCCGGTATATTCATCTCGGAGCGGACCGAGCGGGCCCCGGTGATCAACCGAACCACCCAATCCAACTCATTCGCCACACCCTCATCGACGATTCCATCGGGATAGACCGGCCATTGGGATCGGATCAGGTCAGCGGGCCGATCCTCTGCCAGCGCGCCCCAAAGCTCCTCGGTGACGAAGGGCATGAAGGGATGCAGCATCAGCAGAATTTGATCGAGCACCCATCCCGCCGTTGCCTGCGTTTCAGCCTTGAGTGCCGCATCGTCGCTGTTCAACAACGGCTTGCAGAATTCCAGATACCAATCACAGAAGGTGCCCCAGGCGAACTGATACAGCGTGTTTGATGCCTCGTTGAACCGGTAGGCACCAAGCTGTTTCGACACCTCCGCTTCACATTTGGCGACTTCACCGACAATCCAGCGGTTCACTGTCTGGCTGGGCGATGCAGGATCGAAGGTCCCGCCCGAAACGCAGCCATTGATCTGACAAAAGCGAGCCGCATTCCAGAGCTTCGTCGCGAAGTTCCGGGAGCCTTCGACACGGCTTTCCGACATGCGGATATCGCGCCCCGGCGCAGCCAGCGACGATAGGGTGAAGCGAAGCGCATCCGTTCCAAACTGGTCGATCAGATCGAGCGGATCGATGACATTGCCCTTGGATTTAGACATTTTCTGCCCGCGCTCATCGCGGACTAGCGCGTGGACGTAGACCGTATGGAAAGGCACCTCGTCCATGAAATGCAGCCCCATCATCATCATCCGGGCAACCCAGAAGAAGATGATGTCGAACCCGGTCACCAGAACGTCGGTCGGATAATACCGTGCCAGTTCGGGCGTCTCGTCCGGCCATCCCAACGTCGAGAAAGGCCACAGCGCCGACGAGAACCAGGTATCGAGGACATCCTCGTCTCGGGTCAGGTCGACCGCCTTACCGTAATGCGCCGATGCGGACGCCTGCGCGGCGGCCTCGTCGAGTTCGACGAAGACTTTCCCGTCCGGACCGTACCAGGCGGGAATCTGATGGCCCCACCAAAGCTGGCGCGAGATGCACCACGGCTGGATGTTCCGCATCCATTCAAAATAGGTCTTGGACCAATTCTCCGGAATGAATTTTGTCCGGCCATCCTCGACAGCGGCAATCGCCGGCTTGGCCAACTCTTTCGCGTCGGCAAACCATTGGTCGGTCAAATAGGGCTCAATCGGTACGCCGCCACGGTCGCCATACGGCACCGTGTGAGCATGATCCTCGATCTTCTCAAGCAGCCCTGCCGCCTCAATGTCCTGCACAACCTTGTCGCGGGCTTCAAACCGGTCCAGGCCGCGATAGGCCTCGGGCGCATTGTCGTTGATGCAGCCGCCCGTATCGAAAATGTTGATCATCTCCAGATCGTGCCGGCGGCCGACCTCAAAATCGTTGAAATCATGCGCCGGCGTGATCTTAACCGCGCCGGAACCCTGTTCGGGATCGGCATATTCGGCGCCCACGATCACAATGCGTCGGCCGACCAGCGGCAACACGCAATGCTTCCCGATGAGATGGGCGTGCCGCTCGTCCTCGGGATGGACGGCAACCGCCGTGTCGCCAAGCATGGTTTCAGGACGTGTGGTCGCCACGGTCAGAAAAACACCGTCCTCGCCTTCGACCGGATAGTTGAAGTACCAGAGCTTACCCTGCGTCTCGCGCTGCTCGACCTCCAGGTCGGAGATCGCCGTCTCCAGCTTCGGGTCCCAGTTCACGAGCCGCTTGTCTTTGTAGATCAGACCCTTTTTGTATAGTTCTACGAACACCTTGAGCACGGCGCGGCTCAAGCCGTCGTCCATGGTAAAGCGTTCCCGGCTCCAGTCGCAGGAGGCACCTAGGCGGCGAAGCTGGCCGGTTATCGTCCCGCCCGATTCCTCTTTCCATTCCCAGATACGCTCGACGAAAGCTTCGCGCCCCAATTCGCGGCGCGACATGTTGCCAGCTTCGGCCAACTGGCGCTCTACGACCATCTGCGTCGCAATACCGGCATGATCCATGCCCGGCTGCCACAACGCGTCACGGCCGCGCATCCGCGCGTACCGGATCAGGATGTCCTGAAGGGTGTTGTTGAGGGCATGCCCCATGTGGAGGCTGCCGGTCACATTTGGCGGCGGAATAACGATGGTATAGGGGTCGCCATCGGACGGCGATCCGCATGCGAATGCGCCGTCGGATTCCCAACGTTCGTAATGCTTCTTCTCAACCTCGGTAGGTTGGAAAGTCTTTTCGAGGACCGACATTTACACTTTGTTCCAGGCCAGAATTCGGTTTACCCGGCCCGGATGGGAAGACCTAGCCGTCTTCTCCCGTGCGGGCCATACGCTCAATCTCGCGTCGGACGAGACGTTCGACCATATCGGGGAGGTTCTCGTCAAGCCATTGGCGCAGCATCGGACGCATTAGCTCTTCTGCTAATTGCTCGATCGTCAGGCCGCCCCGTTGCGATTTAACCGTCTTTGAAAGTTCCATGAAGGAAGAAACTCCAGCCGCAGACGTACCGTCGGACACAATTGTTTCGACTGGCGCAAGCGGCGCCGGCTCAAAATCGTCGACGGGCTCCGGTTCGGGTTCGGGTTCAGGCTCCGGTTCAGGATCGTCGAAAATCTCGATCGCGTGCTCGTCCGAAGGCTCGATTTCCTCGGTCAACTCAAGCGGCTCTTCGACCGCTTCAATCTCATCGATCAGTTCAAGCGGTTCTTCTGCAACCGGCTCGGGTTCAGGCTCTGGTTCCGGCTCGGGAACAGGTGCCTCGGCCTCAACCTGAGGCGCGGCTTCCTCTTCCCCATCCTCGGAGATAATCTTTCGAATGGAAGCAAGAATCTCTTCCATCGAAGGTTCTTGTTGGTCGCCTGCCTCACTCATCGTTCGATCATCCTGATTGATTTCAACCTAGTGCCCCTGGTCCGCCTGTCGCCGCTTCCGCAGCGCCAGTCATCCATCGGCACCGGCTATTTTGCCTTCGCTTTAACCGGGACTTCCCCGAGTCCCCAAAGCTTATTCCTAACCGAATTATAGTACACTTCAGGAGTATACAACTCTGTATTGAGACTCAAGCCATTGCCCGTTAATCGGCCGACAGCCGACAACAATTCATACTGTGCGACAACTTCGTCACGCTCCGCGCGCACCAGATTGACCTGCGCGTCGAGCAATTCCTGCTCGGCATCCAGGACATCCAGAACCGTTCGAGAGCCCACCAGCGCCTCCTGCTGAACCCCTTCTAAGGCAATGCGATTCGCGCGGACTTCCGCGGAAAAAGACCGAATTCGGGCACGTGCCGTGACCAGCGATTCCCACGCACTGTTCCCATCCTCGGTTGCCTGACGTCGCGCTTCGGAGAGCAGCAACCGGTTCCGGCCAACAACTTGCTTAGCTTCACGGACGCGGCTCGAGACGCTACCGCGCTGATACAGCGGGACCGTCAACTGAGCCGTAATGCTCGCCGAGTCGCGGGTGACGTTGCTGGCCGACTGGTTCCGCGACCGCCCGCCCTCGCCGACGACATCCACCTTCGGCAGCAACTCACTGCGGACAACCTTGACGTTTTCATGTGCAGCGCGCTCGTCAAACAAGGCGGCCGACACGACCGGATTGTTATCTTGCGCCATTGCGATGGTTTCGTCCCGGTTGGACGGCAAGTCCCGCACTGTCGGCGGTTTCGTCAAATCCTGCGGCGATTGCCCTACGACCTGCACGAACACACCGCGCCCGATCTGAAGATCGCCCTCGGCTTGAATCCTGTCCGCCGTGGCGCGCGACAATCGGGCCTCGGCCTGCGAAACATCGGTACGCGTGACCTCACCAACGTTGAAGCGGTCCTGCGTCGCCTCGAGCTGCCGCGCCAGAACCTTTTCGTTGTTAATATTCAGGCGCAGCACCGCCGCGTCCCGGAACACGTCCATATACACCCGGACCACGCTCAACAGCACATCCTGCTCGGTCACCGCCAAACGCGCCCGCTCCGCCCGGACCGAATTCTCGGCGCGCCGAATATCGGCCACCGTGCCACCGCCGGAGAACAGGTTCTGCGTCACCCGAAGATTCCCGGAGTACCGCCCCCGCGTATCGCTGGTCGATGTGGACCCGCTGGAATCCTCGGTAATGCCGCCGCCTTCGCCCAGTATCTCGACCGTGGGCCGCCAACCGGAAGCCGCTTGCGGCACGCCTTCGTCGGCAACACGCACGCTCGCACGCTGTGCCTGCAGCGTCGGATTGTTCTGATAGGCCAGGATGATTGCATCGACCAGTGAATCGCCTTTGGCCGCGCTCATCGGCAGCATGAGAAAGCCCGCGCAGACCAACGCGGAAACACTTCCCAGAGCCTTCTTGGTCAACATGCGTCGGGTGTCGAGCATCCGTAATCGGTTGCCGCCACCCGCGAATTTGAATGATCTAGACAGAGCGTATGCGTCCTCTTGTCAACAAACCCACCAAATCGAACTGTCGAAGCCCCCCGGCTCCATTCTCGTACCGAATTTTGCAAACCGCATGCCGACAATCGCCTTTTGCCAGCTATGCGCTTGCACGCCATCGAGTAGCGTTACTCGATGCGTAGGTTTGCGGCATAGCGCCGGTTAACCGGTACCAGAATTGACCCAACATGAGATGCGGTTTGGTCGGCTCCCTCACGTCTAACACCTAGACACTTCGATAAAACCACAAAATGTTGATCCATAACAGTCCTAAAACACAAAACCTGCTGATTTCGCGAAGCCGGGAAGCATCGGTGTATTGGCATCGAACAGGGTCCGGCTCGACACGACTCCGCCACGCTTCTCCATCAACGTGGCGCGGCCAACGCCATGATCGTCACAAATAACCGCGACCAGCCGCCCGTCATCCGCAAGTTGATTCAGAATTGCCGCCGGCATTTCGGCAACGGCGCCATCGAAAACGATCAAGTTATACGGCGCCTCGCCCGGCCAGCCCTTGTCGAGCGGCCCTTCGACCACGACCGCGATGTCAGCGCCGAGCGTCGCCAATAGGTTCGATGCCTTTCCGGCAAACGTCGCGTCGCTCTCAAGCGCAAACACTGCGCCGCATAATTTCGATAGAACAGCGGCTGAATATCCGGTTCCGCACCCGACCAGCAGTGCGACATCATCAAGGTTCGCACGGCTCTCCTGCAACAATCGACCCAGCACCATTGGCTCCACCAAATAGCGCTCGCCACCGACCGCGAGATCCTCATCCACGTAAGCAATATTAGCGAGATTGTCCGGAACGAAACGCTCGCGCGGCACTTCACCCATCGCGGCAATGACCGCATCCTGCGTGATGCGGTTCGTTCGAAGCTGACACTCGACCATGTTGCGCCGGGCAACGGCGAAATCCATGGAACTGATACTCCCCCCAGAAATCTGCTGAAGAAATTTAGGAACGAAAATCCTAACAAATCGCCAACATAGTTCTGACCGTTTATATCTTTCTATTCTCAGGAAAACAACGGATAGGGGCAACCGCCACGGCGCTTGACCCTCGGCGGCCGGACCCGTATATGACGCCAGCGCATAAAACGCGTTGGTCCGGTGGCAGAGTGGTTATGCAGAGGCCTGCAAAGCCTTGTACGTCGGTTCGATTCCGGCCCGGACCTCCATACTGCGACAATTTTGACCGAGGACCGGCACACCCCGCCTACATCTATTGGCCGCGGCCGGCCCGGGACCTGATGCTCCAGAGCAACTTCGCCGAATGGATACGGACAACGGCACAGCGCGGGACACCGGTGCTTTGCGCGGCGTTCGTCGTTGCCTTGATCATCGTCGCATACCTGTCCGTTAAACCGGGTATCCCGGGTGCGATATACGACGGACTGGATAAATGGCGGCATATCGCGGCCTACGCCACATTGGGAGTCTCTGGCACTCTGGCCTTTCCGGCGCGCCGATACTTCTGGCCCTTGCTGGCCGGTTTAACGCTTTACGGCGCGGCCCTAGAGCTGGCGCAGACATTTGTCGCGTACCGTACGGGTAGCTGGCCGGACTTTGCCGCGAACGTTGCCGGCGTGGTTATCGGCGTGATCGCCATGAGAGTTGTCGCAGATGTCTTCAGGATCGGCGCGGCGAAACCGCGCAGGCGCACACCCTAACTGGGTTTGCGGCGGCTCGCGCCGAGCAGCAAGGCGGTCAACCCGCTCAACATAAGCCATATAGCGCCGGGCAACGGCGTTTGCGCTACAGGAACCACAATTGCCTGGAAACTATAGCGCCCGCTGCTGGATGTCTCACCGACCGGAAAGAAGACATCACCTGCCGCCGACAGCGCGTAGAGCACCCCGGGCTGCAGGACGGAGAAGGACAGGAGTTGGTCGGCCACCGTCGTACCGGCGGCATTCACAGTCAGGGAAGCGAGCGTCGTATCCGAGCCGACCTCGAAGAGGCGAAGATTGAAATCGACCATGTTCTCCACGCTCAAGGCAGTCGTCCGTAACGTCAACGCTTCGGTGACTTCGAAAGTCATGGAGATTCGCTCATGGTCGATACATGGCGAACTCGTCGCCGCATTCGTCCCGGAACAGGACAAGGACGCATTCGCGTTCCATACGGAGTTGCCGGCTCCGACGATCATCGCCGACGCCGGAGCGCCCGCCAGCACAACGGTCAAAATTGAAAAGACGACCCCCAGAAATCCCCGTAACATTGGCTCGCAAACCCTTGTAAATATGCAAGAGATGGCCTCTCAGGCCGTCACCGTCACAATAAGGGGTAGCCGATTGGCGAAGACACCTATCTCTCTGGCTAGGTCAGCGTTCTTTAGGATTATAAAAAAAGGACTAGGCGAGCCGGACCGTTTGCCGGTCATTCAGCGCACCTAGTCCTTAAAACTGCCGTCTTAAAGCGACTCGAGTATCTTCTTCGCTTCAACGATTTCGGGATATTTATCCACCTGCGCGACCGCTTTCTCGAGATGCGGCTTGGCTTGCTCGGCCTGGCCGCTCTTGTAATACGCCATGCCGAGGTGGAAATTGAGGTATGGATGGTCCGGCAGTTCATCCACCGCACGCTTCAGCGTCACGACAGCAAGGCTGTAGTCACCTTTGCGGTACAACAGCCATCCCAGGGTGTCCAGATAGAAGGGGTTTTCGGAGGTCTGGAAGCGCTGCGCGACCGCGAGGGCCTTCTCCAGGGTTTCCGGATTGTCATACCGATGATCGGCAACCAGCGCCGCCATGTTGTTCGCCGCGGCATCCATCTTGGGATTGCCCTCAAGCATCATGGTGTAGGTCGTGATCGCGCTGTCGTAGTCCTTAGCGGCCTGTTGGGCCGTCGCCAGCGTGAAGAGTAGCGTAGCGTCCTTCGGAGAAGTATTTAAGCCTCGTTGAATTACGACAATCGCATCCTTCGGTTTGCCTTCCGCCAGAATCAGACGGCTCAAATTGACATAGGGTAACGTCCAGGTGCTCCGAAGCTCCGTCGCCCGGGAAAATGCTCTCTTGGCATCCTCGGTCGCTTTGTCGCTGGCATAGACCTCGCCCAACAGATTATGGGCGTAAACGTTATCTGGCGCCTTCTTGATCACGGCCTTGAGACGCACGACGGCCTCATCCACCTGTTTCATCAACAAATGGGAGCGCACCATTCCGGTCAAAGCGGCGACCGAATTCGGCGCCAACGCCAATGCCTTGTCGAAGGCCGCAAGCGCTTCGACATGACGTCCTTCGGCCTGATGGACCCGCGCAACGGAGATATGACCCTGTGGCTTGTCATTCGCGATATCGCGCAGTTTCTCCGCCGTGGCCAGGGCCGGTCCCAATTTGCGTTGTGCGATCAGAATATCGCTCCGGAGACGCAATGCATCCTGCGATGTGGGTGCCCTACTCAGCGCCTGATCGGTTAAGGCCAGCGCGGTATCATAGTTTCGCTGCTGCACATACAACCGAGCCAGACGCAGCCGCGCCACATCATTGGTCGGTGTCACGGTCAGCAATTGGCGAAGGCTCTGCGCCGCCAAATCGACATCTCCCGCCCGCAAATGCGCATCCGCGACAAGTGCCAACGCTTGTGCCGAATCCGGGTTGTCCCGCAAGACCCGCCGCAAATCCGAGATCGCCTCGTTCAACTGTCCTTTCTGAAGGAGGATCCGGCTGCGGGTGATAAGCGCGTCTCCATTCGATTTGTCGGCGCTCAAGACTTCCTCGACCAATGCCTCGGCCTTTGGAAGATCGCGCGCCGCAAGCCGCAATCGGGCAAGCGCGGTCTTAGCCTGAATCACCTCGGGGTTGGACTTCGAGGTGTCAGCGATGTTCTGCAACACCTTTTCGGCGTCCGGGCCCTTCCTATGCTTGGCATAGAGCTGCGCCAATCCAAACCGAAGCATGCTGTTGTCCGGCGATTTCTCGATCAAATCCAACAGCGTCCGCTCGGCATCATCCAGCGAGCGCTGATTGGCCAAGAAATCGATGAGGATCAGCTTGGGACGGTTTTCGGTTGGGTCGGCGGCCACGCCATCACGCAGCACCTGCTCGGCGTCGGCTTTTTTGTCGAAACCGAGCAGCAGCTTCGCTAGGTCGATACGGTGCCCGTGATTCTTCGGATCGAGCTTGAATACATCCGCGTAGACGCTTTTTATCGCATCTATATTCTTCGTGCGGCGGTACATCTCGATCAGCAGAAGCCGCAGTGCGCTTTCGGACGGATTGCCGGCAACCGACTTCTCAAGCAACTCGATCGCTTCTTTGTTTCGATTTTCCTTCTGATAGATCCCGACGAGTACGGAAATCGCGCCGGCATTGGCGCCATCGCGCTTTAGCGCCGCCTCCGCCTCGGTTTGGGCGTCGGACAGCCTGTTACGCCGCAGGTATACCGCGCCGCGCAAAGCGCGCCCGTCCGCGTTCTCGGGTTCCGCTTCCAAGACGCGTTCGGCGCGCAGCAGCGCATCGTCGATCTGTCCCGCGGCCAGCAAAATCCGACCGGCGTGGATATTTGCGCCGACGTGCTTGCTGTTCTGCTCACTGACCTTGCGAAATGCCCCAAGCGCGCCACGATAGTCCTTGGACCGCTCGGCGATGAGCCCGAGGTAATACAACGCCTCCATATTGAGCGGATTGATTTGTCGAGCATTCTTGAACTCGAGGCCAGCCTTGGTGAACTTGCCTTCCTCGTACAGGGCCTTGCCCCGCTCGAAATACGCCGCTTCACGCTCTTCGGCGCCGTCACAGGCGGCCAGCGTCAGCATGCCCAGGACCAGGAATAACTTGAATACGGAATTCAGCCTAAATGGCTGCTTCAGCGTTCTTAGATTAAACATCGATGATTGAACTTGTTTCAGTGCCCGCTGCATTCAGCGCCCCCAGATAATTCAAATCCAGCGGCTGCCAATAGAGCGAAGGATATAGAGGAAGACCCTTCCGTTGGGGAAGTATCCGCCGGCGCGTCCGAAAATTTCGGTTTAGTACTTTAGGATTAACCGTCCCGACCATCCGGCGGGAAAGCTACCGCTGTACCAATCCGCCGTCTCCGGCACGGTCCAATGCTTCGCTCATGGACGGCAGCCCGCCATGAAAAACAGTCCCCGACTACAATCCCGGCTAACCTTGCCGGGTACCGAACGGAACGCCACCGCTATGCGGCGCCCCTCCGGCGTCATCCGCCCGTTTTTCCGGGTGGTTGTCACTCGTTGCCGACGGATCGGCCGGCAAATGCGGCAGCAGGGTCTTTTTGCCCTGCCCCACCGCGTAAATCGTTTCCGACAGCCGAGTCCGGATCAGATCATTCCAACCTTCATCCAATGCCTCGTCTGCCGCCATTTGCTCAAGACGATCGACGATGCGGTTCAAGCCGTCAACTGCGGCATAACTTGCGTGAACGTCGGTGACCGCCGGCTGGTCCAACGCCCGCAACCGTTCCGCGACGTCTACGCCCGCGCTGAAACCAGATATCCGGAGCCCCTGCACATCCTCAAGCAACAGACCACGCCGATGCCGGATATGATCGGTCATCGCTGTCATACTCTGTTGCAGGCTCGATGCGATGCGATCCAGGCTCCGCACGATTTCCGTGGCCGCTTTTTCCGCGTTCCGCGTATCACGCGACGGCGCCTCTATAACCGGTTTCAGCGGCTGAACGACGCTGGTGCTGGGTTCAACCCGATCAGGTGATCCACTTGAATCCGCCCACCATGCCGTCCGGTCAAGGGCAGGTGGCGGGATATCTTCGACTGGATCGGGCTCCTCGAATGCGGAATCGCCGGCCGAGCCGTTGAGCTTTAGATCGAGAGGCAGATCCAGCGCCGGCCGTGCCGTGGGCGAATACTCGGGAGTTTCGCTGATGGGCTCCGCTGTTTCTTCCGGCAGCGCCTGCGTATCCGATGCCTCTGGCTCTGACGAGCGATCAAATCCCGTCTTAAGATCGAAGGGTGTCTCCCAAAACGGGGCGTCGCCGGGCTCGACCGAAACAGGCGCATCTACGTCACGACCGCTGTCCAATGTCGGCGTCTCGGGCGTCTCGGCGCGAAGAGGCGCCGGATCCACCGTCAGTGTCGGGATCGGGGCAACCGGCGCTGCGGGTTCAGTCGACGCCTCCGGCAGACTGACTGTCCTGTCATCCTCAGTCGCCCTCGTGTCCGGTTCAGCAGCCGCGGTCTCGCTCGTTCGTGCAAACCGGTCCGCTGATGCCTCGGATGGCGCGACCGATGGTACCCGCAGCAGTAAGGGCTCCTGAGCGCTATCGTCGAACCGATCCGGGCTCCGGTCGAGCGTCAGCCGGTCTTCCGTTGCAATGGGAGGAATTGGATCGGCGGAGGGGGATTTCTTTTTCGAACGCCGCCGGCGCAATCTAAGGCGCGGCTCACGGTCCGGTACTGGATCCTTGATCGGCGGTGTGGTTTTCAACTCGCGAAGGAATGCAGCTGTCCCTTCATCGCGTTGGACAGGCGAGCGCTGCGCCTCTTCAAGGTCCTCGACAGACTGGTTCAGCCGCCGGTTGTATACCTTGCTGGCGATATAGCCGCACAACAGAACGATCGTCGAGACGACGAGGAATGGCAGGACATAGATTTCGAGGATCTGAAAATATTGCTCGACATTGTCACCGGACAAATTGATCTGCACGGCGTTTGCCCGACTAGTAGTCAGCAAACACACGATCAACACTGTCAAAGCAAAGCGCATAATGTTCATAAATATATTTTCACAACTCAAAGAAATCGTCCGAATACTAGCAGCAGTATTGCGGATTTCCAAGGGGTTAGCGACACTCACCATTACCATAGCAACTGACCGCGCAGCACCAGTACAGACAAGCATATTAGCGCGGAATACCTCAATAAACGGTTGATAAACCGCATCAAATTATCTACTTGCGAATCCCGGTCCCGGCCAGGCTGCTCCTGGCTCAGCAAAAACTCGGTGATGTAAAACAACACCAAAAGTCTGAACACAATCTCACCGACGGGATATCGGGTTAAATATTCCGACGTCAGGTTGGGAACGACGAGGGCGAAAAAGACGATCAGCAGGTCCTGCGGCGTGACGCGAAACAGGTCCCGCCGGGTCACTCGGATCCCGAGGACGAGCCCAACCGAGGCAACAACCAGGAACGCATTGATAGTGAAATCATTGATCCAGTCGCCGTCTGGCATGTCTCCCAATAGAAACACAACCACCACGCTCGACATGTACACGCCGGCCCGGGTCAGCAGCCGCCAACTCCCCCGCAGGAATATCGTCCCGGCCACTAAGACGACGATCGCCGCGACAGCGACCACGACGAAATCCCGTGGCAGCCAATCCACGACGAAGGCGCCGCCGGTCAGAAAGACCGATACGGCAATTGCAAGAAATTGTGCCGTCACGATCGGCAGCCAAGCTCGCTTGCGCAGCCACAGATTGCGGCGTTCGACGGCATCGTTTTTCGTCGGCAATTCGGGCCGGAACCGCCATTCCTTGATTTTTGCAATCGACAAGGGACCGATTACGGCGGCGCAAAATCCCGCATAAATCAGGATAATCAGGCCGTCTGAGGCATATCGCAGATAGTAGGCGGTAAAGATCAGTAGGCCATGCAACGCATAGATCAGCGAAACCGCCTCGTATTGCTTCAAGCCAAGGCGCAGCAATTGATGATGCAGGTGATTGCGATCCGGGCTAAACGGCGACCGGCCAACCCGCAAACGAATGACCATGACCCACAATGTGTCGAGAATCGGCAAGCCAAGAAGCAAGAGCGGCAGTGCCGGGCTCAAAGCGGTGTTGACCGTCGCCACCAGGTGGAGCGTAAGCGTGGCCGCTGTGAATCCGAGGAATTGGCTGCCGGCGTCGCCCAGAAACACGATCGCCGGGTGGGTGTTGTACCGTAGGAACCCCAAAATCCCGCCCATCACCGTCAAGGCCAGCAGGACGGTGGAAAACCCGTCCGACTGATACCCCAGGAATGCGATCATCGCCAATGTCAGCAGCGTACAGCCCGCAGCCAGGCCGTCCAGTCCATCAGACAGATTCACCGCGTTGGTGACGCCGATGATGAACAGCCCGGAAATCGGCACGCAGATCCAACCCGGTAGCGGATCGAGGCCGGCGAAGGGATAGCGCTGCAGAATGATCCCGCCATAGAGGACGATGGCCAATGCCACGATCTGGCCAAGCAGTTTTATCTTGTAGTTCAGGTCCTTTACGTCATCCCAGAGCCCGAACAAAAAAACCACGATCGCCCCGACCAGCAGCGAGGACATGGCCGTTTCCTTGGGCATCCACATGATTAGCGGCAGCAGAACGCCCGAGGCGATTGCCAGCCCGCCACAGCGCGGCACAAGGTCGGTGTGGATCTTCCGTTCGTCGGGAACGTCCAACAGGCGCAGTGGCCCTGCAATCCGCATCAAAGGCGGCACCAGGACCATCGTGACGAAAAGCGCGCCGACGAAACTAAACGCCAGGATCATTGGCACCTTTCGGGGGAAACACCTATTTGCCGTCGCATGGCGCGGCCTTCCGCTCGCAAACGTGACGCATCAAAATACGCCGACGATCATTCATACCAGCGCGGTATGAACAAAAGCCGACCATGAATGCCGGCCTCCCCAAGTCCTTCTTACCAGAGGCAGGGCCGTTTCATAAAGCCTCCGGCGTCTTGTCACGCCGGAATGTATCTGCCGATCTTTGGATAGATTGTCTTTAAGAGCGATACCAGCCGTTTATCGGCGACACTTGTGTCTTCATTAGGGCGGACCGGCGTCACCAGCCGAACCAACGCTCCATCGGTCCTGTTGCGGGTCATGCCGTCCCAGAACAGGTACCACTTCACGAGATACTCATTCGTTAGGTTCCGGCCACGCTGCGCGAACCAATAGTAGACCACCTGACGGACCGGCCCCTTGGCGATAATCACCCGGTTCACCTCAAGCGGCTGCCCGTCTGCCCGCGTGACATCCGACACCGTCTGCCGCTTGACCGATTCGATTTGCCAGCCGCCGCCTGGAATACAGGATCGCGGCGAATGTACCGCCTCGCCCTTGCGCTGCGACGCATAATAGGCCGCATAGAGATTGACCGGCATCCTATCGTCGAGCTTGGCGTAATTTACATTCACGTAATCTGTCAGCTTCAGGGCCTCAACGATCTCTTTTTCCAACGGAATACCTTTGCCGAACCAGTCGTCATGCTGCATGGGAAACGTTTCGAGCGTTTCCCGCTGCGCGACCGTCTCGGTCCGTTGTGCGATCATCAAAGAACCGACCGTCGCAAGGACCAGAACGGCAACCGCCGCAAGCCATGGGCGCGTCGGCGTTCCACCAAGCTTCGGCATCCAACCATTGGCCCGATCGGGCAGCTCGATACGGAACGAATCGGTGAAGCTGCGCTTACCACCGGTAAACCGGACGAACAGCCAGATTTCAAGGAACAGAATAGCGACACAGGCCATGAAGATGACCCATCCCTCGAAGAAATGAAGGGCGCCCTCGGCCATCTCGATGCCCCAGCGATCGACCGCGACACCGATTACACCAATACGAAAACTGTTCATCACGATGGTGATGGGAATGGTCGAGAGGAACAGCACCAAACGGTGCCATACCGGGCCCCGATAGAGATAAGCGCTGAGATACCCGAAACTCATGAGCGGGAACAAATATCGAAGCCCGCTGCACGCCTCGACCACCTGCAATTTGTAGATGCCGAGGTCGATGACATTCCCTTCGAGGAAGACCGGGATGTTGAACCACCGGACAAAGGCGACGCCGAGTTCCGACGAGACGAGCTGCAACTCGGCCGAGAGACTGGCGTAGAGAAAACTCGGCAACGGCACCATGAAGACGAGATACAGCAGCGGCGCCCAGATCAGCTTCAATCCCCGGAATCCGACAAGCGACATCGCGATGCCGAGGATTGTCATCAGGAAACCATACTGGATGATTAGGTAGATCGTGCTGAGTTCGCCGATCAGCCCGACGAGAATACCGCCAAGAACGACCAGCGCCCCGACCCACCCCGCCGGCCCGACCAAGGAAGTGCCGGCCCCCATGGCCGCCAAGGCATCCTTCTTCTGCCAAATGAGGAATAGCGTGATGATCGGAATCAGGGAACCGTGGCTGTATTCCTCCTGATCCCAGCGCTCGATCATGTAGATCAAACCATCCCGGAAAACATAGGCGAACGCCGCAGCCCCCAGGATGGCGCTGATGATCCACAGCAACCGGCCGGCGCCGGAGGATCGCAATCCGTCATCGGAGTCGTGCAACGGTCTAGAGCGCATTTCCATCCGATGATCCATATCGACCTTGACCCAACCTGTCACCTGTAATCTCGGATGAGCGAAAACACATCACATCCATTTGATCGTCCCGCGAAACGGCGCCTTTTCAAACAAGTCCCGGCACCATCCTGTGATACCGCAGTTTCGCTACGACACGTAAAAATGACACCACATTTCGACATTTTTGTGCGTGTCGTTCACCATCTCCGATAGCACCGATCAGCCGTGCCGCGCCGATTTCGAATAGTAGGGATGTGCGTAATGCCGATGGTATCGGCGACAGCCCCAAGTTACAGAAAAATATACTTAAATAAATTTATTAATATTAATTTACTTATTCAAATAACACCGACTCCTCTTTTATAGAAAATATCAAAGAATACTCTTTTCCATAAATATAATTGTTTCTTCATCTCGATTATTTGGAAGTCTCCACTATCGGCACCGGCCGTGACGCCTGGAACCACTAGCTCAGCGTCCTTCGGTCCACACTGAAAGACCCCACCTGATCGTGTTCCATTAGGAATTTGTCATAGACGATTGACTTAGCGAAATATGTCGAAACTAAGGATTTACGCAATGGGGCCTCAATAAGCGCGATTTTTAAAACTCTTAGTGCTAGACATCAGGGCGCAGTTAGAATCCTCGAAATCACCATGGGTGATGAAGTCCTAGGAGCTGAGGGCAATAGTGAGACCTTATTTGATTGAAAAGCTCGTCTGTCCGAATTCCCGCCTTCCGGCGATGGAATGCGCCGCACTTGAAGGAAGTGACGATATCGTGCGGGGCGTACTTTTCTGCAGAGACTCCGAAAGTGCTTTTCCGATCGTCGACTCTATCCCCATCTTACTTTCGGACGACGATACCAATGTCGATCGACATCGCCAGTTCCTTCTGCAGATGAAGGACGACTGTCCGTCCGACGTTCAGCGCATCATCGACACCTCGATCGAGCGACTGACGACGCGTCAAACGTCGGATCACGGTCTCTGGAACCGGGAGGAGATGGATTATTTCGATGGATTGGCCGTATCGCCCGAGAAACGCCGGCAATCGCTGCAAAACATCAGGAATCGGCCAGACTGGAACATATACATCCCGCGCGAAACCTATCTGCTCCGCAATCTGGAGGAACCACGATCCGTCCTCGAAGTGGGTTGCGGCGGTGCACGGACAATTGCCTGGTCGATGAGATTGGACGGCTATTCCTTTCAGTTCGTCGGAATCGACATCGCGTTCAACAATCTCCTGGTTGCAAAATCGGCCAATGAAGAAGGTGATTTCATGCAAGCCAGCGCCCTCAACCTTCCCTTTAAGGACGAGTCTTTCGACGCCGTTCTCGCATTCGGATCACTCCATCATCTTCCTAGTCCTGTCGACGGGCTTGCGGAAGCCATTCGCTGTTCATCCGTCCAAGTCGGGCTGCATGAACCGATCGACACCCCGAAGCTCCTGGCCGAAGGCTCCGGTCTTCGGAACGTGGCGGGCCGGATAATGGGCGATCACGAACACAGCGATCATGATGCCGAAATCTCCGTGGAGGCCACGATCCAAGAATTGCAGAATCGGGGGTGTTCGCCGATGGTGATGAAGGAATCGGTGAGCATCGCAAAGCCTTTCATGAAGAAGGCCTGCGATTTGATCGGCCATAATGCGGTTCGAAAGGCCGCCTATCGTTTGATGTTCTTCCTGGATGATGTCGTGGTTCAAACCTTATGCCGGATATCCCGGCGGTTCGGACCAAGGGCGGTCATTATGCTTGCCCGAAAACAGTAACCTGAAAATTTCCGACACCGTCGACCGCTCGGCAAAACAAGTTCGCCGTCTTCGGTCAGACAATGAAATCGTCTTACTAATCGTGTAATACATGTTTATTGACGGACATAACCCTTCATAAAATACGGTCAGGCGACTAAGTCAAAAAGCATGTTATTCCACACCTATACTTTCCTTCTTTTCTTTATAATATTTATCGCTTTCTATCTGGCGACAAGAAATAACTTACGATGGCAGAATATTGTTCTTCTGTTGGCAAGTTACGCCTTCTACGCCGGTTGGGACGAGCGGTTTCTGATTCTCATCGCCGGATCCACGGCTTGTGACTATATCGTGGGCCTTGGCATCGCACGTCTGGGCAATGTCCGGCGCGAAGCCTGCAAGGCAGCCGCAGGTGTCCTCGCGTTAAGCGCCCTGGTGCTGTTGCCCACGTTTGCGACATCCGGACATTTCCTGGTTTTGGTGGCCATCGGAAGCGCACTTTTCCTGGCGGCGGTCTTCTACCTTGAGCGGCGGGATACGGCCCTTCGTCGGCGGCATTACCTCACGCTCAGCGTTGTTCTCAATCTCGGTCTTCTCGGGGTATTCAAGTATTTCGATTTCTTCGCCCGGTCGCTCTACGATCTTGGCCAATCCGCCGGAATCACGCTCGATCCTTTCACGCTCAATGTCGTCCTGCCGGTCGGAATCTCGTTCTACACGTTCCAGACGATGAGCTACACGATCGACGTCTACCGCAAGCGCATTCCGGCCACGACCAGTATTCTCCAATTCGCCACCTTCGTCGCCTTCTTCCCCCAGCTTGTCGCCGGCCCCATCGAGCGCGCAGCGCATTTGCTACCGCAATTCGCGAAACGCCGCGAAATCACATGGCGGAATATTGAGAGCGGCGCGACGCTCTTTATTTGGGGTTTGTTCAAGAAAGCTGTCGTCGCCGACCATCTGGCGGCTGTATCCGACAAGGTCTTCGCCAATCCGGAGGCCTATTCCGCCGGCGATATCGTCGTTGCCCTGGTCGCTTTCACCTTTCAGATCTACTGCGATTTTTCCGGTTATAGCGATATGGCGCGCGGCATAGGCCGAATACTCGGCTTCGACATCATGTTGAATTTCAATCTGCCTTATGTCGCCCGTACACCGTCCGAATTCTGGCAACGCTGGCACATCAGCCTGTCCACGTGGCTGCGCGACTATCTCTATATCGCCCTCGGTGGCAACCGCGGCGGAGCGTTCAAGACTTATCGCAATCTGGCACTTACCATGCTGCTTGGCGGCTTATGGCACGGGGCGAACTGGACCTTCGTGCTCTGGGGCGCCTACCAAGGCCTTCTTCTGGTGATTTACCGCATGCTCCGCATCGATGATCACCTCGACAAACTCAAGGGACGCGGCGGCACCGCCGTCGCCTGCAACCTTCTCGCCTGGGCGGTCATGTTCGTTTTGATCGTGTTCGGCTGGCTGTTGTTCCGCGCGACATCCGTCGACCATATCGTGCAGATGCTTTCGGTGTTTACCACCGACATGTCCCTCGCATCGTCGCTTTGGCTCGACGTCGCACGCGTGCTGCTGCCCCTCCTCTTCGTGCAAGCCTTACAGTTGCTCAAGAATGAGCTTGAGGTATTGCCGGTCCTGCCGATCTGGTTGCGCTATCATGTTGGCGTTTTCGTCATATGGTGCGTCATTTTCGGCGCGGCGCGCGGAACCCGGGAGTTCATTTATTTTGATTTCTAGACTGTTCACCTGGAAACGCGCCCCCTGGCTGTTGGTGCTTGTCGTCTACAGCCTGATCGTTGGCGAGATCGCCCTGCGCCTAGTAGCGCCGGTCCCGCTGATTCCGCGGTTCGTGACCGGCGCGCCCTACGGTATTCGTATGAATATTCCCAACTCGACATATTGGCACACCACGTCCGAAGCCAGCGTCCAGGTCCGCATCAACGGTCAGGGAATGCGGGCGGATACCGATGTGACCTATTCAAAACCAGCCGAAACCTGCCGTGTGCTCCTGTTCGGCGATTCCGTGATGATGGGGTTCGAAGTCGACTACGAAAACACGTTCGCCTATCTGCTCGATCAGCACCTACGCAAAGCCAGCTACCGGAGCGAGGTACTCAACCTAGCCGTCAGCGGCTTCGGGACGGCGGAAATGCTCACGGCATTGCGGGCCGAAGGTGTGAAATACAAGCCGGACGTGGTGATATTCCAATGGCACAGCACCGATCCCAAGAATAACGCAAGTGCCCGGCTTTTCGAGGTTCGGGACGAACAATTGCTGGCGACGGGACGAACTTATCTGCCCGGCGTGGCCGTCCGGGACTGGTTGAGCCGTTTTGGCGCATATGACTGGATCGTCCAAAACAGCCAACTCTATACGGCGATCCGGGAACGGGCAGCATCCTGGTACAAGACAGCCGTGCGGAGCTATCGAAAGTTCGAGCTGTCACGCGATACAGCGCAGAAACCTGCGCCCAAGACGCCAGAAAGGAATGCCGCGTCAGAACTGGATTTGCTTCTGCTGGAAAGGTCCAAAGCGGAGGCGGAAGCAGCCGGCGCGCGATTCCTGCTGCTGGACACGCCAGGACGGCGGTCGCGCACCAAATTCAAGAGCGCGTTCGATTTTCTGCCGCAAAGCATCCACGACCGGATGGCGACGCTGACGCCCCTGCATCGTTTCGAGCGGTCGGCGGGGAACGACGTCCTGCTGTTCCGGGAAAAAGGCCACGGTCATTACACCGAATTGGGCAATGGCTTGGTTACGGATGCCGTGTTCGACTATCTAACCGCGTCGGGTTGGCTCGCGGGATGCCGGAACAAATAATGACGCGGCCGTCCTTGCAAACCCGACACATCCACCGGCTCCGTCATCACATGCGCCATCGAATTGCCACAGGTTCAGCGGATAGTTCAGCCGATTGTCGGTCCGAATAGATGTACCAAAAGATATACGCCACGCTTCCGGTCTCACTGCAGAATCTGGCTTGCAGCTTTTATAGCTGGAAGCTGAATTCACGCCGCTACGCATCGCCCTTCGACGCGATATTGGCGGAAGCCGAAGCGCGGCTGGAATGGCCCCCGGAAAAACTGCTCGATTTCCAGAATGAGCGCCTGCGTGCCTTCGTGCGCCTCGCTGCAGATACAGTTCCCTACTATCGGACGTTATTTGCCGAAATAGGATTCGATCCCGATTCCGTCCGGTCATCCGAGGACCTGACACCATTACCGATCCTCACGAAGAGCGAGGCGATAAAACAAGGCCCCGCCTTGTATTCCGAGGCTGTCTCCAAATCCGAACAGATGATGACGCATACCAGCGGCAGCACCGGCGCCGGGTTCCATTTTCCGACGACGGTTCTGGCGGATCGGGAACAATGGGCGATGTGGTGGCGCTACTACCGGATGCACGGAATAAAGCGCGGGACGCCCTGTGCGGCTTTTCTCGCGCAACATCTGGTTCCGATAGACCAAAAAGAACCGCCCTTCTGGCGGCACGACGCGGCAACCAGCCGAACCTTCTTCAGTTCCTATCACATGTCGGAAGCAAACATGCCGGCCTACTTGCATGCGCTGCGTGACCAAAAACCCCGTTGGATACAAGGCCGTCCATCCTCGTTGACGATACTGGCGAGTTACATGGTCGACAGGGACGACCGGCTCGAGCATGAAGTCCAATGGATTACCAGCGCGAGCGAAAACCTCAGCGACCATCAGGCCGACCTGATCGAAGCGGCATTCGGCATTCGGCCACTCCAGCATTACGGCATGGCCGAAGCCGTCGGGAATGTCTCTCAGCATCCCGACCGAGTGCTTCGGGTCGATGAGGATTTCGCCACGATCGAGTTTCTCGATCAGCCGGGGTCGGACTCGAAGCGGATCATTGGCACCAATCTCACCAATCTCGCGACTCCCCTAATCCGATACGATACCGGGGACATGGCACTTGTCGGTGACGGGGGTTTTCCCCGGGAAGTTCAGAAATTCGAGGGCCGCGGCGAAGATTTCGTGGTGCTCGGCGACGGTCAGAAGATTGGCGCGGTCAATCGCATCTTCGAGGACTCGGTCAACATCAAAGAAGCCCAAATCCGCCAGACAACGCCTGGAAAAATCACAGTCTGTGTCGCCAAACGGTCTGGGTATTCGAACGCTGACGAGGCCGTACTCCTGTCCTCGCTGCGGTTTTACCTCGGCTCGGAAATCGATATTCGCCTGGAATACACACCCATGGTCGAACGAACGCCTTCCGGCAAGGTCCGAACCGTCATTTCGGAAATTGTGGGGGCAAAACGAACCTGAGCGCGAGGCACCCGCCACGGCGTCAGCAACAATGACCATCCACGACTTCATCTTTAATTTGCCAACGATTACCGCAAACTAATTTCAACCGACGTAACGATCCGACCGCCATGAATTTAGATGTGTCCGTCTCCTCAACGATCCCCAAGCTGGCATGGTGTGCTACGTGCGAGGACGGTCGCGCATGGGCCGTCTGTGGGACCGGCGTAGAATTGTCCGAGACCGGTTTGGTAGAAGGCTGTTGGGATGGTGACTTCGCAGCTTTCGATTTCGAGAACGCCGCGAATTTCTTCGGGTCAGGATTGAAAGTCACCGGGAACAGCCTCTGCGCCGTTTCCGCGACCCACCCGATCGATTGCCTTTTCATCCTCAAGGGTCCGAGCCGGGTCGCCGTGTCGAATTCCTTGGCTTTCCTCTTGGAAGCCAATGATATCCAACTGCCGGTTGGCCCTTCCTACGGCCGTCGCTTTGCGTCAATCGCCAACGGCCTGGAGAATGCAGAAAATCAGATTTACCTCGGGTCACAAGGAGAAATACACCGTGTTTCGGTGGCAAACATCGACATCCGCGATGGATCGGTTGGCCAGACTGCCAAACAAACCTCCGCGGCGTTCGATAGTTTTGAATCGTATCGGAATTATCTGACCACAACGTTGGCCGCGGTCTTCGCGAACGGTGCGGATCCCGCCCGCACATTCCCCTACGCCCCGTTGTCGACTTGTTCGTCGGGTTATGACTGGACCGCCTGTTCCGCCATGGCGGCCAAGCTCGGATGCCGTGAAGGCGTGACGCTTCGAACCGCGCGCGGCGGGTCGGTCGATTCGGGCAGGGCCGTTCTCGAGGCCTTGGGTATGGACGCGTTCGAGTTCGAGAGACAATCACGGGCCGACGCTCAGGATTTCGAGGAAGCCGAATTCATCGCAACCGGCATGGGCGGAGAGGACTTTATCTACTCGGCCTTTGAACCAAAATTGGGCGGCCGGGTCGTTCTTACCGGTTTTTTCGCCGACGCCGCCTGGCATATCGGAAGTGACCCCGGCCTCAGCTTCGAACGCGGTGACAACAGCGGTGCCAGTCTGTCCGAATTCCGGCTGCGCACCGGTTTTGCGCATCTGCCGATGCCAGTCGTCGGACTGGGCCGAAACACGCAGCCCTCATTGCTGAATATCGCACGCGACAGCGATATGGTTCCGTTCAGTGTCGGCGGCGGTTATGACAAGCCGGTGCCGCGCCGGATCGCCGAAGAAAGCGGCGTGCCCCGGGCCCTGTTCGGGACCAGTAAGAAGGCGGCGAGCATCCTGTTCCACCGGTCCGCAACGGCCCTGTCGCCGAAGTCGCTCGCCAGCTTCCGCGAATTCCGCGACCACGCGCCGGGAAAAGGCGTCATGTATCTCCGGCAATCGATATGGTGGATTTGGTGGCAGATCTGGCGGAGCTTCTTCTACGCAAACCGAAAACTGAAGATCCGAACGCCCGCGAAACTCATCGAACGCGCGCTCTTTCAGAATTTTGCCGTTTACGAATATTCCTCGCCGATAACCGCCGACCTGCTGTTTCTATGGAGCCTGGGAAAGGTCCGGGAACGATACCGGCCATCCGATCTTACGGACGGCTGAACGGCACGCGGCGCTGAGCCATTGTCGGATTCCGCCCCGGCACCACAGTATTCGGCTTCGGCTTCGGCTTCGGCTTCGGCTCAGGCTCCGTCTCGACGGGATCCAATCCCCTGATGGCAAGTCCCATGATGCCCCACGCGTACCACTGATAGCTGGTGTAGATGCTGGGCGATAATCCGATCGTGTCGACCATCCACATGACGAAAACCATCAATCCCATGACATTCAACGGCGACCGCTCGCGAAAATAGTTGCGGACGAGCTTGACGCCAACAACCCAGAGCAAGAGCGCATACAGAACGGTGCCAAGGATACCGCTCGATATCATTTTGACGAGGAAATCGTTGTGGGCCGGAACGGCGCGGCCAGTCCCAAACATCTGTTCGATAAGCGACGAATCCCAATATTCCCCAAGGAAATGGCTCCAGATGAACCAGCGACCGCCTAGCGTCTGCTTTTGCGCGAAATTGCTGGCGCGTCCATCGGATACCACCAGTTCCTTGGAGTAGAGTTGCTCCACTTCAGAAAACAGCAATTCGCTGGTAACGGCATTGACCGCGAGCAGTATGATAACGATACCGATTGCCGGTGCGAGGCTACGCCGCCCGGCGGCCCAAATCAGGATCCACAGCAAAAGGATCAACACTCCGGCCTTGGAATAGACTTTGTACAAAACCAGCAGCGCCATCACGGATATTCCCGCGAGAAGCAGGCGTTTGATAACGTCGGTGCGCTTCACGAAATAGGCCCAGTACAGAACCACGGCGGTTAGTGTCTGGAATGCATATCCCCGGAAGGTAAACGCGTCGTGATACAGGCCGACATTGCGCGCCAAACCTACCGTTGATCGCTCCTGCCAGACAACGCCCGTCGCTGCCTGATAGATTCCGGTGAGCATCGGAAACAGGCTCGCGAGGATCAGGAAAACCAACAAACGCCGAAACTGATCGGGCTCGCGGAAATACGCTTGGACCATGAGATACGCCGCCAGTCCGTTCAGCGTACGGAAGGCAAGCTGAACGACATTGACGACCTCGCCCAGCACGTCATCGGTATACGCAAGCTGAAACCCGTAGGACAGGCAGGTGTAGGCCGCATAGATCAACCAGATTGACAGGAGCGGCGTACGCTGCGATCGCGTACGAGACCGTGACGTCATGCAATGGGCGAACACCATCACGGGCAGCAGAACGCCCACGATCTTCAACAAATTAATGTTCCCGATCGAGAAATTCCACGTCGCATCGATTATCGGTTTGCCAAGAAACGCGAGGAGAATCCCGACCTGAGGACCGACCAAGAATCCAAATCCGATAAAAGCAACGAACAAACCGGCAATTATGAGAATGACCGTCATGGATCAACCGCGCCCGGACCTCGGTCCAGAATCTCAAGCAAGCGGCGCGAAACGGCATCGACGAGGAAGTTGGCGCGGCATTCCTCGCGTGCCGCCTGTCCGACATCCAACCGTTTCTGCCGATTGGCAATCAATGATTCCAACCGTTCCATAAGGACGGGAATATCCCCCGGATTGATAACATAACCGCTTTTTCCATCCTCAATGACATCGGGTGCGGCGCCGACGCAGGTCGCGATTACGGGTAAACCAGCTGCCATCGCCTCAAGAATGGCCATGGAGAATCCTTCGGAATAGCTCGGCAGGACGAAGATGTCCGCCTCTTTGAAGGCGTCAAGCTTGGCTTCTCCCTCGATACGTTCGCCCATGCGTTCAACATGCGCCTCAACGCCAGCATCGACAATGAAACGCTGGTACCATTCGGTCGGATTGTTATGAACCAGACGTTCACCCGTCGCCTGGTTGAAATGAATGTTTCGCATGCCCGACGCGGGTGCACCGACGAAACGGAAACGGACATCATGGTCGGCACATAGCGTTGGGATCGTCTCCAGAAGATCGCAATATCCCTTAGCGAACGACAGATGGCCGATGAAAAGAACGGTCACCGGCCGGTCGGTGTCGCCCCGCTCCACCGTATCGAACGACGAGAAGAATGAATTCGAAATCGAATTTGGAAAGCGCCCGATCTGGGAGCCGGCAAGAATGCCTTCGAACTGACGTTTCAACCGCTCGCTTTGGGCAAGCATTGCCGCCGATTGCCGCAATAGCGTCCGGATACACCATCTAAAGATTGGATTGAGGGAATCGTAGAAAAAGCGGAAATGCCCACCACGAAACTGCATAAAAAGGCGGGTCGAGAACAACTTGCATAGAAGAATGGTCGTTCCATCCCGCGTCCATCCCTTCAACGATGCGGTCGTCGGACAATACAGCGCATATTCCGGCCGTTCGCGCCATAGAATGCCGAACAAAGAGAACAGATAGCGCAGGAAGGCCGTCACCATCTGGACGTCGAGCTTTCCTTTCTCGGCATTGCTTTTTCGGACGGTCGTGTTCAGGTGGTGCACCTCGCATGCCTCATTCAAGACCTGAGATTCAAGTAATGTCTTGGTTCCGATCTCCGGTCCCGAGAACGGCGGCGGCACAGGCCCGATGATAAGGAGCTTTTTCCGAGGATGAATCATCGATTTATACCGCGCCTCATCGCCCCGCCGCGGCAAAGTGTTCCACCGCCGCTGCAAATCCATCAGCTGAAACCGACAGGTTCGCCTGGGACGAAACGAAGTCGCGCCCGGCGCCTCCCATTCGGTGCGCTTCCTCGGGATTGTCCAGCAATTGACCAATTCGATGGGCGACGCGCGCGGTGTCCTCGAAATCGACGGCATACCCGGTCCGGCCGTCGTCGATAAGATCGGCGGTCGCCCCCGATTTCATCGAGGCGATACAAGGGACGCCGGCCGCCATCGCTTCCACCAGCACCAGTCCCCAGATGTCATACTCCGAGGGAAATACAAAACATGTGGCGCCGGCGAGGCGCTCGGCGACCTCTTGCTTTTGCAAATAACCCACAAACTCAACGACATCACCAAGCTCAAAATCCCGAACTATCTTCTCCAAGGTCTGCCGCTCGGCGCCATCGCCGACAACATGGAAGACGAAGTCATCGCGCTGATTTCTAAATCTCCTCAAGGCGTGCAGAACGAGATCGATCCGTTTACCACGGGTAAGGTTCCCAACATACAGAATGACGCGTTTGCCCTTTTTCACGGGCTCCATTTGATCCCGATTTCCCACCGATTTGAAGAATTCGACATCCACTGTGTTGATCGCCGTGAAGATACGGTCCGATTTCGCGCCCAGCATCACAAGATACTGCGCCGCCCGGCTGCCATACACGATGAAGTTCGATGCGCGCCGGACCAGAAGCCGACGCTGCAGCGTTCGGAAGAAGCCTAGCGATGCCCCCCGCCCCGCGATTCCGCCCGACCAAATACAGTAGCGCGCCGACGATACGAAACTACACAACAGCAGTTTGAGGCTCGCGATGGAGAAACCGCTCACGATGGTCAGAAAGGGTTTCGTCGCCAAGATATATTTGATGAGGCCGCTATACGTGAGGGTAATACTCTCGTTCCGGCCAAGATAGAACCCGCTGCCACCCAGGACGTGGTAACCGAACTCGAACGTTCCTGGATCGATTTTCCACTGCCGCCGTTTATAACCCCACGCACCGAAAACCACATGCAGCGCATATCCGCGTGCATGAAGGCGGCGGGCGACTTCATTGAACAGCGGGATCCGATAAGGCGTCGGAATATTCGTCACGACAACGACGGTTTTCATTCTAGTCCTGCTTGCTTTCGGCGCGCCGCCAAACGCCGTCGCCCCCGATATTCATTCGTTCTGGCCGGCCGGTACTCACGTCAATCCGATTATCGCATTGCGGCCCTATGACATCACCGTTTTCAGTAGGTTATCCCAACTCCGCTGCCAATACCCGGCATCAAACTGACCTGCATAGCGCCGCCCTGCCTCGGCCAGCGTCGCCCGGTCGTTGATCGCCTGTTCGACGAGCTGCGGCAACTCTTCGACACTCGCGGCGATGATCTGCCCCCCATTCGTCAACAATTCCCGCATGCCGCCGGCGCCTGATCCAACCACGGGTGTTCCCAGAAGAAGTGCCTCATGCGCGACCCGGTTCCAACCCTCCAGCATCCGGGACATCGTCACCACGACCGAACTCGCCTTGAGCAGCAAGTGATAGTCACGCTGCGTGAGGTTGAAGTACCGAACCGGCAAATCCGGCGCCCCATTCGTACGCCCGGTCATGATCATGGTGTAATCTTTATCTGATAACTGCTCGTATACTTCGTACACGCCTTTGGATCGACTAGCATTACCAATATAAACGATCGGTTTTTCGGAATCTATATTGTAATTTTCCAAAAAATTACCAACATCTTCTTGAGAGTACTGGTATTCGTCGGTCGGAAATGAGTTAAAGATCACATGAACATTATTGCAGCCGTTCCGCTCAAGATAATCCTTCCAAAACTGCGAGACGGCGACAACCGCATCCATCTCCCGCAATCGACGCCGCAACACCGCGTTGAAGAGGGCAAAGCGCGGGGACGATTTGGCGCCCGCTAGGTCGAAGTGATGCACGACGCCGATCTGCGCACCGGGCAAGCGGCGGCCGAAAACAATGGGAAAAGGCTGTTTGATCACAACATCCGCGTCAGGTGTGCTGGCCCGAAGACGCCGGACGTAGGTCATCAACGGCATGCCCGGCGATCGGACCGCGTTTTCGTCGAAGGACACATCATGTGACCGCGCCATTGCAGCAGCGGCCGCGAATTCATATGCCGCGCCGCCCGACGCCCGCGTGCTCAACGTCCCCGCTGAAAAGGACTCAACGAACGAATTTGATTTCGATTGCCAGACGATGCGCGTCATCTAAGCCTCGATTTCCATGGTGATGCGCATCGGCCTAGGGTCTCAGCCGACGTGGGATGTATTTGCTGAGTTTCGCCTTTCCGGCCAACGACCATACGAACCGCTTCTCGATATCATCAAGCATGAGGATCCAATAGACAAAGATCAGGCCGGCAACCGCGAGGGAGCCCGCTCCGACCGACAACCGGAGCAAACCCGTTCCAGACTGAAGGGCAACGAATAGAAGCACCGAGACCACGGCCCAATATCCGGCGGCGCGGGCAATCGCCATCGCCAGGGCGGACACTGGTAGCAGATCGCGCACGAACCAGCCGATAAAGAGGTTCTTGAGCAACTGCCCCACTCCCACCGCGAACAAGGCGCCCCAAATGCCAAAATACGGCACAGTCAGAATGCTCGCGGCGAGGCTCAATGCACCGAATACCTTGCTGTACAGAATGATATCGACCCGCTCGCGCAGTTGCGCCGCCATGCTTATCGGAAACCCAAGAGCGTTGATCGCCGCCACCACGACGCACGCGGCGAACAGATCGGCGTGCTCCTGATACTTCGCAAAGACCAGATCAATGAATCCGCCGCCCAACAATACGGCAAAGCAAAAAACCGGGATGAAGAACCATAAAATGCATTTTAGGAGAAATTGCACCATGACGACCGTACGTTCTTCTTCAGTCGAGATACCCAGACTGAAAAAGGCTGGCCGGATCACCGTCGCCAGATAGTTGACCGGACTTATCCGCGCGAAACGATTAGCCAACTGGTTACAAAATGCGTAAACCGCCACCTGCGACGGACTCATGAAATAGGCGACGATCAAGTAACTGACGCCGCTATCCATGAAGCGAACGCCGATCGAGTTGAAGTTGTTGAACAACGCGTATCGGAGAATTCGGCGCCGATCGCTCCCCCCAAACACGGACCGCGCGCCCTCCCCCTGCGGCACCGCCCGCCAATATAGGATGGCGAATGCCGTGGCCAGAACGCTATAGACCGCCGTGTCGATGACCAGTATTTCAAGCAGGCCGTAACCGTTCAGGAAACACACGAGATAGGCCGTCGCGCGGGCCGTAACGACGGCGATCTGGATATAGAAAGCAAGTTTGTGTAGGAAAAAGGCTTCGACGGTAACTGTCAGGATGGACCATTGTTGATAGGCGATAATGCAGACGCAGAATATTGCGAAATATTCTTTGTAGTCTTGAATCTTAACGAGGCTGGAAAGAACATCCCAATAGATGAGGATAGCCGCGACTGTGATGATTCCGGTAATTGCCTTGAGGATAAGGACGCGAATCGCCAATTTATTGGCAAGCTTTAACTCATTCTCCGCGTAGTATTCCGGCAAAAATCTTTGTAAAACTTCTTGAAGTCCAAATGAACCAACAATATTCAACATTGGAATTACAGCATATAAAATACTATAAATCCCGAATTCTTCTTGAGACAGCGCCCGTACCAGCAAGACCGTCGCACCAAACGAGATAGCTTGATGGAAAATCTTAAGCACGGCAGCGCTCAATCCCGCTTCGGCCGCCTTGTTAAATATTTGCCGTGAGGTCATCCTGAACCAGCGGGTCTTATGCAATACGGTCAACCGGTGTATACACCGCCAACGCTCCCAATACCATGAATGGCACCTGATGAATATTTGCATAGTGGCCAAGTATTACTTCGTCGAGCGAATCGGCGGAGCGGAGGTACAGGCGTGGCTGCTGGCCTGCGAACTCGCGGCTCGCGGCCATCAGGTATCCTATGTTTGCGAAAGCCTGGGCGGCCGTGAGGGGACGACGGAAACCATCGACGGAGTCCACGTTCATTGGCTGAAGAATCGGCGCTACTTCCCCATTCTCGGCATGCCCCATTATGCCCGTGCGTTGCGCCGCATCCGGCCGGAGGTCGTGCTGCACCGATACACATCCGGCTACGAGGCAGCCCTTGGGCGTTACTGCAAGCGGCACGGTGCCAAATTCGTCTGGATCTGCACCGACGACGCATCGCCCGTCCGGCGCTATTTTCACAAGCGCCACAGCGCCGGCCTCCTCCGCAAACGCCGGTCGCCGCTCGCCCGACTGGTTCTTTGGGCGCATGCAAAAGCGTTGGACATGTCGCGCGAATACGGGATGCAGTTCGTAACGCATCCTTGCGTGCAAAACGCGGCGCAAAAAGCACTCTTCAAAGAGCATTTCGGCCGGACCGCTTTCAACTTTCCATCCGGCCACAAAATTCCGGACACCCTTCCATCCAAACCCGATACCCCGCCAATCGTCCTGTGGGTTGCCGGGTTCGGTGCCGGAAAACGCCCGGAACTCTTCGCGCAACTGGCCAAACTATGCTCCGGGCTCGGCGCTTGTTTCGTGATGGTCTCCAAACGATTCGGCCGCGATACGCACATCTCCCCGGAGGACATATACGCAACCGCCGGCGAAGGCGCTGCGTTCGAATGGCATATCGATCTCCCTCTCAAGGAAACATTGGCATGGTTCGACCGAGCTTCGGTCTTCGTCAACACCTCGGTCTCCGAAAATGAAGGATTTCCCAATACATTCGTCCAGGCATGGTCGCGCGGCGTTCCAATCGTATCGCTGGATGTGAATCCGGACGGCATTCTTGACCGCGAAGGGCTTGGTGATCGGACTGGATCGCTGGAAGGTGCACGCGACGCCATCGAGAAATACCTGACCGGTCCGAACCTCGCGGCAACACGCCAGCATTTGCAGGATTACGCCCGCGCTCATTTCAGCATCGCCGGCGTCGCCGATCATCTACTCGACATCCTTGACCGGAAACCGGACTCACTCCGCGACTGAGATTGTCGTGGCGATGATTCTCGGCGCGGCTTCCCGCGCGAAGACCTGATGCAGGAACACCTCGCCCTTCTTTCGCTTGTGCAAGCGCCATTGCGCGTTTACCGCCGAAGCACCGGCCGGCTGCCCACCGACGAGAATACGCAGCCCATTCCTCAGCGTGAATGCATAGTCGACCGGAGTTCGCCCGTCGGCGGGAACGATGTCTTCGGTTGTCGGCATTGGCTTGCCTTCCGGCGTGATTCGACCGCGAACGCGACGGAGGCCCTTCCGGACCGGCAGCAATCGTTCGTAGGTGGCATCGCGGATTAGATCGGCCGGAATCCTGCCCGGACCGAGAAAAAACTTGCCGCTTCCCTGTGGGACCTCCCAAACGATGCGCACCCCAGATGCAGTGGGTTCATAGCGGGCAGCATAGGAAGACGCACGATGCCGCAGGACTTCGGTCCATCCAAGCCGGTCCGATCGGTACCACAGGCTCGCATTCGGCCGATTCCGGAACAGGCCGTCTTTCAATCCTTTGACGACAGCGTATCGTCCCTTTCTTACGACCGATTTCGCTTT